>JAVJSY010000097.1:0-279365 GCA_040219175.1 Kiloniellales bacterium
CCTAGAGCGCGATGACGATAGATCGAATCGATCTATCGTCTGAATCGCACTCTACTTGTTTGAAAGTAGACCAAGATTCAGACCGCGGGTCGTTTCGATCTGCGATCATCTTGGTCTAGCAAAAGCGGGGTCGGGGGGGGAGCCGCGTCGGGTTCCTCCCGCGCCCTTATGGGAGTTCATCGATGTCTGTCATTTCCTACCGGGCGGTGCTTGCCGGCCTGTCCCTCAGCCTCGCCTTATCACTGCCTGCAAGCGCCGAAGAGAGCGAGTTCGGCGTTTTGGTGGTCGCCGATGGGGTGGAGGACACCTACTACAGCTGTATCGCCTGCCACTCCGAGATGATCGTGGCGCAACAGGGCCTGACCCGTGAGGCCTGGGAGGAACTGCTGGTCTGGATGGTCGAAGAGCAGGGCATGCCAGAGCTGGACCCCGAGACCGAGACCATCGTCCTGGACTACCTCTCCAAGCACTACAACGTCGATCGACCGAACTTCCCCTCGACGAATTGAGCCGTAACCTTCGGTTCAGGCGCAGGGCGCGGCCTTTGCCGTGCTCTCGATCAGTGCCAGCCGCAGCGCTTCCTGTTCTGCGGCGCGCACCTGTGCCTCGGCATAGTCGGCAATGGCCGCGAAGCGCTTGCGGTCCATGCCCTCGGCACTAAGGAGGTACTGCGCACGCGCGGTGCGCCAGCGGGCCTGCAGGGCGGCGGTCTCCGCCAAGGCCTCTGCGTTGCTCGGGCGTGCGACCAGGGTCACCCGGCAGCCATTCACGCCGCGATAGACCATCGTCACCCGGTCGCCTGCAGGCTCTCCGGTCAGAGACATCTTCGTCAGAGTGAGGTTAGAGGCCGACAGGTCGGGGGCGGAGATGCCGCCGGCAACGGCAGGCAAGGCGATCGCGGTCCCAGGGTCAGCAGGCCGTTGCTCGGGCCGTGTCGGCGTCGCTGCTTGTTGGACCGGCGTTGCGGATTGAACCGTGAGCAGGCTGTAGCCAGCGAAGCCTATCGCGACCAGCAGGGTGACGGCGGCAGCCATAGCACGCAGCGGACGGCGTAGCTTGGGTGCCGGCGGAGGGGCCGGTCGGGACTGCGGCCGCAACCCTGCCAAGGCCGCCTTAGCGTCCTGGATGCGGGCGAGTTCGGCGGCAAGGGCAGGCTCGCGGCGCAAGCGCTTGGTCAGCGCTGCCACCTCTTGCGCCTTCAACTCGCCGTCGGCGTAGGCGTTCAACAGCATCCAGTCTTCTTCGCTGCCGCTCATCCTCAGGTCTGCTTTCCTTGCACGCTCTTGTCACCTTTGCGGGTGGGATCCACACGCTCTATGAAGGCTCGCCTGGCACGGCTGAGCCGGCTCATCACCGTGCCCTTCGGTACCTCCAGCACCGAGGCCGCTTCGGCATAGGAGAAACCCATAACATCGACCAGAAAAAGGATCTCGCGCTCACGGCCGTTCAGACCCTCGAAGGCGCGGCGCACCAGGGCGGAGTCCTCGACCGAGAGGCCCTGGGTTTGGCCTGCCCCCTCTAGACGTGCCAGGCCGGCGGCATATTCCCTGCGTACCCGGCGCTTCCGCAACTCGTCGAAAGCGAGGTTGCGGATGGTGCGAAACATCCAGGGCCTGAGGCTCGCCAATTCTCGCGGGTAGGTGTCGCTGCGGATCGTGCGCTCGATCGCATCGCCGACCAGATCCTCGGCGTCCTGCGCCGTGTCGGCCAGGGTCCGGGCGTAGGCGCGCAGGTCGGGCAGGAGCTGCGTTATCAGCGGCCAGGCATCCATGCTAGCCTTCTGCCCAAGTTGAGGGGTGGTGGCAAGCCAATGATGTTCAGCCGCGCCCGGCAAGGAAGGCGTTTGCATCATGACGAGTTTGGCCGAGTACACGCTGAAGCGCGCAAGACGGCGGGAAGCGACCCAGTGGGAGCCAGGCGACGAGGCAGCGCTTCGCCATGCGCGCGACGCTTTGGAGCGGGATAAGCGAGAGGCTCTGGATCTGGCGGTCAAGGCGCGATGGGGCGCGCTGGCGATCATCGCCGTGCTCTTACCCTTCATCAATCCGACCTGGGAGGTTGTGTACTACGAGGCATTGCTTCTGGGATTTGCCGCCATTGGCTGGGCGCAGCGAAAGTTCGGCCAGGTTGGGCAATCGCGCGCGGAGCTGACCCTGATCCACTGCGACCTCATCCTCATGCTGCTGGTCTGCATCGCACCGAATCCCTTTGCCGCCGTCGACTGGCCCTTGGCGATGCAGTATCGCTTCGACAACTTCATCTACTTTTTCGTCCTGCTCGCAGGTGCCACCCTGGCCTACTCCTGGCGTACCGTGGTGGCGATGGGTACGTGGGTCGCCCTGCTGTGGATCCTGGGCATCCTTGCCATCGCGGTTTTTTCAGAGGCGCCGCCGGCGGGCGATCCTGCCCTGGCGGCCTATGCCGACAATCCGCGCATGGTGGCCGTCCTCGACCCCTACAGCCTGCGCCTGGAGGTGCGGGTACAGGAGATCGTGGTCTTCTGCATCGTGGCGGTCACTCTGGCGATCGGCGCACGCCGGGCCAGCCGATTGCTGCTACGCCAGGCTCTGTTGGAACGCGAACGCAGCAACCTGGCGCGCTATTTCTCGCCCAACGTGGTCGAGGAGCTGTCGCACAACGACGAACCGCTGAAACAGGTGCGCAACCAGACCGTTGCGGTGCTCTTCGTCGACATCGTCGGCTTCACCGCCTATGCCCAGACGCGCAGCCCGGAAGCTGTGATCGGTACACTGCGCGGCTTTCACGGTCTGATGGAGCAAGAGGTCTTCCGCCATCAGGGGACTCTGGACAAGTACCTGGGCGACGGCCTGATGGCGACCTTCGGTACGCCCAGCACAAGCGGTCAGGATGCCGTCAATGCCCTGGCCTGCGCGCGGGCCATGCAGGCCGTCCTGGCCGGCTGGAACGCCGAGCGTGCGGCTGCCGGCGAGGAGACGATCCGGGCTGGCTTCGGTCTGCACTACGGTCCGGTGGTCCTGGGCGACATCGGCGCCAACCGCTTGGAGTTCGCGGTGATCGGCAACACGGTGAACATCGCCAGCCGTCTGGAGGCCCTGACCCGTCCGCTTGGTGCTGCTGTGATCGTCAGCGACGATCTGATCCGCGCGGCAGCCGAACAGTCCGCGAGCAGCCTTCAAGGGGATCTTGAATGCCGCAAGAGTCAGAGCATCCGCGGACTGGCCGAGCCGATGACCATCTGGGTGGGACGTTAAACCAAGGGACGCATACAAAGTCCGGTCTGTCGTGTCCGCCCGCCGCTCAAGAGCCACTGTGGGTGTTTGCTGGCTTGCAGGCGGCCTGCTATTGGACGCAGAGGTTCCAATCGCTTTGGCCCAGATTGCTTTGCGCCTGCGGCGATTGCGCTCCATAGCCTATCGGTTCGATGCAGTTTTGATTGTCTGGCGGGTAAGCCCAGACCCCGAGATAGCCCCAGGCCGCATCTCCGGGGTTAGCTGTCCAGACCTCGGCATTCGAGTCGAGGTATCTGACGAAGAAACTCTGAGCGGTGGGGAAGTTTATGGGGTCGATGCGCGATGTCCTGTGATATCCCTGTTCCGGTGCAAGGTCGGTGATCCGACAGCGATAGGGACCCCAGGTCTTGGTGAAGCAGTTGGCTTCTCCGCGTCCCTGCAAGGATCTGGGGGGCGTTGCGGGCTGTTGGGGACGAGATTGGACCGCCGGTGCGGCGGCCACCACGCCTTGGCGCTCGACACATTCCTCGATCTTGGTGATCGTGGCCGCCGTGCCGGTCAGCGGAAAGCTGTAGTAGGCCGTTCTACCCGTCAGCTCGGCGTGCTTGCCGCGCGCCACGCGGTCGACCTCGTCGAGTCCCAGCCAGGCAATGGTCCAGTCCCCCACAGCCGTGCCGCTGGAAAATCTGCGGTCTCCATCGACCTCGAACGTGCCCTCCCAGTCGGGAGTAGAGCGCCCGGGCACCGCGAGTTGCCACTGCCGGCCATCATAGCCGATGCGAATGGTGTAGCCGTTCTTGTCGTAGGCTCCCACGCAGTAGGCGAAACGGCCGCGATCCTTCGCGGCGCTCACCGTCCAGCCACGGGCGGTGCCATAAGCGCGCTCGGTCGATTCCAGAGTGCCGAGGATATCATAGCCACCATAGTCGTTCTGCTGAGCGCCAGCCACGCCGACCCAGGCGATCAGCCCGCCGACAACCGCACAAAGCGCGCGCTTGAACATGACAACCCCGCCCCTTCTATCGATTACAAGCCTCGACGCTAACACCGGTAGTCAGGTCAGGCCAAGATGGCGGGGCGGCGCCCTACGGCGGCGCCGGCACCAAGGCCTTGTGCCGGTCCCGCTGGTGGAAGGTGTTCATCAAGTGCCAGCCATAGGTTCCCGCACTAGGATGCCCCTCGGGCTGATCGCTGGTCCTCAACGGTGCCAGACGCGCCGAGAGCGCCGGCTCCAGGAAGAAGCCGACGGACTGTCGCGTCTCGCCGTGATCGACCACGCGGTGCGGCGTTGCCTGGATACTGCCCTCGGTCATGATCGAGAGCACGTCGCCCAGATGGACCGAGATCGAGTTGGGCGTCGAGGGGATGTCACGCCAGGTGCCGTCGGGTGCTTCGGCCTGCAGCCCCGGCCTGTCCTGCCAAAGCAGGGAGAGTCCCGAAGCGTCGCAGTGGCGTCCGGCGGCCAGCATCTCGCCGGCCTCGTCGAGGCGCATCTCGAGTGCTCGTTCCTTTTCCTGTACAGACCTCGGCGGGCGCGGGTAGTTCAGCAGTCTGAGGGTTGAGTTACCGCCGAGGAAGCGGGCCTTGAAGGCCGCTTCTTCAAAGCCGAAGGCGCGGCCGGCCGAGAACATCACCGCCAGGGAGACACGCTGCAGGTCGCGATGATGTCGGCGCATGAGGGCGCGCCAGCCTGGGACGGGCTCGCGCTCTGGCCAGATGTTGGTCTCGGCGAAGATCTCCATGCCGGGGACCGCGGGACCGCCGACCGGGTCGTCCGGCCCGATGTCGAAGAATTCGTTGTGGGCCCAGTTCTGCGGGTCGAAGCTGCAGACATAACCGCGATAGATGCGTTGGCCCGCCGGTTCTATGGCCTGGGTGGCGACCTGACGCTTCTCGTCCTCTGTGAGATCGAAGAAGCGCAGCAGCGCGCGCGAGCGACGATCCAGGTCTTCGGCACCCGGAAACTCGGCTATGCCAAAGCCGCCTTCGGTTTCGATGGCCCGAGCGATGGCCCGGTCGACCGCTGCGATAGCCGCCGACTCTCCGTCGAAGAGGGCGGAAATCCCTATGGTTTGAAGCTCGGACATGGTGCTCCTCGCGAACTGCTGTTGGCGCCATGATCTCCACTTTCGCAAGAAGGTGCAATCCCTCCGGAGCCTAGCTCTTTGAAGGCTGGTTCAAAAAGTCGTAGTGGTCCGGCAGCGGCTCCTCGGCCAGGTCTTTCTCCGGCTTCACCCGGAAGAAGATGGCGTAGAGCACCGGGACGACGACCAGGGTGAGGATGGTACCCAGCGCCAGACCTGAGGCGATCACGCAGGCCAGCGAATAGAACAGCGGGTCGCGCACCAGGATGATGGGCATGACGCCCAAGACCGTGGTGATGGCCGACATCATGATCGGCCGGAAGCGCGAGACCGTGGCGGCGATCACTGCCTCGAAGACGTCGAAGGTCACCTGACGCTCGCTATCGATACGGTCGATCAGCACGATGCCGTTGTTGATGATGACGCCCGCCAGGCTGAGGAAGCCCAGGATCGAGAAGAAGTCGAAGGGTGCCTTCAAGACCAGCAGGCCGACCAGGGCGCCGGAGAAAGCCATGGGGATGGTCAGGAAGATGATCAACGGCCGGCGATAGGAATTGAACTGCCAGGTCAGCAGCAGGAAGATCCCCAGAATACAGACCGGCAGCGGCCCGAAGAGCTTCTCGTTGGATTCCGCCGAGTCCTCGATTTCGCCACCGATCTCGATCTTGTAGCCAGCCGGCAGATCGAGGGCTTCGATCGCGTCTTCCATGGCGGCGACAAGCTGTGTTGCCTTCAGTTCTTCGTGCCTGGCGGAGATGGTGACGGTCTTTTGCTGGTTGAAGCGGGCAATGCGGCTGAACTGCCAGATGCCGCGCACATCGGCGATCTGGGTCAGGGGAACGCTGGTGTTGTTCTGGCTGGAGAAGACGTTGAGATTCCAGAGATCGCCCAGCACGTCGCGATCGTGGTCGGCGGCCCGGACCGTGATCGGGATGGCCTGATCGCCTTGCCGGAACTCGGTCACGTCGCGGCCATCGAGGAAGGCTTCCAGCGACAGGGCGATGTCCTCGGAGGTGATTCCGTTGCGCCTTGCCCGCGTCTGATCGACAACCACCTGGGCCTGCAGCACCTTGTTCTGCCAATCGTTGTGCACGAACGCGATGCCTGGAAGGTTGTTCAGGTCGCCGGCCAGTTGCTGCCCCTTCTCGAAAATCACTTCGGCATTGGGACCAGAGATGCGGAACTCGACCAATCCCGGTTCCGCTGCGCCCAGCCACATCTCCTTTACCCGTCCATTGACGTTGGGATAGTTGGCGTTGAGATAGCTCTGCAGCCTGTCGCGCATGATCGGCGCGTCGGCAGCCGTCTGCGTGTTGACGATCATGAAAGCCACATGCGGATCGGGGTCGACCGGCGAGAGCGAGAGGAAGAAGCGCGGACCGCCGGTGCCGACATAGGCGATGGTGCTGGCGACCTCCGGATTGATTTCCTCGTTCGACAGCCAGTCGTTTATTGCTTCCACCGTGTCCCGGGTCGCGTCGATGCGATAACCGGCCGGCAGGTCGACATAGACCAGAAGCTGATTGCGCTCGCTGGTGCCGAAGAAACTCTTGACCAGGCCGGTGGCCGCCACGCCGGCGCCGGCGAGTAGGCAGATGGTGAGCACTATGACGACCAGTCGGAACCTGAGCGCGAGCCGAAGCAGGTTGGCGAAGCCCTGGGTAAAGCGGTTGGGTTTCGGCGGTGCCGATTCCTGGTTCTTCGGCGCCTTGGTTTTTACCTTCATGAACCAGACGCACATGGAGGGCGTCATGTACATGGCCAGGAACCAGGACCCCAGCAGCAGGATGGTCACCACCATGGGCAGCGAGAAGACATATTCGCCGGTTTGGCCGGTCACCAGAAACATGGGTGTAAAGGCCAGGATGGTGGTGAGCGAGGATGTGAGAAGGGGCACCGCCAGGGTTTTCCCCGACGCCTTGGCCGCTTGCTTGCGCTCCTCGCCGCGCTCCATGCGGCTGCGGATGTCCTCGGCCACGACGATGGCATTGTCGACCAGCATGCCCAGCGCGACGATGGCCGAGATTATGGAGACTCGCTCCAGCTCAATGCCGAAGGGCGCCATGATCAGAAGACCGAACAGCATGGTAATCGGCACGAAGGAGCCGACGATGAGGCCGGTGCGCAAGCCCAAGAACAACATCACCACCACCAGCACGATCGCCAAGGTCTGGTAGACGTTTGAGAGTGCGCCGTCGACCGCCACAACGACCAGATCCGGCTGGAAGGTGGCATAGTCGAGAACAAAGCCGATCGGCAATTCGTTCTCCAGCTGCTCCAGCAGCACAGTCAGCTCTTCGCCGAAGGCAACGGAGTTGACGCCGGGCGTGATGGCGACCGAGATGACGATCGCCGGGGCACCGTTGAAGTAGGCTAGAGAATCTGGAGGATCCTTGTAGCCGCGCTGGATCTCGACGATGTCGCGCAGCGGTACCAGGGTGGTCCCATCCTTGGCCGGAATCAGGGCCTGGCGCAGTTCGTCCAGGTTCTCGAACTTGCCGGTCGCCCGCAAAATGACCTCTTGCCCGGCCACGTCCAGGCTGCCGCCGGGGAGGACCACGTTTTGCTGCTTCAGTGCAGCGACCAGGTCGGTAGTGGAGACACCCACCTGCGCCAGCTTGAGATTCGAGAACTTGAGTGTAATCTCTTCCGGCAGGACGCCATAGAGCTCGACCTTGCGGATGCCGTCCAGAACGTACAGGCGGTCGCGGATTTCTTGGGCAACCTGGCGCATCTCTTCCATGGAAAAGCCGTCGGCCCAAAGGGCGACCGTGGCGATTGCGGTAAGGCCGAACTCGTCGTTGACGAAGGGACCGACTGTGCCCGGTGGAAGGCTGCGCGCCAGGTCATCCATGCGGTTGCGCAGGCGCTTCCAGATTTCCGGCAGGTCGTTGTACTCGTCGCGCGTCTCGGCATGGATCACCACCACGCCCGTCTTAGTGTCGGACGTGATCTCATCGATCTCCGGCATGGTGCGGATCTCGGCCTCAATGTGCCGGGTGATGAGCTGTTCCATCTCTGCGGGCGGCATACCGGGGAAGAAGGCCGTCACCACCGCCTCGCGGATGACGATGGGCGGATCCTCCTGCCGCGGGAAGTCGAAAAAGCTCCACAGACCGCCCAACACAATCAGCAGGATCATCGCGATGGTGGTGCGGGAATTGCCGAGCGAGAAGCGGGTGATGCCGTCCATCGGCCGCGCCCCTCTAGCGTTCGCCAGCCAGACGCACTTCCTGCCCGTCGCGCAGGAAGGTCACGCCGGCCGTGGCGATGATGTCTCCGGTCGAGATGCCCTCGCGCACCATCACGAGATTGTCCTGGACGCCGCCGCCTGACACCAACTGCTTGCGGACCGTTGAGCTGTCGGGTTCATAGACGAAGACATAGCCTTGCCCGGCTTGCTCGCCCGGCAGGATCGCCGACAGCGGTATCAGGAAGGCGCTGTCGCCGCCGTCTCCTGCCAGGATCAGTTCAACCGTCGCCGACATGCCGGGCCGGACCGCGGCTGGCGCTTCGTCCAAGGTGACCACGACCTCGAAGGTATTGGCCTCGTTGGCCGACGACGAGATTTCGGTCACCCGGCCGTTCAAGGTACCAATCTGTTCCGTTGGAAAGACGACGAGGCCGGGCAAGCCCTGTTCGATCTGGTTGACCACCGTCTCCGGGGCGTTGATCGCTACCTCCATCGCCTCTTCGACATAGGCCTCGAAGACGACCTCGCCGCGTGCGACTTCCTGGAAGGGTTCAACCAGACGGGTGGCGATTACCCCGTCAAAGGGCGCCTTCAGGGTCGTTTTGTCCAGGTCGCGCTTGGCCAGATTGAGTCTGGAGCGGGCATAGTCGAGCTGGTTCGAGGCACTTTCGTAGGCGGCCTGCGCCTGGTCCAGTGCGGCTTTTGCCACCCACCCCTTGGAATAGAGCTTCTGCTGGCGGTCGAACTCGTTGGTCTTCTCGTTCAGCTCTGCCTGGGCGCGCCCTACGTCGGCTTCGGCCGATTCGACGTTCAACTGGTAGGTGGATGGATCCAGGGTCGCCAGAACCATG
This sequence comes from Kiloniellales bacterium, assembly GCA_040219175.1. Lineage (GTDB taxonomy): Bacteria > Pseudomonadota > Alphaproteobacteria > Kiloniellales > JACOMY01 > JACOMY01. Next base: position 9,341 of record JAVJSY010000097.1, read on the forward strand.
CCGCGGGTTATCTGATCGCCTTGCGAGACCTGCACGTCGCGGGTGTTGCCGGCGACTTCGAAAGCCAGGTTGGAAACGTCGACCGCGCGCACCACGCCGGGAAAGCGACGCAATTGGCCGGAACTGCGATCGACCACCTCCAACGAGCGGATGGCCCGCACGACCTTTTCAGGTTCCGGCGGTGCCGCCTCGTCGCAGGCGACAAGGCCCATCAATAGAAGAATAGGGATAGCCCGCGACACTTTCACGGCGAAACAATCTCCTGATAACGACACCGTCGCAAGACAGATAAGCGGAATCCCTCGTGACTGTCGATGTGTTCATTGAGTGTTGCGTCGCTGTTCTTCTGCCGCGATCTATAAATAGGCCTCTTCCAAAGGACTATCGGTCAGCAAGACAGGGCCCTGCTCGGTGATGGCGACCGGCTGTTCCAGCTTGACACCTTCCGGTCCACGCTCGGCACCGACGTAGGATTCGATGCAGACCACCATGCCGGCTTCGAAACGGCCGTCATAGCCGCCCTGGTCGGCGTCCTCAGGATAGAGGATGAAGGGGTACTCGACGGCCAGGCCGCAGCCATGCAGCAGGTCCGCATAGCGGTTGGCCAGATAGGGCTCGGGCAGGGCGAAGGCCCGCTCGGAGAATTCTCGGAAGGAGAGGCCGGGCTGCAGCAGGGCGATGTTGTGCTGCAGCTGTTCGTGCGACAGGGCATAGAGCCGTCGTTGGGCGTCGCTGGGCGGCTTTTCTCCGACCACCCAGCTGCGCGAGATGTCGGCATAGAAGCCGTAGGGGCCGATCAGGTCGGTGTCGAAGGACAGCAGATCGCCCTCCTGCATCACGCGGTCCGCGGTCTCCTGGAACCAGGGGTTGGTCCGCGGGCCGGAGGTCAGCAGGCGGGTCTCCATGTATTCGCCGCCACGCGCGACGTTTTCGGCGGCCAGGATCGCCAGTGCATCGCTCTCGCGCATGCCGGGCCTGACCTGCGTCTTCAGGCTGGCGATGGCATCGCTGCAGGCATCCTTGGCGTGGCGCAGGGCATGGATCTCTTCCGGCGACTTGATGGCCCGCGCCAGCTCCATCACGCCCTTGCCGTCCTCGGGCTCGATCCCCTGTGCCCTGAGCGCCTCGACGGCCAGCAAGTCGGCCCGATCGATGCCCAGGCGGCGATTGCCGCCACCGTGCTTGCCGATCAGATCGACGATGTCCTGCGCCCAGAGGCCGGCGAAGTGTCGGCTACGGTCGCCGCAGATCAAGTAGTCCGAGGTCTTGGCCGGCAGGATCTCGTCGATCACCTCGATGCCGCGTGCCAGGTGATGGCCGGTCGGCAGCTCGAAAAGCACAAGCGGTCCGCCGTTTGCCAGAAAGGCATAGCGGCAGTGGTTGTGCATGGTCCAGACCTGCATGTTCCGGCTGCCGGTGGCATAGCGGATGTTGATCGGGTCGAAGAGCAGCAGGCCTGCCAGATCGCTGCGGTCGAGCTGGTCGCGGAGGCGCTGCAGGCGATAACGACGGATGGCCGCCTCGTCGACCATCGCTTTTTCTGCCCGCGCGGCGGGTGTCCAGCCCTGCAGCATGGTCTAGCGGATCATGTAGACCTTGCGCACGGTCTCCCTGACCACGCAGGTGCCCTTCCAGCCGGCCGGAAAGAAGGCGACGCTCTCCGGTGCGATCTCGATCACCTGGCCGTCCTCGCCGGTGTAGGTGCAGTGCCCCTCCAGGAAGTGGCAGAACTCGTCGCGCTCGACATGGCAGGCCCAGGTGCCGGGCGTGCAGACCCAGATCCCGCACTCGCTGGAGCCGTCTTCGTTGCGATGCAGCAGCACGCCGGAGGTGACGGACTGCCCCTCCAGCATGGTCGGGACCGGCCCCCAGTCCTTCAGTTCCTCGAGCTTGCGTGGGTGATCCAGCTTGGCAACCGGCATCTGCGTCATGCTCCCAAGAGACCGTTGAGGATCTTGGCCGCCTTCTCCGTCCCGCGCTGGCTTTGCATATGGGCCTTGGTGGCGGCCAGGCGGGCCTGCATGGCCTGGTCGTTCAGCAGGCTGTCGATGGCGGCGGCGAATTCCTCCTCGCTCCAGTTCGCACGGTGCATCTTCAGGCCGTGGCCTGTCTCTTGCACACGCGTGGCGTTGTCGTGTCCGTCCCAGACATAGGGCATGATCAGCGCCGGCTTGCCGAAGTAGAGGCATTCGGTGAAGGAGTTGTTGCCGCCGTGATGGATGACGGCATCGACCTGTTCGATGACCGAGGGCTGGGGATACCACTTGTCCAGATGCACGTTGGCCGGCGGTGCCTCGTAGTCGTCGATGTAGTCGCCGACATTGACCAGGGCGCGGACCGGCAGCCGGCCCAGGCTGGCGATCAGCCGCTTGAGAAGGTCAGTGTCGCCCGAGCCAAGCGAGCCGAAGGAGAGGTAGATCAGCGGCTTGTCCTGATTGGCGGCAAAGGCGGGAATCTCGTAGGCGGCCTCGGCGCGCACGCAGCCCTCGAGGTATTGGAACTGTGCCGGGTCCAGCGGCTTGGAGCGCTTGAACATGACAGGCTCCGGATAGAGCAGCAGATTCATGTGCGGCGAGGCCTCGAAGAACTGGCCCAGCGGATAGGGGCTCTCGCCGCATTCGCCAAGGAAGCGGTTGAAGTCTTCGTGGATCTCCTTGACCGTCGCGTTGAAGTGCGTGTCGAAGGCCTCGAAACAGGCCTTGTCGTTCTCACCGCAGCCGGAGAGGTGCGGCGGGATCTCCGGGTCCGGAATCTCGTTCTCGGAGCAGGAGATGATGCGCACCCAGGGGCGCCCCTTGGCCTCGCAGAAGCGCTTGATGGCGGGGAACAGGATCACGTTGTCGACGCAGACCATGTCCGGGTCCAGCTCTTCCAGGGCGGCCGGCAGAGTCTTCTCAGCCCAGACGGAAGTCGAGACGATGGCCTCCCAACAGTCCTTCACGTAGGTGCCGACCTGCTCGTAGGGGCTCTTGTTGAAGTTGGGGATATGGCCGTTGATGAAGTCGGACCAGTATTTCGCCATCTCCTCCGGCTCCATCGGCTCCGACATGGGGATCGGCACCTCCTTGAAGCCATAGCCCTCGAAGACGCCGGTGAAGCCGGGATCGGTCAGGAAGACGGCGCGATGGCCCATGGCCTCGCAGGCCTGCGCGATGCCGACGGAATTGAGCGCCGGTCCGAAGGCGGCTTCCGGGAAGAATGCGATGGTCTTTGCGGTCATGTCTCACCTCCTTGTCGATAGCAGTATGTTTTCTCGGTGCTCCGCTGCCTAGCCGTTCGACAGCAAGCGGGAGTGGTCGGCGCTCCAGCCGAGTGTGATGGCGGCGCCGACCTCTGGATTCTTGGATAGGGTCTCGATGCCCAGGCGCGCCGTCAGCGGCTCTTCAAGGCCCTGGACCGCCACCTGGATCAAGAGGTCGCCGCCGCGGTAAGAGATCTCCTGCACCCGACCGCTCAGTCGGTTTGCCTTGTCTTCTGCATCCAGTGCCAGACGCTCCGGGCGGACCGCCAGCGATGCACTCTCGCCGATTGCCAGGTCCGGCGGGCGTGCGCCGTGCAGCAGACCCAGGCTCGGGTGCTGCAGGCCCTCGGCCGTCACCGTGCCTTCAAAGAAGTTCATCCGACCGATGAAGCTGGCGACGAAGTGGGTCGCGGGATGCTCGTAGAGCTCCTGCGGTGGGCCGAGCTGGGCGATGCGGCCGGCCTGCATCAGGGCCACGCGGTCGGCCATGACCAGTGCCTCCTCCTGATCGTGGGTCACGATGCAGAAGGTGATGCCGACCTCATGCTGCAGACGCTTCAGCTCCAGCTGCATCTGCTCGCGCAGCTGGCGGTCCAGGGCAGCCAGAGGCTCGTCCAGCAACAGCACCTTGGGCCGCTTGACCAGGGCGCGCGCCAGGGCCACGCGCTGCCGCTGTCCGCCGGAGAGCTGCTCGGGCTTGCGTCTGGCCAGCTCCGTCAGCGCGGCGATCTCCAGGACCTCGCCGACGCGGCGGCGGATCTCCGCCTTGGGCAGGCGCTCCATCTCCAGCCCATAGGCCACATTGGCGGCCACCGTCATGTGCGGGAAGAGGGCGTAGGACTGGAACATCAGATTAACCGGGCGCTGCCGGGGCCGGATCTGGGTCACGTCTTGGCCGGCGATCAGAATACGGCCGCTGTCGGGCTGCTCGAAACCGGCGATCAGGCGCAGCAGGGTGGTCTTGCCGCAGCCGGAAGGGCCCAGCAGGGCAAAGAACTCGTTCTCGGCCAGATCCAGAGAGACGGCGTCGACGGCGGTCACGCTGCCGAAGGACCGCACGACCTGCTCGACTGAGACCAGCGCGCTCACGTCAGGCTCCCACGCCGGCCGCTGAGACGCTGGGCGATCAGCACCAGGGTGAAGCTGGTCAGCAGGAAGAGGGTCGCCAGCGCATTGATCTCCGGCGTCACGCCGAAGCGGATCATCGAATAGACCTGCATCGGCAAGGTGGTGGAGGCCTGCCCGGCACCGGCGGTGAAGAAGGCGATGATGAACTCGTCGATCGAAAGCGTGAAGGCCAGCAAGGCCGCCGCGACCACGCCCGGCAGGATCGCCGGCAGGGTGACGCGGAAGAAGGTGATGTGGGGCGGCGCGCCCAGATCCTCCGAGGCCTCGATCATGGCCCAGTCGAAATGCTTCAGGCGGGCGCGCACGACGGCGCAGGCGAAGGCGATGTTGAAGACCACGTGGCTCAGGATGATGGAGTGAAGACCGAGAGAGAAGTTGAGGATGTAGTAGAAGGACAGAAGCGCGATGGCCAGCACGATGTCGGGGACGATCATCGGGGCGAAGAGCAGGGCATCCAGCCCGGCAGAGCCGCGCCGCTGCTCGACTCCCAGCGCCAGGAGGGTGCCGAGCGTGGTGGCGATCACGGTCGAGACCGCAGCGACGATCAGGCTGTTGATGGCGGCGCGCTGGATCGCGCTGTTCTCGGCCAAGGCCTCGTACCAGCGGAAGGACAACCCGGACCAGGAGGTCGGCAGGCCGGATTCGTTCAGGCTGAGCACCATCAGCAGGAGGATCGGGCCATAGAGAAAGACATAGACGGCCAAGAGATGCAGCGAGAGGGGCCAGGAGCGTGCCATTGTTCTCACGCCTCCGCACGGCGCGCACTGGCCCGGCGCACCAGCAAGGCCTGGCCGAACAGCAGCAACAGCATGATCGCGATCAAGGCCATGGAGAGCGCCGCACCGAAGGGCCAGTCGCGTGCGGTCAGGAACTGATCGTAGATCAGGTTGCCGACCATCTGGATGCGTCCGCCGCCCAGCAGGTCGGGGGTGATGAAGTTGCCGATCGACAGCACGAAGACGAAGATGGCCCCGGCGGCGACACCCGGCAAGGAGAGCGGCAGAGTGATGCGCAGGAAGCTGCGCCAAGCCGGTGCGCCCAGGTCCTCCGAGGCTTCCAGCAGGCTGCGGTCCATGCGCGCCAGCGAGGCGTAGACCGCCAGCACGACGAAGGGCAGGTAGTTGTAGACCAGGCCGGTCACCACGGCGCCCTGGTTATAGAGCAGCGCCAGGGGCTCGTTGGTCAGGCCCCAGGACAGCAGGCTCTCGTTGATGATGCCCTTGCGATTGAGCAGCACGATCCAGGCATAGGTCCGAATCAAGAAGTTGCTCCAGAAGGGCAGCATGACCAGCACCAGCAGCACTGCCTGCCAGCGCGGACCGGCGCGGGCGATGGCATAGGCGGCGGGGTAGCCGATCAACAGTGCGATCAAGGTGGCTTGTCCGGCTACCAGGGCCGACTGCCAGAGGATCGAGAGGTAGAGCGGGTCGATCGCCCGCTCGAAGTTCTCCAGGGTGAAGAGATAGTCGATACCGCCGTAGATGCCGCGCTGAAAGAAGGCGAGCAGGAAGACGATGACGGCCGGCACGACCAGGAACAGCGCCAGCCAGCCGAGGCCGGGCGCCATCAGCAAGAGCGAGGCGCTGGGACGTCTCATCCGGGGGATTGAAGGGCCGAAACCCGCATCACGTGGGTTTCGGCCGAATGGTCAGTTGGCCGATAGCACCTCTTGGACGCTACGGGTGAAGGCGCGCTGGCCTTCGCCCAAATCCTCCACCAGTTCCAGCTTCATCAGCTCTTCCGGCGTCATGCCGAGGTTCGGGAAGGTCTCGATCAGGGCCGGATCGACCTCGGCCATCGCTGCCTCGTTTGGCACCTTGTAGAGAATGTTGGATGCGACCCAGGAGTGAACGTCGGGACGCAGCACATAGTCGATGAAGGCGTGCGCCAGTTCCTTGTTCTCGGAAGCGGCCGGGATGATCATGGTATCGACCCAGAGGTCCGCACCTTCCTTGGGCAGGATAAACTTGATCTGGTCGGTCTCGGCGATGCCATAGTTGCACCAACCGTCCCAACCCTGCACCAGCACCGCCTCGCCGGAAACCAGCTTGGAATAGAAGGTGGTGTCGTCGTAGGCCAGCAGGCCCTCCTTGGCCTTGATCAAGAGATCGCGCGCCTCGGCCAGCTTCTCCGGGTCGGTCTCGTTCACCGAATAGCCCAGCATGAAGAGAGCCGGCTGCATCAGCCAGCGGTCGGTCTGCAGCATGGTGACCTTGCCCTTGTTCGCCGGGCTGGGGTCCAAGAGGTCGTTCCAGCTGTCCGGCGTCCCCTCGACCAGGTCCTCGCGATAGCAGAGGCCCGTCGTGCCCCAGGAATAGGGCGCCGAATAGCGATTGCCCGGATCGTGCGGCAGCGCGCGGGCCTCTTCGTAGTAGTTCGCCAGATTGGGGATCATGGCATGGTCCAGCTCGGCAACCAGCCCCAGCTTGTTCAGCGCCTGGGCGAAGGGACTGGACAGGAAAACCACGTCGTAGCCTTCGCCACGGTTGGTCATGAACTTGCCCATGATCTCTTCGTTGGTCGCATGCGGCGTGAATTCGACCTCGATGCCTTGCTCCTTGGCGAAGTTCTCGAGCAGGTCCGGCGGCATGTAGCCGTCCCAGTTGCCAACCACCAAGGTCTCGGCGGCCAGTGGCGCGGCCGACAGCAGGCAGCCTACGGCGATGGCGGCGGAAAATGTCAACTTCTTGACCATGTCACCCTCATTTTGTGACCGGATTGATCCGGTGCAGACCAAAGCTAACGTAACAAGTACGGAACAACCTAACCTGCCCCCTCTCTGGGGGTCAAATGACAGTTGTCCGGAGACATGCAAAACCTCGCCTTTTGGCCAGGCTAACAAAGTCGTATTGTCAGCGGTATGTTCGTCAACCCTTCGGACATGAAAGGCGGGCTGGTGCCTGTCGGAGCAACTAGAGTGAGAGGCTATGTTTTCAGGGCACTGATGGGATACGCCGAAGAGCGTTTCGGTTCGCTGGCCGTTGAGAGAATGTTGGAGAAAGCGGACCTTCCCAGTCAGGGCGCCTATACGGCGGTCGGCCACTATCCCGTCGAGGAGCTGATAGCGCTTGCAGATGCGCTCTGCGCTGTGAGCGAGGTTGCGCGCAAGGAGATCCTGATCGCATCCGGTCGGCGCGCGATGCCTTACGTGATCGAAATGCAGGCGCAAAACAGTAAGGCTCCGACCAGCCTGGAGACTATCCTCGCCTCCCTGCAAGATCTCATCCATACCAATCTTGAGAAGCTGTATCCTGGCTCTATTTCGCCCATTTTTGCCTTTGACGTTGCAGAGGATGGCTGGGCAGAAATCAGCTACCGCTCGCAGTGCCCCTTGGCCGATCTTGCCGAAGGGCTTATCCTGGGCATTCTGGATTACATGGCGACGACGACTGATGTCGTCCGTGAGGATCTAGCGCCCTTCGACGGGCACGCGGCGCGCTTCAGGGTGAAGTTGCCCGCGAGTTAGGGAGGCGGCGCCTGCGTTCGCTACGCGAAGAAAGGCTTCGATATGGATCCCGAAGAGCTGTTGGATCGCAAGCTGACGCGAGAGGTCAAAGCTCGGCAAGAAGCTGAACGACTGTTGGAAGACAAGAGCAACGAGCTCTATCAGGCGCGCGTGCGGGCCGAGGCAGCCGAAGCGGCCTTGACCGATGCGCTTAGGTCTCTGGATGACGGTCTGCTGTTGTTCGACCAGGAAGGTAAGCTGATCCTGGCCAACCGGCGTTTCTATGAAATCTATCCCGAAGCCAAAGAGATCTGCCAGCCTGGCATGGAAGAGGGCGAGCTCTGGCACGCCATCATAACCAGGGGGGCGTTCACCAGCGGCAGCAGACGCCTGCCGGCGCCGGGCGGGGGCGGCGACAAGAGCGGCGGGTCGGACCGCTGGGAGCGGATCACGGCTTCCGGCAAGTTCGTCTGCATCATCGAGCAGGAGACCGAGGCCGGCCAGCGAATCTCTGTCCATCGCGACATCAGCGACATTCGGGCGGCAGAATCGCAACTGCAATGGCGCCTGGCCGCCATCGAAGAGGCTGCGGACGGGATCGCTATCACCGATCAATTGGGTTTGTTCGACTATGCCAATGCTGCCTATGCGCGTTTGTTGAAGTATGGCGATGCGGCGGAGCTGATCGACAAGTCCTGGCGGTCGCTTTACGATTCGGAGGAGCGCGACCGCCTGGAAAGTGAAATTCTGCCGATCTTGAGAGACTTCAATACCTGGAGCGGCAAGGCGCGCGCGCTTGATTCTGTCGGCACGCATATTGATCAGGAGCTCTCGCTGAACCTATTGCCAGGTGGCGGTATCCTTTGGGTTATGCGCGACGTCACCGAAGAGCTGCGGGCCAAAGCCGAACAGCGGCGCGTCATGCAACGCCTCTACGAGGCTGAGCGTATGGAAGCAGTGGGCCAGTTGGCGCGCGTGGTGGCGCATGACTTCAACAACGTGCTCGCTGCCATTTCGGCCTTTCAACATGCCCTGGAAGGCGATCAGAGGTTGAGCAACAGCGGTCGCGATCTCTTGGGCAAGATCGGCAGTGCGGTCGGCCACGCCGAAGGGATTATCAAGCGGCTTCAGGCTTCTGAGAGCGAACGCTCGCTCACGCGGGGCAGGGTGGACTTGGTCCGCTTGGCGCGCGATACCAGCGATATGGTGCGTGCCACCTTGGAACCCGACCAAGCGCTGCGTTTGCGCGCCTCGCGACCGTCGATTCCGGTGTTGGGCGACCACGCTCAGTTGGGACAGATGGTCCTGAACTTCCTGGTGAACGCGCGCGAGGCCTTGGGTAAAGAGCGCGGCAGTATCGAAGTCACCATCTCCGAAATCAGCGCCGCGAGCGACTTGCGCGGCGACTGGCAGGTGTCGGCAACAAGAGGCCATCAACCCAGCTCGCCTGTGCAGGCCTGCCTCGCCGTCGAAGACAGTGGCTGTGGCATGACGCAAGAGGTTATCGAACGGGCCTTCGAAGCGGATTTCTCTACCAAGGGCGGCGAGTCGGTGCGCGGCCTCGGACTCTCGGCAGCGGAATCGGTCGCCCACGCGCACGATGGTCTCATCGCATTGCACAGCACGCCCGGGTATGGAACCAGGGCGCAACTGGTCTTACCGCGTTATCGCATGAACCTTCCTAGCTCTGCACGAATTCTCGTTGTCGATGACGATCCCTTGGCCGGCGAGGGCTTGGTCGCCATGCTGGAGAGTCAAGGCCATCGTGCCGATCTTCTGGATGCGCCTGAAGAGGCATTGGGCCTGATCGAGGACGATCCGGCGATTTGGGACCTGGTCGTTTCAGATCAGCAGATGCCGATCATGGAAGGAACCCAACTTGCAGAACGGTGCCTGGCTATTCGCCCAGATCTGCCTATCATTATCTTCACTGGCTTGAGGCGCAGCCTTGGATTGCTACCCGGAAATGTGGTGGGCGTGCTGAGGAAGCCAGTCGATCTGGATGCGCTTCAGTCCCTGTTGGCGGAGTGAAGGTGGCAGTTGATGAACGTGCTCTTGGCAGACGATCATGATCTGGTTCGAGACGGTATGATCGCGATACTTTCGCGCGACGACCCGGCCATCAATGTGCGCGCTGTCGACGATCTCAATGCTGCTCTCGGTCTCTTGGAAGAGGAGGACTATGACGTCATCGTCCTGGATTTGCGGATGCCGGGAATGCGGGGCCTTTCCGGTATTTCCCGTGTGCGCGAGCTCTACCCCGATCTTCCGATCGTGCTGCTCTCGGGTGCCATCTCGCAGTCCGACATCGATGAGGCCTACGAGCTGGGCATACGCGGCTTCGTGCCCAAGACCCTGGCCGGCAAGGCGCTGGTGAATGCTTTGCGGCTCGTGGTCGCCGGCGAGCGCTATGTGCCCTCGACCATGATCCGCGACCCCAAGGAGCAAGAGACGATCAAGAAAGCCACGGGCACCCTCAGCCCGCGCGAAGCCCAGGTGCTGCAGCGCTTGGCGCATGGGGCGTCCAACAAAGAGATTGCCCGCGCACTCTCGATTCAAGAGACCACGGTCAAGCTGCATCTGCGCAACCTCAGTGATAAGCTGGAGGCGCGAAACCGCACCGAAATCGTGGTTCGCGCCTTGGAGCAAGGGCTGATCTAGCAAGCGGTCCAGATAAGCGGTCCAGATAGGCGGCCCAGATAAGCGAACCAGAAACATCTCTGCATGACTCGGTGGCGTGCTTAGACTCATCGCCGGTGCGCCAGACGGTGCGCCTGACCTGTTCCAACAGCGTAGGAGCCTGTCGCTATGGATCCGGCAAGCGGAGACAGCCTGGCTTTGGTAATGGCCGCGGCGCTGGTCGCCCTCTTGGCGATCCTTGTCCTCGTCTGGCTGCGCAGCCGCAAGTCTGCGGAGGAAGCGGCCGCGACCAAGGCCCGGTTGGCCGAACAGGCGGCCGGACTGGCCCTGGCCGAAGCCGATGGCGCCAAGCTGGTGGAGCGTGATCGCGCGCTCGCCGACCTGCAGGCTGAGGTCGCTGCCTTGAAGATCAGCCTTGCCGGCAAGGACGCACAGCTGGTCGAACGCAACCGGCAACTCGGCGACGCGAAGCTCGCGCAGGAAGAGCTGCAGGTACGGTTTGAAGCGGCTCGCCACGCCGGCGAACTGAGCGAGAGAGAGCTCGCCCGCCTGCGCGAAGCAAAGCAGCAGGCCGAAAGGCAGGCCGAGGAGAAGCTAGCGCTGCTGCAGGAAGCCAGAGAGCGCATGACCAAGGAATTCAAGCTGCTCTCCAACGAGATTCTCTCCAAACAGGGCGACAGCTTCGCCAAGCAGAACGAAGCGAAGCTGACGGGCCTGCTGGACCCCTTACGCCGGCGCATCAACGAGTTTCAGATCAGCCTGGAGGGGGTGCAGCGCGAAAGTGCGAAGGAGCGCGCGGGTCTGGGCCAGCAGATCAAGAACCTGGCAGAGCTGGGCAGCAGGATGAACGAAGAGACGCGCAGCCTGACCCGCGCCTTGAAGGGCAAGAGCCAGACCCAGGGCGCCTGGGGCGAGATGCTGCTGACCACCGTGTTGCAGAGTTCAGGCCTGCGCGAGGGCGAGGAGTTCACCACCCAGGTCAGCCACACCGACGACAGCGGCGCTCGTCTGCGCCCGGACGTCATCGTGCACCTGCCCAATGGCGAGCGCATCGTGATCGATGCCAAGGTCTCGCTGAGGGCCTATCAGGCCTACATCAATGCCGAGACGGCAGAAGAGCGCGACGCGGCGCTGAGCAGCCATCTCCGCTCCCTGCGCGAGCATCTGCGCGGCCTCTCTTCCAAGGGCTATCAGGGGCTTGGCGGCGGCAGCGGCCCAGAGTTCGTGATCATGTTCCTGCCGCTGGAAGACGCGCTCTCCGCCGCCCTGCAGATCAACCGCGATCTCTTGAGCGATGCGCTGCGCGACAACATCGTGCTGACCACGCCGACCACCCTGATGGCGGTCTTGCGCACCGTGCACAGCCTCTGGAGCATCGATCGGCGCACCCGGAACGTAGAGGAGATCGCGGAACGCGGCGGGCTGCTCTATGACAAGTTCCACGGCTTCGTCGAGGATATGCAGAAGCTGGGCCAGCGGATGGATCAGGCCCGCAGCAGCTACGACGAGGCCTTCGGCAAGCTGAAGTCGGGACGCGGCAACTTGATCAGCCAGGCGGAGAAACTGCGCGCGCTGGGAGCCAAGGCGAAGAAGCAGCTGCCCGACGAGGTCATCGAAGAGGCCGAGGGGACGCCGGCCTTGACTGATAACAGTCAGCCGGCGCGTATCAAGTAGAGATAGGTCATATTGTGAAACAAAGTGAAAGGCATTCGATCTAAAGGCTTTGCATACACTGACGAAGCAAGCGCATCTACGTGGCTGCGATCGGAGCCGGTGTTGATGGGCCAAGTTCGTGTATGAACTGGCTAGCGTGAAGAATAGCTTGGTCAAATATCTTCTGCGCTGGAGTAATTCCAGATAATAACGCGCGAGACACGGGCATTTGGCGAGAATAGGTGAGTATTAGCGTTCCAGGCTTTCCATGCTGTGGGTCTGCTTTAACCCGTGTGATGCCGACGTAGAATAGACGTCGCTGTTCTTCGAGATGTTGAGCTTGTTCGGCAGGTGTAAGTTCATCGGCTGGCGGTCTCGGTAGCAGGCCTTGTACACAGCCGGCAATTATAGTAACTGGCGCGCTCAACCCCTTGCTTTTGTGCAGACTCATAATCCGCACATCTTCGATCTCAGTTGGAATTTCAGGTTGGCTGATTGCGGTCGACAACTCCCGGACGAACTCTTTTCTGTCCTGGTCGACCAGTGCATCTAGAATGGCGAGTGAGATTTCTCGAACGTCTCGTGTGGACGGCTGCCCATCCGGGAATAGCTTATCGACGACAGCCTGGAGTTCGGGCAGTGCTTCGAGGTCGTTTAATGCCTGAACAATCTCTTGAAAAGAGGCAACAATACCATTTGTGTAGGGCAGTTGGAGCACCCCAGATTCGAGGCGCGTCATCGCCTCCCAGGGTGAAACACCATGCTTCTCGCAATACTCTCGAACGCGGCTATAGCCGGCTGCGTGCCAGTTGTTTCCATTCACGCCAACGAGCCAACGCAACGCTACTCGGTCTTCTCGGTTTGCAAAAAGCTTGAGCAGGGCGAAGGCTCGTCGCGCATCGTCATGGTTCAACTCCGATTCGGCGTAATACGACATCGTCGGCAATTTCTGAGCTATCAAAGCCTCATACAATGGCGTTCCAAACGCTCGGCTTTGCGCGAGTACAAGAATATCGCCAGGAGGTGTTCCGCTTCCAATCATTTGTGACACGAGCGTCGCAATGCCAGAGACTTCCTGCTCTATGGATGAATACTGAATGATTCGAATATCACCAACACCATTGGCATGCATTGGACTAAGTGGACGTGGCACAGGACGTAGTTTGTTTTGTCGAATTAAGCTGTTCGCAATCTCAACCACTTGAGTGGGACAGCGACGACACTCACTAAGGCCCAGATCATCCGCTCCTATATTCGTATTGAGCCATTCCCGTATACCGTCGGGGTGCGCATGTTTGAAGCTATAGATCGACTGATCGTCATCACCAACTATGCAAACATCGGCCGCGTCGGACAGTAGCTCGATAACGCCCTGTTCCGCACGATTAAGATCTTGGTATTCATCTACAAGAATGTGGGCGTACTCGCTTCTCTCAGCGGCTGTCGGATTCGAATGGAGGTATTGGTAGAATTGAGGAATTACTTCGCCAATCAACATTGCCTCGTGGAACCTTAACCGCGCGAGAAGAGCAGCTTGAAAAGCTGCGTCCGCTGCATTTGGTGTGTATCCAGGTTGTTGATGTTGAAGACGCGCCCAAGCTGCCTCGTAGGCCATTCGAAGCTTCTTAACCTGTCGCTTGCCGCCGTGCTCTTTCATGAGATCGGATATGAGCGGTTCAAGCTCAAATTCGTTTAGTGGTCGAGGAACGCGACCGGTGGCAGCCAAAACGTGGTTCCTCATCAGCATCCGAAGCGCTAGACTGTGAAGGGTGACACCTTGAAGATCGTTGCAACCGAGAACATCCATTCCAAGGAGTTCGCGATGTAGATCTTCGGCCGCAACCCGTGTGAACGTCACCGGTAAGACCGCGTCAGGTGCTACACCTGTTTCCAACAAACGTGCAACCCGCCGTTTCATCGCAAATGATTTGCCCGTGCCAGGACCAGCAACGACCCTGACTCGGGCGTTTACCGAGGACGCTATCTGAAATGCGGGCGATACCGGATCAAGGCCGTCTGACCAAGCCAATGCTCTCTCCAGATTGATTCAAAATGAGATTCCCCAGGCGATCCTCATTTGTAGCCAAGAGTTTGCCTGACGCTTGGGTCTATCGCAACAGGCGCAACCCTACGACATCGGAGAATGGACGAGTTTATGAATGTCAGAGTTCGCATGTCGTTTTCTAGAATGCAGGATAATGTATCAAGCTCAATCAGAGCCACATCCATCGGCTCGCATTCACACCTTCCTTGATTCATTGCTCCGCCGTGCCACGAGACTGTAGAAGGCGGTAATCTGTTCGGCTCGGCGAGACCGACTAACTACGATCAGTCCGACGCTGAAGAAAGATTAAACCGTTTATCGCTTCACGCCCATCATTCTAGCTTACATTTCGCCGGCGCAATGCGGCCTTGACTGTGATCGGTTCCAACGAGGACAAGGGCGCCTCTTAGCTTCCGGACGGCTTGACCCTCGGCCACCGCCAACCCAGCTATCCATAATCCTTCGACACCCTTAGATCTTGGTTCAGAGACCCCATCCTATGGCCTTGCTTCCCATCCTCGTGGCGCCCGATCCGCGCCTGAAGAAAATCGCCAGCCCCGTCGCTGCGGTGGACGATGAGATTCGCCGCCTGTTGGACGACATGCTGGAGACCATGTACGAGGCACCCGGGATCGGTCTGGCCGCACCGCAGGTCGGCGTGCTGAAGCGCGTGATCGTCGTCGATGTCTCGCCGGAAGATGCCGAGCGCCAACCCCACTACCTGGTCAATCCGACCTTGACCTGGGTTTCCGACGAGGACGCGGCCTATAGCGAAGGCTGCCTCTCGCTGCCGGAACACTATGCCGATGTGACGCGCCCTGCCGCCATCCGCGTCAGCTATCTGGATCGCGAAGGTGCGGCGCAGGAGCTCGAGGCGGACGGTCTGCTGGCGACCTGTATCCAGCACGAGATCGACCACCTGGACGGCATCCTCTTCGTCGATCATATCTCGGCGCTGAAGCGCAACATGATCCTGCGCAAGCTCTTGAAGGCGAAGAAGCAAGGAACCCTGGAGACCGCCTAGCCGGTCCCTGGGAAAGCCTCCAATCATGCACCCGCTTCGTCTTGCCTTCATGGGGGCTCCGGATTTTGCCCTGCCGGCGCTCAAGGCGCTGCTGGCGGCCGGACATGAGATCGCGGCCGTCTATTCGCAGCCAGCCAGGCCGGCAGGTCGCAAGCAGCAGCTGCGCGATACGCCGGTTGCGGCTGCAGCCAAGGAGCTCGGTCTGGCGCTGCTGACGCCTAGGAGCCTCAAGGACCCGGATGCCACTGCTGCCTTCGAGGCACTGTCTTTGGACGCGGCGATCGTCGTGGCCTACGGGTTGATCCTGCCAAGAGCGATTCTCGAGGCGCCGCGGTTGGGCTGCATCAACCTGCATGCCTCCCTGTTGCCGCGCTGGCGCGGCGCGGCGCCGATTCAGCGCGCGATTCTGGCCGGCGATGCTGAGAGCGGAGCCAGCATCATGCAGATGGACGAGGGCTTGGACAGCGGTCCTGTCTTGGCGCAGCGTGCCGTGCCGATTACCGCTGAGACGACCGGGCAGAGTTTGCACGATGCCCTTGCGGAGAGCGGTGCCGCGCTGCTTGTGGAAACCCTGGCGTCCTTGGCGGCGGGCAAATCGAATGCGAAGCCTCAGCCAAGCACGGGCATCACCTATGCACACAAGCTGAGCCGTGAGGAGAGCCGTCTGGACTGGCAGCAGCCCGCAGTCCAACTGGAACGCCAGGTCCGTGCCTTCACCCCTTGGCCGGGCAGCCAGTTCGGCTTCCAGGGCGTGCAGATCAAGGTGAAGGCGGCGCTACTGGCGGAGGGCAGCGGCGAGCCCGGAACGGTTCTGGACGAGAACCTGACCGTTGCCTGTGGCGCGCGCGCGCTCCGCCTGCTGAGCTTGCAGCGCCCGGGAAAGGCGCCGCAGCCGGCCGAAGCTTTCCTGCGCGGCTTTGCCATTCCCAAAGGTAGCCGGCTGACGTGACCCGCTATCGCCTGACCCTGGAGTACGACGGGACCGACTTCGTCGGCTGGCAGAGACAGGATTCCGGTCCCTCGATCCAGGCGGCGCTGGAGGCCGCCATCGAAGCCTTCACCGGGCAGGAAGTGCGCACGGTCGCAGCCGGGCGAACCGACTCGGGCGTGCATGCCAGCGGCCAGGTGGTCCATGCCGAGATTGCGCGTCCCAGCGACGCCAGGATCGTGCGCCTGGCCCTCAACCACCATCTAAAGCCGCTCGCAATTGCGGTGGTCGACGCGGAGCCGGTCGGCGATAGCTTTCATGCCCGCTTCTCTGCGCTCCGCCGCCACTATCGCTACCGGATCCTGAACCGTCCGGCGCCGTCGGCCCTGGAGCGCCATCTTGTCTGGTGGGTGCCTCTGCCGCTCGACCTCGACGCCATGGAAGAGGCCGCAGCCCTGCTTCAGGGCCATCACGACTTCACCAGTTTCCGCGCCGCCGGCTGCCAGGCCAAGTCGCCGGTCAAGACCTTGGAGAAGCTTGAGCTTCAGCGCCATGGCGAGGAAATCCATCTGGTCCTGGCCGCACAGTCCTTCCTGCACAACCAGGTGCGCATTATTGCCGGCACGCTCAAATGGATCGGCAGCGGCCGTTGGTCGCCGGACGTCATCCCGGAGATCCTGGCCGCCAAGGACCGCAGTGCCGCCGGCCCGACCGCGCCGCCGCGGGGGCTTTGTCTGACCGGCGTCGATTACCCGGATGCGTAGAAACCGCTAGTTTGGTGTGCGCTCGGGCAGGCGGACCTCCGCTTCGGTCAGGCCGAAGGCGATGTTCACGATGTTGAGCGAGAGAAAGAAGCCCAGGGCAACGATGGCGGTAGCACCCCATCCACTGATCTCGAGGCTCTTGCGTGCCAGATACCACTTCATGCCGAAGACGTAGAAGATGAAGAAGGGCATGAAGATGCCGTTGAGCGGTTCCGGCAGGATCGCAATGATGATGCGCAGGTAGGCTATTGGCAGCAACAGCCAGTTGTAGGTGGCGATGAAATGCGGCAGCCGCGGCGCGAAGCTCTTGTTGCGCCCTACCTCCAGCAGGATCAGAGGCAGCGCGCCCCAAAGCAGGACATAGGTCAGGAACCAGACGGCGAAGAAGTGAAAGCCGAGGGGTTCGGACGCCATCTCGCGTTGCTGCACAAGGATGAAGATGACGAAGGGCGGCAAGGCCAGAACCCCGGCCAGGAATGAGCGCCAGGCCGTCCAGCGATCCTTCTCGATCAGGCCCAAGCCGCTGGCCTTGAAGGAAAAGAGCGGCAGGACGGCGGCTAGGCCGCGACGCACCTCTTCGCCGGTAGGGAACATTCCGTGTCTCCATGGGACCGGCTGCACGAGCGCTTGAGTGCCGATTCCCCAAAAATGGGTTCGTGGTGTCGTCGGTTGTGTTGTTCGGCTGACGGGGGGCTTCCCTACGTCCGTTAGGCGGCCAGATTTTCGAGCACGCACTTATAGATTTGGGTAAGCGTCTCGATGTCTTCCAGGGGTGCGCGCTCATCAACCTTGTGCGCCCATTCGTTGCGCAGGCCGAGCTCGATCACCGGGCAGGCGTCCTTGATGAAACGGGCGTCCGACGTGCCGCCGGTCGTTCCCAGTTCCGGGCGCCTCTGCGTCACGGCTTCGACAGCGCTTGCCACGGCCGCGCTCAAGGGGCCCGGCGGGGTCAGGAAAGACTCGCCGCTGACCTTGACGTCCAGGCCGATGTCGCCGCCGATCTTGGCCATGCGGGCACGCACCCAGGCTTCGACGTCGCTGCTGTGGTGGCAGTCGTTGAAACGCACGTTGAAGCGGGCGGTCGCCTCTGCCGGGATCACGTTGGTCGCCGGATTGCCGACGTCCATCGTGGTGATCTGCAGGGTGCTGGGCTCGAAGTGGGCGCTGCCCTGATCCAGGGGCTCTTCGGTCAGGAGGCTCAGCAGCTTCACCAGGCGATGCACGGGGTTGTCGGCCAGATGCGGATAGGCGGAATGGCCCTGTACGCCCTTGACGGTCAGCCAGCCGTTCATGCTGCCGCGCCGGCCGATCTTAGCCATGTCGCCGATGCGCTCGACGCTGGTGGGCTCGCCGACGATGCAGCCATCCAGGCGCTCGCCGCTCGCCAAGACCCAGTCCAGCATCTTGCGGGTCCCGTTTACCGACGGCCCTTCCTCGTCCGCGGTGATCAGCAAAGAAAGCGATCCCTTGGCCGGCTGTCTCTCCAAAAAGCGAGAGAGGGCAGCAACGTAGGCGGCAATCGAGCCCTTCATGTCGACCGTGCCCCGGCCGATCAGCCAGCCGTCTTGAATGGCGCCGGCAAAGGGGTCGACACTCCACAATGCCCGCTCGCCGGGCGGCACAACGTCGGTGTGTCCGGCATAGCAGAGGTTTGCTCCTTCACTGCCCAGGCGGGCGTAGAGGTTGTCGACCGGCTCGCTGTTCGGTTCTTCGAAGACACGGCGGATGCAGCGGAAACCCAGTCCCTCCAGGGCGCCCTGCAGCAGGTCCAGCGCGCCACCTTCCGTTGGTGTAATCGAAGGACAGCGGATCAGGTCCTGTGCAAAGGCGATGGGATCTATCGTTCCGCTCATTGGGTCTCTCTCTAATCGCGCAGCAGGTCGTTGATCGAGGTCTTGGCGCGCGTGCCCTCGTCCACCCGCTTGATGATGACGGCGCAGTAGAGGCCGGGGCCGGGGCTGCCGTCCGGCAGCGGCTTGCCGGGCAGGGTACCGGGCACTACAACGGAATAGGCCGGTACGCGGCTGCGGTGGATCTCGCCGGTCTCGCGGTCGACGATCTTGGTCGAAGCACCGATGAAGACGCCCATGGAGAGGACCGAGCCCTCTTCGACGATGACGCCCTCCACCACCTCGGAGCGGGCGCCGATGAAGCAGTTATCCTCGATCACCACCGGTCCGGCCTGCAGCGGCTCTAGAACGCCGCCGATGCCGGCACCGCCGGAGATGTGGCAATTCTTGCCGATCTGTGCGCAGGAGCCGACGGTCGCCCAGGTATCCACCATGGTGCCGCTGTCGACATAGGCGCCCAGGTTCACGAAGCTGGGCATCAGCACCACACCGGGCGCGATAAAGGCCGAGTGGCGCACCACGGTGTGCGGCACGGCACGGAAGCCGGCTTCGCGGAAGCGGTTCTCGCCCCAGCCGGCGAACTTGGAATCGACCTTGTCCCACCAGGTCGTGTTCTCGCCTGGGCCGCCCGGAATGGGCTTCATGTCGTTCAGGCGGAAGGACAGCAGGACCGCCATCTTCAGCCATTGATTGACGTGCCAGGCGCCGTCGCGCTTCTCGGCCACGCGCAGCTCGCCTGCATCCAAGCCTGCCAGCGCCGTCTCCACGGCCTCGCGCGTGGCGCCTTGGGTCGCCGGAGAGACGCCGTCGCGCGCCTCCCAAGCCGCCAAGATGCTTTGCTCCAACCCGGCCTTGTCCATCGGGCCTTCTCCTCTTTCTCTTATCAGCTTTCCAGTGGCTTGCGGCGCACCAGGGTGCCCAAGCCATGTTCGGTAAAGATCTCCAACAGCATGGAGTGGGGGACGCGGCCATCCAGGATGACGGCGGCGTCGACGCCGTTCTCCACGGCGTAGACGCAGGTCTCCAGCTTGGGGATCATGCCGCCGTGGATCACGCCTTCGCGCTTCAGCCGCTCCACCTGGTCGACATCCAGGTCGGTCAGGATCTTCTTGTCCGGGTCCATCACGCCGGCGACGTCGGTCAGCAGAAGCAGGCGCGAGGCGCCGACGGCGGCGGCGATGGCGCCGGCTGCGGTATCGGCGTTGATGTTGTAGGTCTCGCCATTGTTGCCGACACCGATGGGGGCGATCACCGGGATCATCCCGGAATGCTCCAGGCCGGCCAGGATATGCGGGTCGATGGCTTTCGGCTCGCCGACGAAGCCCAGATCCAGGATCTTCTCGATGTTGGAATCGGGATCGCGTTTGGTGCGGCGCAGCTTGGTCGCCCGGATCAAGCGGCCGTCCTTGCCGGAGATGCCGATGGCAGTGCCGCCTGCCTCGTTGATCGCCGAGACGATCTGTTTGTTGATCGATCCGGCGAGCACCATTTCGACGATCTCGACGGTCTCGGCGTCGGTGACGCGTAGGCCGTCCACGAACTCGCTCTGGACCGCCAAGCGGTCGAGCATCTGGCCGATCTGCGGCCCGCCGCCGTGCACGACGATGGGATTGATGCCGATCTGCTTCAGCAGCACGATATCGCGCGCGAAAAGCTTGGCCAGATCCGGGTTACCCATGGCGTGACCGCCGTACTTGATGACGAAGGTCTGGCCGGCATAGCGGCGCATATAGGGCAGCGCCTCGGTGATCACGCGGGCGGTGCGCAGCCAGGCCTTGGTATCGCTCAGGTTTCTCTCTGCCATAGTTGCGCTCCCTCCTTGCTCTGCGTCTGCGGCAGACTAGTGCGCTGCAGGCGGAGATGCCAGAGACGGGGAGGCCAGTGCTGCCAGTTCCTGACGCAATGCGGCTATGCCCAGGCCCTTTTCGGCCGAGGTCAAGAGCACCCGGGGATGGGCTGCGCGAAAGCGCTTGGCTGTGGCCGTGACCTTGGCCAGCAGCTCGTCCCGCGCCGAAGCCTTCACCAGGTCACCCTTGGTCAGGACCAACTGGTAGGGGCGGGCGGCCTCGTCCAAGGCAGTCATGACGTCCAGGTCGCTCTGCTTCAGGCCGTGGCGCCCATCGATCAGCACGAGAACACGCTCCAACTCGCGCCGGCCGCGCAGATAGCGCCGGGTCAGTTCTGTCCAGGCGCCGATCGCGCTCTTGGAGGCCTTGGCGTAACCATAGCCCGGTAGATCGACCAGGATAAGGCGGCCGCCAAGATCGAAGAAGTTCAGCTGTTGGGTTCGCCCCGGTGTGCGTGAGACCTTGGCCAAGGTGTTGCGGCCGGTCAGCGCATTGACCAGGCTGGACTTACCCACGTTGGAACGACCGACGAAGGCGACCTCTGGACCCAGCGGTGGCGGCAGGCGGTCTTCGCTCGCCGCGCCGGCGACGAAATCGCAGCTCTGGGCAAAGAGCCAGCGGCCGAACTCGGCCGCCGCGGCGTCTTCGGGATCTTCTCCGACCTCGCTCAAGGCGCTTAGGACCGACGCCGCTTCTTGGCCGCCGGGTTGCTGGAGCGTCGGCCGCCTTTGCTCGACGAGCGGCTGCTCTTGGACTTGTTCTCCAGCTTGGCTTGCGGCTTGGCGACCTTCTTCGGCGGCTCAGGTTCCGGCTCTGGCTCGGGTTCCGGATCGCTCTTGCTGCCACCGCCCAGGTTCATCGGCGGTAGCTTGCCACCGATCGGGATGCCCTGACGGCGCATGATGATGACCTGTTGGGTCATCGAGAGCAGGTTGTTCCAGGCCCAGTAGATCACCAGGCCGGCCGCGAATTGGCCCAGCATGAAGGTGAAGACGACCGGCATCCAGGCGAAGATCTTGGCCTGCAGGGGATCGGTCGGCTGCGGGTTCAAGCGATACTGGGCCCACATGGTGAAGCCCATCAGCAAGGGCCAGACGCCGAGCGAGAGAATCTGCAGAATCCCCAGGTTCGGCACGGTGTAGGGCAGCAGACCGAAGAGGTTCATCCAACTCGTCGGGTCGGGTGCGGAGAGATCCTGAATCCAGCCGAAGAAGGGCGCATGGCGCATCAGGATGGTGCCGTAGAGCACGTTGTAGAGCGCGATGAAGATCGGGATCTGCACCAGCATCGGCAGACAGCCGGCAACCGGGTTGGCGCCTTCCTTCTTGTAGAGCCCCATCATCTCTTTCTGGAAGCGGGGCTTGTCGTCCTTGTAGCGTTCGCGCAGCTCGACCATCCGCGGCTGCAGCTTCCGCATCTTGGCCATCGACTTGTAGGCCTTGTTGGCCAGCGGGAAGAGCAGGATGCGCACGCAGACCACGAGCAGCAGAATGGCCACGCCGAAGTTGCCGACCAGTCCGTGGAACCAGTTCAGCGCCAGATAGATCGGCCGCGCCAGGAAGAAGATCCAGCCATAGTCGACCGCCAGATAGAACTTATCGATGTGCAGCGTGTCGTTGTAGTGATCGATCAGGTTCGGTTCGCGCGCACCGGCGAAGAGGTGGAAGGTATCCTCTTGGGTCGAACCCGCAGCCACGTCGTAGGGGCCGTAGGTCATGGAGGTCTGGTAGGTGTCGCCGCCGTTCACCGGGCTGTAGGCGAAACGCGCATCGACCGAGGCATCCTGTTCCGGGATCAGCAGCACCGTCCAATACTTGTCGAAAAAGCCGATCCAGCCGCCATCGCTGGTCTGCGAGATCGTGCGCGTGGGATTGGCGGCAGAGGCCGGCGGTGCCTCTTCCACCGTGTCGTAGCCGACCTCTTCATAGGTGTCGTTGAAGACGCCCACCAGGCCCTCGTGGACGATGAAGGCGGTATCCAGAGTCGGCGGAATGCCGACGCGATTGACCAGGCCGTAGGCCCGAACCTGAACGCTCTTGTCGCCGGAATTGATCACCCGCTGCTTCAGGGTGAACATGTAATTCTTGTCGACGGTGATCTCGATCTCGAAGCGCTGTCCGGCGCCGTTCTCCCAATAGAGGACGGTCGGTGTCTCGGCGCGAAGCGCAGTGGCGTCGGTCTGCCAGAGGGTGTCGCGATCCGGGATCACCGTACCGTCGGTGGCCAGCCAGCGCACGGCGGCGAAATAGGGGTATTCGCTGCCGCGCGGGGCCAGCAGCTCGATTTTCGGGCTGTCCTTGGCCAACTCCGTCCGATAGTCCTTCAAGATCAGGTCGTCCAGCCGCGCGCCGCGCAGAGCGATGGAGCCGCCCAGGCGATCGGTCTCGATCGGCAGGCGCGGGCTCTCGGCCAGGATCTCTTCCTTGGACTGGGGTTCCGGCGTTGTCGGCGCCCCGTCGATGCCGGGCGCAGTGCCGGTCGCGGTGCCGGTCGCAGTGCCGGTCTGGCCGCTGTCCACAGTCGTCTCGCCGCTGGTCTGCTGCTGCGGCGGCGCCTCGGGCGGCGGCGGGACAAAGAAGAACTGGAACGCCATGACGATGGCGATCGACAGACCGATGGCCAGAATGAGGTTCTTTATGTTGTGTTGGTCCATTAAGGAGCCTTACCGGATCAGCCTTGACGTTGCGGGATAGTCGGTTGCGTGTAGGCGTGGGGCTCTTGCGCCTTTGAGGGCGCAGTTCCGAGATCACCCAGCTGTTCTGGGACAGGGTCGTATCCCGATCCACCCCAGGGGTGACAGCGAGCCAAGCGTCGCACGGCCAGCCAGGTCCCTCTCAAAGCCCCATGATGCCGCAAGGCCTCTTCGGCATAGCTGGAGCAAGTCGGGAGAAAGCGGCACTGGCGCCCGAGAAACGGCGACAGGAAAAGCCTGTAGAACCAGATGCCGGCGAGCAGCGGCAGGATCGTCAGCCAACGCAGTAGGCCACGCGGACCGTGGAGCTGGCTCATCGCTTGGCGCTCTGCTTTGGCCGATTGACACGCTGCAGGGCTGCAAGAAGATCGGCACGAAGATCGCCATAGGCACGGCTTATCGTCGCCGGGCGGCCGATCAGCACATAGTCCAACTCGGCGCGGCCATGTTCGGGCAGCACCTCGTTGGCCAATGCACGTAAGCGTCGCCGGGCGCGGTTGCGGGCCACGGCATTGCCAACCTTCTTGCTGGCGGTGAGGCCAAGTCTAGCGGCGGTCGGGTCGACGGCCTGATCGTCGCGCGCAGCGGCCTGGACCACGAGCCCAGGCATAGCCCACTTGCGTCCCCGTCCGGCCACCCGAAGGAAGTCGGCGCGCGTCTTAAGATGGCTTAGGCGCTGCACCATGTCCCTTCGTTCGGGCTTTGAACGCGAGGACGGCTTAGGCGGAAAGACGCTTGCGACCGCGCGCGCGGCGTCGACGCAGAACGTTGCGGCCGCCCGGCGTTGCCATGCGCGAGCGGAAGCCGTGGCGGCGCTTGCGGACCACGACACTCGGTTGGAAGGTGCGCTTCACCTTGAACACTCCTAAGGATCAGAAAATAGGCAATAGGGCCGCTCCGCAGAAAGTCGGCTGCAGCACCCGCGAACCGGGGATATAGGGGGCAGGAGGGCAGACTGTCAATGCGAAGGCGCCGGCAAGTGGCGCGATTCTATCATCCGGCGGTCTCCGGTCGGCCGATCCCTGGCCCAAGCGGCTTTTGGCCAGACGTTGCAGCAATCACGGCCTTGTTATCTGTTGCGTACTGCGAGGCGCGCCGGGGGTGCGCATGTATGCAGCACCAATCTGGGTATGGGGCGGCACGACACAAGTTGGATAATGGGTGCGGCGGCGGGATTGTCTTGCGGCCGTGTGGCGATAAGGCCTTGTATGACAGGCCGGTCTGCTGTGGTCTTGACGGGGTAAGCTGATATGGATTTTGCCGACATGCACGACCGCGGCGGTGCCGAAGACCTGCAGCCTGCCCCGGCCAAGTCAAGGCGCTGGCTGCCCTTCGCCCTTCTCTTGTCGGTCAGTGTGGCGGCCTTGGTCTTGCTGTTTTGGCAGGGTGGGATCAGCTTCAAGACCGTTTCCGACCACAGTCAGTGGCTGCACGCCGAGGTCGAAACGGCACCCTTTTGGGCCGGTCTTGCGCTCTTCGTCCTCTACGCTGCGATTACCGCACTCTCCTTGCCGATTGCCACCCTGGTCACCGTGGTCGCCGGCTATCTCTTCGGCACCTTCGTGGCTTCGATCTGGGTGGTGCTGGGTGCGACCGTGGGATCTGTCATCGTCTTTCTGGCCGCGCGCGGTGCTCTGCACGATACTCTGATGGCTCGTGCGGGGCCTTGGCTGAAGCGTATGGAGAAGGGCTTTCAGGACGACGCGCTGAGCTATCTTTTGGTGCTGCGCCTGCTGCCGATCTTTCCCTTCTGGCTGGTCAATCTGGTGCCGGCGTTGCTGGGTGTGAAGCTGTGGGTCTATATCCTGGGCACGGCCCTGGGGATCGTACCGGGTGTCGTGGTCTATGCCGCGCTCGGCAATGGTCTGGGCAAGGTGCTCGACAGGGGTGAAGAGCCGGATCTCTCCATCATCCTGGATCCGGTCATTATCCTGCCTCTGGTCGGCTTGGCGGTTTTCGCCATGCTTCCGGTCGCCTGGAAACGCTGGCAGAAGGCGCGAAAGTCCGATGCGTAACGCGCGACAGGACCTTGCGGTCGACCTCTGCGTGATCGGCGCCGGTTCGGCCGGTCTGTCGCTCGCTGCCGGTGCCGCGCAACTGGGCCTCAAGACGGCCTTGATAGAACGCGGCGTCATGGGCGGCGATTGCCTGAACACCGGTTGCGTGCCCTCGAAGGCATTGCTGGCCTCTGCCGCAGCCGCCGTCTCCTGGCGCAAGTCGGCAGAGCTGGGGGTGATCCAGCAAGCGCCCGAGGTCGATTTTGTGCGAGTGATGGCGCATGTGAAGGGCGTCATCGCAGCAATCGCACCGATGGACTCGCAGGAGCGTTTCGAGGGTTTCGGTATCACCGTGATCCGCGAGAGCGCTGCCTTCGCAGCTGCCGACTGCGTGACGACCCCCTCTTACCGCATCACGGCCAAGCGCTTCGTCATCGCGACCGGTTCGCGACCCTTCGTGCCGCCGATTCCCGGTCTGCACGAGCTGCCCTTCCTCACCAACGAGACCCTCTTCGACCTTACCGAACTGCCGGAGCATCTCCTGGTGCTGGGCGGCGGGCCGATCGGCTGCGAGATGGCGCAGGCTTTCGCGCGTTTGGGCAGTCGCGTCACCCTGGTCGAACGAGAGACGCTTCTGCCGCGCGCCGATCCGGAACAGGCGGTCTTGCTGGCAGAGCGGCTTCGGGCAGAAGGGGTGACGATCAGAACCGCCAGCGAAGCGACCGCGGTCAGCCGCAAGCGTGACGGCCTTGCCCTCCAGATCGAGTCCGAGGCAGGCGGCGAGACCATCGCGGCAAGCCATCTGCTGGTCGCGGTCGGACGCCGGCCGGACTACGAGGGCTTGGCGCTGGAGCGGGCCGACATCGCTCTGGACGGTGACCGCCTGGTCGTCGATTCGCGGCTGCGGACGACGAACCGGCGGGTCTTTGCGGCCGGCGATGCCGCGGGCGGAGAACAGTTCACCCACCTGGCCGGTGCGCATGCCGCGGTGCTGATCAAGAACATCGCCTTTCGCATTCCAGCCAAGGCCAACCGCCTGGTGATACCGCGGGTGACCTATTGCGATCCGGAACTGGCGCAGGTGGGCTTGAGCGAGACAGAAGCGCTGGCCGCTGGACATTCCGTCAACCTTCTGCGCTGGTCCTTCCAAGAAAACGACCGGGCGCAGAGCGAGCATGCGACCGGCGGTTTTATCAAGGTGGTGACGACCGCCAAAGGCAAAATCCTGGGAGCATCGATCCTGGGGCATCATGCCGGCGAGTTGATACAGCCCTGGGTCCTCGCCCTGGAGCGTCGATTGCCGATTTCTGCCATGGCCACGACGATGGCTCCCTATCCGACCCTCGGCGAGGTTTCCAAGCGCGCTGCCGGCAGCTTTTATGCGCCCAAGCTCTTTTCCAAGCGGACGCGCATCTTGGTCGCCTTATTGAAGCACCTGGGTTAAGACAGGGGAGACATTATCCCGAGACGGAGCGTGTAACGGCGTTCGCAGGTGCTGTAGAGATCATGGCGATTAACCTGCCAAGACCCTGGCAAAGTATGTCGGCCCGTCTGCTGCTGTTGACGGTCGCCTTCGTCATGCTGGCCGAAGTCTTGATCTTCGCGCCCTCTATCGGACGCTATTGGGAAACGTGGCTGAACGAGCGTTTGGCAGCTGCTCATCTTGCCGTCCTGGGTTTGGCGGCAACCCCGAACCTGGTGATCAATCCGGAACTCGAGGCGGAACTGCTGTCTCACGTAGGCGCCTATTCGGTCTCGGTGCGCACCGATACCCACGGCAAGCTCATGCTGATGGCCGAGATGCCGCCGGAGCCGATCTCGCAGACGGTCGACCTGGTGAATGCAGACGCCTTCACGCTGATCGACTACGCGCTGCAGGGCCTCGTCAGCTATGACGATCGGGTGATTCGGGTGGTCGGCCGTTCGCCGGAGGCGCCCAGCAGCACCGTCGAGATCGTCATCGACGACCTGCCGCTGAAGGACGATCTGCGTCAGTTCGGGCTCAGGGTCTTCCTGCTCTCTCTGGTGATCTCGATCATCACGGCAGGCCTGGTCTTCCTGTCGCTGCAGCTGATGCTGGTGCGCCCCATGCGGCGCGTCACCGAGAGCATGATTGCTTTCCAAGGCGATCCGGAGAAGAGCCCGGTCTACAAACCCTCCGGCGGCCGCAGCGACGAGATCGGCCTGGCCGAACACGCGCTCGAAGAGATGCAGGAGGGCCTGCGCGACGCGCTGCGCCAGCAGACCAGGCTGGCTGCCTTGGGCACCGCCGTCTCGAAGATCAATCACGACCTGCGCAACATTCTGACGACCGCACGCCTGGTCTCCGACTCCATGGCCGAGAGCGCGGACCCGCGTGTGCGCCGGGTGACGCCCACCCTGATAAAGTCGATCGACCGTGCCGTGGACCTCTGCGAGCGCACCTTGACCTTTGCGCGCGGCGGCGAGATGCGGATGGAGCCGGCCCGGGTCGTCGTTGCCGAGCTGGTGGCCGAGGTCGGCTCGGCGCTGCCAGCGGTGATGTCCGGTGCCGCCAGCTGGCAGAGCCAGGTGCCGCCCGACCTGGTCACCACGGCTGATCGCGATCAGCTCTACCGGGTTCTGGCAAATCTCTCGCAGAACGCCGTCGATGCCGGAGCGACGGTCTTGAGCGTGCGCGCCGAGGTCGAGGCCGAGCAGCGCCAGTGGTCGATCACCTTCACCGACAATGGCCCGGGCTTGCCGCCTCGCGCGCAGGCCAATCTGTTCCAGCCCTTCCGTGGTTCGGCACGGGCGGGCGGCACCGGCCTGGGCCTGGCGATCGCACGAGAGATCGTCGAGGCGCACGGCGGCGGTATTGCGCTCTTGAGCAGCAGCGCCGAGGGCACGATCTTCCGGATCGTGCTACCGCTTCACGACAGCGCTCACGAGGCTCCCACGCAAGCAGAACAGCGTCTGGCAGGCGAATAGAAGCGGATAGCGACGGATGCTGGTGCTTGAGATCGGTCACGCCGAGAAGATCGCCGTCGCACTCTACTCGTTTGAAGGGAGATCAAGATTCAGACCGCAAGTCGTTTCGTTTTGCGATCATCTGGGGCAAGACGTGAAGGCAGAGGGCGTAATCCAGGCGTTCTGCTTACGAACATCAATGACGATCGATCATGCTCTCGAACGATAGAAGCCTACAGTCTTCTTTGGGAAGCGCCAGTTTCAACATCGCTTCCAGATAGGTCCAAGAGGGGGGTGTCATTCTAGGCTCGGATCGCGCGAGGATTCGGCTTCGAATTCTGCGCTGCTCTTGCGGGGATTCAAACCGCCTGTGCGCCACGGCCCGCCTTGACACTTCAACCTTGTAGCCTGCTTGCTCAAAGAGGCTGTCGATCGACTGGCTATCGCTGTGCCGCAGGGGAAAGTAGAGAGCCCAGGGGGACCGCCGGCAAGCCCCTAGCACGCGCGAAAAGGTCCGCTTGCCAATGTAGCTGATGCCGCCGGTTACCACGATCAGGTCAACATCGCGGAGGAGGTCCGCCTGTCCCTCCTCCAGTTCCTTTTCCTCCAGGTTGAGGGGGAGGGTTTCATCGGCAAGTCCGACTCTATGAGCATAGTCCAAAGCTTTCGCAGCCACATCCTGCGCGATCACGCGCACCGGCAAGTCGTTGCGGCGTGACTCCCGAAACCAGTCGGCGTCGGCGGCGATGCTCTTGGCCGGGGGTAGGTGAACCTGCGGCGCCGTGAAGCGCTGGTAGAGCTCTTCGAGTGAGAGGTCATGCTTCAACAAGGCACTGTTGACGCCGTATCCGGCGCAGAGATCCAACACGGTGACGGTCTCAAGTTGGCGCTGCCGCCTCAGGGTCTCGACGCAGCGCCGCACGATGGGTTGGGCGCGTTCGGGCGTCGCATAGGAGAGCGGCCGCAGTGCCGAGAAATAGGCTCTCGGTGTCGCTTGATTGTAGATGTCCGCGAAAGAGGCTTTTCCGCCCGGCCCGGTCTGCGGGCGAGGCGCGTTCGTGTGGCCGCTCTCGGCCGCTTCGCCCGTCATGCCGCCTCCCTGGTGTCCCAATGGCTCACTAGGTCGAGCACCAGCTGCGGGTTATCGAAGGAGTCGGCCAAGAGTGCGCGGTAGTAAGCTTCTTCCGCACTGCGAACACCGTCGCGAGCGACACCACTGTTTTGAGCCAGGCGTTCGATTTCCTGGATGGCATAGTCTGCCACTCCGGAACCTTGGTCGAACTGGAGCTTGCTGCGCCAGACGATTTCGGGCGGCAGGAGATCCTCGAAGGCTTTGCGCAAGATCCACTTCTCCACACGCTCATCCTCGACCTCCGTCAGTTTCCATTCCACCGGGAGGGCCATGCCCAGCGCGATCATTTCGCGGTCGAGGAAGGGGACGCGGGCTTCCAATCCATGCGCCATGGACATGCGGTCAACCCGTTGCAGGTTGATGTTGTGCATCCTGGCGATGGAGTTGCGCAGTTCGTCGGCCAGATCGCCAGGGTCCGAGAGATCGCGGTAATAGGTGTAGCCTGCGAAGAGCTCGTCCGCACCCTCGCCGGTCAGGACCACCTTGACCTCCTCAGCGGCGAAGCGAGAGACGAACCAGCAGGGAAGTGCGCTGCGCACCAGATCCTGGTCGAAGGACTCCAGATGGTAGAGGATTTCGGGAAGCTCTTTCAGAACCTCTTCCGGCGTGATCGTCAGCTCTCGGTGATCGGACCCGATGTGCCGAGCCACCCGGCGTGCCGCCAGAAGGTCCGGGCTGCCCTCAAAGCCAACTGCAAAGGTCTTGAGGTCTTCGACTTCCTGGGCCGCCAGCGCAGCGATGACGGAGCTGTCGAGTCCGCCGGACAGGAAAGCGCCAAAGGCAACGTCGGAGCGCAAACGCTTGGTCACCGCCCGTCCCAGCGTTTCCCGTACAGCGGCCAAGGCATCGTCCAGCTGCCAGCTTTTGGCTTGCGCCTTCGGAACGGCGTAGAACCTGTGTAATCCGGACTGCGAATCAAAATAGCAACCCGCAGGGAATTCTTCGATAGAATCGGCAATCTTCTCGAGTACCTTGATCTCCGATGCAAAGAGCAGCTGTTCGCCGCGCTTCCCGATGTAGAGCGGCTTGATCCCGATCGGATCACGCGCCGCCAAGAGGCGCTGCCCGTCCGTCATGACGAAGGCGAACATGCCGTCCAGCCGCGCCACCGCCGCGAGTCCATCGCGCGCCACACTGTGCAGAATCGACTCGCTGTCCGAGCCCGTTTGGAAGTCTGCCTCTTTCCGCTCTCGGCGCAGGTCGCGGTCATTGTAGATCATCCCGTTTGCGACGAGGATCCAGCCCTTGTCGGCCTCCTTCAGCGGCTGCATGCCACCCGCGGGATCGATGATGGCCAGCCGGCAGTGACCCAGCATTCCCTGCCCCCCGCCTGCCTCGCTGACGCCGCGACCGTCGGGTCCACGGTGCGCCTGCGTGGCAAGCATGGCCTCGATCGTCTGGCGCTCGCTCGCTCCCCATAATGCCGCTATGCCACACATGTGTCGGATCTCCTTCTATTGGATGCGAACTGCTGCCTGGATTGAGATTTTTGCGACATTTCCGATGCTCTATGTCGCTTTTAGACCATGTGTTCCTAGTGTACCTGAGACCGAAATGCAACAGGGCCGGTACCGCTTCGCCGTGTTTCCCAAGCATCTCGCCTCTGCGCTTTGTGCGGGAGCCGTCAAGCACAATGAGTAATTTCTGCAGCGGGCCACTTTCATCGCCACGTCAGCGATGAAGGTATCCGGGCCGTGCGCTGTTGCAACAACCTGATGACACACTCCTTTCGGGTTGTGCTCTAATCAGGCCTAGAAAGTGAAAATAGGAACTGCAGCTTCAAGCGGTCACTATTTGAATTACTGTTGAGTTTCAAGATTTCTACATAATTGTATCGCGATCTACACACTGCGGCCGGGCGTGAGCATTCCTGAGATAGATTTCGGTACGGTCTTTCAAGCGGCGTGCCGGGGCAGCATATGGCATGTAACGAAATCATGAATAGCAATCTTGAGTGAGGAGAGTCCGATGAATGCAATCAACACCCGCTCGCATGTTCTTGTCGCGCTGGCCGACGAGGCTCTGGATCGTCCGGAGGGCACTGTGGCGATGACCGGCGGACTGCCCTTCTGTTGGGCACCGGCGGCCAGTGGCGATCTCCGTGACGAGGCTCTGGATCGTCCGGAAGGCACTGTGGCGATGACCGGCGGACTGCCCTTCTGTTGGGCGCCATCAAGCCCGGAGTCGCTGGCCGACCAGGCCCTCGACCGGCCTGGCACCAAGGCCGAGTTCTGCATCTCCTGGGTCTCGGACGAAGTGCTCGACCGCCCGGGCACCGCGGCTGCCTTCACGCGCCTCTGCGCGCGGGCTCAAGGGCTTGGAGGAGATCTGGCCGACGAGGCTTTGGATCGAGAACGCGAGACCGTGTCCCGGTTCTCGTCGGCTTGCTTCTGTGCCATCATTGCCGAAGCAAGCGAAGCAGCCAGTCAGCCCTGCAAAGCGTCGGATGAAGACCTCGGCGGTGTGCGCCCGGCAATCGCCTTCTGCCATCCCTCCCCGCCGGCAGAGCCGGGCGAGCGTCCTGCTGATGCGAAAGGCGGCAAGGTCGTGCGCCTAAGCGACTACCGCAAGTCGGATGACCTTGATCGCCTCGTGGCGTGAGTGCCTCTACGTGACGGTGACCCTGGGGTGCCTCGGGCAACCTGGGGTCATCTCGTTTCGCTCTCGCTGCGCTTTGGTTTCAGGCGTGCGACCGCCGCCTCGATCACACCCAGCACCCCGCCTGGCATGGCGACGACGAAGAAGGCCAGGATGAGGCCCAGACCCAGGGTGCGGAACTCGCCGAACTCGCGCATCACCTCGTCGGCACCGACCAGCAGGATGGCACCGACCAGCGCGCCCCAGAAACGGCCAACGCCGCCCACGACGATCATCGCCAGCACGAAGAGCATGACCGAGAGGTACAGGAGGTTGGGGCCGATGGCACGGAAGTGGCTGGCCCAGAGACCGCCGGCGACGCCGGTGAAGAAGGCCGAGAGGCCGAAGACCAGCAGCTGGAACTTGAAGCGGTTGATCCCGCGCGAGATGGCATAGCCCGGGTTATCGCGCAGCGCGCGGAAGGCCAGGCCCATCGGGCTTCTGATGATCACGTAGGTGAAGAGCAGCGAGACGATCAAGAGGCCCAGGACGATGAAGTAGTTGGCGGTCAGCCAGTCCCCGCGGAAGGCCTTGCGGGTGCCCAGATCGCCGAACTGCGAGAAGCCGACGGCACCGCCGGTGAACTGGCGGCAGCGCACGCCCTCCATCACATAGCATTCCGTGTCGGTCACGATCAGGAAGTACATGACCTGCGCGATCGCCAGGGTCAGCAGGGCCACATAGGCGCCGGTCAGCCTGAGGCAGGCAAGGCCGATCAGGATGGAGACCAGGATGGTGGCGACACCGGCCACCGGCATGGCCAGCCAGACGCTCCAATCCAGATAGAACCCGAGCATCGCCGTCGCGTAGGCCCCAAACGCGAACAAGGCCATCTGTGCCAGCGAGAAGATGCCGGCCATCCCGAAGACCAGATTCCACTGCGAGGCGACGATGGCATAGAAGAAGATCAGGACGATCTGGCCCAGGTAGTAGCGACCCGGCAGCACGAAGGGCAGGGCGATGAAGACCGCAAGAAAGCAGAAGGCGACCAGCAGATCGCGGCTCGTTTGGCTGCGCATTGCTCTGTCCTAAAGCCGGGTGACCAGGGTCCGGCCGAAGACGCCGTAGGGGCGCCATATCAAGGCCAGGATCACCAGGAAGAGCAGCACCGGCAGGCCCCAGCGGGCGCCCAGGTAGAACTGCGTACAGGCCTCGACCAGGGCCAGCACGAAGGCTGCCAGCACGCTGCCCTGCACATTGCCCAGGCCGGCCACCACGCACATGATGAAGGCCTTCAGCATGGGATCGTTGCCGAGCGGCGGCGAGAGCTGGGTGATGGAAGAGAGCAGCACGCCGGAGACCGCAGCCAGCGCACCGGAAATGATCAGCACCTGCAGGTAGATCGAACGCGCCGGCACGCCCATCAAGCGGGCTGCTTCGCGGTTCTGTGCGGTCGCCCGGATTGCGCGGCCGATCTTGCTGGTGCGCAGGGTGTAGGCCACGACCAGCATGATCACCACCGAAAGGGCGACGATTAGCAGGTTCTGGTTGTTCACCGGGACCTGGCCCAGCCTTACCATGCCGTGCAGGCTGACCGGCTGTCCCAGCGGCTGGCCGCCATAGACCAGCAGGATCACGTTCTCTAGCGCGATGGCGATGCCGACCGTTGCGATGATGATGTTGGTCTCGAAAGCCGGACTGCCCAGCATGAAACGGACCAGGCCGAAATAGAGGAAGGCGCCGATCACGCCGCCGGCGAAGATGGCGGCGGCGAACCCGAAAGGCCAGGGCAGGCCGGCGGCGGTCACCGCCGTATAGGCGGCATAGCCACCCAGGGTCAGCATGGCACCGTGGGCCATGTTCAACATGCCCATGGCCCCCCAGACGAGCGAGAGGCCCAGGGTCGCCAGCGAGTACATGGCACCCACGGTGACGGCCGTGACAAGGATATAGGGTAAGACGTCCATTGCTTCGCTAGCGTCCCCTTAGCCGCCGAGATAGGTTTCCAGAAGTTCGGCGCTGTCGTTCAGCGCATGCCCACTGCCGCTCCAGACGATGTGGCCGTTGTCCAGAAGGTGCACCTCCTCGGCCAGGTCGACGACGCGCATCGGGTTCTCTTCGACCAGCAGTATGGTGCGGCCGGAGGCCTTGAGGTCGGTGATGACCTCGTAGATCTGGTCGATGATGATGGGCGCCAGACCCAGCGAGGGCTCGTCCAGCATCAAGAGGCGCCCGCCGGCCATCAGCCCGCGGCCGATCCCGACCATGCGCCGCTCGCCGCCCGAGAGCGTGCTGGCCATCTGCTTGGAGCGCTCCTTCAGCTTCGGCAGGATCGCGTGCACCTCGTCCAGGCGTCGCTCGACGGTGGCGCGGTCGCGCTCCAGGTATGCCCCCATCAAGAGGTTTTCGCCGACCGTCATCTCGGAGAAGAGCATGTCGCCCTGCGGCACCTGAATGATCCCCATCGCGGCGATGGCTTCGGCCGCCAGACCGGCGATCGAGGTGTCGCCGACACGGATATCGCCGCCGCGCGGTTTCAGCAGGCCGGAGATGGTGCGCAGCAAGGTGGACTTGCCGTGGCCATTGGGACCGATGAGCGTGATCAGGCTGCCTTCGGGCACATCGAAGGAGAGGCCGTGCAGTACGTTGCGACCCTTGTAGCCGGACGCCAGGTCGCTGACCGAGAGCAGCGGCGTCGCGCTCATGGCTGCGCCTCCTGCGTGCTCTCGTCCGCTTGGGCTTCCTTATCTTTGAACCAGGCCTTGCTGCGCGCCTTGGCACCCTTGCCCAGGTAGACCTCGATGACTTCCTTGTTCTCCGAGACCTCCTGCGGCAGGCCTTCGAAGAGCTTGGAGCCGTGATGCATGATCAGGACCCGGTCCGAGAGGCGCATCAGAAAGCGCATGACATGTTCGATCAGGACGACGGTGATCTTCATCTCCTGCACGACGCGCTCGACCACGGCCTCGACCTCGTCGATCTCGTTGGGCGTCAGGCCGCCGACCGGCTCGTCCATCAGCAGCAGTTTTGGATCGGTGACGATGGCACCGGCAATCATCAGCAGCTTGCGGTCCAGGACGGGGGCGCTTACGACCGGCAATTCGGCGCGTTCGCGCATGCCGACCAGCTCCAATGCCTCTTCGGTGCGCCGCTCGGTTTCCTTGCCCAAGCGCAGACCGGGAAAGAAGCGGTTGAGGCGCCCGAAATAGGCGGCAACCTGCACATTCTCGCGGCCGGTCATGGAATCGAAGCCGGCGTTCAGCTGAAAGGTACGGGCCAGGCCCAGGTGGCAGATCTTATCGGCCGAGGCCTTGGTGATGTCGGTGCCGTCCAGTTTCACGCTGCCCGAGGTGATCGGCTGCAGACCGGAGATCACGTCGAATAGCGTGGTCTTGCCCGCCCCGTTCGGGCCGCCGATGCCCAGCACCAAACCCTGCTCAACCTCGAAGCTCAGCTCCTCAACTGCGGCAAGCGCCCCAAAGCGCTTGGTGACCGATTGACAGACCAGCATGCTCACGGCGGTCGGATCTCTCCAGCTTTACGAAAGGATAAAGGGCGGGGGAACCGTGCCTTTCGGTTCCCCCGGCGATAGTAACCCTGTTTCTGGCGTTCTGCCTACTTCATCCAGGGCGGCGTCTCGAAGGGCGCGACCGCATAGAGCGGCGGGGCGATCAAGAGCGGCTGCTGGGTATAGTCCTGATGCTGCAGGAACTGATGCGGCATGCCCAAGGAGGGATCCTTGATCTGGGTCGGATAGCAGTAGGCATACTGGCCATCGACGTCGAAGCGGCAGGTGCCGTTCATGCCGCGATAGACCAGATTGCGCATGGCGCGCGCGACCTTCTGGTTCTGCTCCTTGTTGAAGGGCTCCCCGGTGCCGCCGGCAATCGCCGCACCCAGCGCGTAGTGCCACATGCCGTCATAGGTCTGCGAACCGATGTTGAAGGCCGCCTCCTTGCCGTAAAGCTCGGCATACTTCTCGCGGTAGGGCTTGCCGTACTCGTCCGGAATGGCGCCGATCACGGTGGAATAGATGACGCCATTCACTGCCTCGCCGCCGATCTCGCGGAAGGCCGGCAGGGAGGGGCCATACTGCATGTAGACCAGGCTGGGCGTCGGATTCGGCACGAACTGCTGCATGAACTGCGCCAGATCCTGCGGCAGGAAGTGGGTGATCGCGATTGCCGCCGGCGGATCCTGCTGGATCTGGGCGATGATCGGGCCCCACTGGTTGTTCGGATAGGGCACGGTCTCGTAGAGCGAGACCTCGAAGCCGTACTCGGCGGCCTGGTCGCGGATGGCGTTGGCGATGATGATCGAATACTCGTTGGCCGAGGGGATCAGCGCCAGCTTGCGGTTCGGCGGGGTCCAGAGGCCCTGCTCCTCGAGGCCCTTCAGGAACAGAAGGAAGCCCGGACCGTAGTAGTACTCCGGCGGGTCGCCCATGAAGGAGCCATAGTAGAGCGCCGGGTCGGACTGGAACTTCTGCACCGCGGTGATGGCCGTGTTGTAGTGCACCAGGATAATGTCGTTTTCGGCCACCACATCCATCTCGATCGAGGTGGTGCCGACGTTGTAGCCGTTGATGACGGCATGCACCTCGTTCAGATCGATCAGACGTTGAACGGCCTGGCTGGTCAGCTCGACGCCCATCTCCTTGGTGTCTTCGACGTACAGCTCGATCGGCCGGCCCAGGATGCCGCCCAGCTCGTTGATCTCGGCAACCGCCATCTCTACACCGCGCCTGAACTCGATGCCGTCGGCAGCCGCGAAGCCGCTCATCGGCAACGCGCTGCCGATCGGAATGGGATCGCCGCTCTGCGCCTTGGCGTCGCGGTTGACGCTTGCCAGCATGGCGGCAGCACCGATACCGGCGGTACTGGCCGCCAGGAATTTGCGGCGGCTTGCCTGCGGGGCTTGCTGCGTTTGGGTCTTCTTCTGATCACGAGTCATGCTTCGACTGCTCCCTCTTGAACGTTGGCCTCGCAAAGGATGGGGTCCATCCCTCTCTTCAGGCTCCGGTCTGACCTCTGCTTCCCCCCAGCAAAGGCGCATCTCCGGCGCCCCTCTTTCTCCTGTCGAATTGGCTGCTCTGTCCGCAGCCCTTGTTCGCTCTCTTCAATCCGCTCGACTTGGTGCCGAGATTTTCCTGCGATCAGCGGCATATGTGATCACAGAAGCAATCAAACGGTAGGCACCGCGCCCGGCAGGGTCAAGTCACCTTGCCATGCCATCACGTGCACCTGCGCTGGCTCTCGTATTTGCCGCACCGGCGGCTACCGCAACTGCGCCCTCTCGACGCCCCTAGAAGGGCGTGGGATCCATGAAGCGCCGCAGCACGTTCTCAGTCATGCGCGACACGTTATTCTTGTAGTTGTTGTGCGCCAGGCTGCCGCCCCAGGCGATTGAGCTGGTGGCGAAGACGGCACCGCCGGAGGCCAGCTCGTAGAAGACGATGTCGGCCCGCACCAAGGGGTTCTCCTGCCCGCCCAGGCCGGGATAGTTGATCAGGATCTCCTCGCAGACGACCAGGTAGATGTCGGTGTGATTCTCCGAGGAGGCCAGCACCAGGGCATTGGGGGGTGTGCCCAGCAGGCGGTCGGCGCGATCCAGTTCCAGCCCCGCGGCACCGCCGCCGATCAGGCCGAAGTCGCCGATGATCTCTTCCTCGATCCCCTCCATGATGAAGGCCGCACGTGGATTCTCTGCGTCCGGTTGACGCCGATAGTAGGAAGAGACGTCGAAGCCCTGTGCGGTGAAGCCGGTGCCGGCCATCATCTGCGGCGGCCGGGCGTTGCGACGCCACAGTCCGCCATACTCGCCGGTGAAGGAATGGTAGTACTCGCCGGGCTCTGCCGCCCAGGCCCGGATGCCGTCCTCGGCGCGGCGCACCTCCATGACACCGGGACGGGTCTGGTGATAGGCGATGCGCCAGTACCATCCGTTGGCGCCCAGGTACATGAGCCGTCCGCCGGCATTCTTGAAGGCCTCCATCGCGTCCCACATCTCGAGCGAGTGGTACTCGGGATGCGAGCCGGTCAGCACGACGGAATAGTCCTCGATCGCCGCCAGGCCCTCGTAGTGCAGATCCTCGTCGGAGACGAAGTCGCACTCCACGCCCATGGCGTCGATCCAGTCGATGATGTGGGTGTCGGCATTGAACTGCCAAAGCGAGGAGCCCGCACCGCCCAGCCAGGACTGATAGTTGGGACGCATGTTCAGAATCGGCCGCAGCCGCGAGGAATAGCAGACGCCGCTGCCGTCGGAATGGGTGTCGTAGCAAGACCCGCCGTAGTTGCGGTTCTCCAGCAGGAAGACGTCTTGCGGATAGAGCACCGAGACCTGGCCGGTCAGCAGCTGCGCCAAGGGAGCGTCGGTCGGCATATGCTCGTTGGCGTAAGCCATGTAGCTGCCGGTCGGCACCAGGAAGCAGGCGCGGTTCTTGCCTTTGGCGCTGCCCCGCTTGGCCTTGACCACGAAGGGCATGTAGTCCTCGTGCTCGCCATAGGCGACCTTGACGGCATAGAGGCCGCTCTTCAGGCCGTCCGGCACGGTCAGGGTGAAATCCGCTTCCCAACCGGCATCGTAGACATCGTCGTCGTGGAAGTGGATGGCGCCGTACTCGTTCTCGGCATGGCGCCAGCACATCTCGCGGCCGGTCCAGTTGTGGCCCTTCATGGCGCGCACCGGCATGTTCACGCATAGACCGTGCAGGCGGTTGGCGCCGCTGTCGCGGATCTCGTCGGTGGTGATGCCGTCGGAGAAGTCCCAGCGCGCAATGATCTCGGGCTGCTCAACCGCCGGCGTGGTGCCGGCCAGCAGCCGCTCCATCTGGCCCTTGTCCAGCACGCCCTTGGCGAGCGCCGGGCTGTCGATCTTGCCGTTGTAGTGCGCGGTCGTGCGGATGCGGGTGCCCAGCCTCTCGACATAGGCGGCCGCCATCAAGAGCGGTGTTGCCGGATCGCCCGGCTTGACCGACACGCTTTGCGTGACATCGCTGTCGTCGTCGGTTTCCCCGTGATCCTGGACCGGGTCCTGCACGATGCGAACCTGTCCGCTCTCGGCGTCATAGGTCGCAGCCGCCAGGTACCACTCGCGCGCTACCAGCGCCTTGCCGGAGCTGACGGTCTCCACCTTGCCCGAACCGTCGCCCAGGGTCAGCGACAGCGCTCCGGCCTCGTCGATGCCCAGGAGGAAGCCGCACTTCTTGCTGTCGTCCCAGCGCGAGACCAGGGCCTGCGCACCGCGCTCTGGCGTCGTCGGCCAGATCATCGCCTGGACGCTGAAAGAGCCCAATCCGGCAAAGCAGGGATTGTCATCGATGACGACATAGGATCCGGCCAGGAGCTCCTGCCGGCGTCCGCTATAAGTGCCGTCAATCGGGCAGGGGACGGGGATCAGTTTCAAGCCGGGCCCATCCGGCGCGGTGTCGCCGTGGATGATCTGCACGAGCGAGGCCTGATAGGCCTCACCCTCCTCGCTGGACACCATGAAGGCGATGTCCTCGTTGGGGAAAACGCTGATCTCGTCGCTGTAGCCAAGAATCTTCTTCACGGGTTTCTTCTCCGCCTCAGTCTTCGAGCGTTTCGCCGGTGTAGTGCTTCCAGCGCATCTTGAAAATTTCCCACTCCGCCTCTTCGATGGAGTGGAACTTGCGATTGTGGTGCACATGCAGCTTGCCGCCGCGCGCGCCTGGAAGCTGGGCCAGGACCCATTCCTCGTGCGGCTTCGTGCAGAGCAAAGCGTACTTGTTTTCCATGGCCGCACCGCGGAAGACGTTCAGCAGCTTTTGCAGATCCGCGCTGTGCAGGCCGATGGGATTGGCCTTGAACTCTTCGACCAGGTGCTTGTCTTCGGGATTGATCTTGTACATGCCGTCCTCGTCCTTCCCGCCGTACCTAAGCGGAGAGCGCCCAGGGGCGCGCAAGCGCGCCACAGGGGCCGCTCGGCCCAGGTTTGATGAAAGCCCATGTCGGCCGTCGCGGTCTTTCGCAGAAGGCGACAAAGACTTTCGGAATAGTGAACCTTAAGCTGGGAAAGCCGCTTCAGGTCAAGTGGTTGGACCAGGCTGCCGGCCGTGTCGGCCCGCTGGCCATCATCTGCGCCTGACGCGGCGCCACCCCGAACTGGCGACGGAACAGGGTCGAGAAGTGCGCCTGATGCGAAAAGCCGCTGGCGTAGGCGATCTCGGCGATGCTGCGGTGGGCGTTGTTCGGATGGGTGAGGCGTTCATAGGCGTGCTGCAGCCGATTGCCAAGCACCCAATGCCAGAACGAGGTGTCGGCAGAGCGGAACAGGCGATGCAGATAGCTGGTCGAGATCCCGAAGGTCTCGGCCACGCCCTTGGCGCTGAGGTCGGGATCGACCAGATGCTCGCGCGCATAGGCCTCGATGCGGCGGCGCAGGTGCAAGGCAGCCGGCCGGTCCGGCATCTGTCCTTGATCGCTCTCTGCTCCGAGAAGGGAAACGATCAGCTCTTCCAGCTGGCCGCTCATCTGCCGGCTGACTGCCGGCGGCATCTCGTTATGGTGGGCCATCAGCCAGTCGGCGAAGTCGGTCACCAGCGCGGCCATGCGCCGGTCGTTGGGAAAGCTGCAGCCGCAGTGATCCTCGGCGAAGGGCAGGCGGCGGCGCAGGCGTTCTGCCTGCACCTTGATGGTGATGTTCTCGAAACCGTCGGGACAGGAGAGCTCGTAGAAGGCCCTGGTCTGCACCATGACGTAGCCGCCGGGGCCGACGAAGCCGTTGCGCCCGGCATGGCTGTAGTAGAGCTGTTCGCTGCGCGGAAAAACGAAGACCAGGTGGTCGTCGTCGTCGGCAGCGATGCGGCGACTGGTGCGCATCACCCGCTGCCCGTCGGCCGCGAATCGAGTGATGCTGAGTCCCTCGAAGCCGTTTTCGACGATTTTGCCGCGCAGTCCCTCACCGGGGCCGCGGTCGACCTCCAGGTTATAGTAGACCTCGCTCAAGACCTCCTGCCACCAGGAGAGCTGGCGATGCTCCGGCTGGTCCAAGGTCGAGAAGGTCTGTCTCATAAAGTGCACCTCCGCGGAAAGCGGCCTATCCAGCCCCGAGTCACACACAAAGCGAGACGGAGTGCAAGCCATCTTCGTATCGGTTATAGACTGGCTTCAGCCAACGATGAGGGGGGAAGCGATGACCAAAACTTTGGGCGTGGTGCCGATCGGGATGCTGATCCTGGCGGCAGTCATCTATGCACTGGTGTTTCCGATGAACAGCATGGCGTCCGCGGCCGGTGCGACGCCCCTGGGTAACGCCTTCTGGCAGACCTTGGTCGGCGGTCTTGCGCTGCTGATCGTCTCCACCCTGCGCGGGGCGCCGGTTAGCTTTCGCTGGCCCTATCTGCGCGCCTATCTGGTTGTCGGTATCTTCGGCTTTGGCTTGCCGCCCGCCATCATCACCCTGGTCAGTGCTCATCTGCCCAGCGGTTTGATCTCTCTGGCCTTTGCGCTCTCGCCGACCTGCACCTACGCGCTCTCGGTCATCGTGCGCCTCGATCGCTTTTCCACCTTCGGGCTGGTCGGGATTGCCTTGGGCTTCGCCGGTGTCGCCGTGATTCTGGCGCCGGAGGAATCGGGCATTGGCGCCGATCAACTGCTCTGGTTCCTGCTGACCCTGATCATCCCTCTGTTGCTGGCGATCACCAATGTCGCGGCAGCGGTGCTGCGGCCTCCAGCCACGACCTCCACCGTCATGGGGGCCGGGTTCCTGCTCGGCGCTGCGATCTCGACCTTTCCTCTGATGCTTGCCTTCGGTCAGTTCTATGTGCCCGACACCCTCGACACCCTGACACCGACCTTGGGTGCTGCGGCGGTCAACGCGGTCTTCATCGTGCTCTTCGCCGAGATCGTGAACCGCTACGGCCCGACCTTCTTCGCTCAGTTCAACTACCTGATGGTGGTGGCCGCAATCGGCTGGGGGGCGCTCTTCTTCGGTGAGGCGACGGGGCTCTATACCTGGATCGCGCTGGCCTTGATGGCTGCCGGCGTGCTGATCTCCGAACTGCGTCACCGTAACAGCGAGACTGTCTGAATGATTCCAAAGTTCCCGAGACCGCCGCTTGTCTCTCCGGATGAGGCGGCGGCCCTCCTCGCGCGCCACTTCGGCTGCGAGGGAAGGCTCACCCAGTTGAAGGGCGAGCGTGACTTCAACCTCTTGGTGGAGCCGTCAGACGGCGGCCAGTGGGTCTTCAAGATCGCGGCTGCCGAGGAGGATCCGCAGCATCTGGATCTGCAGGTTGCAGCACTCCGCCACCTGGAAGTCACCGCGCCCGAACTGCCGCTGCCGAGGGTGCGCGCCAGTTTGACCGGCGCCGATCTGGAGCCCGTGCAGCTGTCCGACGGAGCCACCTGTCTGGCCCGTCTTGTGAGTTTCCTGCCAGCCAAGTCCTACGGCGATGTCGCGCGCTCCCCGGTACTGGACCGGGCCGTGGGCGCCTTCGTGGCGCGACTGGATCGCGGCCTTGCCGGCTTTTTCCATCCCGGCGGTCGGGCAGAGTTGATCTGGGATGTCCAGCAGCTGGCGCGGCTCCGCCCGTTGCTCAGCCAGGTCGCCGATCCAAGCCATCGTCGTCTGGTCGAGAGCGTCTTGGACCGGGCAG
Source organism: Kiloniellales bacterium (assembly GCA_040219175.1). Taxonomy (GTDB): domain Bacteria; phylum Pseudomonadota; class Alphaproteobacteria; order Kiloniellales; family JACOMY01; genus JACOMY01. Next base: position 51,852 of record JAVJSY010000097.1, read on the forward strand.
AGAGCAGTATTCTTCCCAACTTGAAGCGGCATCGCGCGCAGCTGGTTCACAACGATGCGACCCTGGACAACACGCTGGTCGATCCGGATCGCGGCGCGGTCGCCGGCCTCATCGACTTCGGCGACATCATGCACCAGCCGCTCGTTGTCGAGCCGGCCGTCGCGGCCTCCGACCTGATGCGCCACGCTGCCGACCCCTTGGCCACCCTGCGTGCGGTCCTGCTGGGCTTCGACAGCGTGACCCGGCTCACCGACGAAGAAGTGGCGATCTTCGCCGATCTGGTCTCCATGCGCACGGCCAGTGCGGTGCTGATCCTCTCGTCCGACCTGCTGGGGCCGCCCGACCAAAGGGTCGTGGAGAACGAAGTGGCCACGCTGGATTGCCTGGAGACCGCGGGCATGGCCAAGATCACCAAGGACTTGCGGCGAGCGCTACACGTCCCGCAGAGCAAGAGCGATCTCTTCGCGCGCCGACGCAAGGTGACGGCACCGGCCTACGAGCACTTCTATCGCGAGCCGCTGCATCTGGTCGAAGGCAAAGGCGCGGTGGTGACCGACAGGGCCGGTCGCAGCTACATCGACGCCTACAACAACGTCCCGCACGTCGGGCACTGCAACCCGCGTGTGGTCAATGCGCAACAGCGCCAGGCCGAGCGGCTGAACATCAACACGCGCTACCTCTACGACAGCATGGTCGGCTATGCCGAGCGCCTGGTCGCGACCCTGCCCGAGGGCTTGAACCAGTGCCTCTTCCTCTCCTCCGGCAGCGAGGCCAACGACGTCGCCTGGCGCATGGCCTGGGCAGCCACGGGCGCCAAGGGCGCCTTGGTGATGGATGGCGCCTATCACGGCGTCACCGACCTGGTCGCGCGCCTTTCGCCCTGCGGGCTGGTGCAAGGCGAGCCCGACCCGCCCTTCTTGCGTCGCGTTCACGCCCCCTATCCGCTGCGCAGCTCGGACGGCGATCCTGCCGCCGAGACGGCCCGCGCGCTGGATAGCATCGACAGAGCAATCGCCTCGCTTGGCGAGGCCGGAGAGGGCGCGGCTGGCCTGATGGTCGACACCGGCCTCACCAACAACGGCGTCCTGGACCTGCCGCGCGGCTATCTGGCGGCTGCGGTCGAGCGGGTGCGCGCAGCCGGCGGTCTCTTCCTGGCGGACGAGGTGCAGGCCGGCTTCGCCCGCAGCGGCGAGAGCTTCTGGCGTTTTGCTCAAGAGGGCGTGGTGCCCGACGTGGTCACCATGGGCAAGGCCGTGGGCAATGGCTTCCCGCTTGCCGTGACGGTCACCACGGAAGCGATCGCCAAGGCCTTCAGCGACAAGTTCTATTTCTTCTCCAGCATGGGCGGCAATCCGGTGGCCTGCGCCGTCGGGCTCGCCGTTCTGGATTGTCTGGAAGAGGATGGCCTGCAGCAAAATGCTCAGCGCCTAGGCCGCTTCCTCAAGGACGGTCTCTTGGCTCTTGCCGAACGCCACCCGGTGATCGCGGAGGTGCGCGGTCAGGGCCTTCTGCTCGGCATCGAGCTGCACCAGTACGGCAAGCCGGCCCCAGTGCTGGCCGAGACCCTGGTGGAGGCCATGCGCGAACGCGGCGTCCTGATCGGCACCGAAGGCCCGGACCGAAGCATCCTCAAGATCCGCCCGCCGATGGTCGTCTCTCAGGCACAGGCCGCTCGCATTCTAGAGGCCCTTGAGGAGAGCTTGGCTGACGGTGCTTAGGCACTTGGGCTGTCACCGTTACATGGGTTGTGAGTGGTGACGCTGTACAATGCCGGTGTGATTGCCGGCCTCTAGCAGGATGATGTCAAATCGAAGCGGTTTGACATCATCCTGCTATACAGGTTTGAAACATAGAGCAGAGTCTCGCGAACAGGTGATTCCAACTGATCGCGATCTGCTCTACTCCTTCGGCATGTGGAAGCCCGGCGTCGACAAAGACAGGGCCACTTCCTCCTCGCTCATGCCTTCCGGCACGCCCTCGAAGAGGGGGGAGGAGAGGTAGCGTTCGCCGGTGTCGGGGAGCATGCAGAGGATGACGCTGCCGGGGGCTGCCTTCTCGGCGATCCCCATGGCGACGGCGAAGGTGGAGCCGCCGGAGACGCCGGTGAAGATGCCTTCCTGCTGGGCCAACTTGCGCGACCACTCGATGCCGACGGGGCCGGCAACTGGGATCAGGTCGTCATAGTAGCCGCCGTCGATCGCTTCCTGCAGCACCAGGGGAATGAAGTCGGGGGTCCAGCCCTGGATCGGGTGCGGCTCGAAGGCGGGGTGGCTGACGGCCGGTTCGCCGTCCGCCGTGCGCTCCTGGCTGGTGCCGCTGCCGATCAGTTGGGCATTGGCCGGCTCGCTCAGGATCAGCTTGGTCTCCGGGCGCTCCTTGCGCAGGACGCGGCCGATGCCGGTCATGGTCCCGCCGGTGCCATAGCCGGTCACCACGTAATCCAGCCGATCGCCGGCGAAGTCGGCCAGGATCTCTTGCGCGGTTGTGTTCGCGTGGATCTTGGCGTTGGCGTCGGTCTCGAACTGCTTGGCCAGGAACCAGCCGTTGGCCTCGGCCAGTTCCTTGGCCTTCTGGTACATGCCAAAGCCCTTGGCCGCGCGCGGCGTGAGCACGACCTTGGCGCCCAGGAAGCGCATCAGCTTGCGCCGCTCGATGGAGAAGCTGTCGGCCATGGTGACAACCAGGGGATAGCCCTTGGCGGCACAGACCATGGCGAGCCCGATGCCGGTGTTGCCGCTGGTCGCCTCGACCACGGTTTGGCCGGGCTTCAGCGCGCCGCTGCGCTCCGCCTCTTCGATGATGGAGATCGCCAGGCGATCCTTCACCGAGGCGGCGGGATTGAAGAACTCCGCCTTCACGTAGACCCGCACTCCGTCCGGTGCCAGGCGGTTCACCCTGATCGCCGGCGTGTTGCCGATGGTATCGACGATGGAGTCGTAGAGACGCCCCTGTCCCTCGGTCCGTCTGCCCCCTGCTTGGCTCATTTCAGCCCTCCTGCTCTATGTTGTTATTCTGCCGTTGCGGTATCGGCGTCCCCCGGCCGGCCGGCGAACATACCCTTTGCCCGCAGACCAAGCCAATGGCCGTATTGGATCGGCCAGTCGTCATAGGCATTGGGCTCGCCCAGCGCGATCGCTGCATGGCGCGGCCAGTAGGGGTCGTACAGCAGCTCGCGGGCGAGTGCGACCAGATCGGCCGATCCGGTCTGCAGGATGGTCTCGGCCTGCGCCGGTTGCGTGATCAGGCCCACCGCCATGGTCGGCATGTCTGCGCCGGCCCGGATCTTGGCCGCATGGGCGACCTGGTAGCCGGGGGTGGAGCGCTGCATGATGTTCTCGCCATAACCAGCGATGCCGCCCGAGGAGCAGTCGATGGCATCGACGCCCAGGCCCTTCAGCGCTGCCGCTAGGGCGATTGCGTCCTCGATGGCCCAGCCGTCCTTCTTGCCGTCGATGCAGGACTGGCGCAGGAACAGCGGCTTCTCCTCCGGCCAAACGGCACGGACGGCCTCTGCCAGCTCGAGGGTAAAGCGCATGCGGTTCTCGCGGCTGCCGCCGTAGCGGTCGGTCCGGCGGTTGGATAGCGGCGAGAGGAAGGAGTGGCTGAGGTAGCCGTGCGCGCTGTGGATCTCGACCATGTCGAAGCCTAGAGCTTCTGCCCGCTTGGTCGCATCGCACCAGGCCTGGATGACGTCGGCGATGCCGGCCGGCGTCAGCTCTTCCGGCACGATCCAGCCCTCGTCGAAGGGGATCGGGCTGGGCCCGACCGTCTCCCAAGGCACCTCACCCTTGGCGATCTCGCGCGGGCTCAAGGGGCAGTCGCCCTCCCAGGGCCGCGAGACGCTGGCCTTGCGTCCGGCATGGGCCAGCTGGATGCCGACGGCTGCCCCGCGGGCCTTCACCTGCTCCACGACGGGCCGCATCGGTTCCATATGCGCATCCGACCAGAGGCCGGTGCAGCCGTAGGTGATGCGGCCATTCTGCTTGATCCCTGTCGCCTCGACGATCACCAGGCCCGATCCGCCCATGGCGAACTGGTTCAGGTGCGTCAGGTGCCAGTCGTTCATCATGCCGTCGACGGCGCTGTACTGGCACATCGGCGAGACGACGATACGGTTCTTGAGGGTGAGGCCGCGCAGGGTCAGCGGCGAGAAGAGTGCGTTGCGTGCCATGCTAACCGCCCCTGACCTTCTCGATACCGGCCCAGCTTTCCAAGGAGGGCACGTTGAAGTTCACCAGAAAGTCGATCTTCTCGAAGCGCCAGACGCCGTCTTTGCGCACATAGCGCTCGTCATAGTCGCCCAGGATCCAGCGGCTGACCTTCTGGCCGTCTTCCATCATCGTGCAGGGCATCAGGATGCGCCACTGGCCGCTCGCCCGGTCGCCGTCGACCTCGATCACGAAGTTCATCGCCAGGTGGGCGGCGAAGACGATCTGGGCCGAGATGCCGCCGAAGAAGTCCTCGATGGCCTCGCGTCCGGCGTGATGACCGAAGTCGGCGCTGGTCCAGACCGCCTCGTCGACGAAGAGCGGACCCAGATCGGCCGGCTTGTAGCCCAGGTCGCAGTGGTTCATGTAGACGTGCTTCAGCTTCTTGATGGCCTCGATCGACTCCAGACGGTCGATGCGGGCTTCCAGACTCTCCACCATTCTTCTGCTCCCTGTTACTTGCGCGTTATGACCAGGCTGCCGCCTTGGGTGCGACGCACTTCCGATCCGGGCGGCACCACGACGGTGGTGAAGGAATTCTCGATGATTGCCGGACCGGGCAGGCGGCTGTCGACGGCCAAGGCCTCGAAGGGGCTGACCTTTGCCGCCACCCAGCCACTGCCGTCGAAGAAGGCCTGGCGTTCGGTGACGGCCAGATCCTCGCCGCCCGCCTGGGTCAAGGTCGGCAACTCGCCGTCGCTCAAGCGGCAGCTGACGCGGGCCGACCAGCCCACCACCTCGATCTCGGACTCGGGATCCTTGATGGCGAAGACCTCCTCATGGGTCTTGTGGAAGGCCTCGACCAGGGCGCGCACGTCGGCATCGCCGGAAAACTGCTCGGTCGACAGCGGAACCTCGATCTCCCAGACCTGATGCGGATAGCGGGCCTCTGCCACGTATTCGAGGCTCTGCGCGATCGAGCCGGCGCCGGGCCCGGCAATGAAATCGCGGGCGCGTGCGGTGAGACCCGCAAGCGCCGTGTTGACACCCTCTTGGTCGAAGGCCTCGCTGGTGGTGAAGTGGGTGGCGCGATACTGCTGCGTCAGTTCCGACATCAAGGCGCCGGCGGCGCTGAGCGCGGCGCCGACCTCCGGGATCACCACCTCGGCGCAGTTCAGGCGTTCGGCGATCATGGCCGAGTTCAGGCCGGCCGCACCGCCGCCGCCGATCAGGACGGCCTCCTGCGGGTCGATGCCCTGATTGACGGTGATGTCCATGATGGCTTGCACCATGTTTTCCGTCGCGATCTTGACGATGGCGAGCGCTGCCTCTTCGACCTTGAGGCCCAGCGGATCGGCGACATGGCTCTTGAGCGCTGCCTTTGCGGCGGCCTGATCCAGCTTCATGCTGCCGCCCAGAAAGAAGACCGGGTCGATGTAGCCCAGCGCCAGGCAGGCGTCGGTCAGGGTCGGCACCGTGCCGCCGCGGCCATAGGCGACCGGACCCGGTACGGCGCCGGCGGATTGCGGGCCGACGTGCAGAAGGCCGCCGTCGTCGATCCAGGCCATCGAGCCGCCGCCGGCACCGATGGAGCGCACGCCGACCGAGGGAAAGCCGGTCATGTGTCCGCGGTATTCCTCGCCGACCCAGGTCTCGCGGGTCCAGGGGATGCGGCCGCGGCGCACCAGGCTGAGGTCATAGGTGGTGCCGCCGGTATCGGCGACGATGGCGCTGGGTGCTTCGGCATCGCGGCCGGCGAAGTAGCGCCCGGCCACCGGTGCCATGGAGGGGCCGGAGTTGATCAGGTGGATCGGTTCCTGGGCCGCGTCGGCCGCATCGATCACGCCTGCCGCAGAGGTCACGATCAGTACGCGGCCGTCGAAACCGGCCTCTTTCAAACGAGCCGCCAAGGTCCGCATGTAGCGCCCCATCAGCGGCTTCAGCGAGGCGTCGATGGCGGTGGAGGAGGCCCGGCGATACTCCCGCAGCGAGGGGTTGATGTGGTGCGAGAGGGTGTAGGGCACGTCCGGGAGATGCTCTTCCAGCAGCTGTCCGATCCGCTCCTCATGGGCTGCGTTCACGATCGACCAGAGCAGGCAAACGGCAACGGCCTCGACCTTTTTCGCCTTCAACTCGGCGATGATCTCCAGGACGGCGGCCTCGTCGAGCTCGCGAATAACCTCGCCTTTCGGGCCGATGCGCTCCGGCACCTCGAAGGTCAGGGCGCGCGGCACATAGGGCTCGGGGAAGGGGACGGTGAAGTTGAAGACCTCCTTGCGTCCGCCCTCGCGCAGCACCAGCACGTCCGGGTGGCCGGCCGTTGCCAGGAAGGCGGTCTTGGCGGTGTTGCCGGTGATGATGGCGTTGATTGCCCGTGTGGTGCCGTGGATGAAGGTGCTGCCGTCCTTGAGCAGCTGGCTGCGCTCCATCCCGAAGGCATCGGCGGCCACCTGCAGGCTGTCCAGCACGCCGGTGATGGGGTCGTCCGGCGTGGTTGCGGCCTTGAACATGGCGATCGTGCCGTCATCGCGCTCGACCACAAGGTCGGTGAAGGTGCCGCCGGTATCGACTGCAAAACGCATGGTGTCTTCCCCTCTGTGCCGCTTCGTCTGCAGCTTCGTTTAACGCCTAGGCCCGCAGACGGGCGGTTTCTGCCTGGTCGATGCTGCCGTCGGGCGCGATGGCGACGCCGTAGACCTCGCGGGCACGCTCGACGCTGACCCAGCCTTCGGTGACGTCGTGGCGGACGCTTTCGGGATCGCGCGCTCTGGGCGCGCCGTAGCCGCCGCCTCCGCAGCAGTGCGAGACGATGGTCTCGCCCACCTTCAAGGGCACCACGGCACAGTTGGCGGTCGGCTCTATGTCACCGGATTCGCGGCGCACGCCCTGAAAGGCATTGCCGCCAAGCCCGCCGCCGCGCACGCCGCGGGCTGCGTTCGTGGTGCCGTCGCTGACGAAGGCGACCTCCATGGTGCCGCGCGTCGGTCCGAATTCGACCAGCATGCCCGCGGCACCCTTGTGCTCGCCCGGACCCTCGCTGTCGGCGAGGAAGCGGCGCTGGTGGACGTGCAGCGGATGGCGCATCTCGTCCAGCTCGACGCTGTCCTGGTAGCAGAGCCCGGCGTTGCCGACATGCCCCAAGGTCAGCCAGGCATCGGTGCCGGGTGCCCCGGCACCGCCGGTCATCGCCAGGAACAGCTGATTGACGTAGGGCTCGTCCAGCAGCGGGTCGTAGCCCGAGACCACACCGATGGAGGCGGGCAGAATGGCGCCGGATTCCGCCATGCCGATCCCTTCGGCCAGTTCCGCCAGAGCCGCTTGCACGCCGTTGGCCACCCGGTCGGCAATGTTCGTGGTCGCGACCGAGCAGCTTGTCGGATGCTTGGGGATGCCGCAGACCGCGTTCTCTTTCAGATGCAGGTCGATCCGGCGAAAAGCTCCGGCATTCTTCGGCACGGTGGGGTCGATGGAGTTGAAGACGCCGATCATGGCGGCGGTGCGCGCGCAGGCCTCCGAGAGGTTCAGGCCGCAGGGCAGCGCATCGATGTTGTCGGTGAGATCGACCGAGACGCGGGCATTCTCGCTGTCGACCTTGACCGAGACATTGATCGGCACGCCGTCTTCGGGTGTGCCGGGCACGGCGTCGTGCCGGCTGGTCCAGCTGGTCTCGCCACTGGGGATCTTCGAGAGCGCATTGACCATACGGCTTTCCGAATAGTCGAACCACTGTTCGGTGAAGCGGTCCAGTGCGTCCCAGCCGATCTCTTCGGCCAGCGCTTCCAGTTCGCGCTCGCCGATGCGCGCAGCCCCCACCATTGCCAGATAGTCGCCCCACCACTGTTCCGGCACGCGGATGCGCAGCATGCACATGCGGATGAAGTCGCCGATGTTCTCGAAATTCTGCTGCACCTTCACGGCCGGGAAGATCAGCGCGCCCTCTTCATAGACGTCGCGTGCATTGCCCATGTAGGTGGTGGGCTGAGAATTGCCGCAGTCGGCCTGGTGTGCCTTGGCCAAGACGGTAAAGCGGTGCCGCCCCTCCTTGTCGACCACGGGCACCAGCAGGGTGTGGTCGGCCGGGTGCGAGCAGCCGTGGTAGGGCGAGTTGTGCAGGTAGGCATCGCCGCGCGTGAGCTTCGGATGGAACTCCTGCATCGCCTTGGCCATCAGGTCGGGGCCGCTCAAGACATGGATCGGCAGGCTCTCGGCCGTTGCCAGCAGGCGGTTGTCTGCGGTGATGATACAGCAGGAGAAGTCGCGCGCGATGTTGAGCACGCCCGAGCGCCCGGTGCGCAGCAGGGTGTTGGCCATCTTGCGGGCGATGCCCTCCAGCCGGTTGTTCAGGATCGCCAGCTGAACGGCGTCGCTGCCGCTGGCCTTGCTTGCCGCCACGTTCATGCCTTTTGGGCTCCTCTACTGCTGTTCACCAGGCCCGCCAGCCGGCGTCGATGGGAAGGACGACGCCGTGCACCGCGCGGGCTGCATCGGATGCCAGGAAGACCACCGCGCCTGCCATGTCTTGCGGCGGTAGAAAATCCTGGCCGGTTGGGGTGCGTGCTTGCATCTTCGCTGCCCATTCAGGCTTGGCGCGCAGCCCTGCGTTCATCGGGGTTTCGATGTTGCCGGGCGCAATCGCGTTCACGTTGATGGCGAAGGGCGCCAGCTCCAAGCAGAGTGCCTTGGTCAGGTTGTTCACACCGCCCTTGGATGCGCAGTAGGCGGCCGAATTGGGGAAGCCGCCCTGACCGGCGATGGAACTAACGTTGATGATTTTGCCGCCACCCTTGGCCTTCATGCCGCCGACCACCGCGCGAGCCAGGAAGAAGCAGGCCTTGAGGTTGAGATCGATCTGGCGATCCCAGAGTGCCTCGTCGGTCTCTTCGATCGGGGCGGGTGCAAAGATGCCGGCATTGTTTACCAGAATGTCGATGGGGCCGAGTGCTGAGGCCGCTTCTGCCGTTACGCGCTCGATCTCGGCGACCTGGGAGAGGTCGGCCTGGAAAGCCGAGGCTCTGCCGCCGCTCGCCTCGATCTCCTCGACCAGGGCAGCCGCGGTCTCGCGATTGCTGCGGTTGACGATGGCGATTGAGGCGCCGGCTGCCGCCAGGGCTTTCGACAGTTCCGCGCCGATCCCTTGCGATCCGCCGGTGACCAGGGCGACCTTGCCTGCAAGCTGCATGGATACCCCCCTATTGGGCTGCTTCGTTGCGGGTACAAAGAGGAAAGGGGCGGGTCTAGCTGGCTATTGCCCGTGGACCCGCCCCTGTCGACATAGGTTCAGTGTCTAGCCGGAACGACTAGCGCGCGATGTAGTCGTAGCGCTTGCCGAAAAGGACATCCATCGGAACCGGCTCAGAGATGGTGTGCTGTGCCGCCACCGCCGGCTGACCGTCGGTCGTCTCGACGATCAGGTAGGGTGCATAGTTCTGATGGTGCAGCTGCGGGGTGAAGGTCCGCGTGCCGACCAGGAAAGGCTCGTCCTTGAAGGTCTCCATCGCCTCGACCACCGCATCGGTGTCGAAGGTCCCGGCCTTCTCGACGGCGCGTGCCCACATCTCGACCACCAGGTAACCCGGATAGGTGTACTGGCTGTTCGGACGCTCGCCGAAGCGGGCCTCGTACTTGTCGTTGAACTCCTCAATCGCGGGGCGCGGATCGTCACCGTAGATGGAGGCCTGCTCGGTCACGTAGTGGCCGCTGAGGTTCGGCACGGAATCGAGCCAGTAGGTGCCGCTCATCGAGCTGCCGCCGGCCAAGGCACTTTCGATGCCGGCCGCACGGATCTGGCGTAGCGCAGAGGCACCGCCCGGCACGTAGGAGCAACTCATGATCACGTCCGGCTGTTCGGGCAGGTTCTTGATGCGGGTGATCTGGGCGGCAATGGAGGCGTCGGCGTTCTGGTAGACGTCATGTCCCAGAACCTCCAGGCCCAGCTTCTCGCGCCACATCCAGTCGAAGCCGTAGCAAACGCCCTTATTGTACTCGATCGAGGTGTCGAGCAAGATATAGGCCGTCTTCCAACCCTTCTCTTCAGCACCCCACTCTGCGAGCGTTGCACCCTGCACTGCGGCTAGGACCGAGGAGGAGAAGGCGTTCTTGCCAACGCCCTGAATGCCGGCCAAGACGCTCTCCGCGCACAGGAAGATGGCGATCTTGTTGGCGTTCTTGGCAGCAAGGGCAGCCGGCGCGCCATAGTCGTAGTCGCAATCGACCGCGACCATCTGGGCGCCCTCGTCCAGCACCTGCTGGCCGGCCTTGGCACCCTCGGCGCGGTCGGTCTTGGCGTCGGCCTTCACCGCCACCAGTTTCTTGCCCAGAAGGCCGCCATTGGCGTTGATGTCGTCGATGGCAATCAGCGCCGCATTCGTCGAGGGTTCGCTGTAGGCCTGCATCCAGCCAGAGTAGGAGGCCGCAAAGCCCACGACCACCTCGTCTTCGTCCGCTGCGGTTGCATTGAACGGCAGAGATGCCATGCCGACGGCGCCGGCTATGGCCGCTAGTTTTGAGATCTTCATCAGTTTTTTCGTCCTCACTGTTCGTCGAAAAGTGCCTTGATTGGTCAAAGCCCGCCTTCTCGTGGTCGATTTCCTACCCGCTCGTAGCAATCTGGGGTGTTTGCACTACTATTGTCCGACCCTGAGCAAGCGATCAGGAGGATATGGTAACGAGAATTGAATCTCGTGCAAGCACACCTCGGTCATTACGCAGTCGTTTTGCTCCACTTCACCGCCCAGGGGTTGTGTGTGTCCCCTCATATTAGCGACTTAGGCGGAGCTAAGATGTGATCACACATCACACTGCCAGCGAAAGGGTCGCCCCCTCAAGAGGAAATCTTTGGGTGGAGGAACCGGACCGCCCGATCTGCGCGCTACACCTTCGTCACGCCCCTTCTGCCGCGCTTTCTATCGCGCCCTTCTGCGCGTCGTCAGTCCGATCGCGCCTGGGTGCGCGGAAAGCCAAGAGATCGGGCGCGGGTGGTCAAGCTTTGACCTCTGCGCTCCGTTCCCTAAGACCTCGAGGACTACTAGACTAACGGCTTGCGACGTCGCTCTGGGCTGTGCAGGTCACGCCGAGGTTGAGCAAGGGAGAAGCGAATGCAGGACGACTTGGAAGCCCGTGTCGAAAGGCTGGAGGCAATTGAAGAAATCACCCGCCTGAAGCACCTCTACTGGCTCTACAACGACACCGGCCTGCGTGCGGAAATGATCGGGCCCTTGTTCCTTGACGAGGGAGTGTGGACGAACGCCGAGCTCGGCCACCACGAGGGTCGCAAGGCAATTGAGACCTTCTTCGACGGCGCGTCGGCCACCATCACCTTCTGCGCGCACCTGGGCATGAACGGCATCATCGACGTCGATGGCGATACCGCCCGGGGCCGCTGGCGTTTGCTGCTGCCCTGCACCTTCGAGCGCGAGGGGCAAAAGGTCAGCCGCTGGATTCTGGGCGACTACGACGACAGTTTCGTCCGCCGCGACGGCTGCTGGCTCTTCTCGCGGCTGGACGTGATCTTCAACTTCAACGTTCCCCAAGGGGACAGCTGGGCCGGGCAGGAGCAAATCCGCACAGCCTAGAGCCAACCCACGTTCGATTAGGAGGCAGATAATGGCTGACCAAGACACTTTGAATGCACGCTTCGTGGCCTGGTATGAGGCGCTCAACAGTGGTGATCTCGATCGCTTCTGGTCGATGTTTCATGATGGCTCGGAGATCCTCGACGAGGACTATCCCTGGCGAATGAACAAGACCGAGTTCATCGATCACATCGACTTTCACGCGGCCGGCGGCGGCAAGGGGCTCTGGGAGTTCTTTCAGTGGGTGCCCCGCGAGACCTCTGTGATTGCGATCGGCACGACCGGTCATATCAGCGGCTTCTCTACCTTCCGCGGCAAGCCGCGCGATGCCGGATTCCGCCAGCGCTTCATGGGCTTTACCCTGACCTGGGTCTATCAGGACGGGGACTGGATGCTGCTGTCTTGGCATCAGAGCGTCCTGGCCGGCCGTATTGACGGCGCCTCGCCTTCCTAGAACCCCGTCGGTCAGAAGATAACGGCCACACGACGATGAACAGAATTCTGGTGGTCTGCGGCCACCCCAACCTCGCTATCTCCTACGCCAACAAGACCATCCTCGATCTGCGAGAGGCTGCGCCCTTGGAGCTTGAGGTGCGTCGTCTGGATCGGCTCTACGGGCGTCAAAGCGTCGATGTGGAAGCCGAGCAAGAGGCGCTGCTGTCAGCCGATCTCGTGCTGCTGCAGTTTCCCTTCTACTGGTACTCCGTTCCAGCCCTCTTGAAGAACTGGATCGACGAGGTTCTGACCTACGGTTTTGCCTATGGCAAGACCGGCGACAAGCTCAGGGAAAAGCCTTTGCTCGCCTCGCTGACGATCAGCAGTCCTGAAGACTGTTACAAGACCTTGGGCTACAACAACTACACAGTTGAGGAGTTTTTGTGTCCGCTGAAGCAGACCGCCTTGATGGCGCAGATGCACTGGCCGGATCCGGTCTTGTCTTACGAGATGCTCTATATTCCCGGGATTGCAGGGTCGGAAGAAGAGATCGTTTCGCGGGCCCGCGATCATGCGCGCTGCCTGATCGAACGACTAAACCGGATCGAAGTGGCGGGCTTCGACATTCCGCTTGGCAGCAAGCTGTGGTAGGGTGACCGCAACATGTGCAGTTCTTTGACGCGGCTCTCCCATCATCGGCATCACGTGGAGGTTGCAACCGCCGACTGCGCGCTTTCCAGAAGCCGGAGGACGCTTGACCGATGATGACGGTGGCTGCGGTCGAAAATCCCCGGCGGCGGCAGGTCAATGTCGCCGGCGTCACATCCCAAAAGCGCCTCGCTGCTTGGGCAGACACCATCTACGACAACTACTTTCCTCTGGACTTGAAGAGCCCAGATGCGGACTTCACCCGCGGGGCGCTTGGCATATTGGACTTGCCAGGGGTGCGCTTCTGTTCGGTCGATTGCGATGCGATGCGGGTCGAGCGCCGGCGCTGCCATCTGCCGCTTGGTGGTGGTGACTTCCTGTTCTTGCCAATCCCGCTGAGCGCGCCCCTAGGCTTGGAGCAGGCCGGTCGAGAGGTCCTTCTGGATCCCTGCGACTTCGGACTAATCACGACGGCCGACTCCTATCGTTATCTTCAGGACAGCGCCAACCAACTGGTCACCTTGCGCATCGACGCCCGTTTGGCCAGGGATCGGCTGCCGCTGATCGAAGATCTGACGGCCATCCGCTTTGACAGCCGTGCCCCACTGCCGCGAATCTTCGTCGATTTCGTATCCTCGGTGATGGCGCAGAGCGCCGTGCTGACTGCCGGTGATGCAAGGGCACTGACACCGCAACTGCTGGATCTTTTGGCGCTTGCGCTGGCCGCGCCGATTGCGGCGCTGGAGAGTGAGGAGAGCGCGGTCCGCCTGGCCCATCTGCGCCGCCTCTACCATGTGATCGACCTCCACATGAGCAGCGTCGATCTGGGGCCCGACCTGGTCGCCAGAGAGCTGGGGCTCTCCAAGCGCTACATTCAGAAGATGCTGGCGGAGCGCGGCGAGACCCTGTCGGGCTTCATCCGCTCGCGCCGAATCGCCGAGGCGCAAATTCGGCTCTCGGATCCGACCCGGCGCGGACAGAGCGTCGCAGCCATCGGCTATTCCCTGGGCTTCCGCGACCCGGCGCATTTCAGTCGCAGCTTTCGGGCGGTAAGCGGTCTTTCGCCGACTGCCTACCGCCGTCTGGGCGATCCTTGAGCGGGTTCTTACAACACCCCGAGGCTATCACGCTCCCCGTTCGGTCGGGCGCCTGGCTTGGGACTCCCTTGTCGTTCCGGCCATGTTGCAGCTTGATTTATTGCGCGCGTGCCCGATTATGCGGGGCAACAGGCATGACCGGGGAGGATCCGCGACAACAAATCGGCGAACGGGCTTGAAGGAATCTCACCTTTAATGGCCGTCGTGGCAACGAGATGAGGGCGGATGCGGTTTGAACGAGCGGGGAGAGGCCGAAGCGGTGAGTGAGACGCTGGAAGCGCGTGGCGTAACCGTCCGCTTCGAGGGCCTGACGGCTATCGACACTGTGGATGAGGACGTCCATCCCGGTGAGATCGTCGGGCTGATCGGTCCGAACGGGGCGGGCAAGACCACTCTGGTCAATGTCATGACCGGGTTCCAGTCGCCGAGCGAAGGCGACGTGCTGCTGGACGGGCGCTCGGTGGCCGGGATGAAGCCGCATTGGCTGCGCCGCCATGGCGTCGCGCGCACCTTTCAGGCCGGCCGCCTGTTCCGCGATATGTCGGTAGCCGAGAATATCGAGGTGACCGGCGTCGGCCTTGGCCTGTCGCGCGGCCGTGCCCATCGCGAAGCCATGGAATTGCTGGAATGGATCGGGCTGGCCGACCGCGCCGACATGGTGGCGGGTGCGCTGCCCTATACCGACGAGCGCCGGGTCGGCATCGCCAGGGCGCTGATGATGAGGCCGAAGTTCATGCTGCTGGACGAGCCGGCGGCCGGCATGTCGGATCTGGAGTGCGACGACCTGATGGCCCTGGTGAAGGAGCTGCCGGTTCGCTACGGCTGCGGTGTCATCCTGATCGAGCACAACATGCGCGTCGTCATGGGTGTCTGCGCGCGCATTCACGTGTTGGACAGTGGCCGCACCATCGCCAATGGAACGCCCGACGAGGTTCAAAACGACCCCGCGGTCATTGAAGCCTATCTGGGCAAGGGCTGAGCCATGCTGCTGGACGTCAAGGATATCCACGTACACTACGGCCGCCTGGCCGCGCTGCGCGGCATTTCCATTTCCATCGAGGAAGGCGAGATCGCCTGCATCGTCGGCCCGAACGGTGCCGGCAAGTCGACCACCCTGCTGGCGATTTCGGCCGTTCTCAAGCCCACCGAAGGGGCGATCTCCTTCAACGGCCAGGCCTTGGCCGGCATGTCGCCGGAACAGGTGGCGGAGATGGGGATTTCTCAGGTGCCGGAGGGGCGGCATATCTTTACCGCGCTCTCGGTCGAAGAGAACCTCCATGTCGGAGCTGCGGTGCGGAAGGACAAGGACAAGATCCGCAAGGACTTCGAGCGCGTGCTGGAGACCTTTCCCATTCTGGCCGAGCGACGCAAGCAGTCGGCCGGAAAGCTGTCCGGCGGCGAACAGCAGATGCTGGCGATCGGCCGATCCCTCATGACCAGCCCGCGGCTCATGACCATCGACGAGCCCTCCCTGGGCCTGGCGCCGAAGATCGTCGACCGGGTCTATGAGGTCCTGGTCGACCTGCAACGCACACGCGGACTGACCCTCTTGATCGTGGAGCAGAGTGCCGAGCGGGCATTGAAGGCCGCCGACACGATCTATGTGCTGCGCAGCGGCGAGATACAGTTGCGAGGCAAGGCGGCGGAGCTGCAGGACGGTAAGGCCGTGCATCAGGCCTACTTCGGGTTTTCGCAGCCCGGTAAGGTGGAGTTCTAGATGGCCTACGCGATCCAAGTCCTTATCGACGCGCTTAGCCTCGGCAGCTTCTATGCGCTGGCCGCGCTTGGCATCGGTCTCTTGTTCGGCGTGCTGCGTTTGATCAACTTCGCACATGGCGACTTCATCACCATCGGCGCCTATGCCTTGATCATTCCCTCGGCGGCGACACAGGCCACGCTCTTCATCGGCGACTTTGCGCCGATCGTGCTGATCCCCTGTATCGTCGCGATCGTCGTCATCGTGGCCCTGATCTCCGAGGTCACCGTGTTCCGGCCCTTGCGCAGCGCATCGCCGGCGACCTTGATGATCGGTTCCTTCGCCCTCGGCTTTATCCTGCAGAACCTGATCATCATGATCTACAGCGGCCGGCCCAAGGCGGTCGGCATGTGGTCGGATCTGAGCGCCGGGGTGAAGCTGATGGAAGGCGTGGAGGTGCCGCAACTGCAACTCATCATCATCTCCGCCACCTTGATTATGCTGACGAGCCTGGTGCTGTTCTTGAAGCGCACCAAGTACGGAATCCACATGCGTGCGGCGGCCGAGGATTTCCGGATGGCCCGCATGCTGGGGGTCAAGGCCAATCGCGTGATCATGTTGGCCGTCGCCATCAGCGGCATGCTGGCGGCCGCGGTCTCCATGCTGTTCGTCGTGCAGACCGGCATTCTCGATTTTCGCATGGGCCTTCCGCTGATGCTCTTCGCCTTCATCGCCACGGTGATCGGCGGCATGGGCAGTCTGGTCGGTGCCGTGGTCGGCGGCTATACCGTGGGCGCGGTCAGCATCCTTCTGCAGACCTTTCTGCCTTCCGAGTTTCGCGCCTTTCGCGACGTCTTCGTTTTCGCCTTCGTGATTGTCATCCTGCTTCTGCGACCGCAGGGCCTGGTGATGTCCCGCTCTGCAAAGGAGCGCGTCTAACATGCAGCCGAAGTCTGCCGGCGCAGAGCTCCTGCGCGAGTTCTGGCCGCTCATCGTCCTCAGCATCGGTTTGACCCTGGTCGTCGTGGTCATCCAGCTGATCGGCGACAACATCACCAGCCGCACCTTGACCGAGGCGCTGATCCGTATGGTGGTCGTGGTCTCGCTCTACATCTTCATCGGCAACTCCGGCATCATCTCCTTCGGCCATATCGGCTTTATGATGATCGGCGCCTATGGCACCGCCTGGCAAACCATGGACCCGATGATCAAGGATATCTTTATCCCGGGTCTGCCGGGCTTCATGCTGGACTATTCGAGCCACTGGATCCTGGCGACCCTGGCTGGCGGGCTCTTGGCGGCCCTGGTCGCCTTGATCAGCGGTTACGCCTTGATGCGCCTTTCCGGCATCGTCGCCTCCATCGGTACCTTCGCACTCTTCATGAGCTTCTATTCCTTCTATCTGCAGTGGAGCACCTGGACGGCCGGACAGAGCACCCTGCCCAATCTTCCGGTCACCACCACGCCCTGGGTCGGTCTTGCCTTCTCTCTGGTCACCATGCTGGTGGCCTTCCTCTACGCCCGATCACGCTTCGGCCTGGCACTGCGGGCATCGCGCGAGGATGAGGTGGCGGCCAAGGCCGCCGGCGTGAACGTCACCTTCCAGCGCCTGATCGCCTTCACCATTTCAGCCTTCTTCTGCGGTATGGCCGGTGGCCTTTACGGTCATTTCCTGGGGCTGCTGACGGTCGATACCTTCTACCTGCCGGTGACCTTCATCACCTTGGCCATGCTGGTGGTCGGCGGTATGCAGTCGCTGTCGGGCGCGGTCGTCGGCACCCTGGTGATCTCCTTCCTGATCGAGTTTCTGCGCAAGTTCGAGGCCGGTTTCGATATCGGCGGCGTCATTCTGGACCTGCCGTCCAGCTCTGCCGAGGTGGGGCTGGGCCTGGTGTTGCTGCTGATCTTGATCTTCCGTCCGGCGGGCTTGACCCGGAACGCAGAATTCTACTGGCCCTGGAAACCAAAGGTGGCACTGGCGACCTTCTCCAAGCGGCAGTCGTAGCACCAAGCCTGCGCGGCGCATTGAGCGCCAAAGCAGGTGCCATAGCCCGCATCCATGCTGCTCGGCCTTACAGCCAAGGCTCTGTTGGGCTAGGCTGCTGCCGGCGAGATGAAGGAGGAGACCATGTCCGAGACCATAGAGCGGACGGCTGAGGCCGAGAGCAATCCCTACACAGCCGGCTGCGGCTTTTCCGACGGCACCTTCAAGCCGATCGGCGAGGTTACCGTTTCGGTGCTGGACTGGGGCTTTAACAAGTCGGACGTCACCTATGACGTCGTGCATGTCTGGGACGGTGGCTTCTTTCGCCTTCAGGACCACCTGGATCGCTTCTGGCGCTCGATGCAGGGCCTGCGCATGTCGATTCCCTACAGCCAGGCCGAGGTCGCCGAGATCTTGAGCGAATGCGTGCGCCGTGCCGGGCTGCGCCAGTCTTACGTCTGCATGGTGACCACGCGCGGCCTGCCCAAGCCCGGTCAGCCGCGCAAGCCCGGCCTGCTTACCAACCGCTTCCTCGCATACGCCATTCCCTGGGTCGATGTGATCTCGCCCGAGATCCAGGCGCGCGGCGCGCATCTGATCGTCGCCAAGACACCGCGCATCCCCAGCGCCTGCGTGGATCCCACCATCAAGAACTATCACTGGGGCGACCTGATCCGCGGTCAGTTCGAGGCCGAGGATGCGGAGGCCGACGCCTGCATCCTGCTCGACCTGGAGGGCTATGTGACCGAAGGGCCCGGCTTCAACGTCTTTGCCGTGATCGACGGCAGGGTGGTCAGCCCCGACCGCGGCGCGCTGGAGGGCATCACCCGCCAGAGTGTCTTCGATCTTTGCGAGCGGCTGGGCATTCCCAAGGAGGTGCGCCCCATCACCGCCGACGAGTTGCGCGAGGCCGACGAGATCTTCACCTCGACCACCGCCGGTGGCGTCATGCCAGCGTCGCGCATCGACAATCGCATCCTTGGCAACGATCGCCCAGGCCCAATCTCGGCGCGCTTGCGCGAGGCCTATTGGAAGCGCCATGCCGAGGGCTGGCAGATGACGCCGATCGACTACGACCGTTAGAGTCCTTTTGGCAATGAGCAGACCCGCTCATTGCTAAAGCGGCACCGGATCAGCCGGTAAGACGGGTAACCGTTTAGCCCGGTTACAAGGGTACCCGGTGACATGGGTACCCGGTGACAAGGGTAACGGCCTGGGGCTGATTTTGGGATTCGCGTTGGTCCTGGACGGCTGCCCAGGTCCGAGGCGAAGGCCGATAGTGGCGCGCCGGCGCTGTTTGATCTGCTGGAGGTCGACGGCTGGGAATCTGCCATCCGCAACAAGGCCGGGTCGGTAGACCACAATCAAATCAGGTGGCTGCAGACAGCAACGCTACCGGTCTGACGCGTTCCGCCTTGACTCTGTCGCGCCGGCGTTGCAATATCTACGCGCGTTAGCTGTGCCAGTGTCGCATGGCGTCGATGCTCTGCAGCCGATGAGGACATTGTGCAAACATGGGTGACCGAAACAGGTTGATTCTGCACATTGGGTGTTTGAAGACAGGAAGCACGAGCATTCAGCTGTTCTTGGATGAAAATCGGCAAGCGTTAAGAAAAGAGGGCGTCAGAGTCATACGATCTGCGGGCCATCCCAATAGCATTCAACTTATTGCTTATGCTCAGGAGGGGAAACCAGATAAACGAACCGGAAAGCTTGCATCTTCTTTTCATAAACAGTATGGTTTGGCGTCAGCGGAGGATCTGGAGGATTTTCGTGACTCTCTCAAAGCTGACCTTGAATCGGAGGTATCGAGGTTCGGACGCGCCTGCTCCGCATTTGTAGCATCGAACGAAAACCTAATAGGAGCTCAGGATGACGACGTGGCGCGCCTAGGCGCGCTTCTCAAGAGTCTGTTTGATGAAGTAACAATCATTGCCTATCTGAGAAGGCAAGATGAGTTTTCTGTAAGCAAATACTCTTCCGAACTAAAGTCTGGATCTTCAAAAACGATGCTAGAGACGATGGAAAAACACAAAAATGTGCATTATTTGAAATATGATACAGCGCTTGACAGATGGGCATCGGTGTTTGGTAGGGAGAATGTCGTGCCGAGAATTTTTGCGAAGGATCGGCTTCAGAATGGTGATGTTGTTTTCGATTTTTGCGCTGCTGCAAATATTCCACTCGGAGAGACTATGAACCTTCCGGCACGTCGGAATGTTAGTCTATCAAGTCGTGCACAGCGATTTTTTCGTCAGTACAATGAGAAGCACCCCATTTCTCTGAGCAGGATGAATAAAGTAACACGAGGAAAACTGTACGCTGTTCTTTCCGAGAATTATCCTGGTCCGAGTGAACAGCCCGATCGACAACAGGTCGAGAGCTATCTGTCATATTTCGCGGAGTCTAACTCGTCCTTGTCTGAGAAATGGTTCGGCGGACAGGGGGGTGGGTTTTCGAACGATCTTTCCAAGTATGAACGCCCCAACAGTGACGAAATGGACAGTGTAGAAGATGAAGTCCATGGCATTGATTTGGCATACTGGCTGTTGCGGGAATGGCAGACGTCATTGGATGAACAGAGCGCTCGATTAAAGGCAAAAACCGCAAAATCAAAAGGCGATGGCCGCAAAAACAGAAGAATTGTATGGCAAGAGGTTGAAGTAGAAAAGGCTGAAAAAGAGTAATTTCTGTTGGAAAATCAAGAGCGCAAGTTTAAAAAATAGAGAATTACGAAGAGAGTCTGAATGTTTGAGCGTTTGAGTGCCCGGCCCGAATGGCTTGTATCGCCCTTGACGACCCTATCCTGGTGAGATTTCCGGGCTAAGGGTTAACGGCGACGTCACTCGATCTCGAAGGGCACCACGCGGCGGTTGCGGGGGTCGATGTAGATCTTGCGGTCAATGGGGGGGACGGAGCGCTGCTGGCAATCCTTGCGCTCGCAGATGCGGCACGAGATGCCGATCTGGTCGAAGGCCTCGGGCTGCTCGATGGCCAGGTCGTCGGCATAGACCAAGTCCTTGGCATAGGCGACCGGGCAGCCCAGCGCGATGGCATAGCGGCGGATCGGGGCGCGGAAGCCGGGGCCGCGCTTGATGATGGTGCGGGCCAGGCAGACATAGCGTTCTCCGTCCGGAGTCTCGGCCAGCTGGCGCACGATCTCTTCCGGGTGCTCGAAGGCCTGGTGGACCACCCACAGCGGGCAGGCGCCGCCGAAGCGCGCGAACTGCAGGCGGGTCGCGCTGTGGCGCTTGGTGATGGTGCCGGCGCGGTCGACCCGCACGAAAAAGAAGGGCACACCGCGTGCACCCGGGCGCTGCAGGGTGCTCAAGCGGTGCGCCACCTGCTCCAGGCTGGCGCCGAATTCCTCGGCCAGCAGCTCGATGTCGTGGCGCAGGCGACGGGCGGCGGCCAGGAAGGGGCCGTAGGGCAGGATCGCCGCGCCGGCAAAGAAATTGGCGAGGCCCATCTTGGCGATGGCACGCGCCTCCTTGGTCCTGAACTTGCCGTCGTTCAGGATCGCCTCGATGTTCTCCTCCTCTTCCAAGAGCGCGATCTGCTGCCAGATCTGGAAGCTTTGGCTGGGCAGTGGCGTGTCGGCATTGATACGCAGCCGCTGTTCCTCCGGCTCGAAGGCGCGGAAGAGGTCGCTGGCCATCGTCCCCCGCTCCAGGGAGATGTGGATGCCGTGCTTCTCGCGCAGGCGCTCGCGGCCCTTGGCATGGTGGTTGTGGCCGGCAATACCCAGTTCCTTGGCCAGCGACTCCGCCCCGCGGTCGAGCCACTCGACGTAGTTGTCGGCGTAGTGAAAGAAATCTCGCACTTCCTCGTAGGGCAGCGGTGTCGAGGCTACCGTTTCCTGCTGCAAGGCATCGTCGAGTGTTGCCAGCCGCTCCTTGGAGTCTTGATAGGCCCGGTGCAGCAGCAGGAAGGCCTGGGCGAAGTCCGGCGTGTTCGAAATCGCCATCTTCAGATCTTGGCGCGAGGGCCGTCGGTCGTCGAAGAGGGGATCGACCAGGGCCTCGTGCAGGTCGGCGCCAAGCCGGTCGCCCTCGTCGGCGGCAAAGCGTGCGACGTCGATGTTGAAGGCCTCGACCAAGGCCAGGATGACGGCGGCTGATACCGGCCTTTGATTGTTCTCGATCTGATTGAGGTAGCTGGTGGAGATCCCCAGCCTTTCGGCGAAGGCGCGCTGCGTCAGCGCCTCGCTCTGGCGAAGGTTGCGGAGCTTGGCTCCGGCGAAGAGTTTGCGGCCTTGCATCGATGTTTGCTCTTTCGCAATTTGCAGTTTGCTTTTCGCAATATGTTGACTCTTCGCCTTTCTAACCCTTCATACGCCCAGCCAGCAATGGCAAACAGTCTCTAAAGGAAGCCCATTGAGCGTAGGCGTCTCGGGGCCGGGCAATCGGGCAAGCAAGACCGGAGAATGCAAAGGTGTTCGCAAAACCACTTTCGACAACTGAAACCGCGTTGTTCGCCGTCGGCGCCTTCCTGGTCACCGGTCTTGGCGGCCTGAGATTCGCTGCCGTCAAACGCAGCCTGGGAGCCTGAGCGAAACATGCAAGAGATTCTTGAAAAGCTTCAGCAGCGTCGCGAAGAGGCCTACCTGGGGGGCGGTCAGCATCGCATCGACGCACAACACGCCAAGGGCAAGCTCACTGCCAGAGAACGGGTGGAGTTGCTTCTGGATGAGGGCTCCTTCGAAGAGTACGACACCTATGTCACCCATCGCTGCCAAGAGTTCGGCATGGCCGGCCAGACCATCTCCGGCGACGGCGTGGTCACCGGCTGGGGGACGATCAACGGTCGCCTGGTCTATGTCTTCAGCCAGGACTTTACCGTTTTCGGCGGATCCCTGTCGGCAGCGCATGCCGACAAGATCTGCAAGATCATGGACAAGGCGGTACAGAATGGGGCGCCGATCATCGGGATCAACGATTCCGGCGGCGCGCGCATCCAGGAAGGTGTCGATTCGCTTGCCGGCTATGCCGCGGTCTTCAAGCGCAACGTGTGCGCGTCCGGCGTGGTGCCGCAGATCTCGGTCATCATGGGGCCTTGCGCCGGCGGGGCGGTCTATTCGCCGGCCATGACCGACTTCATCGTCATGGTGCGCGACAGCTCTTACATGTTCGTGACCGGGCCGGACGTGGTGAAGACGGTGACCAACGAGATCGTCTCGGCCGAGGAGTTGGGCGGGGCCAAGACCCACACCTCCAAGTCCTCGGTTGCCGATCTGGCCTTCGAGAACGATGTCGAGGCGCTGGCCCAGGTGCGCCGCCTGGTCGACTTCCTGCCGCTCTCGGCCCGCCATGACCCGCCGGAGCTGCCGATCCTGGACGACCCCGCACGGGTCGAGCTCAGCCTCGACAGCCTGGTGCCGGCGAACGCCAATCAGCCCTACGACATGCACGAGCTGATCCGGAAGGTGGCCGACAACGGCGACTTCTACGAACTGCAACCCAGCTTCGCCAGGAACATCATCACCGGCTTCATCCGGCTGGAGGGCTCGACCGTCGGTGTGGTGGCGAACCAGCCGATGGTGCTGGCCGGCTGCTTGGACATCGATTCCAGCCGCAAGGCCGCCCGCTTCGTGCGCTTCTGCGATTCCTACAACATTCCGATCCTGACCCTGGTCGACGTGCCGGGCTTCCTGCCGGGCGTCGCGCAGGAGTACGGCGGCGTCATCAAGCATGGCGCCAAGCTGCTCTTCGCCTATAGCCAGGCAACGGTGCCAATGGTGACTGTGATCACCCGCAAGGCCTATGGCGGTGCCTATGTCGTCATGGCCTCGCAGCACATCGGCGCCGATGTTAACTATGCCTGGCCAACCGCCGAGATCGCGGTGATGGGGGCCAAGGGGGCGACCGAGATCCTCTATCGCTCCGAACTGGGCGATCCGGAGAAGATTGCGTCCAGGACCAAGGACTATGAGGATCGCTTTGCCAATCCCTTCGTCGCCGCCGAGCGCGGCTTCATCGATGAGGTGATCATGCCGCACAGCACGCGCCGGCGGGTCGCCCGCGCCTTTGCCGCCCTGAAGGACAAGAAGGTCGAACAGCCCTTCAGGAAACACGACAACATTCCGCTTTAAGGCAGCCACGCATGTTCAAGAAGATTCTGATCGCCAACCGTGGCGAGATTGCCTGCCGGGTCATGAAGACGGCCAAGCGCTTGGGCATTGCCACAGTGGCGGTCTACTCCGAGGCCGATCGCGACGCGGTCCATGTCGCCATGGCCGACGAGGCGGTCGCCATCGGCCCGCCGGCGTCCTCCGAAAGCTATCTGGTGATCGACAAGATCCTCGACGCGGTCAAAGCCACCGGCGCCGAGGCCGTACACCCGGGCTACGGCTTCCTCTCGGAGCGTGCCGCCTTCGCCCAGGCGCTGGATGCGGCGGGCGTTGCCTTCATCGGGCCGCCGGTCGGCGCCATCGAGGCCATGGGCGACAAGATCACCTCGAAGAAGCTGGCAGCCGACGCCGGTGTTTCCACCGTGCCCGGTTACATGGGTCTGATCGGCGACCCTGAAGAGGCCGCCAAGATTGCCGGCGACATCGGCTATCCCGTCATGATCAAGGCCTCGGCCGGCGGCGGCGGCAAGGGCATGCGGATCGCCTGGAACGCCGAAGAGGCGCGCGAAGGCTTCCTCACCTCCAAGTCGGAGGCCGCTTCCAGCTTCGGCGACGACCGCATCTTCATCGAGAAGTTCGTGGAGGAGCCGCGCCACATCGAAATCCAGGTGCTCGGCGACACGCACGGCAACCTGATCTACCTGGGCGAGCGCGAATGCTCGATCCAGCGGCGCAATCAGAAGGTCGTCGAAGAGGCACCCTCGCCCTTCCTCGACGAGGCCACCCGCAAGGCCATGGGCGAAGAGGCTGTCGCCCTTGCACGCGCGGTGGATTACTGCTCGGCCGGGACGGTGGAGTTCATTGTCGATCGCAATCGCAAGTTCTATTTTCTCGAGATGAACACCCGCCTGCAGGTGGAACACCCGGTGACGGAGCTGATCACCGGCATCGATCTGGTCGAGCAGATGATCCGGGTGGCGGCCGGCCAACGCCTGGCGCTGACCCAGGAGCAGGTGAGCTTGACCGGCTGGGCCATCGAAAACCGGCTCTATGCCGAAGATCCCTACCGCAACTTCCTGCCCTCGATCGGCCGGCTCACCCGCTATCGGCCGCCGGAGGAGGGGGATCGCCACGACGGCACCAAGATGCGCAACGACACCGGCGTCACCGAGGGCGGCGAGATTTCCATGTACTATGACCCCATGATTGCCAAGCTCTGCACCTGGGGGCCGGACCGCGGCCAGGCCATCGAGAGCATGCGCCAGGCGCTGGATCGCTTCGAGCTGGAGGGAATCGGTCACAACCTGCCCTTCCTGGCGAGCGTCATGGATCACCCGCGGTTCGTCTCCGGCAACATCACCACGGCCTTCATCGCCGAGGAGTTTCCGGAGGGTTTTACCGGAGCTGCCCTACCCGAGCATGCGCTCGGCCGCTTGGCCCTGATCGGGCTCGCCCTCACCTTGCGCGAGACGAGGCATCGCCAGTCCATCACCGGACAGATGCGCCGCTACCGCCCGGCGCAGGTGACCGAGTGGGAGGTCAGGGTCGACGGCAGGCCCTATGAGATCGAGCTGTTGGAAAGCGAAGGCGGCCGTTGCCGCGTTGCCGGTCTGGACGAGGCGGAGGTCACGCTGGACTGGCAGCCCGGCCAGCCCCTGGCCGAGGCCCGCTTTGCCGCCGAGACGATGATCGTCAAGGTCAGCCCGGCGCTGGAAGGCTATCGCCTGCGCTGGCGCGGCGCCGATCTGATCGTTGTCGCCCGAAGCGCGCGTGCGGCCGAACTGGCGGCACTGATGCCGGTCAAGGTTCCGCCCGACACCTCCAACCTGCTACTCTGCCCGATGCCTGGCGCGCTGGTTCGTTTGACCGTGGAGGTTGGCGATGAGGTCGAGGAGGGCCAGGCACTGGCCGTCGTCGAGGCGATGAAGATGGAAAACACCCTGCGCGCCGAACGAGGCGGCGTGGTGAAGGAGATCAAGGCGGATGTCGGCGCCAGCCTGGCTGTTGACGAGGTCATCATGGAGTTCGAGACATGAGCGAAGATACGAAATCCCTGAGTGATTGGGCGGCGCGGGTCGAGAAGGAGACCAAGGGCGCGACCGTCGATGACCTGACTTGGCGGACAGCCGAGGGAATTGACGTCAAGCCGCTCTACACCGCGCAGGATATGGACGGTCTGGAGCATCTGGACGGCCTGCCGGGCGAGGCGCCCTTCACCCGCGGCGTGCGTGCGTCGATGTATGCCGGCCGCCCCTGGACCATCCGACAGTACGCCGGCTTCTCCACGGCGGAAGAAAGCAATGCCTTCTATCGCAAGGCCCTGGCGGCCGGTCAGCAGGGTGCCTCCGTCGCCTTCGACCTGGCGACGCACAGAGGCTACGACAGCGACCATGCCCGCGTGATCGGCGATGTCGGCAAGGCCGGTGTGGCCATCGATTCGGTCGAGGACATGAAGATCCTCTTCGATCGGATCCCGCTGGACAAGGTTTCGGTCTCGATGACCATGAACGGCGCGGTGATTCCGGTGCTGGCCAGCTTCATCGTCGCCGGCGAGGAGCAGGGCGTGGAGCGCGCCGCACTCTCGGGCACCATTCAGAACGACATTCTCAAAGAGTTCATGGTCCGCAACACCTACATCTACCCGCCCGAGCCCTCGATGCGGATCGTCGCCGACATCATTGAATACACCGCCCAAGAGATGCCGCGCTTCAATTCGATCTCGATCAGCGGCTATCACATGCAGGAAGCCGGCGCCAATCTGGTGCAGGAACTGGCCTTCACCCTGGCCGACGGTAAGGAGTATGTGCAGGCCGCCCTTTCGCGCGGCATGGACGTCGACCGCTTCGCCGGGCGTCTCTCCTTCTTCTTCGCCATCGGCATGAACTTCTTCATGGAGGTCGCCAAGCTGCGCGCGGCGCGCACGCTCTGGGCCGAGATCATGGAGGGATTCGGCGCCAAGGATCCGCGCTCCAAGATGCTGCGCACGCACTGCCAGACCAGCGGCTGGTCGCTGACCGAGCAGGACCCCTACAACAACATCGTGCGCACGGCCTACGAGGCGCTCTCGGCCGTTCTGGGCGGTACGCAGTCGCTGCACACCAACTCCTTCGACGAGGCGATCGGCCTGCCGACCGACTTCTCCTCGCAGATCGCCCGCAACACCCAGCTGGTGCTGCAGAACGAGACCGGGGTGACCAAGGTGGTCGACCCGCTGGCCGGCTCTTACTATCTGGAATCCCTGACCGACGCGCTCTGCCGCGAGGCCCGCGGCCTGATGGCAGAGGTCGACGATCTGGGCGGTATGACAAAGGCGGTGGCATCCGGCATGCCGAAGCTGCGGATCGAGCAGTCGGCGGCCGAGCGCCAAGCGCGGATCGACCGTGGCGAAGAGGTGATCGTCGGCGTCAATCGCTACCGCTCTGCCAAGGACACGGCGGTCGATGTTCTGGATATCGACAATGCCAAGGTGCGGGCCAACCAGATCGCGCGGCTGAAGACGGTACGCCAGAACCGCGATCAGGCGGCCTGCGATGCCGCATTGAAAGCACTGGAAGAGGGCGCGCGGGAGTCCGGAAACCTGCTGGAACTGGCCGTGGCCGCAGCTCGGGCGCGGGCCACGGTCGGCGAGATCTCGGACGCCATGGAGCGCGTCTTCGGCCGCCATCGCGCCGAGGTCAAGACCCTCTCGGGGGTCTATGGTGCCGCCTACGAGGGCGATGCCGCCTTCCAGACCATCCAGCGCGCCGTCCAGTCCTTCACCGAGGTGGAGGGGCGGCGGCCGCGCCTGCTGGTCGTCAAGATGGGCCAAGACGGCCATGACCGCGGCGCCAAGGTGATTGCAACCGCCTTCGCCGACATCGGCTTCGACGTCGACGTCGGACCTCTGTTCCAGACGCCGGAAGAGGCCGCGCGAGACGCCATCGACAACGACGTGCATGTGATCGGTATCTCCAGCCAGGCAGCCGGCCACAAGACCCTGGCGCCTGCCCTGATCGAGGCCTTGAAGGCCGAGGGAGCGGGAGAGATTCTCGTGATCTGCGGCGGCGTGATTCCGCAGCCCGACCACGAGTTTCTTTTGAATGCCGGCGTTAAGGCGATCTTCGGCCCGGGCACGAACATTCCCGAAGCGGCAGCCAAGGTTCTGGATCTTATTCTTGCAGCGAGACATCCGGTCGGCAGCGCTGCCTGAGGCGGGATCACGACGCCTCGCGCCCTTGGGAGAACGCTCTTCGCCTTATGCGACTGCTATCAGGTTGAGCATAATGTGTTTTGTTTACCAATTTTTTCAGTTTTTTCGCTCCTCCTCGGACCTGATCCGAGGATCCATGTTGAGAGGTCGCATGATGCCGGAGCGTTACGCACCGCTATCGAGCTCTTAGAGCCCGTCCGGAAACTGCTTGTGCCCTGCACTGTCTTATCAAGGTTTTGGGCAAGGAGAGCGCCGCGCGGCGATGCCGGGCGCATCGTAAGCGACGCTCGACTCAGTTCCAAGGGGGCCGTCCCAAGGCCTTGATAAGACAGCCCTTCGGGTCGCAGCCGGAGCCGCGATTGCCGCGTCGCAATGGCTTGACGATGCGCCCGGCATCGCCGGCGCCACCGCTCCTAACACTCGCGGCTCCGGCTGCGATGCAGGGCATAAGCAGTTTCCGGACGGGCTCTAACGACCACGGACTTCGTTCGGTTGTAGCGGCGACCTAGAAAAACATACCGAAGATGAGGAAATCCTCCTCTTCCTTTCCTTCGCTACGCGGGATCGCTACCGTCTTGCCATTGGAAAACAAGGCAAGAGGTGGCAATGCGGGTCAGACAGCGTCTTGGCGGCGCCCTCCTATCGGCCCTGGCGGGCGCGGCTCTGCTGTTACTGCTCCTTCCGGGGGCCGCCATGGCTCAAAGCGAGCTGCCCTGCCCCTTAGCGGTGGCGGCGGAGGAGACGGCTGGTCGCTCTGCCGCGCTTGCGGCCTATGACCTCTGTCTCGAGACCGCCGCGCTGAGCGCGCGCCAGCGCGCCGAGGCACAGCTGGCGCGCGGCCTGCTCTTTCTCGCGGAGGGACGCAGGCAGTGTGCGCTGGCCGACTTCGACCAGGCGATCTGGCTGGCGCCTGCCTTTGCCGCGGCCTACGTGGCGCGGGGCCAGGCGCATCTGGCACAGGATCGGGCGGGGTCGCTCGGCCCCTCCGAGGGCAAGCGGGGCTGTCGGGCGGTCCCGGGCCAGCCGCGGGGGCTGGGTGGCGGCACCATTCAAGAGACCAAGGCCGGCGGCGCGCGCGTGGCCGGCCAATCCTTTCCGGATCGCCGGACGGCCGAGCGCTGGCTTGCACAGCAACGGCAGATTGCCGCCTTGCAGAGGCAGGTGGCCGCCCTGCAGCAGCAGCTGGCGGCCGCGGAGCCGGCACCGCAGGAGCGCCTCTTGCCCCTGGATCAGCCACCCTTGCGCGAGCCGGGTGCCGTTGCACGCGGTCTCGCCGACTTTAGCCGCGCCCTCCAGTTGGAGCCTGGGATGATCTCCGCCCTAAAGGGACGCGCAGTCGCCCACTGCCGTCTTGGACAAGCGGAGGCCGCTCAAGCGGATTGGGCGCGTTTGGCGCGGAGCGACACCCTTTCGGCGTCCTTACTGCAGGAAGAGCTTGCCGGCGCCGGCTTCTATCGCGGTGCCGTCGACGGGGTCTTCGGTCCGCAGTCGAAAGCCGCGCTTGCCGCCTTTGCCGCGAGCCACTGCAGCTAGATTTCCCGCTTGCCCCAGCGGCCCCCGAGCGGGCAAAAGCGAAGCGGTATGACGGATGGACCTCTTGCCCGCTATCGGGCACTTCGCAAAGACGGCAGCCTGCAACACGATCCGGCGCAAGAACTGGCGGCGGAGAAGCTGCAGGCGCTGTGCCATGCCCTGAACAGCTATGCCCCGCAAGGCGGGGCCAGCGGCTGGAAATCGCGCCTGGGCCTGGCGCGACGGCGCGAGGTGGCGATGCAGGGCCTCTATCTCTACGGACCGGTCGGCACCGGCAAGTCCATGCTGATGGACCTCTTCTTCGAGAGTGCGCCCTTGGAGAAGAAGCGCCGCGTGCACTTCCACGCCTTCATGACCGAGGTGCAGGACCGCCTGCACGCCTGGCGCAAGCGCACCAAGGGTAAGGAGGGCGATCCCTTGCCGCGGCTGGCCGCCGACATTGCCAAGGAGGCCCATCTGCTCTGCTTCGACGAGTTCCACGTGGTGAACATCGCCGATGCCATGATCCTGGGACGCCTCTTCGAGACCTTGATTCGCGAAGGCGTGGTGGTGGTCGCAACCTCCAACTGGGAACCGGACCGGCTCTACGAGGGCGGGCTGCAGCGCGAGCGCTTCCTGCCCTTCATCGGCTACCTGAAAGAGCATCTGGATATCCTGGAGCTGGACGGCGGGCGCGACTATCGCCGCCAGCGTCTGAAGCTATTGGCCGTCTATCATGCGCCCTTGGGACCGCGCACCGATCAGGCTTTGACGCAGGCCTTCGAGGAGCTGACCGACGGCGCCGAGGTGAAGGCGGAGAGCGTGACGGTCAAGGCCCGCAATGTTCCGGTGCCGGCCGCCGCGCGCGGCGTTGCCCGCTTCGCCTTCGACGATCTTTGCGGCAAGCCGCTGGGTGCCGAGGACTATCTGACCATCGCGCGGCGCTATCACACGGTGATCCTGGGCGATGTCCCGATCCTGCACGCCGACAATCGGGACAAGGCCAAGCGCTTCATGATCCTGGTCGACGCGCTCTACGAGGCCAAGAGCAAGCTGATCCTGGGCGCCGAAGCACCTCCCGACAGTCTCTATCCGCGTGGCGACGGCTCGGAGGAATTCCTGCGCACGGCCAGCCGGCTGATGGAGATGCGCTCGACCGAGTATCTGGGCTTGGAGCACGACGCGGCCTGATCGCCAAGGCCTCGACAGGCTCGAGCGGCCCTCTTCATAAAGACGCCATGGCAGGCAAGAGGCTGACAGACAGCAAGCTGTTGGGCGTCGTCACCAAGGGCAACCGCATCTGGCTCTTGCTGGCGCTCGCGCTCGGCCTCATTGTGCTGGCCCTGCTGCCGAACAGCATGACCCTGGCCTCCCGGGTTACCCTGGCCTGGGATGTCACGGCGCTGGCGACCTTGATCTTCGTCTTCCGCCTGGTCTGGAGCAACAACCTCGCCCGTCTGCAGGATCGGGCGGCGCGCTATGATCCCACCGTCCTTGGACATTTTTCCTTTATCTTCTGTGGTGTGTCGGCCTCGATCGTCACGGCCATCTGGACCTTGAAAGTCGGCAGCCGGCAGGAAGGGGTGGAAGAGGCGCTGCATCTGGCACTGGCGGTTGCCACCATCTTCATCACCTGGTTCGCGGTCCAGGCCATCTTCGCGCTGCACTACGCCCATCTCTACTATGGCGACAAGGTGGGTGACGGCCGGCCCGACGGCGGTTTCAATTTCCCGCGCGACGAGGGCGACGAGAAGCCTCTGGTCTACAGCGATTTCCTCTACTTTGCCATCTGTGCCGGCATGACCTTCGAGGCCTCGGACGTGCAGGTGACCCAGCGCCGAATGCGGATCTGGGTGACCTGCCACACGGTGATCGCCTTCCTCTACAACAGCGTGATCCTGGCTTTGCTGGTCGACATCGCCGCAAGCTTCATCTGAGGAAGCGGCACCCGACAGAGGATGCCGAGTGCAATCGCCTTGTGCCGCGGGCCGCGGCGCGCTACCCCTGTGGCCGCAATTTGTGCACCGCAACCTGACGGTGCCGCCGCAAGAGACTTCAAGGCGAACGTAAAGGAGCAAGACAAGTATGGCGAGAAACAAGATCGCACTGGTGGGCGCAGGACAGATCGGTGGCACCTTGGCGCTGCTGGCCGGCCTGAAGGAACTGGGCGACGTTGCGCTCTTCGACATTGCCGAGGGCATCCCGCAGGGCAAGGCCCTGGACATCGCCCAGGCCAGCACGGTCGAGGGTTTCGATGCCGTCCTGAAAGGCAGCAACGGCTACGAGGCGTTGGAAGGCGCCGATGTCGTGATCGTCACCGCCGGCATTCCGCGCAAGCCGGGCATGAGCCGCGACGACCTTCTGGGCATCAACATGAAGGTGATGAAGCAGGTCGGCGAGGGCATCAAGACCCATGCCCCCAACGCCTTCGTCATCTGCATCACCAACCCGCTGGACGCCATGGTCTGGGTGCTGCGCGAGGCTTGCGGCCTGCCGCACAACAAGGTGGTCGGCATGGCCGGCGTGCTGGACTCGGCGCGTTTCCGCTTCTTCCTGGCCGAGGCCATGAATGTCTCGGTCGAGGACGTGACCGCCTTCGTGCTGGGTGGGCATGGCGATACGATGGTGCCGATGGTGCGCCACTCCACGGTTGCCGGCATCGCGCTGCCGGAGCTGGTGAAGATGGGTTGGATCGGCCAGCAGGCACTGGACGACATCGTGACGCGCACGCGCGGCGGCGGGGCGGAGATCGTCGGCCTGTTGAAGACCGGTTCAGCCTTCTATGCGCCTGCCTCCTCGGCGATCGCCATGGCCGACAGCTATCTGAAGGACAAGAAGCGCGTGCTGCCGTGCGCTGCCTATCTGGAAGGCCAGTACGGCGTGAACGGGCTCTATGTCGGCGTGCCGGTGGTGATCGGTGCCGAGGGCGTGGAGCGGGTTGTCGAGCTCAGCTTGAATGCGGACGAGCAGACCATGCTCGACAGCTCCGTGAAGGCGGTCGAGGGCCTTGTCGAGGCCTGTAAGGCCATCGGCCTCTGACAACCTATCGAGATCGGGCCAAGATTGCGCTGCGCGGCTGTTGCGTAGCGCCTTGGGCCGGTTATGATGACCGCCAAGGGGCGCGGTCCTGTTCTCAAGAAAACCACCGGCCGATAGCCTTCGGCCCAAGGTGTGCGGGGTAGTCAGACCGGAATGAACATCCACGAGTACCAGGCCAAGCAGTTGCTGGCCAAATATGGTGTCCCGACCTTGAAGGGCGGGGTTGCCTACACGGCCGCAGAGGCCAGGAAGGTGGCCGACGAACTGGGCGGGCCCGTTTGGGTCGTAAAGTCCCAGATCCACGCCGGCGGCCGCGGTGCCGGACGTTTTCAGAACGATCCCGACGGCAAGGGCGGCGTGCGCGTCGTCAAGTCGGCGGAGGATGTCGAGAGCAATGCCGCCGCCATGCTGGGTAGCGTCCTGGTCACCAAGCAGACCGGTGCTGCCGGCAAGCAGGTGAACCGCCTCTATATCGAGGACGGCTGCGACATCGCCCAAGAGCTCTATCTCTCGCTGCTGGTCGACCGCGGCACCTCCAAGGTGACCGTCATCGCCTCGACCGAGGGCGGCATGGAGATCGAGGCCGTCGCCGAGAACGAGCCCGAGAAGATCGTCACCGTACCGATCGATCCGGCTTTGGGCCTGATGCCCTACCACGGCCGCAAGGTTGCGGCGGGCCTTGGCCTCAAGGGCAAGCAGGCCTCGGCTACGACCAAGTTCCTGATCCAGCTCTACAAGGCCTTCGTCGACCTCGATGCTTCGCTGGTCGAGATCAATCCGCTGGTGATCACCGGCGGCGGCGAGGTCATCGCGCTCGACGCCAAGATGAACTTCGACGACAACGCCCTCTTCCGCCACAAGCACTTGCTGGAGCTGCGCGACGAGGACGAAGAGGACGCCAAGGAGCTGGAGGCCGCCCAGCATGAGCTGAACTACGTCAGCCTGGACGGCAACATCGGCTGCATGGTGAACGGCGCCGGATTGGCGATGGCCACCATGGACATCATCAAGCTCTTCGGCGGCGAGCCGGCGAACTTCCTGGATGTCGGCGGCGGCGCCACGCGCGAGCGGGTGACGGCGGCCTTCAAGATCATCCTCTCCGATCCCAATGTCGAGGGCATCCTGGTCAACATCTTCGGTGGCATCATGCGCTGCGACGTGATCGCGGAAGGCGTGGTCTCGGCCGCCAAGGAGGTGGCGCTGAACGTGCCTTTGGTGGTGCGTCTGGAAGGCACCAATGTCGATCTGGGTAAGAAAATTCTGGCCGAATCGGGTCTTCCCATCATCGCCGCCGACGACCTGGGCGACGCTGCGGAGAAGGTCGTGGCCGCGATCAAGGAGACAGCCTGATGGCGGTCCTCGTCGATAACAACACCAAGGTCCTCTGTCAGGGCATCACCGGCAGCCAAGGCACCTTTCACACCGAGCAGGCAATTGCCTACGGCACCCAGATGGTGGCCGGCGTCACCCCCGGTAAGGGCGGCACGACGCATCTGGATCTGCCGGTCTTCGACACCGTGGGCGAGGCCGTCGAGAGCACCGGGGCCAATGCCTCGGTGATCTATGTCCCGCCACCCTTCGCTGCCGATGCGATCCTGGAATCCATCGATGCCGAGGTGCCGCTGATCGTCTGCATCACCGAAGGCATCCCGGTGCAGGACATGGTGAAGGTGAAGCACACCCTGCTGCGCTCCTCCTCGCGCCTGATCGGGCCGAACTGCCCGGGCATCATCACGCCCGACGCCTGCAAGATCGGCATCATGCCGGGCCACATTCATCGCCGCGGCAAGATCGGGGTGGTCTCGCGCTCGGGCACCTTGACCTACGAGGCCGTGGCGCAGACGACGGCGGCCGGTCTGGGTCAGTCGACCTGCATCGGCATCGGCGGCGATCCGGTCCAGGGCATGAACTTCGTCAGCTCGATCGAGCTCTTCCTGGCGGATCCGGAGACCGAAGGCATCATCATGATCGGCGAGATCGGCGGCAACGCCGAGGCCGAGGGCGCGGAGCTGGTGCGCGAGTCCGGCAACCGCAAGCCGGTGGTCGGCTTCATCGCCGGGCGCACCGCACCGCCGGGCCGCCGCATGGGCCATGCCGGCGCCGTCATCTCCGGCGGCAAGGACACGGCCGAGCATAAGATCGAGGCGCTGAAGAGCGCCGGCATCCACGTCGCCGAATCGCCGGCGGGGCTGGGTGCGGCCATGTTGGAAGCGATGCGCGGATAGATTGGAAAGTGGGCCGGTTGCCTTGAGGGCCTCCGGCCCTTCTTCTTTCGCCATCGTCTGCTGTTAGTACTGCCTTGGGGGGGCACGCCGATCGTGCTTTCTTAGAGGCTGATAGCATTGGCCGTTGCGCCGGCTTGCCACCCCGTCATTCCTGGGGAGGGTGGATGGGAAGGACGACTGGCCGATGCGGCAGCGGTGAGATGCAACGACCGCTGCTTGGCATGAGCTTGGAAGTCGAGGTTCAAGGACGATGGCTGACACGACGCTTGCAGGATCCCTTTCGGACACGGCAAAGGCATCCGCCTTGGCCGATCTCTACCGCCGCTTCTTGGAAGGGAGCGATATCGACCCCGGCTGGAAGACCGTCTTCGACGAAATGACCTCGGAAGCGCGCGGTGTGATGGATCACCTGATCGGCCGCGACAATGACGCTGCGGCCCAGGCCGGTGCAGGGCTTCAAAGCACCGCCAGCGCGCTTGGCAGCAACGTGGAGTCGGCCGCCAAGGATTCCATTCGCGCGCTGATGCTGATCCGCTCCTACCGCGTGCGCGGCCATCTGCAAGCCAACCTGGATCCGCTGGGTCTGCAGCCCAAGCCGCCGCATCCCGAGCTGGACTACCGCACCTACGGCTTCACCGACGACGACATAGATCGACCGATCTTCATCAACATGGTCTTGGGCCGCCAGACGGCAACCATCCGCGAAATCGTCGAGATCGTGCAGAAGACCTATTGCGACAAGATCGGCGTCGAGTTCATGCACATCCAGGAGCCCGATCAGAAGGCCTGGATCCAAGAGCGCATAGAGAACATCGGCAACCGCACGGAATTCACCGTGCCGGGCAAGCGTGCCATGCTGGAGCGTCTGACGGCGGCCGAGGTCTTCGAGAAGTTTCTCGACAAGAAGTACACCGGCACCAAGCGCTTCGGCCTGGACGGTGGCGAATCGCTGATCCCGGCGCTGGAGCAAATCATCAAGCGCGGCGGCCAACTGGGCATGAAGGAGATCGTAATCGGCATGCCGCATCGCGGTCGCCTGAACGTGCTGGCGAACTTCATGGGCAAGCCTTTCCAGGCGATCTTCAGCGAGTTCCAGGGCGGTGCCGCCAACCCCGACGACGTCGGCGGATCGGGTGACGTCAAGTACCACCTGGGCACCTCTACCGATCGCGAGTTCGACGGCAACAAGGTGCATCTCTCTCTGACCGCCAACCCCTCGCATCTGGAGGCTGTCGACCCGGTCGTGGTCGGCAAGGTTCGGGCCAAGCAAGCGCAGTACAACGACAAGGACCGCGTGCAGGTCATGGGGCTCTTGATGCACGGCGATGCGGCCTTCGCCGGCCAAGGCCTGGTGGCAGAGACCCTGGATCTTTCGGAGCTCAAGGGCTACCGCATCGGCGGCACCATCCACGTCATCGTCAACAACCAGATCGGCTTCACCACCAACCCGGTGAATGCACGCTCGGGCCCCTACTGCTCCGAGGCCGCCAAGATCATCCAGGCGCCGATCTTCCATGTGAATGGCGACGATCCGGAATCGGTCGTGCATGTCGCGCGCATCGCCACGGAGTTCCGGCAGCAGTTCAACAAAGACGTCATCATCGACATGTTCTGCTATCGCCGCCACGGCCACAACGAGGGCGACGAGCCGGCCTTCACCCAGCCGCTGATGTACAAGAAGATCCGCAGCCACGACAGCACGCGCGAAATCTATGCCAAGCGGCTTGCCGCCGAGGGCGTCATTGCCGAGAACGAAGCCAAGACCATGGTGGAGGAGATGCACGCCCGCCTGGAACGCGACTTCGAAGCCGCCAACAGCTACAAGCCGAACAAGGCCGACTGGTTGGAGGGGCGCTGGTCCAACATCAAGCGGGTCGAGGGCTACGATGCGCGCCGCGGGCATACCGCCGTAGCCTTGGAGGATCTGACCAAGATCGGTCTGTCGATCACCTCCATTCCGGAGCGTCTGAAGGTCAACAACAAGCTGAAACGCGTGATCAACAATCGCCGCAAGGCGATCGAGACCGGCGAAGGCATCGACTGGGCGACGGCCGAGC
This sequence comes from Kiloniellales bacterium, assembly GCA_040219175.1. Lineage (GTDB taxonomy): Bacteria > Pseudomonadota > Alphaproteobacteria > Kiloniellales > JACOMY01 > JACOMY01. The sequence goes on from JAVJSY010000097.1 coordinate 88,523, forward strand.
ATCTGGCCTTCGCCACCTTGCTGGCCGAGGGTAGCTCGGTCCGGCTGTCCGGTCAGGACTGCAACCGCGGCACCTTCTCGCAGCGCCATGCGGTCATCGTCGATCAGGAGACCGAAGAGCGCTACAAGCCCTTGCATCACGTGAGCCCGACCCAGGGTGCTTTAGAGATTCTGGACAGCCCGCTGTCCGAGATGGCCGTGCTGGGTTTCGAGTATGGCTACTCGCTGGCGGAACCCGATGCTCTGGTCCTCTGGGAGGCGCAGTTCGGCGATTTCGCCAACGGTGCCCAGGTGATCATCGATCAGTTCATCGCATCGGGCGAATCCAAGTGGCTGCGCATGTCGGGCTTGGTCATGCTGCTGCCGCACGGCTATGAGGGACAGGGGCCCGAGCACTCCTCGGCCAGGATAGAGCGCTATCTGCAGCTCTGCGCCGAGGACAACATGCAGGTGGTGAACTGCACCACGCCGGCCCAGTACTTCCACGTGCTGCGCCGCCAGCTGCATCGCGACTTCCGCAAACCCTTGATTATCGCCACGCCGAAATCTCTGCTGCGGCACAAGCGCTGTGTCTCGTCTCTGGCGGACATGAGCGGAGATACCGGGTTCCACCGCTTGCTCTACTGCGACGAGGTACCGTCAACACCCGAAGAGGCGAAGCAAATCGTGGTCTGTAGCGGCAAGGTCTACTATGACTTGCTAGACGCGCGCGAGCAGAGCGAGATCAAGGATGTGCACTTCCTGCGCCTGGAGCAGATCTATCCCTTCCCGGAGGGCGCCTTGATCGAAGAACTCTCCAAGTACAAGCATTGCGATTTGGTCTTCTGCCAGGAAGAGCCGCGGAACATGGGCGCCTGGCCCTTCGTCAGCACCATCCTGGAAGAGGTGGCAGAGGAGGCCGGTATGAAGGCGCCTCGGCCGCGCTATGCCGGCCGCGATTCGGCGGCGTCTCCGGCCACCGGTTCGCATAAACGCCATGTAAAAGAGCAAAAGGCCCTGATCGACTCGGCCTTGACCCTGGGCCTCAAGCCCAAGGGCAGGATCGCGTCGCGTCGGGAAGCGGCTGAGTAGAATAGCAGCAACGCAAGACAGCAGAAAGCGGGACATAGAGGCGATGGCAAGCGATATCGTGGTGCCCACTCTGGGCGAGTCGGTGACCGAAGCAACGGTCTCGCGCTGGATCAAAAAGGCCGGTGAGGCCGTGGCCATGGACGAGGCCTTGGTCGAGCTCGAAACCGACAAGGTGACCCTCGAGGTCAATGCCTCGGTGGCCGGTAGCCTGGAAGAAATCCTGGTCGAGGAAGGCGAGACCGTCGAGGTCGGCGCCCTTCTGGGCCGTATCGCCGAGGGTGCGGCAGGCAGCGCGCCCGCGCCGAAGCCCGCGCCGGCCCCGAAGGCCGCCTCGGAATCTGCCCCAGCCCCTGCCCCAACCCCTGCCCCTGCCCCGGAACCGGCCCCGGAACCGGCCCCGGAACCTGCTGCCAAACCCGCCTCGGCACCATCGCCTGCTGCGGCTGCAAGCGGCGAGAAGAAAGAGGTGATCGTTCCGACCTTGGGCGAGTCGGTGAGCGAGGGCATCATATCGCGCTGGATCAAGCAGGTCGGCGAGACCGTCGGGGCCGACGAGCCGATCGTGGAATTGGAGACCGACAAGGTCACTCTGGAAGTCAATGCGCCCGTAGCAGGCGTGCTGGAAAGCCAGGCTGTGGAAGAGGGCGCGACGGTGGCGGTCGGCGCCCTGCTGGCGGTGGTCGCGGCCGGCGACGGCGGTTCCGCCGCTCCGGCACCGGCACCTGCGGCAGAGTCTGCGGATGCGCCTGCAGCGGCGGCGCCTGCTTCGGGCCCGGAATCCGGCAGCATCGATCCAAGCGCGATTGGGCGCGGCGAGGATGGCAGGGTCGGTGCCAAGGAGATCTTGTCTTTCCTGGGTGTTGCCTCAGCCCAGCCGGACATGCCGCTCTCCCCGGCCGTGCAGCACCTGGTCGCCGAAAACAATCTCGACCCGGCGCGCATTCCGGCCAGCGGCAAGGATGGGCGCCTGACCAAGGGAGACGTCCTCAAGGTCATCGAAGACCCCAGCCTGCTGCGAGACTTGCCCGGCCTGCCGGTGCTGCCGACAGCCCCGGCAGCCGCGCCGGCTGCTGCCGCCCCCGCCCCGTCAGGAGAAGCCGCCGCTGCGGCTCCGCGCCAGGAACGGGTGAAGATGACCAAGCTGCGCCAGACCATCGCCAAGCGGCTGAAGGAAGCGCAGAACACGGCCGCCATGCTGACCACCTTCAACGAGGTGGACATGGGCGCCGTCATGGCGATGCGCGCGCGCTATAAGGAGTCTTTCGAGAAGACGCACGGCACCAAGCTGGGCTTCATGTCCTTCTTCGCCAAGGCCGCCGTTGCAGCCCTGAAGGCCGTCCCTTCCGCCAACGCCCAGCTGGACGGCAACGAGATCGTCTACAACCACTACTACGACATCGGCATGGCGGTCTCCGCCCCGGCCGGACTGATGGTGCCGGTGATCCGCGACTGCGAGGGCAAGTCCTTCGCCGAGATCGAGGCCAGCCTGGTCGACCTGGCAACGCGCGCACGCGACGGCAAGCTTGGCTTGGCGGAGATGCAGGGCGGCACCTTCACCATCACCAACGGCGGCATCTTCGGCTCGCTGCTCTCCACCCCGATCATCAACCCGCCGCAGTCGGCGATCCTGGGCCTGCACAAGATCCAGGAACGCCCCATGGCGGTCGACGGCGAGGTCGTCATCCGCCCGATGATGTATGTCGCACTGTCCTACGACCATCGTCTGATCGACGGCCGCGAAGCCGTCACCGCCCTGGTCAAGATCAAGGAAGCGATCGAGGCGCCGGAGAAGCTGCTGCTGGGGCTTTAGGTGCTCTGATAGTTCAGCGCCCGTCCCGTTTTGCCTGCGCGTTCTTCACGAACTGGCTGACACGGCCGACCTCCATGGCGCTGCCGATGTGCCTTGCCTGGCGGTTCGGGTTCGGGCGCATGCCGTCGTGGGCTGTGCGGGTGTTGAACTGCTCGTGGTCCAGATCGGCTGCTTGTGCCATTTCCAGGGCACGCTGCTGATTGGCGATCAAGGCCAGCTTGGCCTTCATCGCCTCGCGCCGCTTGACCTCGGCATTGACGCGCCGCATCGCAGAGGCCAGAACCTCGGTCTTCCGCAAGCTGCCGCTGTCGTCGCGGGACGCCTCGGCGCCGCGCGGGCTTCCCTTGCCACGCATCTCGCGGCGGCGCTGGCGGGCCAGCTGCTGCGCCCGGTTGCGCCGCTCTCGGACCAAGCGAGACAGCCTGTGCAGGTCCTTGTCGCTCAGCAACTGTAGCTCGGGATGATGGGTGGCGACGACCAAGTCGCGCTCGTCTGCGTCCAGCGCGCGGGCTTCGCTCTTCCGGCTGTCGATCATTGCTGCCTCCATAGGGCTGTCACAGGTGCGCGATAGGCCGAGGTCGGCCGCATCAGTCCTTTAGCAGGATGATGTCAGATCGAAGCGATTTGCCATCTGAATCCTACTATACACGTTTGAAACATAGAGCGGTTCGCGAACAGGTGATTCCACCAGATCGCGAACTGCTCTAGACTATATGGGGAGACCGCGGTGCCAAGGTTAGGCCTGCACAGCTGCTGCCGGTCGGATTCTCTGTAGAATGGCGCGCACCGCGGTGCGGCTTCGCAAGTGATGACGTTCCTTCTCGGCGGGCAGCTGCGCGAGGAGTTCCAGGGCCCGCGGTCGGCTGTGCGTGGGGAAGGTGGCGGCATAGTGCAGGAAGGCCCAGTCCAAGCGCTCGGGACAGCCGGGCGCCATGTCCGCGCGCACCTGGCCATAGCTTGCGAGCATCCGCTTGAGCAGTCGCCACAGGCGCAAGGGCGTCGGCAAATCCAGAAAGATTATGCAATCGGCTCTGGCAACCCGTTCCGGCCAGGTACGCGAGTAGTTGCCCTCGACGATCCAGCGCTCATCCAGATAGAGCCGCCGCAGTTTCTCGTTGAAGGGACCCTTCTCCGACTCCTGCCAGCCGGGGCGCCAGAAGAGTCGATCGATGTGATAAACCGGAAGATCCAGGGCCTCCCCGATCTGCCGTGCAAGCGTCGATTTCCCCGACCCCGGCCCTCCGATGATCATCACGCGCTGCACGGCTAAACTCCTCGCGGCCCCTCAAGCGAGGCGGCCCAGGCGCGGTTGCAGGGCGATCAAGGCCAGAACTGTTGCCACGGCTGAGAAGACACCGGCGAGCAGAAAGGCGTAGCGCAGATCGTACTCGCCGACTGCGCCGGCCAGAACAGCGGCCAGCGCGCCAACGCCGTCCATGAAGACGAAGGCAAGCCCCAGGTTGGTGCCCTCGCGCTTGCCGGCGTAGTCGACGGCAACGGCGAGCATCACGGCACGTACTGCCACCAAGACGGTCAAGGCCAGGCCCAAGGCGAGCAACACCAGGATCAGCGATGGGGCAAGCCAGGCTGCCGCAGCGGCGAGGGCGGCAATGAGGTTGCCCAGCACAAGGACCGGCCGCCGGCCGATCACGTCGGAGACGCGCCCCATCGCCGGCTGCGCCAGAACCCCCAGCACCATCATCGCCGCCAGAGCCAAGGCGGTGGATTGCCAGCCGAAGCCGTGATCGTTCTGCAGATAGACCGGGGTCATGGTCAGCATGGCGAAAACGGCCATGTTGTAGGTGACGAAGAGGGCGACGATGCGCAGCCCGCTGGGCGCGATCCAGGCGCGCCAGATCTCGGCAAAATCGGCGCGTCCCATCTTCTCGCCCGAGCGCGGCACGCGGGCCTGGATGAAGAGGAAGGCCACGCCCATCGCCAGTGCCGGGATGGTCAGCAGTTGCAGACTGCTGCCCCAGTCGAGGTAGGTCAGCAGGTATCCGGTGGCCACCAGCGCCAGAATCTCTGCCATGTGCCCGCCGATGGCATGCACGCCGAGCGCATAGGCCCGCCGTTCCTTGTGTATACCGGTCAGAATCCCGGTCGCCATCGGATGCCAGGCGGCATCGCCGGCGCCGGCGAGCGTGATCAGGATGGCGAAAGTCCAGAAGTCGGTGGCAAATCCAGCGAAAAAGTAACCCAGCCCGACCCAGAAGAAGGTGGCGAGCAGCAGCAGACCGCGCCGGGCGACATGGTCGCTTAGGATTCCGGCCGGCAGATAGGCCAGGGAAGCGCCCAGCGCGTGGATGGTAAAGAGCAATCCGATCTCCACCGGCGTCAGCCCGTAGGCCAAGCCAAAGGCCGGAATGATCAGGTACATCGCGACCGGCGCCAGATCGTTGGCGCAGTGACCCAGCGCAAAGGGGATCAGCAGCTTGGGCTTCGGCGCCTCGGCGCCATCGTCGGCAGTGATCGACATCCGCTTGCTCCCTCCGCCCCCCGTCCGATCCGGCTGGACGGCACCTCCGCCGGTTCAGCGCGATCAAGATTGTTGTTGCCATCAGTAGACCATGCCCGGCTTGACTGGCGAGCCGTCAATTCGCTATGCCGGTCATGCGAATTCGCATGTCTTGGCCCTGACGTAGGTGAATATGAATTGGGATGATCTGCGCATATTCGATGCCGCCTTCGAATGCAACAGCCTGTCTCTGGCGGCGCGCACGCTGGGAATGAGTCAACCTCAGCTCAGCCGGCGCCTACGCAGTTTCGAAGATGGTCTGGGCGTGCGGCTCTTCGACCGCACGCCCCAGGGTCTGCGCGCGACGGCGGCGGCACGACGTCTGGCGCCCTTGGCGGAAGCCATGCGAAGCGCCGCGGAAGCGGTCGAACGCGTCCGGCCGGAGCTGCAGTCCGATATGCTGGCCAGCGTCCGAATCTCGGTGGACGAGGTGCGCGGACGCTTTCTGACCGACCACCTGGTGGACTTGAAGCGGCTGCTGGACGGCATCGAAATAGAGATCGTCACGACCCAGAGCCACGCCGACCATGAAGCCCGCGAGACCGAGATCCAGCTGCGAGCCTGCTTGCCGGAAAGCGAGAGCCTGATCGTGAAGCGGTTGGGCAAGGTTGCCTACGCCGTGTTTGGCGGGCGCGGCTATGTGGAGGGGAACCCGGCCGCGCGCAGCGAGGCACGCTATAGCGCGTGCAGCTGGATCGGCTTCTCGCCAGAGCGCCTCTGGTACACGGAGCAGCATCGCTGGTTGGAGAGCCGCTTGGCACGGCGGCCGGACTTACGCTTCAATTCCATGACGGCGATCGAAGATGCGCTTGCTGCCGGTGCCGGCTTGGCCATCTTACCGGCCTTCATGGGGGACAGCGACCCGCGCTTGGAGCGTGTGAGCGAAACCATCGAAGCGCTCTTCGCCGACGACAATCTGATCGTCCATCGGGACCTGCTGCGCGAACCAGCGGTCAGGCGCACCGTCGATGCGTTGGCCCAAATCTACAAGCGTGCACAGCAGCGTCTGTCGGGGGGCCCCACCTTGGCGCAATCGGCCTAGGCCGACCTTGCCTGTCGTAGCGGTATTGATCGGCCAGGTTGGAAGCAAGGCAGTCCAAGATAGTTGTGCTTCACAACAATTGGCGGTATTGTCGTACTTCCGAGGTTTGGGCGATGACGTAGGGAGGACGCGTTGGTCGCTAGAGACGGAGTAGATGGACGACAGCGGGCCCGACGTGGCTCGGAACCGCAGGATCTGGACCTGGACGTCCTGGAAGGGTTGCTCAGCTTCTATGTCCGCTCGGTCAGCTACACCTTGTCAAAGAACCTCGACGAGAGCCTGAAGGGGCATGCCGTCGCCAAGGGAAGCGGCAAGATTACGGCTCTGCTCTTGATCGACAGGCATCCCGGTATCCGGCCCTCGACCATCGCCGAGATCACCTTGCGCGACCGCCCTTCGATCAGCCGCATCATTCGGCCGATGGTTGACGAAGGTCTGGTCGAGCAGCGCACGTCCAAGAGCGAACGTCGCGCCGAGGAACTCTTCATCACCGAGAAGGGGCACGCCGAGGCAGAGGCGGTTCGGGCCATCATCAGCGAGCAGTCCGACGCCTTCTTCGCCGACACGCCAAAAGAGGATCGTGCGCACCTCTTTAGAATTCTGCGTGGACTCTATCGCAACATCAGGGGATTACCATAGATGCCCGGTCCGACCCCAGTCCCCGTCCAGGGCGACGAGACCCTACCCGAAAGCGTCGACGTGGTGGTGATCGGCGGCGGCATCATCGGTGCCTCCACCGCCTTCGAGTTGAGCCAAGCCGGTCTCAAGGTCGCGCTCTGCGAAAAAGGCGGGATCGGCCATGAGCAGTCCAGCCGCAATTGGGGCTGGGTGCGCATCTCGCGCCGCGACCCGCGCGAAGTGCCCTTGATGGCCGACTCCCTCAATCTCTGGCGGGATCTGGACCGGCGGCTGGGACGCAACACGGGCTATCGCCGGACCGGAGCCATCTTTTTGGCGCATGACGAGGCGGCCGAAGAGGCCCACGCCAAGTGGCGCCGCCACCTGGAGCCGCATCAGATCGAAAGCGCTCTGGTCAGGGGCAAGGACTTGACAGATCTGTTCGACGGCCGCGATCTCGGTGCCAAGGCAGCCCTGGTGACCCCGACGGACGGTTACGCCGAACCCCAAGCTGTGGCACCGGCCTATGCCGAGGCCGCGCGCGACGCAGGCGCCAGCATTCTCACAAACTGCGCAGTCCGCGGCTTCGAGACCGAGGCCGGCGCGATCTCTGCGGTGGTGACCGAACGCGGCAGCATCGCCTGCACCCAAGCCGTCCTGGCTGGCGGTGCCTGGTCCAACCTCTTTTGCGGCAATGCCGGCATCGACCTGCCGCAGCTGCGCGTCGTCAACAACGTGCTGCGCACCGAGCCGGTGGCAGGCGGGCCGGAACAACCGGTCAAACACAAGAATTTTGCTCTGCGTAAGCGCCAGGACGGCGGCTACACCCTGGCCGCCGGGACCGCCAGCCGGGTGGACCTGGTCCCGGACTGCCTGCGCTATGCCCGTCGCTTCTGGCCGGCCTACAAGGCAGAGCGTGCCAACCTCTCGTTTCGCTTCGGCCGCCCCTTCTTCGCGGAGCTGGGCCGCCGCCGGCGCTGGCGTCTGGACGAGGTCACGCCGTTCGAGAAAGAGCGCGTGCTCGACCCCGCGCCCTCGCCCGCCGCCCAACTGGCCGCCCTGCGCTCGGTCGCCGCGCTGTTTCCGGCCTTCGCCGGGGCCAAGGTCGCCCAGCATTGGTCGGGCTGCATCGACGTCACCCCGGATGCGATCCCGGTGATCTCCGCCGTGGAGGAGGTGCCGGGCTTCTTCATCGCCACCGGCTTTTCCGGACATGGCTTCGGCATCGGGCCGGGCGCCGGGCGCCTGATGGCGGAGATCGTACGCGGCGTGCCGACCACCGTCGATCACGCCGCCTTTCGCTATTCGCGTTTCACCGATGGGAGCAGACCCGAACCGCAAGATGGTATCTAATACCATGGGAAGGAAATAATGACCGGTGAAGCCGGTCATTATTTCCTTCCCTTGGTATGTTCCCACCCCCCTAAACCCCGCAAGAGCTGGTCCAACAGCCGATAGCAACAAGAGGAGATGGATATGACTGTGCGTAAGACTTCCTTCCTGTGCCTGACACGGCGTGGCGTGATGCAACTGGGCATCGGCGCTGCAGCTGCCGGTCTGCTGCCCGCCACCGCCGGCCAGGTGCTGGCGGCCGACAAGCCCTCCGGCCAGGCCATCGTCGGCTTCTCGCAGGAGCCGACGGTCTTCAATCCACACATGCTGCACATCGAAGTCGACGAGGGCATCCATTGGAACGTCTTCGACCCGCTCTTCGGCGTCGACGAGAATGGTGAGTTCTTCCCGGCCCTTGCCGCCGAAGTGCCGACGGTCGAGAACGGCGGTATCTCGCCCGATGGCTTGAAATGGCGCGTGAAGCTGCGCGACGATGTCAAATGGCACGACGGCACGCCCTTCACCGCCGAAGACGTGAAGTACACGCTGGAGCTTGTGGTCGACGAGAACTTCCGCTCGGCACGCCGCACCGGTCATGAGTTGGTGCGCAACATCGAAGTGGTGTCCCCGACCGAGATCACCTGGGAGATGGCAGAACCCTTCGCGCCCTATCCCTCGATCCTGGCCTGGACCTTCATCGTACCCAAGCACGCCTTGGGCTCGGCCGAGGATCCCAACACCGCCCCCTTCAACAACGCGCCCATCGGCACCGGCCCCTTCAAGTGGGTCGAGCGCCAGGCCGGGGACTATATCCTGCTTGAGGCCAACGAGGACTACTGGGGCGAGGGTCCGCATCTGGAACGGCTGATCTTCAAGTACATTCCGGATCTCACCGTGCTCTACACCCAGTTCAAGACCGGCGACATCGACGTCATCGCCTTGCAGGGCATCACCCCTGACCACTACGAAGAGGCCAAGGGCCTGGAGGGCAAGGAGATCATCCTGGCGCCGGCCTCGACCATGGAGTCCATCTCGCTGAACATGGGGCGGCCACAGTTCCAGGATCCGGCCGTGCGTCAGGCGCTCTACCTGGCACTCGACAAGGCAACGATCATCGACGCCCTCTATTACGGTCTGCCGCGCCCGACCGAGAGTTACTTCCCGCAAGAATCCTATTACTACAAGGACGATCTGCCGAAGCACGAATACAACATCGAGAAGGCCAACAAGATCCTGGACGAGGCCGGCTGGGTCCGCGGCGACGACGGGATTCGCGAGAAGGATGGCGTGCGGCTTGCCTTCTCCAACTCGACCACGGCCGGCAACCATGTCCGCGAGCAGATGCAGCAGTTCGTGCAGCAGAGCTTCAAGGAGATCGGTGCGGAGATGACCATCGAGAATCTACCGCCGGCGGTGATGTGGGGCGACTATTGGATGCTGTCGCAATGGGACAGCGTCGTGGTCGGCATCAACTTCACCACCGGACCCGACCCCGATACCTCCGACTACTTCAAGAGCACGGCGATCAACGCCCAGGGCGGGTCGGGTCAGAACACCTGGCAGATCCAGAATCCCGAAATCGATGCGCTGCTCGAGAAGGGCGGTAGCCTCTTCGTGCCTGCCGAGCGCAAGGTGGTCTACGACCGCATCCAGGACATCATGCGCGAAGACCTGCCGTTCCTGCCGATCTTCCAGTACACCAACCTGCGCGGTCACAAGGAGGGGATGCAGGGCTACACGCCCAACGTGAACGTGCGCATCACCACTTGGAACGCGAAGGATTGGAAATGGAACTAGTGGTGCAACCCAGAGGGATGGTTCCCATCCCTCTGGATAAGTTGCCCCGCCAGCTCAACACGTTAGTGGGCCGATTCACCGAACGCTTGGGATCCAAGCGTTCGGATCGGACCACTAGAGCAGGATCGTCGCTGATCTTTGCATCGGTGATCTGTATGGTCTTGTCTTGACCAACGGCAGGGGCTCTTGGCGCATGCCTGCGCCAGGAGCCCCCCGCCGGCTCAGGAGTAAGCCCCTTGTCGCGATACCTCCTCCGCCGCTTCGGACAATCCTTCGTCCTTTTGATCCTGGTCTCGCTCGTCGGCTTCATGGTGCTGAACCTGGCGCCGGGCGGTCCTCTGTCGCAATTCGCGCTGACGCCGGGCATGTCGCAGGCCGATCTGGAGCGCATCGCAGCGCAGATGGGCCTCGATCGGCCGCTGCCGATCCAGTATCTGGACTGGTTCTGGCGGCTGTTCATCGGCGACTGGGGCAACAGTTTTCGTGACGGCGTGCCGGTGCTGGAGGTGATCGGGCGCCACCTCTTCGCCACCCTGTTGCTGATGATCAGCTCCACCATCATCTCGGTCGGCGTCGGTACGCTCGTCGGCGTCATGGGGGCGACCCGGCGCTATTCGCTCTTCGACTACACAGCGACCGTGATGGCGATGGTGGCGCTTTCGATCCCGACCTTCTGGTTCGGTCTGGTGGCGATCTTTACCTTCTCGCTCGATCTGGGCTGGCTGCCGGCCGGCAACATGTACACCATCGGCGATCAGTCCTTCGCCGACTATGCCATCCACCTGATCATGCCCTCGATGGTCTTGGCCCTGGTCAATGTCGCGATCTGGTCGCGCTACATGCGCTCGGCCATGCTCGACGTCATCGACCAGGATTTCATCCGCACCGCTCGAGCCAAGGGGCTGCCGCGCTGGCGCGTGCTCTACCTGCATGTCATGCGCAACGCGCTGTTGCCGATGATCACCTTGGCCGGGCTGCAGCTGCCGACCCTGCTGGGCGGTGCCCTGGTGACGGAAACAGTGTTCACCTGGCCCGGCATGGGGCGCCTCTTCCTCGATAGCCTGGGCTATCAGGACTATCCCGTGGTCATGGGCCTCTTGATGTTCTCGGCAATCCTGGTCCTGGTCGGCAATCTGCTGGCCGACATCCTGGTCGCGGTCAGCGACCCGCGTGTGCGGCTGGAGTAGGCCGATGAGCCTGGCCGACGACAAGACGGCAGCCCTGCCCTGGTGGCAGGGTCGCGCAATCCGTCGCTTCGCCCGCCATCGCCTGGCCGTCACCGGGACCGTGATGATCGTCCTGCTGACGCTTGCGTGCGTCTTCGGGCCGCCGCTGCTGCCCTTCGACGAGCTGCACATCGACCTGCGCGCCCGCTTCTCGCCGCCGCTGACCGGCGACCACTATCTGGGCACCGACCCGCTGGGGCGCGATATCGCCGCGCGGCTGCTGATGGCCGGCCGGGTCTCGCTGCTGGTCGGCTTTGCCGCCATGCTGCTGTCGACCTTCATCGGCGTGGTGATCGGGATCATCGCCGGCTATCGCGGCGGCTGGATCGGCACCGCGCTGATGCGCTTCACCGATTCTTTCCTCTGTTTTCCCCAGATCTTCCTGCTGCTCGCACTGGCTGCCTTCATCAAGCCCGATCCCTTGATGATCACCATCATCATCGCCGCGACCTCCTGGATGGAGATTGCCCGCATCGTTGCCGCCGAGATCCGTTCCCTTAGAGAACGCGACTTCGTGCTGGCAGCGCGCATGAGCGGCGCCTCGCACGTCTGGATCATGTTCCGCGAGCTGCTGCCCAACGCCATCGGCGCGATCATCGTCGCCGCCACCCTGACCGTCGCCCGCGCCATCCTGATCGAGGCCTACATCAGCTTTCTGGGCTATGGCATCCAGCCACCGCTGCCCAGCTGGGGCAACATGCTGAACAACGCCCAACAATATCTTGCGAGCGCGCCTTGGCTGGCGATCATTCCCGGCATCGCCATCACCCTTGCCGTCACCAGCTTCAACTTCATCGGTGACGGCCTGCGCGACGCCTTGGATGCCCGGAGTGATCTGAAATGACGGGTGATCTAAAATGACGGGTGATCTCAAGTGACGGCGCGTCGATTGACCGTCACCGACCTCTCGGTCACCTTCCGCACGCCGGACGGCCAGGTCCCGGTGGTGCATGGGGCGAGTTTCGCTCTCGATGCCGGCGAGACCCTGGCCGTGGTCGGCGAGAGCGGCTCGGGCAAGAGCGTCACCAGCCTGGCGGTGATGCGCCTGCTGCCGGCCCCGCCGCGTGCGCAGATATCCGGCAAGGTGACCTTCCACCGGCAAGGCCGGGATCTGGACCTGCTCGAGCTGCCGGAGCGGCAGATGCGCCGCGTGCGCGGCGACCGCATCGCGATGATCTTTCAAGAGCCGCTGACCTCCTTGAACCCGGTGCATCGGGTCGGCCAGCAGATCATGGAATCGATCCGCTGCCACCGCAGCGTTTCCAGTGAGGATGCCCGGCGCCAGGCCATCGAGATGCTCGACCGCGTCGGCATCACCGAGCCGGAAGCGCGCCTTATGGCCTACCCGCACGAGCTTTCCGGCGGCATGCGCCAGCGGGTCATGATCGCCATCGCCTTGGCGCTGGAGCCCGACATACTGATTGCCGACGAGCCCACCACGGCCTTGGACGTCACCGTGCAAGCGCAGATCCTGGACCTGCTGCGCGACATCCAGAACGAGAACGGCATGGCCATCCTCTTCATCACCCACAACTTCGGCGTGGTGGCGGAGATCGCCGATCGGGCCATGGTCATGTACTCCGGCCGCGTGGTCGAGGCCGGACGTGCGGAGGAGATTCTGACCCGCCCGCTGATGCCCTACACCGCCGGCCTGATGCGCTCGGTCCCCAGGATCGAAGACGCCGGCCGCAGCGAGCAGGACCTGGGCACCATCGAGGGCTTCGTGCCCGATCCGGCCCGCATGCCGTCCGGCTGTGCCTTCCATCCGCGCTGCCGCCACTTCGAGGGCGGGCTTTGCGATGTCGAGGTGCCGCCGCTGGAAGACGCCGTCCCCGGCCACAGCCTGCGCTGCCTGCGGTGGCGCTCTCTCGAAGGGGCCCGGGGATGAGCCAGGCGCTGATGAGCCGAGCGGAGATGAGCCAAGCCCTGGTCGAAACCCGAGACTTGGAGGTTCACTTCCCGGTCCGCCGCAGCCTCTTCGGACGGCCGCAGGCCTTCGTGCGCGCCGTCGACGGGGTCAGCATAGCCATCCCCGCCGGCGAAGTTCTGGGACTGGTGGGAGAGAGCGGCTCGGGCAAGTCCACCCTGGGTCGCGCCGTCATGGCCTTGGAGCAGCCGACCGGCGGCCAGGTGCTGTTCGACGGCGTGGACCTCTCGGGCTTGGACCAGGCCGCCCTGAGACCCTACCGCAGTCGCATGCAGATGGTCTTCCAGGACCCTTTCAGCAGCCTCAATCCGCGGATGACGGTGGAGGAGAGCCTGGCTGTCCCCTTGCGTTTCACCGCGCCGGAGCTGGACCGGCCGGCCAGGCGCGAGCGGGTGAAAGCGGCCCTGGAGCGGGTCGGGCTTAGCGCTGCCTACCTCTACCGCTATCCGCACGAGTTCTCCGGCGGCCAGCGCCAGCGCATCGGCATCGCCCGCGCACTGATCGTCGAGCCGGAATTCATCATGGCCGACGAGCCGGTCTCCGCCCTGGACGTCTCGGTGCAGGCGCAGGTCTTGAACCTCTTCGCCCGCATCCAGCGCGAGATGAGCCTGACCCTGATGTTCGTCACCCACGATCTGGCCGTGGTCGGTCACGTCGCCCATCGCGTCGCCGTCATGTATCTGGGTCGCGTGGTCGAGGTCGCGCCCACGCGCACGCTCTTCCTGCAACCACGCCATCCCTATACGGAGGCCCTGCTGTCGGCCGCACCCGACCCGGTGCCGGGGCGTGGCACGGCCCGTATCCGCCTTGAGGGCGAGATGCCGAGCCCGCTGAACCCGCCGTCCGGCTGCCCCTTCAGAACGCGCTGCCGCTATGCTCTGCCGACCTGCGCCGAGGATCGGCCGGAGTTGCGCCCGGCTGGCGAGAAGGCGCACAGGGTGGCCTGTATCCGCGACGATCTTGAGCTGGTCGGGACCAGCCCAGAGGAGCAAGAGGAAACCTCATGACCCGCTTTTCTCCCTTCGACGATAGCCTCTGGTCGGCCAGCGCCGCCCCGGCCCCGGATCTTCCCGGTCTGGAAGGCGACCTCACCGCCGAGGTTTGCATCGTCGGCGGCGGCTACAGCGGCCTCACCACCGCGCTCTCGCTCGCCAAGTCGGGGGTCGAGGTGGTGCTGCTGGAGGCCGAGCAGGTCGGCTTCGGCGGCTCGGGTCGCAATGCCGGGCACTGCACGCCGACCTTTCACCACCACTCGATCGACGGTGTCCGCAAACTATTGGGGCCGGAACGGGCCGAGCGTTTCATCGCGCTGCAGACCAACGCCGCCGACCATGTGGCCGGCCTGGTGCGCGACTATCAGATCGACTGCGAGTGGCGGCAGGAGGGCTATGTCATGGCTGCCCATACGCCCGCCGCGCTGAAGGACATCGAAGAGAAGGTCCGCAGCTACAATGCCGTCGGTCAGAAGACACGGCTGCTGAGCCAAGCGGAAGTCCAGGAGATGACCGGCTCGGCCCGGCAGTTCGGCGGTTGGTATCACCCTGCCGGCGGTCATGTGAACCCACTGGGCCTCTCGCGCGGTCTGGCCCGCGCGGCCGCCAACGCCGGTGCCAGGATCTTCCAGCGCGCGCGCGTGGATACGGCGACACCGGAGGCTGGAGCCTGGCGCGTCAGGGCCACCGGCGGTTCGGTGCTGGCGCAGAAGGTGATCTATGCGACCGGTGCCTACACCAAGGGTGGCTGGCCCGGCCTGGATCGCACCTTTCGCATCCTCAAGGTCTTCGTCGCCGCCACCCAGCCGCTGCCGGAGCTGCGCGATGTCGTCCTGCCCAAGAACACCACCATGCACGACGGACGCAGCGACATCTTCGTCTACAAGCGCGATGCGCAAGACCGCATCGTGGCGTCGATGTTCCCGCGATGGCGCCGCGGCCGCGATCTGGACTTCACCCGCTATCTCCTGACGGAGCGGCTGCGCTGGCACCATCCAGCCGTGCCGGATGACTTGCGCTGGGACTACTTCTGGCGCGGCGAGCTCGACATGCAGCCGCACACCATCCCGCGCCTCTACCGCCTGGGCGAGGGTGCGGTCGCCGTCACCGGCCTCTCCGGCCGCGGCGTGCCCACCGGCTGCATCCTGGGCAATATCCTGTCCGATTGGGCGCGCGGGGTGCCTGAGAGCGAACTGGCGCTGCCGATCGAGCCCTTACGCTCGACGCCAAGCTACATGGCCGTCGCGCCAAAGCTGGTGCTCGGCTACTACGCCGTCAAAACGCGCCTCTCCGAGTTGCTGCAAAAGGTGCCCAGCCCGCCGTATCCTTAGAGCCCTTTTGGAAAGGCGCGGCGGTGGCGGCAACAATCCTCTCGATTCCTAGAACGACGCCCCGCGATGATGGCGGTCGGCGATCAGCGAGATCATCTCGAACATCACCGCCATGGCGACCTGGGCCGTGATCTTGTTCGGGCTGTCCTTGGTCGGGATCATGCAGACCACGTCGCCGCCGATCACATTGAGCCCGCGCACCGAGCGGATGAGCGCCATGGCCTGGTCGATCATGAAGCCGTTGCAGCCGGGCTCTATGTTGGCCACGCCGGGTGCCACCATCGGATCCAGACAGTCGAGGTCGAAGGTGATGTAGAGCGGGCGGTCGCCGATGCGCTCGCGGATGAGGCGGCAACTCTCGGCCTCGCCGATCTCCTTGTAGCGCTCCATGGTAATGACCTCGTAGCCCAGCTCGTAGCTGGGTTTCAGCCAATCCAGGGTGCGGGGATTGCCGCGGATGCCGACCTGGACGCTGCGGCTGGCGTCGACATGCCCGTCGTGCACCAGATAGGCCGCCCAGTGCGCCGCCGACTTCTCCGCGCCCAGAAAGTGCTTCATGCCGCTGAAGGCGTCGGTGTGGGCATCGAAATGCAGGATCGAGGCCTTCTCGCCGCCGGTCAGGCGCGAATTCGCGCCGCCGAGGGCCTGCAGAATGCCGCCGGTGACCGAGTGGTCGCCGCCGACCGAGACCGGCCGGGTGCCCGCGGCATCGATCCGGCGATAGAAATCGGTGATGCGCTGGATCGACTTTTCATTGTGATTGCCCTCCGGCAGCGGCACGTCGCCCAGGTCGTGAATGCGGCAGCTCTTCCAGGGGTCGAACTGAAAGGCCATGTGCACGCGCCGCCCGTTGGCCGAGACGTCGCGCAACGCGCGCGGCCCCAGGTGCTGATCGCGCTCCGTCGTGCCGTTGCCGGTCGAGTGCGGCACGCCGACCAGGGCGATGTCGCAGTCGGCCGGATCGGGCTCATGCGGCGCACGGAAGAGGGTCGGCACCCCCCACCAGTAGAGCGCGTCCATGAAGGCCCGCTGGTAGCGTTCATCCTGGCTGGTGTCTGGCTCGCTCATGGCATCTCTCCCGCTGTTGTATTCGAGTAGACGCTATAGAGCGCCTCCGGCCCCGGCCAGGGTGTCAGATCTCCTCGTAGTCGCCATGCCGCCCCTTGCCGGTCTTGAAGCGCGCAGCGCCCGCAGCGCCCTCGGTGCGGATCGCATCGACGCCGTTCGTCCACTCCACCTTTAGAGCGTCGTGTGTCGGCAGCCCTCGGCTTTCGATGATGGAGCGGCGGTCGGCCAGCATGGCGGCCTGGGGAAAGCGGGCGATCTCCTGGGCCATGGCTTCGGCAGCGGCGCGGGCCTCGCCCTCGGGCACGACCTTCTCGCACAGGCCGATACGGTAGCACTCCTCGGCCGTCACCTTGCGGCCGGTCATGGCGATCTCCAGCGCCTTGCCCTGGCCGACCAGGCGCGGCAGGCGCACCGTGCCGCCGTCGATCAAGGGAATGCCCCAGCGCCGGCAATAGACGCCCATGTAGGCGGTCTCTGCCATCACCCGGCAATCGCAGAGCAAGGCCAACTCCATGCCGCCGGCAACGGCCGGCCCCTCAAGCGCGGCGATCACCGGCTTGGAGAACTCCATGCGCGAGGGCCCCATGGGACCGCGCGGCGCCTTGGCCGCACCGATGGGGAAGGCCAGCGCGTCTACCAGTTCCTTCTGGAAGCGATCGCCTTCGCTCATGGTGGCGCCGTACTTCAGGTCCCAGCCGGCACAGAAGGCTCCGCCCGCGCCATAGAAAACGGCGGCCTTCGCCGTGCCTTGTTCGAAGGCCTCGAAGGCGGCGACCAGCGCCTCGGCAGATTCGGGGTTCACCGCGTTCCGGGCATCGGGGCGATGGTGGACAATGGTCCAAACATCGCCGTCTTTTTCGATTTGGACTGTCTCGGCCTCGACTGTCATGGCTGCCTCCCTTATCGATTGCGTTCGGCAATCAGAGGCGCCTCACCGCCGAAAAAGCAAGCCTTCCTGGATCGGGCCACTAACTTGTTGAGCTGGTGAGGCAACTTATCCAGGCGGATGGGAACCATCCCTCTGGGTTGCACCACTAGCGGGACGCATGGCGAACCGGTGAGGTTAGAGGAAAGCGCTCAAGCGATCTTGCCGTGGCAGTGCTTGTACTTCTTGCCCGAGCCGCAGGGGCAGGGCGCGTTTCTGGCGACCTTGCCCCAGGTCGAGGGATCGTTGGGGTCGGCCTTGATGCCGGCCGGCGGGGCATTGCGAACCGGCTGGCGGACCTGTGGCGGCGGCTCTTCGCGCGGGCTTTTGAGACCCAGGGGATCGGCGGCCATCTCGGCCTCGGCACCGGCGCCGACCAGAGCCGGGTCCTCGCGGGTCTCGTGCGCCGTCATCGGCATCTCGCCGGCATTGACCTCTTCCGGCGGCGGTACGCTCTCATCGCGAATCTCGATCAGCGAGAGGATCTGCGTTACCTCCTGGCGGACCTCGACCATCATCGCCTCGAAGAGTTCGAAGGCTTCGCGCTTGTACTCGATCAAGGGGTCGCGCTGGGCATAGGCGCGCAGCGAGATGCCGTGGCGCAGATGGTCGAGCGACAGCAGATGGTCCTTCCACTGCTTGTCGACCACGGCCAGCAGAACCTCTTTTTCCAGCGCACGCATGATCGCCGGGGTGAAGCGTGCGGTGCGCTCGGCCATCAGGCGCTCGTGGGCTTCGGTGATGCGCTCCTCGATCTCCTCGTTGGCGATGCCCTCTTCCTCGGCCCAGGTGGTGATCGGCAGGTCCAGGTGCAGCAGGCGCCGGCATTCCTCATGCAGCGAGCCGATCTCCCACTGGTCGACGAAGGCGCCCTTAGGGATCGACTGGGCAACCAGGTCGCCGATGACTTCCTGGCGCATCTCCTTGATCGTCTCGCTGACGTCGTCTGCCTGCATCAGATCGCGGCGCTGTTCGTAGATCACCTTGCGCTGGTCGTTCATCACGTTGTCGAACTGCAGCAGGTTCTTGCGGATCTCGTAGTTGCGCGCCTCGACCTTCTGCTGCGCCTTCTCCAGGGCCTTGTTGACCCAGGGGTGGATGATGGCCTCGCCCTCTTTCAGGCCCAGCTTGGTCAGCATGCCGTCCAAGCGCTCGGACCCGAAGATCCGCATCAGGTCGTCCTGCAGCGAGAGGAAGAACAAGGATCCGCCGGGATCGCCCTGACGGCCGGAACGGCCGCGCAGCTGATTGTCGATCCGCCGGCTCTCATGCCGCTCGGTGCCCAGCACGAAGAGGCCGCCGGCCTGCAGCACGATCTCGCGGTTGGCCTTGACCTCCTCGCGGATCGCCGCTTCGCGCGCGGTCCGCGCCGCCTCGTCCTCGATGCCTTCCAGCTCTTGGACGATGCGCATATCGACGTTGCCGCCCAGCTGAATGTCGGTGCCGCGGCCGGCCATGTTGGTGGCGATCGTCACCGCGCCCGGGGCTCCTGCCTGGGCGATGATGAAAGCCTCTTGTTCGTGATAGCGGGCGTTCAGGACGCTGTGTGCGATCTTGTCCTTCTTCAGGCGGCGCGCCAGCGATTCCGACTTTTCGATCGAGACGGTGCCGACCAGGACCGGCTGCTTGCGCTCCTGGCACTCCTTGATCTTGGCGACGATGGCGTCTTCCTTCTCGCCCACCGTGCGATAGACCTCGTCGTCCATGTCCTTACGCTGGACTGCGACGTTGGTCGGGATCTCGATGACCTCCAGACCATAGATGTCCTGGAACTCGGAGGCCTCGGTCATGGCCGTGCCGGTCATGCCGGCCAGCTTGGGATAGAGGCGGAAGTAGTTCTGGAAGGTGATCGAGGCGAGCGTCTGGTTCTCCTGCTGGATCTGCGCGCGCTCCTTGGCTTCCAGCGCCTGGTGCAGCCCGTCGGAGAAGCGCCGGCCTTCCATCATGCGACCGGTGAACTCGTCGATGATGATGACCTTGTCGTCCTTGACGATGTAGTCGCGGTCGCGCTCGAACATCTTATGGGCACGCAGGGCCACGTTGATGTGGTGCACCAGGTTGATGTTCTGCACGTCGTAGAGCGAACCCTCGGACATCAGGCCGCTCTCGCCAAGCAGCTCTTCGACGCGCTGGTTGCCCTCTTCGGTCAAGGTGATCGACTTCTGCTTCTCGTCGGCCTCGTAGTGGCTCTCTTCCAGCTTGGGGATGATGGCGTCGATGCGCTGATAGAGCTCGGAGGAATCCGAGGCAGGCCCGGAGATGATCAAAGGCGTGCGCGCCTCGTCGATCAGGATCGAGTCCACCTCGTCGACGATGGCGAAGTTGAAATCGCGCTGCGCCACGGTCGCCAGCTGGCGTTTCATGTTGTCGCGCAGGTAGTCGAAACCGAACTCGTTGTTGGTGCCGTAGGTGATGTCGGCGCCATAGGCCTCTTGGCGCTGGGCCTCGTCCAGGCCGGGAACGATGCAGCCGACGCTCAGACCCAGGAAGCGATAGATCTCGCCCATCCACTCGCTGTCGCGACGGGCGAGATAGTCGTTCACCGTGACGATGTGGACGCCCTTGCCTTCCAGCGCGTTCAGATAGACCGCCAGGGTCGCAACCAGGGTCTTACCCTCACCGGTCTTCATCTCCGAGATCATGCCGCGATGCAGCACCATGCCGCCCATCAGCTGCACGTCATAGTGTCGCTGCCCAAGGGTTCGCTTGGCCGCTTCGCGCACGGTGGCGAAAGCCTCGACCAGCAGGCTGTCCAGCTTTGCACCACCGGAGAGCTGCTCGCGAAAAGCAAGTGTGCGCTTGGCCAGAGCCTCGTCGTCCAGCTTCTCCAGCTCTGGTTCCAAGGAGTTGATCGCTTGCACGTCGCGTTGCAAGCCTTTGACGAAACGGTCGTTAGCGGACCCGAAGAGCCGCTTGGCAATGGAGCCCATCATGATGCGAGGAAGGCCTTTGGGGTCGAAGGTAAAAAAAGGGCGTCAAGGTTCCTTCTGCAAACCACAGCGGAAGCCCGACAATCGTCAGCTAGATAAGAGCCAGGAGGCCCCCTGTCAATTCGGGCGCCCGCATGGGCGTGGTTCATCCTTGCGGTTCGCGGGCTGGAGGATCACCTTGGAAAGGCCATTTTCCTGTCCCAGCACTGCCCCGCCACGGGAAACGAGGAGCCGATGCGCCTGTCTACGCGCCAATCAAGACACTGTGCCAAAGATCTGAACCCAGCGCCGCCGATGCGACGCGCAGGCCTCGCCCCTGCAGGGGCTTTGCTGCTGTGGCTTGGGCTTGCTTTCACGCTCTTGCTTCCAGCGATGGCGGCCGCCAATGCACAGCAGGGCAGCAACCTTCCCCCTACGCTGCAGGCCATGCTGCGCCCGGATAATCCGGTGGTCGGGCTGGTCGGCAACAAGGAGATCCGCTGGAACGACGTGATCTATTCGGCCCGCCGCCTGCCGCCCGAACAGCAAAGCCAAGTGCGGCCACTCTTCCAGATCCTGCTGGCCCGGCTGGTCGATCGACAGCTGCTGGCCGACGCCGCGCGTGTCCAGGGCTATGCCAACAAGGCAGAGATCCGTGCGGCCGTCCGCCGTTTCGAAGAGGATCTGATTCGCGACGCCTATGTCGGCGACTATCTGGCCAAGAATGTGCAACCCGGCGCTGTGGAGGCACGGGTGAAGGCCCTCTCGAACGGCAACCCGGTCCAGGACGCTAACAATCGCACGCAAGTGCGGGCAGAAATGTCGCGGCTTGCACTGGACAGCCTGCTGACGCAGCTTCGCCAACAAACCAAAATCACGCTCTACCCGTCGCGCTGACCCGCGCCAACAAGTCTTAGGGAGACAGAGATCACCGTGCTGCCGCCACGTTCTCCTTTGGCACCTGCTGCCACCCCGCTGCTGCATGCCGTGCCCGGCGTAACCCTGGCCGCTGCCGAGACCAATTACCGCTACCGCGGGCGTCCCGATCTGCTGCTGATGCGCTTCGCAGCCGGCAGTGTGGCAGCCGGAGTCTTCACCCGCTCGCTCACCGCGGGCGCGCCGGTCCTCTGGTCGCGCGAGGCCTTGCGCCGCAGCGGCGGCAGGATCTCAGCCCTGGTGGTCAATGCCGGCAACGCCAACGCCTTCACAGGCCGCCTGGGCGAGGCCGCGGTCGGCCGGATGGGACAAGCCCTGGCCGGGGCAGCGAACTGTCCGGAGGAAGAGATCCTGCAGGCCTCCACCGGTGTGATCGGTGAGCCTTTGGACGCAGAGCGCCTCGTGCCCTTCCTGCCTCAGTTGATGGAGATCGAAAACGGCGAGGCCAAGGCCTGGCATCAGGCCGCGGAGGCCATCCGCACCACCGACACCTTCCCCAAGTCAGCCAGCCGGCAATGCATGATCGACGGCAAGACCGTGACCCTGACCGGGATCGCGAAGGGCAGTGGCATGATCGCCCCGGACATGGCGACGATGCTGGCCTTTGTCGCCACCGATGCAGGCCTGCCGGCGGTGCTGCTGCAGGGTCTTCTCATGCGCTCGGCGGACAAGAGCTTCAACGCGATTACGGTGGACAGCGACACCTCGACCAGCGACAGCCTGGTGGTGGTCGCCACCGGTCAGGCCGGACATGACCCGATTGCAAACGACGCCGATCCCAGGCTGCAGGGCTTCGTCTCGGCCCTTGACGACCTCTTGCTGGAGCTTGCGCTGCTTGTGGTCAAGGACGGCGAGGGCGCACAGAAGCTGATCTCTATCACGCTCAAGGGTGCAGAGACCGATCGGGCTGCCAAGGTGATCGCGCTTGCCATCGCCAACTCGCCCCTGGTCAAGACGGCAATCGCCGGTGCCGACGCCAACTGGGGCCGCATCGTCATGGCCGTCGGCAAGGCCGGCGAGCGTGCCGAGCGGGACCGTCTGTCGGTCGCCATCGGCGGCATTGCCGTGGCCCAGGACGGCCAAAGGGTCGAGGGCTATGACGAGGCACCGGTGGCCCGCCACATGCAGGGCCAGGAGATCGACATCGAGGTCGACGTCGGCGTGGGACAAGGCCAGGCACAGGTTTGGACTTGCGATCTGACCCACGGCTACATCGACATAAACGCCGACTATCGCAGCTAGGCGCCGCGCCATGCCAGAGGAGTTGCCGGACGGGAATCCAGGCGGGAATCCAGGCGGGGTCATGAGCGGCTGTTGGTCTGCAGCCGCCGCACCGCGAGGCCCGGCCAAGATCCTGCTGGTGGTCGCCTGCGCCATGATCGACGTCGACGGGCGCGTGCTCTTGGCGCAGCGGCCGCCGGGCAAGTCGATGGCCGGCCTTTGGGAGTTTCCCGGCGGCAAGCTGCAGGCGGGCGAGTCGCCCGAGGCAGCGCTGGTGCGCGAACTTAGCGAAGAGCTGGGGATCGACACCGCCGAGAGTTGCCTGGCGCCGCTGGCCTTCGCCTCGCATGCCTATGACGACTTTCATCTCGTCATGCCGCTCTTCGCCTGTCGGGTCTGGCAGGGCCGGCCGGTCCCGCGCGAAGGGCAACAGCTGGCTTGGGTGCGAAAGCAGGCCTTGCGTGACTACCCCATGCCACCGGCCGACATTCCCCTGGTTGCACAGTTGATCGACTGGCTGTGAGACGCGCAAAGGACAGCAGAGCGGAGGGCGAAAAGGACGTCCAGCGCCTGCTGACCGGCAAGCGCGGCGCCTGGAAGTCCTTTGTCCAGCGCCATGCCCCGGTGATCTATGGCGCCGTGCGCAAGCGCCTGGTGCCGGCCGGTCGGGACGGGGAGGTCGACGACGTGGTGCAGGACGTCTTTGTGAAGATCTGCGCCAATGACTTCCGATTGCTGCGCAACTTCGACTCGCGCAAGGCCAAGCTGACGACCTGGTTGACCGTCATCGCGACCTCTGCCAGCATTGATCACTTAAGGCGAAACTCGCGTCAAACCAGCAACATCGACGCCGTACCGGAGCACTTCCTCGCGGTTCCTGCCAAGGAGCCGGCCTGGGTCAAGATCCCGGAAGGCCTGCTGTCGCCGCGACAAGCTTTGATCATCGAGCTCTTGTATCGCCATGACATGACGGCAGCCGAGGTCGGCGAGAAACTGGGAATCGATCCGCAGACGGTACGCTCTATGCACCACAAGGCGCTGCAGCGATTGCGCGCACGCCTGGCAGATGAGGGCCAGTGACGAGGATCAGTGACGAGGATCAGTGACGCGGGTCGGTGACGCGGGTGAACGGTGGGGGCGGGCGATGAGGGCCAATAAGCAACAGCGGAAAAGATTCGACCGCAACACCCCCCGGCAGGCCACACGAAGGGATGACGACACAGGGGCTTTCGTATCAAGTTTAGGAAGGTCGGGGCTGAAGAAATTTTTCATGTTGAGAGTGGGTAACGCCAACACGAAGACGGGGCACGAAGACGAGTGGCTGAATTCTTGAACGACGGGCGGCCGCGGGACGGTAGCGACGAAGAGCTAGACCGCGATCTGCTGGCGCGCGCGAGCGCGCGCTGGGGCAGTCCAACGCCTGCAAGCGATAGGGACAGCACGCCGACGAGCGGCGAACAGCTGAGCCTGGCTGCCTACATCGACGGCCGTTTGAACGAGAGCGAGGCGGCCTCGCTGGAGCGACGACTGGCATCCGATCCGCGCGCACGCGAACTGTGGATGCAATCGAAAGACGCGGCAGGAGCATACGAGGCCCCGCCTTCGTTGCTGCTGCGGCGGGTGACGGCAATGGCGCCGGAGACTTTCGCCAACCCTGTGACATTCTTGCAACGCATTTCCACAGGCCTGGCGACGGCACGCCCGATCGATGGCCTTGCCTGGGCAACCGCGGCCGTCCTCTTCGTCATGGTCTGCCTCGGTGGCTTTGAACTTGGCACGCAGAACTACGCAGCAGCGCGCGACGGTGCCTCCCTCGCCACGCAGACCACTGCGTTGCCCTTCGGCGCGCCACGGATGTTTTAGGGCCTGCAGGTGAAGAGCGTTCCGCGAGGTCTTATCTGGATCGTTCTTGCACTTTCGCTCGCGCTGAACGTCTCCTTCCTGTTCGGTACGCTCTACGCAGAGCACGGAATGGAAGAGCCGGTGCGCGGCGCCGAGATGATCGCCGAGTTACGCCAGAACCTGGGTCTCAGCGAGGATCAGGCCCAGCAGTTGACCGCGATCCGCCTCTCGGTCGTGGACCGCTACGCTGCGCGCGAACGGCAAGGCCAGGACTGGGGGACCGTTCTGGCCGGCGTCCTGCGCCAACCTACCTTCGATGGCGGCTCGCTGAAGATTGGCCTGGTGGAACGCGATGCCGGACAGATCGACTTCTTCGTTTCGACCATGTCGCGTCTCTACGACTTCACGGCCAGCCTCACGCCGGACGCCCGCCAGACCTTCCTGACCGAGATCGAAACCGACGAGAGCTTCTTGAGGCGGCTCTTCGGCCCGGAGCAACGTCGCTCCAACAGCTGAGGATTCGGGCACAGCTACGCGCGATCGACATGGGCGGGACCGTCCCGACCGCCTTCCCCTTTGCCAAGAGCTGCTTTAAGACGGCGCTTCCGAAGCGCCTCTCACGAACGGCCCATCAGTCACCGGCCGTCTGAGCGCGCTGGCAAAGTGGATGACAGAGCAGAGAACAATGACGGCAGAGCGAGAGCTTGCCCAGGCCGCACGCGCCTGGCCCTTCGAAGAAGCAAAGAAGCTGGTGGCCCGCTACAAGGATGCGCCGCCGAAGAAAGGCTATGTGCTCTTCGAGACCGGCTATGGGCCTTCCGGGCTGCCGCACATCGGCACCTTCGGCGAGGTCGTGCGCACCACCATGGTGCGCCAGGCCTTCCAGCGTCTCTCCGACATCCCAACCCGTCTATTCTGCTTCTCCGACGACATGGATGGCCTGCGCAAGGTGCCGGACAACGTTCCCAACCAGGAACTCCTGCAGGCCAATCTGGGAAAGCAGCTGACCAAGGTGCCCGATCCCTTCGGCACGCATGACTCTTTCGGTGCGCACAACAACGCGCGCCTGCAAAGCTTCCTGGACGACTTCGGCTTCGAGTACGAGTTCCAGTCCTCGACCGAGTGGTACAACTCCGGCCGCTTCGACCAGGCCTTGCTGGATGTGCTCAGGGCCTACGACAAGGTCATGGCCATCATGCTGCCCAGCCTGCGCGACGAGCGGCGCCAGAGCTATAGTCCCTTCCTGCCGATCTCACCCAAGAGCGGCCGCGTGCTGCAGGTGCCGATCCTGGAATGCAAGCCCGAGGCCGGCACCGTGGTCTTCCGCGACGAGGACGAGAGCCTGACCGAAATTCCCGTCACCGGCGGCCATTGCAAGCTGCAGTGGAAGCCCGACTGGGGCATGCGCTGGTATGCGCTAGACGTCGATTACGAGATGTCCGGCAAGGATCTGATCGACAGCGTGAAGCTGGCCGGCAAGATCGTCCGCGCGCTGGGCGCCCGCCCGCCGGAGGGCTTCAACTACGAGCTCTTCCTGGACGATCAGGGTCAGAAGATCTCCAAGTCCAAGGGCAACGGCCTCTCGGTCGAGGAGTGGCTGGCCTATGGCCCGCCGGAGAGCCTGTCGCTCTTCATGTTCAACAAGCCCCGTGCGGCCAAGCGCCTGTTCTTCGATGTTATTCCGCGCGCCGTCGACGACTACATCGCCCATCTGGCAAGCTTTCCGACGCAAGCCGCGGCCAAGCGCCTGGAGAATCCGGCCTGGCATATCCACAACGGCACGCCGCCGGCCGAGGGCTCGCCGCTGAGCTATGCCCTGCTGCTGAACCTCGCCAGCGTCTGCAATGCCGAAGAGCCTTCGATCCTCTGGGGCTTCATCTCTCGCTATCGCCACGACGCGGTGCCGGGCGCCTATCCTCTGCTGGACCGGCTGGTGGCGCTCGCCGTGCGCTACTATCAGGACCGGGTGAAGCCGGAGAAGCGCTATCGCCCGGCCAATGCCATGGAGCTTGCGGCCATGGCCGACCTCTTGTCCGCACTGGAGGCCTTGCCCGGCGATGCAGCGGCCGAGGCCATCCAGACCGAGGTCTACGAGGTCGGCAAGCGTCATCCCTTCCCCGATCTGCGCGCCTGGTTCAAGGCGCTCTACGAGATCCTGCTGGGCCAAGACCAGGGCCCGCGTCTGGGCTCCTTCTTCGCGCTCTACGGTCTGAGCGAGAGCCGCGCGCTGATCGCCAAGGCTCTGGCCAAGCCGGCCACCGCAGACTGAGGACGAAGAGCCATGCCAGCGCAGCGCATCGGCCCAGCGTACCGCATCGGCGCAGCGTACCGCATCGGCATCGTCGGGGTCGGCAAGATCGTTCGCGATCAGCACCTGCCGGTGCTGGCGGCAAGCCCGGACTTCGACCTGCTCGCCGCGGCCAGCCGCAACGCCACGGTGGACGGCGTCGCCAACTTCAAGACCTTGGACTCCTTGCTGGCCGAGGGGCCGCAGATCGATGCCGTGGCACTCTGCATGCCGCCACAGGTGCGCTTTCCCGCAGCCCTCGCCGCGCTCAGGGCCGGCAAGCATGTGCTCTTGGAGAAACCGCCGGGCGCCAGCCTGGGCGAAATCGAAATCCTCAGCGCCGAGGCCGAGGCGCGTGGCGTCACGCTCTTCGCCTCCTGGCATTCCCGCCATGCTGCCGCTGTCGCGGAGACCGCCGCGCTGCTGCGCAGGCGTCGCGTGACAGCCGCGCGGATCGAATGGAAGGAAGACGTACGCCGCTGGCACCCGGGTCAAGCCTGGATCTGGGAACCCGGCGGTCTCGGCGTTTTCGATCCCGGCATCAATGCGCTCTCGATCCTGACCGGGATCCTGCCGCAACCACTGTGCGTGACCGCCGCAAGGCTGGTGTTCCCAGCCAACCGCCAGGCCCCGATCGCCGCCGACCTCAGCCTGCAGGACAGTCAAGGAACGCGAGTCGAAGCGGTTTTCGATTGGCGCCAAACCGGCCCGCAGACCTGGACCATAACGCTGCAGACCGACAGCGGCGAAATCCTCTTGAGCGACGGCGGCAGCCGGCTCACTTTGGACGGCGTGGCCGGTGAGGGCGTGGCCGGTGAGGACGTGGCCGGTGAGGGCGTGGTCGGTGAGGTAGGGCCGAACCACGAGTACGCCGGTCTCTATGCGCGTTTTGCAAAGCTCATCGCCGAGGGACGGAGCGATAGTGATGCCCGCCCCTTGCGCTTGGTGGCCGATGCCTTTCTTCTGGGCGCGCGCGAGACCTGTGAAGCCTTTGAGGATTGAGGAAGAAGGAAGAGGTCAATGAAACTCTACGACTTCAAGATGGCACCGAATCCGCGACGGGTACGGGTCTTTGCAGCCGAAAAAGGCATCGACATCCCCAAGGTGGAGGTCGATCTCGGCAACCGGAGCCAGCTCAACAGCGACTATGTTGCCAAGACAACGCTGGCAGAAGTGCCGGCGCTGGAACTGGACGATGGCACGGTTATCACCGAATCGACGGCGATTTGCGCCTACTTGGAAGGGCTGCAGCCGGAACCGGCGCTGATGGGCACGACGCCCCTGGAGAAGGCGCAGATCGTCATGTGGGACCGGCGGGTCGAGCTGCATGGCCTGCAGGCCGTCGCCGAGGCCTTTCGCAACGGCAATGCCTTCTTCAAGGATCGCGGGCTGGCCGGGCCGATCGATTATGCGCAGATCCCAGAGCTGGCAGAGCGCGGTAAAGTGCGGTTCCTCGCCTTCCTGGATCAGCTGGACAGGCGTTTGGCGGACGCGCCCTACCTGGCCGGCGATGGCTTTTCGATTGCCGACATCACCGCAATGATCGTCTGCGACTTCGCCAAAGTGATCAAGCAAGGCCCGCCCTTTGATGGGCGGCCCAACCTGCAGGCCTGGTACGAGCGGGTCTCTGCAAGACCCAGCGCCAAGGCCTAGCCTGGATATCGCACCAGGATAGATCCGGACTTCTAGGAGAGCACCATGGACACCGCCGCGCCGGCCGCGCCAAACGCAGAGCTGCAAGCCAAGATTCTTGCCTCGGTCGACAGCGGCTTCGATCATCAGCTGGCCTTCACCCGAGATCTGGTACGCCACCCCTCGCTGCGCGGGCAGGAGCACACCGCACAAGAGATGATGTACCGGGCGCTGGCCGGACGCGGCTATGCCATGGATCGCTGGCGCCTCGATCCCGAAGAGATGAAGCATCATCCCGGCTTCTCGCCTGTGGCCGTGCCTTACGATAATGCGATCAACGTGGTCGCCACGCACACGCCGAAGGCTGCCACGGGCCGCTCGCTGGTGTTGAACGGCCATATCGACGTGGTGCCGGTCGGACCGCTCGACATGTGGGAGAACCCGCCCTTCGAGCCGGTGCTGGAGGGCGACTGGCTCTATGGGCGCGGTGCCGGCGACATGAAGGCCGGCCTGGTCGCCAACATGTTTGCGCTGGACGCCCTGAAGCGGATCGGCCTGCAGCCTGCCGCCACGGTCTATCTGCAGTCGGTAACGGAGGAGGAATGTACCGGCAACGGCGCACTTTCCTGCCACATCCGCGGCTATCGCAGCGAAGCAGCGGTGATCCCCGAGCCGGTCGACGACAGCCTGATCCGCGGCAACACCGGCGTCATCTGGTTCCAGGTCAAGATCCGCGGCGTGCCGGTGCATGTGCGCGAGGCCTCCAGCGGCGCCAATGCCATCCTGGCCGCCTATGAGGTTATCCAGGCCCTGAAGGAGCTGGAGGATCGCTGGAACGCCCGCAAGGTTGGGCGCCCCTACTACGAAGAGGTGGCCAAGCCGATCAACATCAATGTCGGCAAGATCGCCGGCGGCGACTGGGCCTCCAGCGTGCCGGCCTGGTGCACCCTGGATGTCCGCGCGGCCATCTATCCGGGTGACGAGCCGGCCGATGCCGCCCGCGAGATCGAAGAGGCCGTGCGCAATGCCGCGCGCAACAACTCTTTCCTCGCCAACAACCCGCCCGAGATCGTCTACAACGGCTTCTTCGCCAAGGGCTACGTCCTGGAGGAGGGC
Organism: Kiloniellales bacterium; assembly: GCA_040219175.1. Classification (GTDB taxonomy): domain Bacteria; phylum Pseudomonadota; class Alphaproteobacteria; order Kiloniellales; family JACOMY01; genus JACOMY01. The sequence continues at coordinate 118,122 of JAVJSY010000097.1, forward strand.
TCGGATGCCGAGGCCACCTTGGCCCAGGCCTTCTCGCAGGTGCACAGCGGCCAGACCTTGGGCTCGCAGGTCATGCCGGGCTATCTGGATGGCCGGGTCTTCGTGATCTACGACGGCATCCCCTGCCTGGTCTACGGCCCCTATTCCGAGAACATCCACGGCTTCAACGAGCGTGTCAGCCTGGATTCGATCCGGCGGGTGACCAAGACGCTGGCACTCTTCATCGCCTCCTGGTGCGGGCTGGAGACGGTTTAGGGAACTCCCCGCTTTTGACAGCAGAACTCGCGCTCCGCAATTTGAGCGCATAGGATGTCGAGGCCCCCGCTTCGAGGACCCCTGCATGGAAAAGCGCGCGCGAATGAAGGACCCTGCGGTCACGCTTGCTCTGATCGCCGCAGTCCTCTCCCTGCTGTTCTGGGGCTATGTCATAGCCTTCGGTTTCGACAAGGCGCCGGCCGCAGCCCCGCCGAACTACGAGACCTATTTCCAGCAGGGCAATTGGTGGCCCTTTCCCGTCTTCTTCCTGGCCTTGGCTCCCGGCCTTTGGTTCACCTGGGTGCCCTTGCAACGCGCCTGGATGGAGCTGAAGGAGACCGGCGTCCTGTGCGCCAAGTCCGGGGCCTTGAAGCAGGAAAGCCTGGACCGCCTGCACGACAGCCTGACGCGGCATCGACGGCTCGCTGTTCTTGCCGCCTTGGCCGTCGCCGTCTTCGTCAATGTTGCGGACTGGGCGCCCAGCTATGGCGTCTTCTTCGGCGACAGTCCGCGCCACCAGCAGCTGCGCACGGCCTGCGCCTATCAAAGCCCTTCGGTCAAATGGCTGCTGGAGGCGGAAGAGAGCGGCGCCCTGCTCTGCATGAACCGGGCAAGCACCTCTGCGGTCAGCCACGTGCCGGACCGCATCCCGCAACCGCTGCCGCAGCTGATCCTCAACCTCTTCCAGATGGCGCAGCAGTTCCTGATTGTCTTTCTGGCTGCCTTGGGCGTGGTGCAGCTGATGCTGCACACCTGGCTCTTCGCTCGCTTCGAGCACCTGAAGGTCGCCAGAGAAGAGGGGCTTCTCCTGCGTCTCAACGCACGTTCACCGCTGAACGAGTTCGGGCTGGAACACTGGAACTTCGCGCTCAACAACTTCTATTGGTCGGCCAGCCCGGCGATGCTGGCCGTCTTCCTTTCGCGCGCAGCGACCGATCCCGACGACTATCTACCGGGCCAGGCCCTGCTGGCCTTCGCCGTGCCGGCCTGCCTGATTGCACCCATGGTGGCCACCATCCTGGCGCGCCAAGCCCGCCTGCCCGATTGCTGGCGCGAGCTGGCCTCCGAAGGACCGGAAGCGGCCGAGGATTACCGCCGCCAGCAGCTCTGGCCGCTCGACCGCAACTGGTCCTCCAAGCTGGGAATCGTGATTGCCTTCGCGCTGGCAGCCCTCTCGATCGGCTTCGAGGTCCATCACTTGATGGGACTTTGATGCCCTAACGCCGCTTGCGCAGGATCTTGTCCATCACGTCCATGTAGCCGGCAACGGCCTCCTCTTCGCTGTCCATCATCGGTGGTGTGCGGCGCGCAGGCAGCTCTTCGCCTCGGGCCTCGGCCAGGTCGGGCTCGTTGCTGAGGCCGGCGCGGCGGCGGCGGAAGCGGTACCACAGCCGCATGACCGTGGCATACTCGCCCGGCGGGTCGCTGAACAGACGGTCGCCCTGCTCCGAGATCATGAGGTTGTTCAGGTTGATCGAGGAGTCCTCGGCCTTCAGGGTCTTCAAGAGCTCGCGGGCCAGGATGCAGTAGCCCAGGCCGCTGGGGTGGTGGTTGTCCAGGCTGGCGATCCCGCCGCGACGGAAGGAATCGAAGAAGAAGAAGTTGTCGAAGTCGATGGCCTCGTTGCCGTAGCGGTGGTTGGGATACTCCAGCCGCGCGCCCGGTGTCGAGCTGCGCACGGCCTTCTTGTCGTCATGCTTGGCGTCGAAGGCCTTCAGCTTCTGATCCAGACGGAAGAAGCGCAGCCGCTCGTCACCGCGGGCGTCAAAGACCGTCTTCATTCGCGCCATCATGTGCAGGTTGCAGGCGGTAACGCCGGCATCGATCTCGCGCATCTCTGCGGCGGAATACTGCGTGTAGTCGTCAGCCCCGCCCAGGCGATTGTCATAGACGGGGTAGTAGCCCCGCTGCTGGTCCAGCTCGCCCGGATAGATCTCGCGCAGGTTATAGGGATACATCATGTTCGGCACCGTGGAGGGCAGCACCACCGTGTTGACGACGATCTGTTCGACCTCGGGCGGCAGCTCGACAAGACGCTCGGCAAAGCCGCCCATGGCATCGGCCCAGGCCGCCAGAGAGCGCAGCCCCGTATCGGCTTCCCGCGCGCCCTCGCCTTCCGAGCCGCCAAGTGTGATGTCGATGATGCCGTGGTTGGAGCCGATGTTGACCAGCAGACGCTTGGGCTGGCGGGCGGCGACCAGATCCAGCGGGGTCAAGGCATTCAGCTCTGCCCTGCGGTTCGGGTTCATCAGGAAGCGCGCATTCAGCGCCATGTGCAGATCCATGATGTCGATGCCGCTGGCACCGAAGGACTCCAGGGAGGCAATGCGGTCCAACAGCGGCCTGATCTCGGCCAGACGTGCTTCCCAGAAATCGAAGGAGTGATCGGTCAGGTCTTCCAGAATAGCGCCCGACAGAGACAGATTATCCCAGGCCGCGTGCTCGCCGGGCACCACATGGACATTGTCGGCCCAGCGTTTGGCATTGGCCATGGCGGCCTGCAGGCGGTGCTTCATGCGCGACAGCAGATCGCCCAGGTCGACATCGCGCAAGGTCTGCTCCAGATCCAGCAGCAGCACCTCGGGATAGCCGGGCGAGCGATGGGTGTAGCCGGGCGCAATCGCGCGCGAGACCAGGGCCGGCACCGACTTGGCGGCAAACTCACGATTGATGGTCGCCGAGCGCATTCCGTTGTACATGGAATCGCCGATCGCCATCAGCGGTGGGTGCATGAGACTGTCGGGGAAGCGGTAGCCCCCGGCTGGAGAGGTGAACATGGGCAGAGGTTCCTTACTCGTGGCGCAACCCAGACGGATGGACTCCATCCGCCTGGACAAGTTGCCCCACCAGATCAACAAGCTAGTGGGATGGCTACTCTAGGCTGCCGGAAAGGCCCTCGCAAACGTCGAAAGGACAGCGTGAATGGTATCGAAACTGGACGCGAAGCGCCGCGTGGTGAACGCGATGACGGCTGTTTATGAGCCCTATGCGATCAAGAACCGCGAACAAAGCGACATCCTCTGGCACAACATCTCCTGGTCGGAAGAAGATCAAAGCGGCTTCTTCCTGGTCCGCTTCGCGCCCGGCGGCAGCTCGACGCCGCACGAGCATCTGGGCATGGAAGAATTCGTGGTCCTGGACGGGGAGTTCGAAGACTGCGACGGCCGGGTCTATCGGACCGGCGACTGCGTCTCGCTCTCGGCCGGCTCGCGACACTACTCGCACTCCAAGGAGGGCTGCACCGTCGCCGTCTTCGTCCGCGGCGGCTTCAAGTCGGTGGAGAAGCACGAGGTCTAGCGAGGGTGTCTCTTTCGGAGATCGCCGCGCGCTACCGGCGCTTCGCTACGAAGGAGGCAGCCGGTCATTCGCCCTTCTACGAGGCCGCCGCACTGGCGGTGGCCAAGGACGCGGGCCTTCTGGCCAAGCTTGCGACCCTCCCGGAAGGCAAGCAGCAGCCCAACCTGCTGTTCGCCAGTCTACGTCACCGCTTTGGTCTGGCCGATGAGGTCGCCAGCTTCCTGGCACCGACCCGAGAGGCCTGGCCCGCGGTCAGCACGGTGATGCTGGCGCGCAGCACGCAGACCAACGAGCCCGGGCGCTGTGCCACCCTGCTGCCGCTGCTGGCCCGCCTGCCGCAGCCTCTGGCCTTGTTGGAGGTCGGTGCGTCTGCCGGCCTCTGCCTGCTGCCCGATCACTACGGCTACGACTATCGGATAGGCGAGGCGCGGTATCGCCTGCTGCCGCCCGACGCCGGTCCCGATACCCCGATCTTCCCCTGCGAGGTCTCGCCCGACACGCCACTGCCCGAACGCCTGCCGCAGGTGATCTGGCGCGCCGGCCTGGACCTCAACCCGCTCGACCTCGGCGACCGCGCAAGTGCGGCATGGTTGGAGACTCTGGTCTGGCCCGAGCAGCGCGCGCGAGCCCAAGGGCTGCACCAGGCCATCGCAGTTGCTCGAGAGAATCCACCGCGGGTGATCGCTGGTGACTTGAACCGCGACCTGGCCGCTCTTGCCGCCGAAGCACCGAGAGAAGCGACCCTGGTCATCTTCCACTCGGCTGTCCTTGCCTACCTCTCGCCGGAGGCGCGCCAGCGGTTTCGCAAGGAGGTTCAGGCCATGGACGCGATCTGGATCAGCAACGAGGCAGAGAGCGTGCTCGGTATGAAGGCGCCGGCGACCGCACGGGACGACCTCTTGTTCGTCACGCTTCAGGATACAATCCCGCTCGCCCGTGCCGACCCACACGGCCGGCGTCTGCATTGGATTGGCTGAGACTAGAACCCGGGCCGGACCGCTCTATCTCCTGCCCTTGAGTTAGCCTTCCGCTTGATGACAAGGCCTCACGATGCGCCGCAAGGCAGACCTGCCGCTGAAGACCTGTACCGCCTGTGGCCGACCCTTCGCCTGGCGCAAGAAGTGGGCGCGAGACTGGGAGACCGTGCGCTACTGCTCTGAGCGCTGCCGTCGTCAGCGCAAGGCCGAGAGGATGCGCGCGGCCGAGTCCCGGTAGGCAGCCTGCGTCTCCGGCTTCATCCGCTCCCAGGTGCGATAGACCTGCGCCAGACGCGGATTGCCGCGCAGCCGCTCTTCGTTGCGTAGCAGGAAGTCCCAATAGAGCGGGTTGAAGGGGCAGGCGCCCTCGCCGGTCTTCTGCTTCACGTCATAGCGACAGCCCGCGCAGTAGTCCGACATCTTGTTGATGTAGTTGCCGCTGGCCGCATAGGGCTTGGAGCCCAGCAGACCGCCGTCGGCAAACTGGCTCATGCCCAGCGTGTTCGGCAGTTCCACCCACTCGTAGGCATCGGCATAAACCGCCAGGTACCACGCGTGCACCTGCTTGGGATCGACGCCGGCCAGCATGGCGAAGTTGCCGGTGATCATCAGGCGCTGGATGTGGTGGGCATAGGCCTCGTCTCTGGTCTGGCCGATGGCGGCCTTGAGGCAGGCCATGTCGGTCTCCGCCGTCCAGTAGAAGTCCGGCAGCGGGCGGCTGGCGTTGAGCGCATTGCGCTCCAGGTAGTCCGGCATGAAGCGCCAGTAGATGCCGCGCACGTACTCCCGCCAGCCGATGATCTGGCGAATGTAGCCCTCCGCGGCGTTGAGAGGAGCCTTTCCTTCAAGGTAGGCGGCTTCGACCCGCCTGCAGATCTCCAAAGGCTCGAGCAGGCCCGCGTTGAGGTAGAGCGACAGGACGGAATGATAGAGGAAGGGCTCGCCCTCCAGCATTGCATCCTGATAGTCGCCGAAGTGCGGCAGGGCCTCCTCGACGAAGAGATCCAGGGCCTTGAGGGCCTGCTCTCGGGTCACCGCAAACCAGAAGGGCCGTAAGCTGCCGAAGCGGTCGGGGAAGTGCGCTTCCACCATGTCCAAGACCTCGGCCGTCATCTTGTCCGGGCGGACCCGATGCGGCTTCGGCATGAAGAGGGCAGCCTTCGCCGCCTTGCGGTTTTCTGCATCGAAGTTCCATCGACCGCCGGCTGGACTATCGCCGTCCATCAGCAGGCCCGTCTTGCGTCGCATCCGGCGATAGAAGTGCTCCATACGCAGCTGCTTGCGGCCCTCGGCCCAGTCGTCGAATTCGGCTGTGGAACAGAGAAAGCGATCGTCGTCCAACAGCTCGACGGGAAGGCCCAGTCGCGCTTCCCAACTCTCGATCTCTTGTTTCAGGCGATGTTCGCCGGGGGCCGTGATCCGGACCGCCTCCGCCTTATGGCGCTTGGCCGCAGCTTCCAGTTCGCCGAAGAGACTGCCGGCATTCGTCTTGTCGTCGAGCTTGGTGTAGTCGATCTGCCAGCCTGCCGCCGCCCACTCTCTGGCCGCGTGGCGCATGGCCGAGAAGACGAAGGCCAGCTTCTTGCAGTGGTGCGGGACATAGTCCGCCTCCTCGGCAACTTCGGCCATGACCAGACGGTCCCTCTCGGGATCGGCATCGCGCAGGGAGGAGAGGCTGTTCGAGAGCTGATCGCCGAGGATCAGGATCAGGTTTCGCGTGCTCATGCTCGCTAGGTAGCGCGCGGATTGGCAGCGAACAGGCTACTGCGACCTCGGAACCAGAATCTCGAAGACAGGCGAGGCACCATAGGCGTCGGTGGGTTGGTAGTGACGTACAATCCAGGTGGAAATCGGGTCCTGCGAGCCTTCCAGGTCGTCCCGCTTGGCGAGGATCAGGTCCGGTTGCAGACGCTCCAACGCGCGCTGCAGCTTTGCCGCCGCGCCGTCGCCTTCGGGCCGCAGCAGCAGGTAGTTATAGACGAAGCCGACCGGGGCGGGACGCCCGCTCCAGAAGTAGAGGCCTGGCTCCGCCCCCCAATGGAAGAAGCTGGCGTCTTCGGGCAAGCGCTCGGCCAAGACACGTCCCAAACGCCGCGATTCCAAGGATTCCAGGCCATGCTGGGCGTCCAGTAGTACAGGCAGGCGGTCCGGGTCGTAGCGGACGAAAGAGGTCAGCACGAAGAGTGCCGCCAGGAGCGACAGGAGGATGGGCGCCCACCGCCCTGCCAGGCGGGCGACCATAGCCGCCCCGACCACCGCCAGGATCGGCGTCAAGAGCTGGTAGTAGTGCCCGTAGTAGCGGCCGGGAGCGAAGATCGCCAAGCCAAGGCCGATCAGGAAGGCCGCGACCAGACGATGATCGGCCCGCAAGCCCCGCGCCAAGGCGACGAGGGCAATGAAGATCGCGGCAACCACATAGGGATAGGCCTCCGGGCTGCGATGCACGATGAGGAAGCCCTTGGCGATATTGGCGAAAACATTGCCGGCATAGGCCTGGTTGTAGGCGAAGACGGCGTCATAGAAGGCAGCGAACGAGCCCACAGCCCAGAAGTAGGCGAAGGTCGCAAGCCATCCCAGCAGTCCGACGGCGGCAAAGCGCAGACAGTCACCCAGGGCGCCGCGCCAGGCGCCATTCCGGCCGAAGAGGCTGGGCAGCAATAGTGCCACTGCGACCGCGACCGGCAGGAAGATCATGACCTGCTTGAAGGCAGTGGCCAGCAAGAAGAGACAGCCCAGCCCCCAGGCGCGCCTTGCCCCGACCAGGGTCCAACGCGCGCCCTCTCTGGCCTCGCGACCGGCCAAGAGAGCGAAGGACCAGGCCACGCAGGGCAGGATGAGAGACTCGACATTGGGCTGGTTGGCGCCCAGCAGCGGATCGTTGCCGAAAGCGAACCAGAGCAGCCCCGCCGGATAGGCTGCAGCGCGGCCGGCAAAACGGCGTGCAGCCAAGTGCACGCCGATCAAGGTGAGCGCAAAGCAGGAGAGGCCCAAGAGGTAGATCGCAAGCGGCGTCGGGCCGAACAGCCAGACGAAGAGCGCCACGGCGCCCAGCGCAGCCGGCGGCTTGTGATCCCAGACTTCGGCATAGAGCGCAGCCCCCCCCAGCCAGCGCTCGGCGACGGTGACATAGACCATCAGATCGCGGCCGAAGGCCTCTTCATAGGTGAGCGCGCGTAACAGCATGGCGGCCACGACCAGCGCCAGCAGCCAGAGAGCGTCGTGCGCTTTCCACCGGCGATCCGCCTCCGCGTTTCCCGCGACCGTCAAGGCAGCACCCGCGCTGCGCGCCAGGCCCGCAGCCAGGACGATGGCGAGGAGCGCCAGGATCGAGGCGAAGCTGCGTGACAGAAGAGGCCCCAGGGCCGCTGCAAGCGCGAAGAGGAAGGCCAGGCTCAGCGCCATTGCCGCAACTCTGCTCGGCCAGCTTCGAAGTCCGGGATCCCTAGTCTGCGCCACGCCCAAGAGGGCCAGGGGCGTCACAGCAGCAACCGCCAAGCGCAACACCAGAGCCAGCCAGCGCTCGGCCGATGCCCCCTCGAGGCCAAGGGTCTGGATGCCGAAGGCCTCGACCGCCGGCAGCGGGCCCACAAGCGCGCCAAGAGCCAGGACCAGCAGCAGGCCAAGCGCGGCAGTTCCACCGAGCGAGAGCCCTTCACGCATGATCGCCGCCCGGCCGAGCGGCCTCAGGCCGCCAGCTGTGTCAGGATTTCTTGCGCTGCCTGACGGCCCTGGCGCACCGCATAGTTGGTGCCGCGATCCTCCGGATAGACCTGCGCCATGCTGGCCAGGAAGAGCCCGGGAATTGGCGTGTTCACCTCGGGAATGAGGCTGGAGTAGGAACGCTCGACCACCGGCTGGGCATAGCGGGCGCGCCAGACATGCAGCTTCAAGACCCAGTCGTCGGAGAACTTGGGGAACATCTTGCGCAGGTTGGTGAGCGCGAAGGCGCCGACCTCGTCATCGCTCATGCCATAGAGGGCCTCGTCGGCCGGCAGGTAGCGGGAGAGATAGACGATGTGCCGCCCGGCATAGGTGTCCACTGGCTCGAAATTGGTGTGCTCGATGATGCCGACGAAGGGGAAGCTGGGGTCGTTGACATTCAGCCAGTAGGTATCAGAGAGGCTGCGGTCCAGCTCCAGAACGATGCAGAGGTTCGCCAGGTAGCGAATGCGGCGCAGCTCGGCCTGGTAGGCGGGCGTCGCCAGAGGGCCCAAGATGTCGGCGACGATCGGCAGTGCCGGGGTCATCAAGACGCCATCGCCGGTGAAGCGGCGCGCGCCGCTCTCGACGCCGACGACGCGCTCGCCCTCGGTGATCAGGCCGGTGACCTTCGCTCCGGTGTGGACCTCGCCGCCCAGCTCGACGATCTTGGCCGCAACGCTCTCGGCCAGTGCGGCGAAACCGCCGCTGTAGTAGGCCAAGCGCTCGCTGCCGTCAGAGGAACGGCTGGAGCCGCGCAGTTTCAGCTTGTTCCACATCCACACCGCCGAAATCTCTTCAGCGACAGCGCCGAACTTGCCGCGCAGCAGCGGATCCCAGACCACCTCGAAGACCTTCTCGCCGCCAAGCGAGCGTAGCCAGTCGGCGGCAGTCACCGATTCCAGCGCCCGCCAGTCCTTGACTCGCCGCGCCTTCAAGGCCAGCAGGCCAAGGCGAATGCGATCGAAGAAGGGCAACGGCGCGAAACGCAGCAGGTCCATCGGCGAAGACAGTCGATAGATCGAGTTGGCGTAGTACATCCCGGTGTTGGAGGGGCGATAGACCACGCGGTCCTGCTGGCCCAGCTCCTCGATCAGGGAAACGACCTCCAGATCGTTGGTGAACCAGTGGTGATAGAACTTTTCCAGGCGCGTGCCGCCGGCATCGAAGCAACCGGCCAGCCCACCGACCTCGTCATCGGCTTCCAGAACCGTGACCTTGACCCCTTGGCGTGCCAGATCGTAGGCGGCGCTCAGACCGCAGAAACCACCGCCGACCACGACGAGCGAACGCTGCTCCATCATCCCCTCTCCTCAAGGCCTCGCTTGGCCCCACGCGACATGGCAAGGCGACCGCCAGTAAACAGAAAATAGCCGAGTCCAAGAAGCGTCAACGGCAGCCAGAGGACGGCATGAACGGCGAAGGCAAAGGCGATCGCCTGCTCGGACGGCACGGCAAAGGCCTGCATGGCGCTGCTCGCCAGGAAGTCGAAGGTGCCCACATGCCCCGGCGTGCTGGGGATCAGGGTACCGAGCGTGCCCGCACCTAGGGAGAACCAGGGCGCATAGCTATCAGCCGCGATGCCGATCCCGGCCGCCACGGCAACGAAGACGCCGCCCTCGAACAGCCAGGAGAGCGCCGTGGTTCCGATCAGGAGCAAGGCCAAACGCCAGTCACGTAAGACCCGCAGCGATTCCAGGAAGGTGACGGCCTGAACGGCCACCTTGCCGAGCAGGCCCTCTTGGTCGGACCTAGCCTCGAAGAAACGGATCAGCCAGGGCGCGACCATGACGGTGACGACCAGACCCAGCAACCCCAAGACCAGGATGGCAATGACTGCCAGCGCCCACTGCTCGAAGCCGGCACTGCGTCCCAGCACCCAGAGCCCCAGCGCGGTGACGCCGGCGAGAAAGATCAGATCGGCCAGACGCTCGACCACCACGGTCCCGAAGATGCGCGAGGCCGGGGCGGCGAGCTGTCGCCTGAAGCCGAAGATCCGAACCGCGTCGCCGGCACGAAAGGGCAGGACGTTGTTCAGCGCGATGGACACCAGAAAGGGCCAGACAGGGCGCGAGAGCGGCAGATGCGGGTCCAGCGCCCTGAGCAGCAGCCACCAGCGGACGATGCGAAAGCTGTAGCCGACGGCGAGGCAAGCCAGCGCTGCCAAGAGCGCGGTCAGCGGGATAATCGCCAGATGGTCTGCGACGAGGGAGAGATCGTGGTCGGCCAGCAGCAGCCAGAGGAAGACGCCGGCGACGCAGAAGAGGACCGCCAGGCGCAGCCAGTAGCCTAGCCCCTTAGGCATGATCGGCGGTGCTATCGGCAGCATCCCTGCCGGATTTTTCGAATCCGGCGCGTCGTTTCACGAAATAGAGCGGGCGCCGCTTGGCCTCGCCATAGACCCGGCCGACATACTCGCCGATGAGGCCGAGGAAGATGAGCTGCAGTCCGCCGATGAAGAGCACGGCAATGAACAGCATGGTCCACCCGGTCACCCAATCGCTGGTGAAGATCCGCATGAAGAGCGCATAGAGGATTCCCAGGAACGACAGCCCGGCGACTGCCGATCCGGTCAGGATGGCAAAGCGCATCGGCACCAGAGAGAAGGACAGCAGCCCGTCGCTGGCGAAACGCAGCATGCGCTTCAGCGGATACTTGGTCTCGCCAGCGAAGCGCGGCGCGCGCTGGTAAGAGAGCGGCACCTGCTTGAAGCCGACCCAGGCGACCATGCCGCGGATGAAGCGATCGCGCTCGGGCATGGCCAGAAGCGCATCGACCGCGCAACGATCCATCAAGCGAAAATCGCCGGTATCCAAGGGGATGTCGACGTCGGAGATCGCGTTGATGAAGCGGTAGAAGCGCTTGGCCGACCAGGTCTTGAACGCCGTCTCCCCGGCCCGCTCGGCCCGCACGGCATAGACCACATCCGCACCCTTGCGCCACTCGGCCAGCATCTCGGCAAAGATCTCGGGGGGATCCTGCAGGTCGGCATCGATGATGCCGACAACGTCGCCGGTGCAATGCTCCAGCCCGGCGGTGACGGCCACCTGGTGACCGAAGTTGCGCGAGAGTGCGACCACCCGCATGCTCGGGTCGTCGTTCTGCAATTCCATCAGAATGTCGAGCGTTTTGTCGGCGCTGCCGTCGTCGATGTAGATCACCTCGCAGGCAAGGCCGATCTCCGCCAAGGCAGCACCCAGCCGCTTGTGCGTCTCTCGAACGACTTCCTCTTCGTTGAAACAGGGCACCACGACAGAGAAGTTGGGCGATCCCCCTTCGCGCGCGGACACTTCGACCCGATTTTGCATATCGTCTCTCAACGCCCCGTCTCGGAGCCTCTTTAGCTTAGAATGACCCCTGAAAAAAGGGGCTGCGACGACAGCCCCTGACGATGACATGAACGGCCTACACCCCGCCGCAATAGGGGTCAACCACGACAGCAGCCTTCGCCGCAGCTGTCACATTCCCGCAACGTTTCTGTGGCCCGGCAGTGCACGGATGTCGGAGTTGGCACAGCTAAGTGTACAGCGTGTGAAGACCGGACACGACTATGCGATGGACTTGCACCCTTTGATCCAACATGGCAACTAGACCCGAGCTAGATGGCACCATAGGCCAAGAGATGGGGATGCGAAAACTGATGTGCAGAGGCCAACACGGATTCATCATATGTGATGAGCATCGCCCAGACACGCCCTCTGTGGTCGGCAAATGAGGGCATCGTCAAGCCTACGCGCCCCTCGCAATTCTTGACGCACGTCCCCTTCCGGACAGCTATCACATACTCGAAAGACGCCGGCCTTGCCCACACGTTTGCAACCCAAGACTGACATCCCGCACCATATCTCTCGAATCTTCCAGCACATTGACTGGCACACGGTCTTTAAGGCGATGATTCTTGCGATCTTTACCTACGCTGTAATCATTGCCCTGGTAACCTTTCCTGCTGAGTACCCATTTACAGACAATCAATATAACCATGGATTAGTCGCTCGAAGTGCGCTAGAGTCGGACTCTCCTTTATTGGTGACCTCCTATATGCATTGGTACTTTTATGAAATTGATGCAGTTCGTGCAGAAGATTGGCACAGAAGTACTTATCTATTGGCCCTGACCGAATTGCGTCGACTAGCAGGTGTGGGGGCCATAGCACTCACAAAGATGGTGTTCATTGCCATTGTGCTGGCAAACCTCTACCTCATTAGCCTACTGGCAGCCCGCGCTCATGCCCGGCCTAGCCATCCGAACGAGAGCATAAGACTGCGGTTGTTCTTTGTGCTGATCGTCCCGATCATGCTGGTAAACAGCTGGATGCCTAGGCTTCTCGCCGCCGAGTATCTTGACGACATGCCAGCAGCGCTTTGTGGTTTTGTTGCTGCAACGCTTCTGGTCATTCGAGGGCCACGGCTGTCCACCTGCGTCGCCTTGGGACTCATCGTTGCCCTGGCCTTCTCGGTCAAGAATCTTAGTCTCGTCCTCTCTGCAGGTTTCTTACTGAGCATTCTGGTCATAACAGCATTGGAGTGCGAAGCGGGCCGGATTTGGAAGGTCGTGACGCGCTGCACCACCTTTTGCATTAGCTATGCCATCGGTTTGGCGCCGACCCTCTATTGGAATGTCAAGGATCTTGGGCTCCTGGTTCCAGAACAGGCACGCCTAGGCCTGATCGGACGACTACGATCGGATACGCCGGATGGCGAGCATGATATCTACTTCATAAAACCTGACCTCGAACTAGCCGTGTCTTGGATTGATATGGTCTTGCAAAACGGCCTCGTCAGCGAGATCACAAATGGCTTCTTTGTGACCTTGGCGGCTATGCGATACGGATGGGTCGTCTTGCTGATTACGATTCTTGGTATTCTCGGTGCTTGGGCAGCTCGGCGGCGACGCCCTCTCACATTCGCTTTCCGGCGCCTGTCGATCATCTTCGCCTTCAGCCTACTCGGTTTCATGGGCTTCTTTACCTTGAAACTGGGAGAGGCCGGTCAGCTCCGCTATTGGATCTTCACATACGGTCTGGGCGCCGCGACGGGGGTGAGTGGCCTGGTCACCTTCTTTCAAGCCTTCTCCATGGCGGAAGTGATGACGGCCATCGAACGGGTTTTCCCAAGGAAAACGCTACGCCTGTCCAAGGCGAAGCTGCGGCAGATACACCGTACTGCTCTCCAATCGGGAACAACGCCAAGGGGCACGAGGAGTAGCACGCCAAATCGTCTAAGATCCGCTAGACTGGGGCGCAAGGCCTTGGTGATACGCCCCTTCGACAAGACCGGCGTTGCCAATTGCCTGCTAGCCGCGCTGTTCTTGACACTGATGCTGAATGCGGTCGGACAGTCCGCCCATCAGGCCTCGTCCCTTTGGCGACGAGACTTTGGATATCCCATCGAAACGACACAGAGGCTGGCAGAAGTTGCCGGGTCCGGCGCGGTTATCGCCCATACAAACGTTGGGGTACATTACTGGATCGACTATCCCATGACCAGCATCGTCGGACTGGGGCCTAGAATCCTGACTACCTTAACCAAGGGCCAACTGACAGAGTTGGTCGAACGCTATGGAGTAACTGCAGCTGTGTATCGGGACTGGGAACGCCTTGGGCACGCTGACAAATACAAGACACTCGAGTTTCTCCTGTCGAACGGCTTTTGCGAAGACAGCGAGATCGACGGTTTTGTTATCATGCGATGGGAAGGTCGTGACAGCGATGGGGGAATGTGCGGATCTCCCTTTTAGACATCATGTAGCTGCACATACCGCCGCCATCGCACCTCCTCTCCAGGCAGAGCAGGAAGTCGGCAGGTACGCCATGCCACCCCGCAACCCTGCTCCAACCCTTGCCTGCCTTGACTTGACCGCCGGTCTTGCCTAACTGGCGGCTCCCTGATGATAAGGAGCCTTTGTTATGCCGGTAATCACGCTTCCCGACGGTGCCACGCGCAGCTATGACGCGCCGGTGCAGGGAACCCGGCTGGCTACCGACATCGGTCCCCGCCTGGCCAAGGACGCGCTGGCGATCAAGGTCGACGGCGTGCTGCGCGATCTGGCCTTCGAAATCGAGAGCGACGCCAAGGTCGAGATCGTCACCCGCGGCCACCCCAACGCGCTGGAGCTGCTGCGCCACGACGCCGCCCACGTGCTGGCCGAAGCCGTGCAGGAGCTCTATCCCGGCACCCAGGTGACCTTCGGCCCGGCGACGGAAGACGGCTTCTATTACGACTTCGCCCGCGCCGAGCCCTTCACGACCGAGGACCTCGAGGCGATCGAGGCCCAAATGCACGAGATCGTCAAACGCGACGAGGCCTTGACTCGCGAGGTCTGGCCGCGCGACGAGGCCGTCGCCTATTTCGAGAAGCTGGGCGAGAAGTACAAGGCCGAGCACATCCAGACGCTGCCCGAGGACGCCGAGATCTCGATCTACCGCCAGGGCGACTGGCTGGATCTCTGTCTGGGTCCGCACCTGCCCTCTACGGGCAAGCTGGGCAATGCCTTCAAGCTGCTGCGGGTCTCGGGTGCCTATTGGCGCGGCGATGCCCGAAACGAGCAGCTACAGCGGGTCTATGGCACCTGCTGGGAGAGCGAAAAGCAGCTCAAGGCCTATCTGCGCCAGATCGAGGAGGCCGCCAAGCGCGACCATCGCCGCCTGGGCCGCGAGCTCAACCTCTTCCACCAGCAGGAAGAGGCCGTGGGCTCGACCTTCTGGCATCCCAACGGCTGGCAGATCTGGCGCACGATCGAGGACTACCTCAGACGCAAGCTGGAGAAGGCCGGCTACAACGAGGTGAAGTCGCCGCAGCTTTTCGACCGCATCCTCTGGGAGGCCTCGGGCCACTGGGAGAAGTTCCAGGAGCATATGTTCATCGCCGAATCGGAGCATCGCACCTTGGCCGTCAAGCCGATGAACTGCCCGGGCCACGTGCTGATGTTCCACCAAGGAACAAAATCCTATCGCGAGCTGCCGCTGCGCCTGGCCGAGTTCGGCTCCTGCCATCGCAACGAGCCCTCCGGCGCCCTGCACGGGCTAATGCGGGTGCGCGCCTTCACGCAGGACGACGGGCACATTTTCTGCATGCCAGAGCAGATCGTCTCCGAGACCGAGGCCTTCTGCGCGCTGCTGCTGGAGATCTATCGCGACTTCGGCTTCGAGGAGGTCATGGTCAAGTTCTCCGACCGTCCGGAAAAGCGGGTCGGCAGCGAAGAGACCTGGGACCGGGCCGAAAAGGCCTTGATGGATGCCACGCGCCACGCCGGCTTGGATTTCGAGCTGAACCCCGGCGAAGGCGCCTTCTATGGCCCCAAGCTGGAGTTCGTGCTGAAAGACGCGATCGGCCGAGACTGGCAGTGCGGCACCTTCCAGGTCGATTTCGTGATGCCCGAGCGTCTGGGTGCGACCTACACCGGCGAGGACGGGGCCAAGCATCATCCGGTGATGCTGCACCGCGCCATCCTGGGCTCCTTCGAGCGCTTCATCGCGATCCTGATCGAGAACTTCGCCGGGCGCTTCCCGCTGTGGCTGGCGCCGCGTCAGGTGACGGTGGCGACGATCACCAACGATGCCGACAGCTACGCAGAGGAGGTCGTGGCGAAGCTAAGGGCCGCGGGCCTGCGCGCCGATGCCGACCTGCGCAGCGAGAAGATCAATGCCAAGGTCCGCGACCTCTCGCTCGCCAAGGTGCCGGTGATCGCCGTGGTCGGCCGCCGGGAAGAGGAGAACGGCCAGGTTGCACTGCGTCGTTTGGGCGGAAAGGATCAAGAGATACTTGCGCTTGGCGACGCGGTCACTAGACTAGAGGCAGAAGCGCGTCCACCCGCCTGAGTGCGGCGGGCGCACTTTCTCGTTTTGAGGAAACGCCAACGCAAACAAACAATCGCTAGGAGAGTTAGACATAGCACGATTTCAACCGGATGCGGCTCCGTCCAAAGATGGGCCCCGGGCCAATGGCGACATACGCGTTCCGCAGGTGCGCCTGATCGACGAGAATGGAGAGAACCAGGGCGTCGTTGCGACGCCGGAAGCCTTGCATATGGCCTATCTGGCCGGCCTCGACCTGGTCGAGATCTCCCCCAATGCCGATCCGCCCGTGGTGAAGATCCTCGACTACGGCAAGTTCAAGTACGAGGCCCAGAAGCGCGCCAACGAAGCCCGCAAAAAGCAAAAAGTCATCGAGGTCAAAGAGATCAAGATGCGCCCCGGCATCGACACGCACGACTACGATGTGAAGATGCGACAGATGAAAAGCTTCCTGGAAGAAGGCGACAAGGTGAAGGTCACCCTGCGCTTCCGCGGCCGCGAGATGGCCCACCAGGAACTGGGCATGAAGATCCTGGACCGCGTGCGCGAGGACACCGAAGAGCTGGCCAAGGTCGAAGCCTATCCCAAGCTGGAGGGCCGCCAGATGATCATGGTGATCGCGCCCCGTTAGCGTCTAACAGAAGGCTATGCTGTTTCCGCACAGCAACCGTCCGGACACACGGAGTCCGGACGGTTAGCGCTATGCCAGCAGACGATCAAAGATTGGGCATGGTGGACTGATAGGATTCCAGCGCCTGGGCTGATGTCCACCAATCTGCCATTCCGGGGATATCGAAGGCCTCGCCCTTGTCTTCCGTCATATCGACGTAGAAGCAGACCGGGGCCAGGAAGAGATCGGCCAGCGACAGCTCGGTGCCGGCAATCCAGGGGCCGGGACCTCGTATTTTAATGATCTCGCCCAGCGCCAGATGGCTCTTCGCCATGCAGTCCTGCCGCACTTCCTCGTTCTTGCCGCCGACAAAGTCGGGAAAGAGGTGCTGTGCGGCAAGACCCAGCAGGGCGCCATAAGCGACACTGTCGTAGATGCCCATCGCCATATCCATCCGGGCCCTGTTCATGATGTTGTCCGGCACCAGCGAGGTGCCTGGCAGCGCGTCGTTCAGATAGCGGCAGATGGCACCGGTCTCATAGAGCTTGCGGTTGCCGTGATTGAGGACCGGCACCTTGCCGAAGGGATTGCGCGCCAGATGCTCCGGCTCTCGCGTTTCTCCGGTCAGGACGTTGACGGGAACGAGTTCATAGTCGGCCCCCTTCTCCGCCAACAGCATACGCACAGTGCGCACATAGGTCGAAGCATCGAAGCCATAGAGGGTGATTGGATCGCTCATTTGGTCCTCCCTGCGGTCTGGTTGCTTTCCCACGAGAGAATGCCTCGCACATAGGCAGGCGGGAGGCAAGGCAGCCACCTGCTGTGGCAGGCGGGAGGCAAGGCAGCCACCTGCTGTCGGCATCGACTAGACTTCGTGCTCTTAGCTATCCCGTTTGAATGGTCCTAGATCCGTGACGATCTCGATTTCCTGGTCCACCGCCCGCTGCTCGCGGCGCAGGAAGTCGGCGACCGCGGCGCGGAAGCCGGAATCGGCGATCCAGTGGGCGCTGTAGGTCGCAACCGGCAGGTAGCCGCGCTGGACCTTGTGCTGGCCCTGCGCGCCGGCCTCCACCACCTTCAGGCCCTGGCCGATCGCCCAGTCGATGGCTTGGTAATAGCAGCACTCGAAATGCAGAAAGCGAACGTCCGCAGCACAGCCCCAGTTGCGGCCATAGAGCCGCTCCTTGCCGACAAGGTTGAGGGCCGCGGCCACCGGTCGGTTGCCATCCTCGGCCGAGATCAGCAGGACCTTGTCGCCCAGCCGCTCGCCCAGCAGATGGAAGAATTCCCGCGTCAGATAGTTCTGCGACCACTTCTTGTCGATGGTGGCCAAATAGAAGCGATAGAAGGCCTCCCAGTGATCGCCCGTGATCTCCGCACCGCGCAGCGCCCGGATGGTCAGCCCGCTCTCTTGCGCCGCGCGCCGTTCCTTCTTGATCGCCTTGCGCTTGCGCGCGTTGAGCGCACCCAGAAAGGCATCGAAATCCTCATAGCCCGCGTTATGCCAGTGATACTGAAGGCCCTGGCGCTGCAGATAGCCGGCCTCGCCCATGGCCTTCCACTCGGGCTCGGTCGGGAAGGTCAGGTGCAGCGAGGAGACCTTGTGCAGCTCTGCTACCCGCAACAGCGCCGCCATCAGGGTCTCGCGCACCCGGGCCTGCTGCGGCCCCGGTCTTGCCAGCAGGCGCGGCCCCGTCACCGGGGTAAAGGGCACGGAGGCCTGTAGCTTGGGGTAGTAGCGCCCACCGGCGCGCTCGAAAGCATCGGCCCAGCCCCAGTCGAAGACATACTCGCCGTAGGAGTGATTCTTCAGATAGAGCGGCACGCAGCCCAGCAGCTGTCCCGAGGCATCCTCGACCGCAATGTGTTGACCCAGCCAACCGGTCTCTGCCGTTGCCGAGCCCGATTCCTCCAGCGCCAGCAGGAAGGCATGGCTGACGAAGGGGTTCTCGTCGCCGGCGCAAGCATCCCAGGCGGCCGCGTCGATCGTCGCGAGGCTTTCGTGGGTGCGCAGGGTCCAGGCGTCTTGGCTATCGGGCATGAGACGAAGATAGGTCAGAAGCACCGCAAGGGCGAGCCTTCGCGATCAGGTGAAAGATGCTGCAGTCACGCCCGCAAGGTCTGCGATCAGCGCGTCTCTTGTCTAGTCGTCGTCGTCGAAGGGGTAGGTCACGACATCGACCGTGCCAGAGACCACGCTGCTGGTCACGTCGGCTGCACCGCCGACGATGGAGGCTCCGGCACCGACCACGCTGCAGCCGCCGAGGCCCAACGCCAACAAAAGCAAGACTGCAAAGGCACGCATGGCCTGGGTCCTTTCCGACCAGAGAGACGAGAGACTAACACATGGTACTCGTGCCGCCCGAGGTTAATCCCCGGCTGACCGGAAAGTGAGCGCGCGCCTCGGCAGTGTCATTATGGCATCGCTGACCACATCAGTCCGGCAAGGCGGTGCGCTCTCGCAGGAACGGCGTCTCGTCGGGATCGACCTCCTCACCCAGGTTGCGGGCATAGCGGTGACCGTCATAGACAGCAGCCGCCACGGTGCCCGGCGCCACGCAGTCGCCGATGCCCTGGACGCTTTTGATGCCGGCCTCCAGCAATCGCTCGGGTACTGCCTTGGCCTGCTGCAGCAGGCCATCGTTCGGCTCGCGCGAGGTGACCAGCAGGACGGAGGCGGCCTCGAGCGCGGTTTCCTTGCCGGTGTAGGTGCAGGTCAGGGTGGCCTTGCCGCCTTCGAAGTCGTCGAGTTCCTGGCCGGTCACGATGCGCACGCCCTGCTCCAGCAGTCGGGTGACGATACGCCCCTGCTCCATGGTGTAGGCGGTGAAAGGGGCGACACTATCGCTGGAGGTGACGAAGATCACCTCCTTGCCCTGGCTCACCAGCAGGTCGGCCAGGACATTGGCCATGTAGTAGTAGTCGTCGTCGAAGATCAGCACCGGCCCCGGCAGGTCGGCGCCGGCCATCACGTCGTCCGGCGTGAAGATCATCCTCTCTTCGCTCAGATTCAGGCCCACCGGATCGCTGCGCCCGCTGCCGTCGCGCCGCCAGTCGGCACCGGTCGCGATCGCCAGGTGGTCGGGTGCGACCTCCAGAATCTCGTCCAGACCCATGCGGCTCTCGCGGAAGATCTCGACGCCCAGCAGCTTGTCGATCTGGCCTTGGCGCCAGTCGCGCACGCGGGCGTAGGTCGAGAGCCCCGGCAGGCGGCACTCGCGCGTGATCCGGCCGCCCAGATCGCGTTCCGCCTCGGCCAGCATGACCTTATAGCCGCGCTCGCCCAAGGCACGCGCGGCCTCCAGGCCCGAGGGTCCGGCACCGATGATCAGCACGCTCTCCTCGGCCTTGGCCTTGGCGATGCGTTCCGGGTGCCACTTGCGCCGCCACTCCTCGCCCTTGGTAGGGTTCTGGGTGCAGCGGATCGGCGCGATGGAGAAGTCGCCGCTGACGCAGATGTTGCAGCCGATGCACTCGCGGATGTCCTCCAGGCGGCCTTCCTCGATCTTCTTCGGCAGGAAGGGATCGGCAATCGAGGGCCTGGCCGCACCGATCATGTCGAGCACGCCCCGCTTGATCTGGCTGACCATGGCATCGGGCGAGGTGAAGCGGCCGACGCCGACCACCGGCTTGCTGGTCAAAGACTTGACGAAGGAGATGTAGGATTCCTGATAGCCCTCGTCGGCGAAGCGCGCGGTTACCGAATCGTTTTCCCAATCGCTGACGTTGACGTCCCAAAGGTCCGGCATCTCGGCCAGCATTTCCACGACCTCGCGGCCCTCGCTCTCGGCGGTGATGCCATCCGGCCCGAGCAGCTCGTCGACGGCGAAGCGCACCGCCACGGCGCAGCTATCGCCGACGGCTTCCTTGGTGTCCTCGATCAGCTCGCGGAAGAGCCGCACACGGTTCTCCAGGCTGCCGCCGTACTCGTCCGTGCGCTGGTTGTAGCGCTTGGCGATCAGGTGCTGGGCGATGCAGAGGTTGTGACCGGCATAGACATAGACGATGTCGTAGCCGGCCTTCTTGGCGTTGAGCGCGGCGTTGCGGTGCCAGCGCCGGATCGCCCTGATGTCCGACTTGTCCATAGCCCGGGTCTGCACCGGATCGATACTGTCGACCGGTATAGAGCGCGAGGAAAGCGGTGCGACGCGGCTGTAGCGGTTGGCGACGGTGTGGCCCTGGTAGACCAGCTCGATCGCCGCCAGGCTGCCATGCTCATGGACCTTCTCGACCATGCGGGCGTGGTAGGGAATGTCGCTCTCGTCCCAGAGGCGCCCCTCGATGTGCGGGGTGACGTCGGATGTGTGATGGATCTCCACCTCCTCCGTGGAGATCACCGCCCAGCCGCCTTCCGCCTTGATGCCGCGCATCTCGGCCATGGCGGCGGGATAGACATGGCCCATACCGTTGCAGTGCGGCACCTGGTAGAAGCGGTTGCGGGCCGTGACGGGACCGATGCGAACCGGCTCGAAGAGAATGTCGTAGCGTGGGTCGCGGCGGCTATCGAGCGGCATGGGGAGTGTCTCCAGAGATGACAGACGGGGCAGAAAACTCAGGTCCTATTGAACCAGCGTCTAGCAAAGCGGAGGAGCGACCGCCTTGTCCAGAGGGCAACGCGCCGCCGCCGGACTTCTTCTGCTTCGGCCCGCCGAAATCCGGCACCACCATGCTGCAGCGCATGCTCGACCTGCACCCAAAGGTCTCTTGCCCCTCCGAGCATCACTTGCGGGCCTACAAGGACCTGCTGCTGCAGATCGCGCAGGCCTACAACAAGCACCGGGAGACCCGCGATTCCTGGATCGGCGGCTATGGCGCCCCACCGATCGCCGAGGCGACCAGCATGGGCATCTGGCGCGATGCGGTCGCCCGCATCCTGCGCGATGCCGGCGCCGGCAAGCCGATCTGCGGGGCCAACGACAACGAGCTGATGGAACAGCCCGAGCTGATCCGCGATCACTTCCCAAAGGCCAAGCTGATCGCCATCTTCCGCCACCCGCTGGACCAAGCCATCTCTGCCTGGCACGCAAACGAGCGCCTGTCGAAACAAGAAGGCGACCCGCGCCACCGCGACCTGCAGACCAAGTTCGGTGGCCTGGATGGCTGGGTCGAGCACAATGCCAAGCGCTTCGTCGTGCTGGCCAGGCGCCTGGCGACCATTTGCAAGGACCAGCCGATCCTCACCCTGCGCTACGAGGCCGTTACGCAAGACCGGACAAGAGCGCTTAAGCGGGTCTTCTCCTTCTTGGAGGTCGAGGCATCGCCGGCTCTGCGCGCCCGGATCGCCGAGGCCACGACCTTCGAGCGCATGCGCAAAGAGGCACCCGACCCCTCTTTCATGAACCGCGGGGCCGAGGGTTACAGTGCCTCACCGGACCTGCGCGCCCGGGTCGAGATCATCGCCGGGCCGGTAATGCGCCGCCTGGGCTATGACGTCGAGTCCGACGCTTGAATCGGCGGTGGGGCTTTCGCCACCTAGGCCTTGGCCATCAGGTCGCGGACGAAGTCCACCAGTCCGACACGGCGTTCGCGGCGCAGGCGTTCGGCCACCACGATGGCGCGGAGCTGCGCCAGGCTGGCCTCGACCGTCTGATTGACGATGACATAGTCGTACTCGGCCCAGTGGCTCATCTCGTTGGCTGCCTTGGCCATACGGCCGCGCACCACCTCGGCGGAATCCTGGGCACGGGTGTGCAGCCGGCGCTCCAGCTCTTCGACCGAAGGCGGCAGGATGAAGATCGAGACCAGATCCTTGCCGGCATTGGCGCGCACCTGCTGGGTGCCCTGCCAGTCGATGTCGAAGAGCACGTCACGGCCGCTCTTCAACGCCGCCTCCACCGGTGCGCGCGGCGTGCCGTATCTGTGATCGAAGACGGTTGCATGCTCTAGAAAGGCCTCGTCTCGCACCATCTGAGCGAATTCATCGGCGCTCACGAAGAGATAGTCCTTACCTTCCACCTCGCCCGGTCTCGGCGGCCGCGTGGTCGCCGAGATCGACATGGAGAAGGCCTTGTCCTCCGCGAGCAGGGCGCGCGAGAGGGTGGTCTTGCCGGCACCAGAGGGAGAAGAGAGCACCAGCATGAAGCCGCGGCGGGCGAGTTTATCCTGCATGTTTCCTTAGCGCCCCCTACTCGACGTTCTGGACCTGCTCGCGGAACTGCTCGACGGTGCTCTTCATCGCCAGTCCGATCTCGGTCAGGCGTATGTCCTGCGCCTTGCTGCAGAGCGTATTGGCCTCGCGGTTGAGTTCTTGGCAGAGGAAATCCAGCTTGCGGCCGATGCCCTTGCCCTGACGCAGCATCTCGCGGGCCGAGGCGATGTGCGCCAGCAGGCGCTCGATCTCCTCGCGAATATCGGCCTTGGTCGCCAGCAGGGCGGCTTCCTGCGCCAAACGCTCCTCCGGCAGGGCCGGCGAGGCCTCCAGGAGTTCTGCCACCTGGCGCTCCAGACGGGCGCGCAGGGCCGCCGGCTGAGTTTCCGCACAGGCCTGCGCCTGCGCGACCAGATCCCCCAAGGCCTCCAACCGCTCGTTCAAGAGTGTGTCCAGGTGCGCGCCCTCGGCCTTGCGCGCCACCTGCAGGGCGCTGAGGGCCTCTTGGAAGCTGGTAAGCAGCAGCGCGTCGCGCGCCTCGCGATCCAGACTCTCCTCCGGTTCCGTCATCTCCAGGACGCCGCGCAGGCCCAGCAGACCATCGGCCGTGGGTGCGGCTGCCCCCTGTGCTTCCAAGGCCTTGGCAGCCGCCAGGAAGCGCTCCAGCAGGGCCTGGTTCACCTTGACCTCGCTCTCGACGGCACTGCGGTCCAGGTTCAGCGCAATCTGTACCGATCCGCGCTGCAATCCGGCTTGCGTGGCCTTGCGCAGCTGTGGCTCCAAGGCCTCGAAGCCTGGCGGCAGGCGGCAGCGCAGGTCCAAGCCTTTGCCGTTCACGCTTTTGATCTCCCAGGCCCAAGAGAGGCCGGGAGCGCCGCCCTCGCTACGGGCGAAGCCGGTCATGGAGGAGAGTTTGCTGGAGGTCATGGCGTGCCGGGTTCTTTGCCGTCTATGCTGTTGGAAAAGGGCTTATAGCAGCCTCACGCTTAAGGACCAGGGGGAAGGACCCGGGGGAAGGACCAGAGGCATGGCGACTTCCAAGGGCACAGCGTCGTCGATCCTGATTACCGGAGCCTCCAGCGGCATCGGCGAGGCCTTGGCCGACCACTATGCAGCCCAGGGCCGACATCTGGCTCTCACCGGGCGGAGCGAAACGCGCCTGACCGCGGTTGCCGAACGCCTGCGCGGCCGGGGTGCAGAGGTGCAGACCGCGGTGGTCTCAGTCACCGATCGCGCGGCTATGGCAGCACTTGTTGCCGAGGTCGATGCGAAAGCACCGCTGGACCTGGTGATCGCCAACGCCGGAATATCGGCCGGAACAGGCGGCGGCGAGGAACCGCCGGAGCAGACACGGGCTATCACAGCCACCAATGTCGAGGGGGTCCTGAACACGGTCGAGCCGGCGCTGACCGGCATGCGCATGCGCAGCCGCGGGCAGATCGGCCTGATCGCCTCGCTGGCCGGCTTTCGCGGCTTTCCGGGAGCACCGGCCTATTGCGCCTCCAAGGCCTGGGTGAAGGTCTGGGGCGAGGGCCTGCGCGGTCACCTGGCACCGCAAGGGATCGGCGTCACCGTGGTCTGCCCGGGTTTCGTCAAGAGCCGCATGACGGCGGTCAACGACTTCCCCATGCCGTTCCTCTGGGGAAGCGAGAAGGCGGCCGGACGCATCGCTCGCGGGCTGGAGCGCAACCATGCAAGGGTGGCCTTCCCCTGGCCGCTCGTCTGCGCAGTCCACCTGCTCGCCGGCCTACCGCCGGGCCTGGTCGAGCTGCTGCAACGTCGGCTTCCGGCCAAGACCTAGAGAAGGAACGAGGGATGCCGGCATGATCGCGCCGAAAGCTGTCCTGGCAAGGCTGTCGATGGTCCTGGCCCTAGGGCTGCTGCCAAGCAGCCTGCAGGCAGAAGAGACGCTCAGGGTTAAAGCGTCGAGCGCCGAGGCCACCGTCAACCTGCTGACCGCCGCCCACACCGGCAAGACCATCTGCGCGCTGGAGAACGCGACGCCGCTGATCTTCCTACAGCGTGCCGATCACGGAGCGCACAGGTTCGCCAAGGTCGAGGTGCTGGAGGGCGAGTGCGCCGGCATAACCGGCTATATCTCCTGGTTCGCGCTCGATCCCAAGCCGAAAGGCTGATCTACGCTCTCAGGTCGGCTCGCCCGGCCGCGTGTCCTGGCGGAAGCCCAGGCTGATCCGCGGCGCGCTTACACGGTCGAGGAAGTGAAAGGGGCGAACGCTGCCGTCGGCAAAGCCGGGTGCGGCCAGGAGGATGGCACCGCCGGGCGGTGCCGGAATCTCCACGGCATCGGCACCGCTGCGGTCGGCACAGACATAGAAGCCGGCCCTGCCGGTCAAGGTCACCAGGATGACCAGACCGGTGTAGCGCAGGTGGTCGCGATGCGGGGTGATGCCCTGCGAGCCTGCGGGATAGCGCTGCACGATCAGGTCATTGAAGACAATCCCTTCGGGCAGCGGAGAGGGGTCCAGCATATCCGCGGCCGCGCAGACCACCCGATCCAGGCTCGCCGCCAGATCGCAGATCGGGTGCGGCCTTGGGATTTCGAAGGTCAGATCGAAGTCCTGGTGCACCTCGCGCCCGGCGCTGCCGACCAGCGGACGGGCCCGGCGGTAGGGCAGATCCTCGCAGCCCTTCAGAATCTGCGCGCATTCGGCCGCCGCTAGCAGTGGCAGATCGGCAAATCCTCGCGCCTTCACCTTTTCCAGGCCCTCGGCGAAAGCAGCGCTATCTGCGATCAAGGGCATGCGCGCGGCCGAACCGCCTGCAGCCTCAAGCGGCTTGGCTTTCTCCTGCGCGCCCGACTGCTCCATCCGTCACACTTCCATTGTCCAGTTCGCGTGCTTAGATCGCCTTTGTCTTGCCGCGATGCAAGACGCGTTGATCACTGGCAGGGGAGTAGCGCGCATGGCAGGCAAGCGGGCCTGGGTTTGGATCCTTCTGGGCGCGCTCAGCGCCGGTGCTGCTGTCGCGCTGGGCGCCATCGGCGTCCATGTGGCAGCCGAAGGCAGTCAAGAGCAAGCCTGGATGCAGACCGCACAGCGCTATCAGATGCCCCATGCGCTCGGCCTTGTGATCATTGGCGCGATCGCCTTGCAGCGCCCGGGACGTCTGGCCGACCTGGCCGGCCTGGCTTTGGTTCTCGGCAGTCTCTGCTTCTCGGGCGGCCTCTACCTGCAGGCTTTCAGCATCGTCAACCTGGGCGCAGTTGTGCCCGTCGGCGGAACCCTCTTGATCCTCGGCTGGCTGGCGCTTGCCGGCCATGCCATCCGGGCCTTGTCAGCACAAGGGCCAGGGGTTAGCTAGTAGGGATGACTGCGGACCGACAACTGGATGCGCGCGGACTGAAGTGCCCACTTCCCGTGCTGAAGGCACGCAAGGCCATGAAGGCCTTGGCGCAAGGCGAGACGCTTGAGGTTCTGGCGAGCGACCCCTCGGCCCCGCAGGATTTTCGCTCTTTCTGCGACACCACCGGCTATCTCTTGCGCGAGAGCAGCGAGGCAGACGGCCTCTACCGTTTTCTCTTGGAGAAGAGCGGCGCATGACCACCTTGCTGGTGACCCACCCTGCCTGTCTGGCGCATGAGCCCGGCATCCATCACCCGGAACGACCGGCGCGCCTGGAGGCCATCATGGCCGCCCTGGACGACCCGGACTTTGCCGGGCTGGAGCGCCGCAAGGCGCCGGTCGCCGAGCTGGCGCAGGTCGCCCGCGCGCACTCTGCCGACTATGTCCGTCGCATCCTGGATGCCGTGCCCGACGAGGGCCTGGAGATGCTGGACGGCGACACGGTGCTCTCTCCGGGATCCGGCGAGGCGGCGCTCAGGGCTGCGGGCGCGGTGATTTCGGCCGTGGATGCGGTCATGGCCGGCGAGGTCGACAACGCCTTCTGCGCCGTGCGCCCACCCGGACATCATGCCGAACCCGACCAAGCCATGGGCTTCTGCCTCTTCAACAATGCGGCCATCGCCGCCCTCTATGCCTGCGAGCATCATGGCCTGGCACGCGCCGCCGTGCTGGATTTCGACGTGCATCACGGCAATGGTACCCAGGCGCGCTTCTGGGACAGTACCAACATCTTCTTCGCCTCCTCGCATCAGATGCCGCTCTATCCAGGCAGCGGCGCCTCGGGCGAGCGGGGGCATCACGGAACCATCCTGAACGCCCCCTTGAACCCGGGCGATGGCTCGGCGGCCTTCCGCCTGGCCTGGACGCAGCGGCTGCTGCCGGCCATCCGGGCGTTCGCGCCGGAATTCATCGTCATCTCCGCCGGTTTCGACGCGCACAAGGACGATCCCCTGGCCAATCTGGCGCTGGAGACCGCCGACTACCACTGGATCACCGGCGAGATTGCAGCTTTGGCTGCCGAGTGCGCGCAAGGCCGGGTGGTCTCGACTCTGGAGGGCGGCTATGATCTGGATGCGCTGGCGGTCTCGACCGCCGCACACGTCAAGGCGCTGATGGCAGCGCCGGGCGCCTGAGACGGGAAGCAAGTGAAGAATGACAAAAGAAAGCGCTGACGCCGCAGCCAGCAGCGAGGTGAGTTTCGAAGACGCCTTGGCAGAGCTTCGCGCCATCGTCGAGCGTCTGGAATCCGGCGAAAGCCGGCTGGACGAAGCCATTGCCGCCTACGAGAAGGGTGCCGAGTTGAAGCGGCTGTGCGAAGCCAAACTGCGGGCCGCCCAATTGACGGTCGAGCGGATTGCCCTCAATGCCGAAGGGGCCGAGACACAGCCCTTCGATCCGAAATCCTAAGCCAGCACGAAAAAATCCACCCACGACATGAAGAAGAAGGATTGCTGTTATGGCAGAGCTTTCGCGCGCCCTTGAAGACACGGCGGCGATGGTCGGCAGCGAACTGGACCGACGCCTGGCCGCGGTTGCGGGCCCGCGCGGTCGCGTAGTCGAGGCCATGCGGGCCGGCAGTCTGAACGGCGGAAAGCGGCTTCGACCCTTTCTGGTGCTAGAGAGCGCCAGCCTCTTCGAGGTGCCGCCCAGGCGGGCGCTCAATGCTGCGGTCGCGCTGGAGATGGTGCATTGCTACAGCCTGGTGCACGACGACCTGCCGGCGATGGACGACAGCGATCTGCGGCGCGGCAAGCCGACGGTGCACAAGCTGTTCGACGATGCGACCGCGATACTGGCCGGTGACGGACTTTTGACCGAGGCCTTTGCCGTCTTGGCTGAAGAGGCGACCCATCCCGATCCCGCCGTGCGGCTGGCGCTGATCGCCAGTCTGGCCAGGTCCGCCGGCGCCGATGGCATGGTTGGCGGGCAGATGATCGACCTCTCGCCCCAGCGCGGCGGGCTGGATCTTGCCGGAATAACAGAGCTGCAGGACTTGAAGACCGGCAAACTGATCCAACATGCCTGCGAGGCAGGAGCCCTGCTGGGCGGCGCCAGCGATGCCGAAAAGCAGGCCCTCTATCGTTATGCCAGCGCTTTGGGGCTGGCGTTTCAAATAGCCGACGATCTGTTGGATATCGAGGGAACGACCGCGGAACTGGGCAAACCGGCCCAGGCAGACGCGGCTCTCGGGAAAGCGACATTCGTCGGACAACTAGGCGTGGAAGGTGCACGGGCGCGTGCCCAGGAATTGGTGGCGGAAGCGCAACAGTCACTGAAGCAGCTGCCTGGAAACACGCAAGTCTTATGCGACACGGCCGCCTTTGTGGTAGAGCGTCAGTCTTAGATTTGCACCAAAGACGACGCGAAGACGATGGGTTTTTTGGACTCTCCGAACCGTTGGCTGGAAATTGCCCATAGGGCGGAGTAGATTAGAGTGACAGGCGTCGATCGCGGCCGCGATCGAACCGTCGGGAGGACGAGCATTGGCAAGCGAAATTGGACATAACAGCGCGACCTCCCTCTTGGATAAGGTCGACACCCCAGACGATCTGCGCAAGCTGGACGAAGAACAGCTGCCTCAGCTTGCTGACGAGCTGCGGCAGGAACTGATCGATGCTGTGTCGGTTACCGGTGGACACTTGGGCGCCGGTCTCGGTGTTGTGGAGCTGACGACGGCGCTGCACTATGTTTTCGAGACTCCGAGCGACCACCTGATTTGGGATGTGTCGCACCAATGCTATCCACACAAGATTTTGACCGGGCGGCGCGATCGAATTCGCAGCCTGCGGCAAGAGGGCGGCCTCTCCGGTTTCACCAGCCGCAAGGAGAGCGTCTACGATCCCTTCGGTGCCGCGCACTCCTCGACCTCGATATCGGCCGGTCTCGGCTTTGCCGTGGCGCGCGACTTCGACGGGCGTGACAATCATGTGATCTGCGTGATCGGCGACGGCTCCATGTCGGCCGGCATGGCCTATGAGGCGATGAACAACGCGGGCGCCAACAAGTCGCGCCTGATCGTCATCCTGAACGACAACGATATGTCGATCGCCACACCCGTAGGCGCGATGAGCGCCTATCTCTCGCGCCTGCTCTCTTCCAAGCCCTATCAGTCGGTGCGCCACCTGGCGCGCGATCTGGCCAGCCGCTTTCCACGCCCGATCGAAAAGGCCGCCAAGCGGGCAGAAGAGTATGCGCGCGGCCTCTTCACCGGCGGCACCCTCTTCGAAGAGCTGGGCTTCTTCTATGTCGGCCCGATCGACGGCCACAATCTGGAGCACCTGCTGCCGGTCCTGAAGAACGTCCGCGACGGCGAGTGGGAAGGCCCGGTGCTGATCCATTGCGTCACCAAGAAGGGCAAGGGTTACGCGCCGGCCGAGGAATCCAAGGACAAGTATCACGGCGTCGCCAAGTTCGACGTCATCACCGGCAAGCAGCAGAAGCCCCAGCCAAAGGCCCCGAACTACCAGGATGTCTTCGCCAAGGCGATGATCGCGCATGCCAAGACCGACCCCAAGGTCGTAGCCGTCTCGGCGGCCATGCCCAGTGGCACCGGCCTGAACAAGTTCGGCGCCGAGTTCCCGGAGCGCACCTTCGACGTCGGCATTGCCGAACAGCATGCCGTCACCTTCTGCGCCGGCCTGGCCTGCGAGGGCTACAAGCCCTTCGCGGCGATCTATTCGACCTTCCTGCAGCGTGCTTACGATCAGGTGGTACACGATGTCGCCATCCAGAAGCTGCCGGTGCGCTTTGCCATCGACAGGGCCGGGATGGTCGGTGCGGACGGGGTCACCCATCAGGGAAGCTACGATCTGACCTACCTCTGCTGCCTGCCGGATATGGTGGTGATGGCCCCGGCCGACGGCCCGGAGCTGATGCACATGGTGGCAACGCAGATGGAGATCGGCGACCGCCCGTCAGCCTGTCGCTATCCGCGCGGCGAATCGGCCGGCGGCCCGCTACCGGAAATCGGCACGCCGCTGGAGATCGGCAAAGGCCGCATCCTGCGCGAGGGCAGCAAGATAGCCATCCTTTCGCTGGGCTCTCGCCTGGAAGAGGCGCTGAAGGCCGCCGACGAGCTGGGTGCGCGCGGGCTATCGACCACCGTCGCCGACGCCCGCTTCGCCAAACCGCTGGATGAGGAGCTGGTGTTGCGGCTTGCCCGCGAACACGAGGTGATGATCACCGTCGAAGAGGGCGCCGTGGGCGGCTTCTCGGCCCTGGTCATGACCCTGCTGGCGCGCGCAGGCGCCTTCGACAGCGGACTAAAGTTCCGGCCGCTTACTCTGCCGGACGAATTCATCGATCACGCCAGCCCTGCAAGCCAGATAGCCAAGGCAGGCCTCGACAGCGCCGGTATCGTCAAGGCCGCGCTCTCGGCGCTCGGCCAAGCCGAAGTCGAAGAGGCGCGGGCTTAGAGCATCGGGCGACTGCGCCGCCAGCCGGCACGGCTGGTCTTCGTCCAGGCGGCACGGCTGGTCTTCCGTCCAGGCGGCACGGCTGGTCTTCGTCGATGGGACGAGCGCGAAGACCAGCATGACGCCCTTGCGCGAGCGCAGCCTGCGGGGAGGGCGGCTCATGGCCGATGCGCCCTTTGGCAAGGAACACATGCAACCCTTCATCGCCGGCCTGCGGTGCCCTCCTGCGGTGCGATGAGCTTGCCGCTCCTTGGATTGTTGAGGGTGCCATGGACGGTTTGGCAAGCGATGCCAAGGTCCGCACCTACGACGCTCTTCTGGCGCGCTCGGTGACTTCTGCCGCCTCTTCGATCCACAAGACTGCTGGTAACTACCTCAAAGACACCGGCCAGGTCGCAAACTAGCCCGATGCTCCAGCCTTTTATGTCTACCCGGACACCTTACACCAAGCCGCGTTGAGTGGAACGCATCGCGGCTTGGCAAGCGCGACTGCGCGCCCGCAGCGAAGCGAGGATGAGGCTCGCGTGGCGTTTGAACGCAAAAATGAGTTCCATGGGTCATCACCTATGCCGCACGGTGTTAGCCCATGCAGATGCGATCTTTCCGTTAGGGTTGCACCACTTTGGCATTCGATCTGACCTTGCGTCGCGCAGGCTCCGCGGTGGATCTGTCTCTGCGCCAATCGCTGTGAGATTCAAGCCAAACTTCAGCAGCCTCGGATACAGTTCGTCCAACATCGTCCCCCGGACCACACTCTTCGCGCACCCACTCCCGCGCCGCGTCTGAAATGTTTTCAAGTTCTTCAAATTGCCGAATCGAATGAGGCATCTCGTACGGTTCGACAAACTTGACGCCCAGAAGGTCTTCCATCCATGCGATACCCTTCTTGGCCCTTCTTTCCGATTTTCGATAGAGATCTGGATGTACAGCGATTTTCTTACCACCCAATAGCCAATTCGCCAGTGGGTTCAGAGGCAGATGAGACAATCCTTGCGCTTTGCGCCAGCGGCTCATATGCAAAACTAAAGTAACTGCGTCTCGAGACAGACCCGGACTCGACTGTACAACCTGATCGGGCCTCACCGTTACGCCAATTCTCTCACAAAAATCCTGCACAACACAGCCATTTTTGAGATTCTTTCGATCATAATGTATTGGCATAAGAGTACAACGATCATTCAAGAACTTTACGAAGTGTTTTTTGTAATCTGCTACTAGATTCATATTCTTAATATCAGGAATATCTCTGCCCATTCTGACCATTTGTTGCAGTCTGCTCCCCGCTAAATCGAATGGATCACGCACATACGCAATAACCAAAATTTCCTTGTGATGTATGGTCTGCAAAAAATCCTGAAACTCATCGTCATTTAAAGCCATGAAACCTTCTGTTGATATCACTACGTCTTTATTTATATTTTCCAAAAAGAACTGCTCTATCCCTTTTCTATAAATATTTCTTTTCTCAACGAAGCTCTCAGTGCTTGCAGCCCGTCTTAGCCGAACGGATTTCTCGGTAAACCTCTCGACACTTCCATACCCAAGCGTTATTGAACGCGTCGCCGCGTTAAATAGCGCGGTATTCTTCCCATTTTTTACTTTGCGTGGCTCATGTACACCTTTTCTACCAAGCATTTCTGCGGAATAATCAGTCAAATACAGTGCATCTCCAAGCGCATCAGTAGAGAATAGGGTTTTTTGTATTGACTTGGTTCCTGTTTTAGCCATGCCAACATGCAAAATACAACGCGCCATGATCTTCATCCCAGAATTTTTTCTTAATTTGCTGGCAACCGAGACCCCTCGGGTAACGCCCCTCTGCGATATGATGTTATCTGGGTCTCGGTTTGAACGCAACCGGCGGTCACATGCGCATCGCCGACGCGCAGTTGTCCACCGGAAGGTGCAAAGACTGCGAACCGCTCAAAAAGGATCGGACGTCTTCCAGTTAATCCACGCTCTGGCCTCTCCGCGTTGAAGCGGATCACCCAGTCCCAAACGACTTGCAAAGTCACACCGGTAAAAAGGGTCACACCGGTAAAATGGGTCACCCCAGACTCAGGCGATCATGTGGTCTAGCCGGTGATGCCGTTGCTCGCCGGCCGGAAGTTGATCTTACCCTTTAGGTTGTGAAGCACCTCGGCTGCATTGTAGGATGGCCCCAGTCCGGCCGGTGGCTCGTCCTCGTAGAAGCGGGCCTCGGCATACATGGTGTAGCGATCGATCGCGCGCGTGGTGGTCGGTGCATAGGCAAAGCCGAAACCACCATAGCGTCGGCCAAAGCCGATTCCACTGTAGCCATAGGGAAAGACCCCGAGCGGTTCGGTCCAGTACTGGACGTTGCGCTCGGTATCGCGGGTGACGAGGACGAAGGTCTTCGCACCGCGTTCCTGGGCCAACTGCGCCGCCCGGTAGAGCAGCTGATTCTCGACCAGATCGCGCGGCGTGCGGCTGTTGCCAGCGACCTCGATCCTGGTCGTATCCTCGTCGATCTTGGTCTCGCTGTAACCGAAGCCGCTACCCGCCGCAGGAGCATAGGGCGTGGGCTTGGTACAGGCGCCGAGTGCCAGCAACACGGCAAGGGCGACAAGGGCCGCCCGCGCGTGAGAAACGCTGCTCGTCATGGACCCGCTCCTTTCGGCCAGGCTGGCCGGAGTCTGCCTCCGACCAGCCCTCGGCGTCCAGTCCAAGCGGTTCACAATTCTTAGAGAGACCAGACCCGGCCGCAATTTTGCTCAGTTAGCGTTCAAACGCCACACCGGCTTATCCTCGCTTCGCTGCGGGCGCGCGGTCGCGCTTGCCAAGCGGCGATGAGCTTCACTCAACGCCGCTTGGTTCCAGAGAGACTAGAGCGCGATGACGATAGATCGAATCGATCTATCGTCTGAATCGCACTCTACTTGTTTGAAAGTAGACCAAGATTCAGACCGCGGGTCGTTTCGATCTGCGATCGTCTTGGTCTAGACCCAGCCGCTGATCGCCTTGACCTCGAGGAAGTCTTCCAGGCCCCAGCGACCGCCTTCACGCCCATTGCCGGACTGCTTGTAGCCGCCGAAGGGGCTGCCACCGGGCCGGGCGGCCCCGTTCATCTGCACCATGCCGGAGCGCAGCTCGCGCGAGACCCGGCGCATACGGGCCTCGTCGTCGGACTGCAGATAGGCGGTCAGGCCATAGGAGGTGTCGTTGGCGATCTTGATCGCCTCCTCCTCATTGTCGAAGGGGATCATCGAGAGCACCGGCCCGAAGATCTCCTCGCGCGCCACAGTCATCTCGTTGTTCACGTCGGCGAAGACCGTCGGGCGCACATAGTAACCGCGGTTGAAGCCCTCGGGCCGACCAAGTCCGCCGGCGACCAGGCGCGCACCTTCCTCGATTCCCTTCTCGATCAGGCCTTGGATCTTGTCGTACTGGGTCTTGGAGACCACCGGCCCGATGTGGTTGCCCTCTTCCTTGGGATCGCCGACGGCCTGGCGGCCGGCGACCTCGGTGGCGACCTCGACCGCCTGATCGTAGACCGAGCGCTCGACCAGCATGCGGGTCGGCGCATTGCAGGACTGGCCGCTGTTGTTGAAGCAATGCAAAGTGCCGCGCTTCACCGCGCGGGCGACGTCGGTGTCGGCGAACACCAGGTTCGGGCCCTTGCCGCCCAACTCCAGGGTCACGCGTTTCACCGTGTCGGCGGCTGCCTTGGTGACGGCGATGCCGGCGCGGGTCGAGCCGGTGAAGGACATCATGTCGATGTCGGGGTGGGTCGACATGGCCGCGCCGACGGTCGGGCCGTCGCCGTTCACCAGATTGAAGACACCCGGCGGAAAGCCGGCTTCCTCCATCATCTCGGCAAAGAGGATAGCCGAAAGCGGCGAGATCTCGGAAGGCTTCAGGACCACGGTGCAGCCCACGCCGACGGCCGGAATAACCTTCAAGGTCACCTGGTTCATCGGCCAGTTCCACGGCGTGATCAGGCCGCAAACACCGATCGGCTCGCGCACGATGTGCTCGGCGGTCACATCGGGATAGAGCGGCTCTTCGAAGTCCATTGCCTTCAGGTCGCGGATGAAGGACTTGATGTGACCATAGCCGGCCGGGGCTTGGGCTGTCTGCGCCAGCTTGATCGGCGCGCCCATCTCCTGGCTGATGGTCTCTGCCATCTCGCCCATGCGGGCCTTGTAGATTTGCGCCAGCTTCTCCAGATAGCCGATGCGCTCTTCCTTACTGGTCTTGCTCCAGCTCTCGAATGCCCGCTTCGCGGCCGCGACGGCACGGTCGACATCCGCCGCCGATCCCAGCGAGATGGTCGCGAAGCTGGTCTCGTCGGCCGGGTTCTCGACCTCGAAGTCGTTGGCTTTGAGCGGCGGCACCCAGGCACCGTCGATAAAGAAGTCGGTCTTGCGTAGCATGGTCTCACTCTTTTGGGTTCGAGGAAATGTGATCCGGCTCCTATATCGTTTCGAGGCCGCCTCGCCTCAAGCCTACACGAGACCATTCATCACAGCTGTTCTGGAAGAGCCCGCGCGGCCTGTGCTATGCGCCTTGGGTGACCGGAGAGGCCGGAGACAGCCACAGGGGCGAGCATGCAAATCAGGGTTCTGACCCACAACATCCATAAGGGCGTCTCCTATGTCCTGCATCGCCGGATCTTGGATGAGCTGCGCGCCGAGATCCACGCCGTTGGAGCAGATATCGTGTTTCTGCAGGAGGTGCGCGGCGCCTATCACAAGGGGCCGACCCCACAGCACGACTATCTGGCAGAGGCCGGTTGGGCCGACAGCGTCTATGGCAAGAACGCGGTCTACAAGAACGGCCATCACGGCAACGCCATCCTCAGCCAATTTACCCTGGTCGCCGATCACAACAAGGACCTCTCGCTCAACCGCTGGGAACAGCGCGGCCTGCTGCACGCGGTAGCCGAGATGCCGGACGGCAAGCCGCTGCACCTCTTCTGCCTGCACCTGAATCTGCGCAAGCAGCATCGCATGATCCAGACCCGCCAGGTGATCGAGCATATGCGCGACTGCCTGGGGCCCGACGAGCGTGCCATCCTGGCCGGAGACTTCAACGATTGGCAGGGCGAGGTCTCGGCTGAGCTGGAAGAGGCCCTGTCGCTGCGCGACGTCGCCCATGTCCTGCATGGCGAACATGCCCGCACATTCCCGAGTTTCTATCCGATGCTACGCCTCGACCGGATCTACTTCCGCGGGCTTGAGGTTGTGGATTTCTCGGTGCTGGACGACCCGCGCTGGCGCGGCCTTTCGGACCATTTGCCGATGACGGCCGGTTTCGACATAAGCTGAAGTGCGACCGCGCCAACGCCACCCGCGGCTCCTCAACTCAAGAAGACAAAGTCGCTGGCGGTAAGCTGATTGGCCAAGGTGACACCATCCACCAGGAAGGCCTGGTCGGCCACGCCGTCGCCGTCTTGATCAACTTGGACCTGGCGAACGCCAGCAAAGCGGGCCTCCGAGTTGCCGCCGCCGGAAAAGGCAGCCGCGCCGATGTAGGCAAAGCTGCCGACCTCCAGCCCCGTGGCGTAGACCAACTTGTCCTCGCCATCGGCGCCATTGACCAGCTGGCCGTTGAAATCTCGGATGATCGGACCGCCAGAGCCGCCGAAGCCGAGAGCCTCGCCGCTGAAGCGGAACTCGTCGAGGCCGGAACCGCCGAAGAGCACATCGTCCTGGCCGACGAAGAGGGTGTCGTTGCCCGCTCCCCCCTCCATGCGATCGCCGCCGGTGCCGCCGAAGAGGGTATCGTCGCCGCCTTCGCCGGCGATCCTGTCGTTTCCCTCATTGCCGGCCAAGAGATTGTCGCCCGTGTTGCCCTCGAGCGTGTTGTCGAGGAGGTTGCCGACGCCGTCGATGTTCCCGAAACCACCCTCCAGACGCAGGTTCTCGATGAAGGCGGAGGCCGAACCGCTGGGCAGGGTGTAGCTGACCTCGGCCCGCACCAGGTCCGTGCCCCGGCCGGAAAAATCGCGCACCCGATCAGCCCCCGTCGTCACCACGAAGGTATCGTCGCCGCTGCCACCGGTCATGGTGTTGGTGCCGCCCTGGCCGTTCAGACGGTCCGCACCGCTGTTGCCGACCAGCGTGTTGTGGAAGGAGTTGCCCAGCAGGATCTCGTCGTTGGCGTTGCCCACAATCCGGCCGTCACCGACAGAGCGGACGATGAGCGCACGTTCGATCATCACCTCGGCCGCGGTCCCGAGTGTGTAGTCGTCGGTATTGGACCGCAGCACATCATCGCCCTCACCGGTGCCGTCGAAGACCCGATCCGCCTTGGTATTGATGATGAAGGTGTCGTCACCCAGTCCGCCATAGGCGGTGTCGATGCCGGAGGCCCCGTTCAGACGATCCTGCCCGTTGCCACCGAAGAGACTATCGCCGCCGGTGCCGCCGACCATCTGGTCGCCATTATCCCCGCCGAAGAGCCAGTCCGTATCGGCGCCGCCCAAGAGTCTATCGCTACCGGCGCCACCGCTTTGGCTGTCATTGCCATCTTCGCCGCGCAGCACGTCATCGGCGTCATCGCCCGACAGCTCGTCGCTACCGCTACCGCCGAAGAGGCTATCCTCACCGCTGCCACCGGAAAGAGCGACGTCATCACCACTGCCACCACGGATCTGGTCGTCCCCGCTATCGCCGTTCAAGACGACGTCGTCTCCCTCTTCGCCATAGATCTTGTCGGAGCCATCGCCGCCGAAAAGACCGGAGTCGTCGCCATTGCCCCCGAACAGCTGATCGTGACCGGACCCGCCGATGAGGTTCCCGTCTTCGCCGCTGGACCCCATCAGCACATCGTTGCCAGAGTTACCGTCCAGTCCGCCGTCGTCCCCATCGTCGCCGTCCAGAACGTCGTCCCCGTCGCCGCCGGAGATCAAATAGTCGTTGCCGCTGCCCCCCCTCAGAAAGTCCTTTCCGCTGCCGCCCCCGAAGGCTCCGTCAGAGCCACTCCCAGCTTCAATGCGGTCATCGCCGGAAAATCCGAAGAGATCGGAATCCTTCCCTGCTCCGCCAAAGATGCTGTCGGCACCCAGGCCGCCGTAAAGATAGATGTCATGGCCAGATCCTCCCGTTATTGTATCGTCGCCTTGTTCTCCAAGAAGACCGGAGTCATCGCCATCGCCACCATAGATCCAATCGTCGCCATAGCTTCCGTAGAGCGCAGTGTCCGCACCCAGGCCGCCATAGATCCGATCATTGCCGGAAGCGGCCAGGACCGTCCGATCCTGACCGCTTCCGCCGAACAGCGTGTCATTGCCATCGGCTCCACCCCAGTTGAAATCGTCGCCGGTGTCTCCGTATACGCGATCATCGCCCAATGCGCCGTAGAGCCTGCTTTCATCACCCGTACCGCCAAACAGCCAATCGGCGCCGCCTTGTCCATAGAGTCCCTTGTCGGCGCCCGATCCGCCGAAGAGCCGATCCGACCCACGGCCGCCATTGAAGTAGGAGTCATCGCCATTCCCTCCATAGAGAGAATCGTTGCCGTCGCCGCCATTGAAGAAGCGATCGTCACCCTCGCCGCCATAAAGCGTATCGCGGCCGTTATCGCCATAAGCCAGCCCATCGTCCCCACCGCCGCCGTGGATGCGATCGAATCCACTGCCGCCGTAGATGTAGGAGTCCGTGCCCTGGTCGCCGGAGAGAAGATCGGCGTCGCTACCGCCAAACAGCCGGTCGATACCGCTTCCCCCGAAGAGCGTGTCTGCTCCGATCAGCCCGTAGAGACGGTCGTTACCGCTCAGACCGAAGATTGTATCCGCCAGGGAACTTCCACTCAGTGTGTTGTTGTCGCCTGCGGTCCCGTAGATAACGGCCATTGACTCGCCCCCTCTTTTGAATTCTTGACCCGTTCTCCTGCAACACAGGATGCAATGCCTGCACAAACCGAATGAATTTTCAATAACGCTCTACAGAACTCAAGCTTCTTAGAAACACTATCAAATGTAGGAGATGAGGCTGGAGCTAGAGGATCGGCGCCGCCAAGCGGGCCGCGCGCACGGCGAAGCGGAAGGGCCAGCTGCGATCGATCAACTCCTGATCGTGATAGAGCCGAGAGTTGGCCAGGTCCTCGCGCAGCATGGCATCGACCTCTCCCGCGAACGCGCGATCGGCGAAGAGGACCGTGATCTCAAAATTCAGTCGAAGCGAGCGATTGTCCAGATTGGCCGTACCGACACCGGCCAGGCGGTCATCCACCAGGATCACCTTTTGATGCAGAAAGCCCCCGGTGTAGCGATAGATCTTGATGCCCGCCTCCTCCGCCTCCTTCAGGTAGGAGAAGGCCGCCAGCCAGACCACCAGATGATCGGCCTTGTCGGGTATGATGATGCGCACATCGACGCCGCGGAGCGCAGCCAACTGCAAGGCTGAGACGATGGCCTGATCGGGCACGAAGTAGGGGCTGATGATCCAGAGGCGTTCTTGAGCAGCGCCGATCAGCTGGAGGAAGAAGAGCGACCCGCTTTCCATGATATCGGCCGGACCGCTTGGCAGGACCAGAGCCGTGCGATCTTCGCCCGCGCCGGAATCGAACGTCCAATCCAGCTCCAGCCGCTTGCCTTGGGACCAGTACCAGTCCTCGTAGAAGGAGACCTGGCAGGCCTCGACGATGGGCCCGCGCAGAGCCACGTGGGTATCGCGCCAGCGCCCGAACTTGGGATCCAGGCCCAGGTACTCGTCGCCCACATTGTGCCCGCCGACAAAGGCAACACGGCTGTCGACCACGACGATCTTACGATGATTGCGGAAGTTGATCTGACGGCGATAG
Source organism: Kiloniellales bacterium (assembly GCA_040219175.1). Lineage (GTDB taxonomy): Bacteria > Pseudomonadota > Alphaproteobacteria > Kiloniellales > JACOMY01 > JACOMY01. The sequence continues at coordinate 157,386 of JAVJSY010000097.1, forward strand.
GGGCGCGAACGATCGGAGTTGAAACTGGCGACCGAGATGCCCTGGTCGCGCATGGACTGAAAGAAATTCTTGGAGGTCTTGCTGCTGCCAATCTCGTCGTAGAGCAGATAGACATCAACCCCGCGCTTCCTGGCCGCCAGCAGATGATCGCGAAAGCGCTGACCCAGCCCGTCGTCGCGGAAGATATAGAACTGCACCAGGACATAGCTTTCGGCCCGGTCGATCTCGGCAAAGATGGCATCGAAGGTCGCTTGGCCGTCTACCAGCAAGGTCACGCCGTTGCCTCGTGTGAAGGGCATCATGGCCAGGGATTCCAAAGCCTCGATGGTGCCCAGACCGGCATCGGGCCGATGGTCCGAGTGCGGGCAGAGGACGTGGCCCAAGGCCTCTAGCTTGTGCAGCTGATCGGTCTTCAGCCGCCGGGCCTGCACATAGCCGATGAATTTGCGCCGGCCGAAGATGAGGTAGAGCGGCAGCGCCAAGATGGGAAAGGATATCAGGCCAATGACCCAGGCAACGGCACCTTGCGAGGTGCGGGTATCCATGATCGCATGCACCACGCAGGCAGCACTTGCCGCATAGAGCAGAACAATGCCGATGAAGTGCAGGTACGTCAGGTCGATCTGCATAGGAGCGCCTGTGACAATCCGGGAAGGTCTCGCTCTTCCTTTCTAGTCGGAACGGGACGCGTCTGTCTTGCCTATAGAGGCTAAAAGCGCTCCGAGAGCCAGATGGCGGCGCGGCTGCCGGCCTTGATTCCGGCCGAAAGCAGAGGATAGCCGGGTGCCTGCTCGGCCCCTTCCTCCAGTGCGATGTCGCGGTGTTCGACCTCTTCGGCGCGGAACTCCTCGATCATCTCTTTCATCTCGCCCTCGTCGGCATCCAGAGTCTGCACCTGCTTTTGGTAGTGCTCGTCGATCACCTCTTCGACGGCGGCGGTGCAGGCCATGGCTGCCTTCTCGCCCATCATCGCGGTGGCGGCACCCAGGGCAAAGCCGGCGACATGCCAGACCGGAAAGAGCGCGGTCGGCCGCACCCGCCGCTCGCGGATCAGGCGCTCGAAGCTCTGCAGATGGCGCAGTTCCTGCTCGTGCATGTGCCGGATGGTCTTGGCCGCGGGACTGCGCCCCAAAACCGCCAACTGGCCTTCGTAGATGCGCCTTGCACCATACTCGCCGGCGTGATCCACGCGCACCAGCCGCTCCATCTCTTGGCTGCGCGACAGGTCGCCGGGGCGCCTGCGATCGCGTCCGCGGTTCTCGGTGGCGTCTTGGCTCATGCTCGGGCTCCCTTGAGGCTTGCCAGCCAGGCGACCACGCCGGCTGCCAGCAGCGAGTAAACCAGGTTCCAGCCTGCCATCGACAGGCCCAGAAAGCGGAAGGGCACCTCGTCGCAGGCGACCACCGGTGCGTTCAAGATCGCCTGCTTGATGTCCTCGCGGCTCATGCCGCCGCCGAAGTTGGGCGCCGAGCAGCCGGACGTCCCCTCCCACCAGGCAGCCTCGACGCCGACATGGAAGAAGGCGATGCCCGCCCCCACCAGCAAGGCCAGGGCCGCCAGTCGTGCAAGCCAGGCGGCCAAGGCAGTGCGGGCCAGCAGCAAGGTGCCCAGCCCCAGCACAAGGGCCGCTACCTGCGCATAGCGCTGATAGTGGCACAGCAGACAGGGGAAAAGGTCGAAGCCGTACTGCGAGATCAATGCCGTGGCGAGCGCCAGGCCGGAGGCCAGGACGGCAAAGAGTCCGGCAAGGAAGGGGCCGTTTTGACGCTGCGGTGACATGCTAGAAGACATAGCGCAGAGCAACGAAACCGCCAACGAGCAACACGCAAAAGGCAAGGGTGAGCGGCCCCAGATAGCGCTCGACGAAGGTCCTGATAGGCGGCCCGAAGAAGTAGAGCAGGGCTGCAACCAGGAAGAAGCGCAGGGTGCGGCCTGCCAGCGCAGCCAGGGCAAAGGGTAGCAAGGCCATCGCCGTCACGCCGCTGGCGATCGTCATGACCTTGAAGGGTATCGGCGTGAACCCGGCGGCGAAGACGATCCAGAACCCCCACTCGTTGTAGAGGCTCTGGAATTGCTCGAACTTCTGCAGGTGACCATAGGCGCGCAGGATCGGCACACCGATGCTCTCATAGAAAAAGTAGCCGATCGCATAGCCCAGGAAGGCGCCGGCCAAAGAGGCAAGGCTGGTGATCAGCGCGATACGCCAGGCCCGCTGCCGCTCGGCCAGGATCATCGGCAGCATCATCACGTCCGGCGGAATCGGAAAGAAGGATGCTTCGGAAAAGGACACCACGGCCAACCAGCGTTCCGCATGGCGGTGGCTGGCAAGAGCCATGGTCTTGTCGTAAAGCTTGCGCAGCATGCAGACTGTTCCAGCTGAGAAACCAGGGAGGGATGGCTGGCGTTAGCAAAGCCAGGCGCAAGCCGCAAGGTGGCTGGCTGCCATGCACGAAGAAGGATAGCGAAGCTATGAGCGAGGAAAGCAAGCTGCTGTTTGCCAACGAGGCCTTCTATGCCGCTTTCGCCACCAGGGATTTCCACGCCATGCAAGAGGCCTGGTGCAAGGAGGAACCGCTTTTCTGCCTGCATCCTGCCTGGCCCTTGCTGGTCGGGCGACAAGCCATCATGGAGAGTTGGTCGTCCATCCTATCCGCCGACGGCCCGACGATCGGCCAAGAGGGCGCACAGGCCTGGATCCGCGAAGGTGTCGGCCTCGTGCTTTGCCGGGAACGCTTGGCGGGCGGGGTCCTGGCCGCGACCAACCTCTTCCGGCAGGAGGCGGGCAGATGGCGCCTCTTCCACCACCACGCGGCGCCGACCAGGGACATTGCGACGGCAGAACCCGGCGAAAAACCGCTGCACTAACCGGCACTCCGTCGACTTGGCGGAGCAAGGCTTCAGTCAAGCTCCTTGCCGAGCTGCCAGTTCAGCTGCGGCAGGGTCTCGACCACCTCGAAGTTCATGACCTCGCGAAAGCGCCGGCCGTAGCGATCGCTGGTGACGACCTCGAGCCGATGGGCCCCCAAAGTCAGGCTGCTGGGCAGGTCCGCCCGCCAAATGTGGTTGGATTTTCGCGCCAACAGTCGGCCGGGGAAGGGTCCTGGCGGGCCGGTCCATTGGAACCCACGCCAGGTTTGGAAGCCGTCGGTTGCTTCGCCGTTCTCGATGCTGCGGAAGGCCGTGCGCCCGTTGGTCGACTGCTTGGCGACCGCCCAAGGGTCGCTGTAGTCCACCCCGACATGTGCCGTCTCGCCATCGCCTTTCTGCGTTCTCTCAGCGGTGATCGGCGTAGCGCCGTCGATCGAGAGGCTAACCAGGCTCTCCTTCGAGCCGTTCCAGACGTTGATCACGACCCAGCTGCCGTCCGCCAGGTCGTCCAGGGTCAGCATCTTACGGTCGCCCAGATCGTTGATCGTGACCGGCGGAACCACATCCAGCGGCGGGTCGTAGATCTCTGCATAGGCGAAGAGTTTCTGCGCCCAGTCGCGATAGCGCGGCGTGTTGAAAGAGAGGCTCATCTGCTGGGCTTCCTCGCCCCCGAAGGTGCGATAGGTCTCGACATAGTCGGCGCCGTCGAAGTCGATGACATAGTAGCCACGCGGTGTGCCTTGGCGCTGCGTTGCATGCGGCACGCCCTGGTCGTTGAGGTCTCCGGCCCACCAGGAGGCGGAGACCGCACCGGCGATGATCAGATGGAAGGGCGCTTCACCTACACCTGTGTGCTGATGCCATCCGGCAAAGGTCTCTCCGGGTAAGAACTGTTCGGTCGTGTGTGTGTGGCCGGCCAGGCCCAAGGCCGGCCGCGCGCCGATGATGGCGGCAAGCGCGGCGAAGTTGTCGGTCTGGTGCTTCTGACTGTCGGCGTCCGAGAAGCTGACGAAGGGGATATGCGCGTTGAGCACGATCAGCTTGTCCTCGGGCACCAGGGCAAGATCGTTCTTCAGCCAGGCCAGCTGGCGGTCGCTGATCACGCCGTTGTAGCTGGGCTTTTCCGAGAGACTGCAAAAGGGGTGCGGATCGACCCCATTGCAGGGATAGCGCACATTGTCCAGCACCACGAAGTGCACCTGGCCGATGTCGAAGGAGTAATACTCCGGCCCCCACTCGCGGCGGAAGGTGTCGAAGGAATCGGCATCGCTGGTCGCATCCCAGTCGAGGTCGTGGTTGCCGGCAACGAAGTACAGCGGCACGCCGCCAACCGCCATGATCCGCTTGAAGCGGGGGTAGAGAGAGAGGTCGTCGCCCATCACGTCGCCTTCGAAGATCAGGCATTCCGTCTCGGCGTTGTCGCGCCCGGCCAGCAGGGTTCCTGCCGTATCGCGGACGAAGCCCAGCTCGCGATTCGAGTAGGGCTGCGGATCGCCGAAGACCAGGCACTGGAAGCGATCACCGACCAGATCGACAATCAGGGGAAAGTTGATCTCCTGCGGCAGGGGCCCTGTCGGCGCTATGCCGCCGAACCGCAATGGCGGCGAGCCCTCGACCTTGTGGATGTAGTTGAACTGCGGCACCAGATCCCGGTCCAGCGGCATTGCGTAATTAGCCGGCTTGGTGACGAAGAGGTTCATGTCGTCGTAGGCCGGCAAGCTGTAGCGACCTTGCGCGTCTGTCCTGACAACCTCGCGCCCGTTCGAGACAAGCACGCCGGCTATGCCCTTCTCGCCCTCATCCAGGCGCGCGTTGCGGTTGGCGTCTTCGAACACGGTGCCGCTTGCCTGGCTTGCCGGCGCAGCGCCTGCAACAATGTCGAGGTGACCGATGTAGCTCGTGTCCTTGGCCGCAGCCGGTGCGAGGGGCAAGATCCAGAGGATCGATAGAAGAACGCCGCGCTGCCAAATCATAGCCATAGCTCCTCAGCCAGTTGCTACCCTAGGCATGATGATAGTGGCCCGACGATGCCCTGTGTTGCGAAACTGGGCGTAGATCCCAGCAGTGCGCAGCATGTCTTGCTGCGCGCGGCCAAAATCGCATGGGGCGATGGCCACCGGCTTTGCCGTTCTCGCTGCGCTTCTAAGATAAGGCCATTGGTGCCCGTGGAGGGAATCGAACCCCCACTCCCGAAGGAACACGATTTTGAGTCGTGCGCGTCTACCAGTTCCGCCACACGGGCGCACCTAGGCTCGAAGGAGGCGCACTATAATCACTCTTATGCAGGCCGCAAGCCCTCTCGCAAAGACGCGAGGCCTTGCACCGCAGCTCTGCTCTGTGATCCTTTCGACCCTTGTCACCTAAGCGAGCCCCATAACAAATCCATGCGTACGCAAGACTTCGATTTCGAGCTGCCGGAGCGGCTGATCGCGCAGCGGCCGGCAGAGCCGCGCGACGCTGCCCGCCTATTGGCAGTCGGCAAGATCCTGGAGGACCGCCTGATCGGCGATCTGCCGCTGCTGCTGCGCTCTGGCGACCTTCTGGTCTTGAACGACACCAAGGTGATTCCGACCCGGCTTAGCGGACGGCGCGGAACGGCCAAGGTCGAGGTCACCCTGCATAAGCAGACCGGCCCCGCGACCTGGCTTGCCTATGCCCGTCCAGCCAAGAAGTTGACGCCCGGCGACAGGGTCGATTTTCCCGGTGAGATGCAGGCCAGTGTTGCGGACAAGGGGGACGCTGGGGAGGTCACGCTGGCCTTCCAGGCAAGCGATGCGGCACTGCTGTCCTACCTTGAGGCGGAGGGCGCTATGCCGCTGCCCCCTTACATCCGCAAAGGCCGCGGCGATGCCGCCGACCGCAGCGACTATCAGACCCTGCATGCCAAGGTGCCCGGGGCCGTCGCGGCACCGACCGCGGGTCTGCACATGACCTCGGCATTGCGCGCGGCCTTGGCCTTGCGTGGGGTCGACACCACGACCCTGACCCTGCATGTGGGGGCTGGAACCTTCGCGCCGGTCCGCGACGAGGATCCGCGCCGGCACAAGCTGCATAGCGAGTGGGGCAATGTCGACGAGGCAACGGTCGCCGCAGTGGCGGCAGCACGCCAACGCGGCGGGCGCATCGTCGCCTGCGGGACCACAGCCTTGCGTCTGCTGGAGTCGGCGGCCGACGAGGACGGCAGTCTTGCGCCCTTTCGCGGTGAGACCGGGATCTACATTCTGCCGGGCTATCGCTTCCGGGTCGTCGAAGGCCTCTTGACGAACTTCCACCTGCCACGCTCGACCCTCTTCATGCTGGTGTGCGCCTTCGCCGGTCTGGAGCGCATGCAAGAAGCCTATGCCCACGCCGTCGACCAGAGCTACCGCTTCTATTCCTATGGCGACGCCACCTTCCTGACGCGAGAAGACCTCCTATGACCGACTTCGGCTTCACCTTGCAGGCACAAGACGGCAAGGCCAGACGCGGGCGTCTGACGACGGCGCACGGCACGGCGGAGACGCCGGCCTTCATGGCGGTCGGCACGGCCGCCACGGTGAAGGGCCTGTTGCCGGAACAGATCCGCGCCAGCGGCACCGAGATCGTGCTGGGCAACACCTATCATCTGATGCTGCGGCCGACCGCCGAACGGATTGCCGAGCTGGGGGGGCTGCACCGCTTCATGGACTGGTCGGGTCCGATCCTGACCGACAGCGGCGGCTTTCAGGTCATGTCGCTCTCGGAGCTGCGCAAGGTGACCGACGACGGCGTTGCCTTCCGCTCCCACCTGGACGGTGCCCGCCTGATGCTGACGCCGGAGCGGGCCGTCGAGATTCAGCAGCTGCTGGGCAGCGACATTGCCATGGTGCTGGACGAATGCATTCGGCTACCCGCAGAACCGCCTGCTCTGAAGGCCGCCATGGAGCGCAGCCACCGCTGGGCCGAGCGTTGCCGCAAGGCCTTCCGCGCCAAGCCGGGGCACGCGCTGTTCGGCATCCTGCAGGGTGGCGACGATATCGCGATGCGCCTTGACGCTGCCGCAGCGCTGACCGCGATCGGTTTCCAGGGCTACGCGCTGGGCGGCCTTGCCGTCGGCGAGCCGCAGGCGGTCATGTTCAAGGTGGTCGAGGAGACGACGCCCGCTCTGCCCGTCGATCAGCCGCGCTATCTGATGGGTGTCGGCAAGCCGCTGGACCTGATCGGCGCCGTGCTGCGCGGGATCGACATGTTCGACTGCGTGCTGCCGACCCGCAGCGGGCGCACCGGCCAGGCCTTTACCGCGCGCGGCACCCTGAACATCCGCAATGCCCGCCATGCCGCCGACCCGCGCCCGCTCGATCCAGCCTGCCCTTGCCCCACCTGCACGCGCTTTTCACGCGCCTACCTGCACCACCTGGGCAAGGCCGGCGAGATGCTGGGCCCGATCCTCATGACCCAACACAACCTCAGCTTCTATCAGCGCCTGATGGCGGACCTGCGCCAGGCGATCGAGGAAGGCCGTAGCCAGGACTTCGCCGCGGCCTTTGCCGAAGAGCAGGGGCGCGGCGACATCGCGCCGCTTTAGGGGTGCCAAACCAAGCTGCGTTGCGTGGCACTGATCGCAGCTTGGCAAGCGCGACCGCGCGCCCGCAGCGCAGCGAGGACAAGCCCGCGTGGCGTTTGAACGCTAAAACAGATGCCTTGCGTGCTCATCCCTGCCGCATCGTACTCGGGAGAATCGGCCCACTAACTTGTTGATCTGGTGGGGCAACTTATCCAGAGGGATGGGAACCATCCCTCTGGGTTGCACCACTAGTTCCGCGCCACCTTCTCGAAACGCGCCTTGGTCAGGCTGAAGATCCTCTCCATCAGGGCGACCGAAGGCACCACCTCGCCGCGCTCCGCCAGGCGGTCGCGCAGGCCGGCCAGATAGCGGGTCAGGCTGTCGACATAGCGTGCATTGGCCGCTGTGATTGCCAGGCGGTCGCAGAGCGAAACCGCGGTGAACCAATGCCCCATCACTTCTTTCATGAACTCGGTGTTGTCGGGATGGGCGATGAAGACCTTGCTTCCCGCCGAGTTGAAATTGCCGTCCTTCAGGGAATCCGGCGTGCTGTCCGGAATTCCGTTCATCATGCCGATGATTTCTTCCAGTAGCGCTTCTGCGCCCTGCCCCTCATCTTCGCGCAGCGCCAGAGAGTAAAACTCTGCCTGTATGCGAGAGAAACGGCTGGACTCGATATGCTTCTCGGCCAGCTCCATAGAGCCTTCGGGTTTCTCGATGATACCCAGGTCTGCAGCCGGGCGAATGCTGAGATCGCGCAGCAGATTCATGCAGTTGAAGAAGTGCTTGTCGATATCGCTGCCGGTCCAGGAGGTTCGATGCCAACGATAGGCGATCAAGGGCTCGTCGCCGCAGCCGCTGATGGACCAGCCCTCGCGCAGCATGTGATTGAGGTAGGTCCAGTCGTCGGCATATCCCTTGATGAGCGGCAGGCGATAGCGCTTCATGATATCGCTGCGCCCGGTCAGGGTGCCGATGTGGACCGGCATGAGGTGGCAGTCGCGGTAGTAGGTGTCGTGGCGGCGCCCCACGGTAAGGCCAACCGGCTCCCCCTCCAGGTCGACGATCTCGCAGCGTCCGCCGCAGATCAGATGCTCTTTACGGGCCAAGACCTCGAGGCGGCGGTTCAGTGAGTTCGGCAGCAAGAGGTCGTCGTGATCCAGGAAGGTGACGTACTTCCCCTTGGCGCGTTCCAGGCCCCTGTTGCGGGTTGCCTGCGGCCCTCGGTTCTTCTGGGTATAGAGGAGCACGCGATCGTCGGTCTTCGCGTACTCTCTGACCAAATCCACCGTGTGGTCGCTGCTGCCGTCGTCGATGACGATCACCTCATAGTTCACATCGCCCTGAATGGTGATGCTCATCAAGGTGTTGCCGATGAAGTCGGTGCCGTTGTAGGTCGGCATGATGATGCTGATGTCGGGGGCCCAGAAGAAGCGCGAAGCCGGGTTTTCGACATAGATGGACTTCAGCCCGCGGGTCGTGGGCGCGACGTTCGACATGACGTAGATCTCGGCACTGCGCAGGCCGTGGATCAGGCGGACCATCTCGACCGGATCGTCTTGCTCGATCCTGGCGAGCTCTTGAGCGAAGTCGTGCAGGTAGGCCTGGCCCCCCTCGGGCACCAGGGCTCTGATCATCTGGTCCAGGGTGTCGGAACAGAAGTAGGGCCGCCTTGCGCGCCGCACCTCGCCGGGGTCGGCCGCCGTCGCCGTGTCTGGCTCCTCGATCAGCAACACCCGGTCCTGGGCACGCAACCAGGCCAGCAACTCGGCGTCGGCAACATCGGCCGCCTTCACGACGACGAAGGTGTTCAGCCGGAAGATCTGCTCTTGCACTGCCTTGACGGCAGCTTCGCCAGCCATTCCCGCGATGCAATCCATGACCACGTAGACACGCTGGGCGCGATCCAAACGCGCCACACGCGAGAGGTTGGATTCCAGAACCGCGACGCCAGCGATGCCAAAGCCGATAAGGATATCGTCGATCGAGACCGTCGCCTCGCCCAGAACGATCAGATTGTCTACTTGCATGGCTTGCATAGTGGCATCCCCTAGTCTCTCCCTATCCCGGCCCGGCCGTTTCTGTCGGCGCAAAGCGAACGCCAAGCCAGAAGTACCAAACAGACGAATCATGGTCCGACCGCAAGCGCTATCCCTTGGTCGGAACCTTAACGTACTTGTCGATCCCTTCTCTGACCGTCAGGAAAGGACGCTGGTATCCGGCCGCACGCAGGCGATCGAGATTGGCGCAGGTGTAGTACTGCATGTGTTGGCGCACCCGCTCCGGCGCGCGGATGTACTCGATAGTGACCGGCTTGCCGAAGAGGTCGAAGACGGCCTCGGCCACCTCGTTCAAGCTGGGTGCATGACCGCTGCCGACATTCAGCAGGCCCGATGTCTTACAAGAATCGAGCAGCCAAAGCACAACGTCCACGATATCGCCGATGTAGATGAAGTCGCGCCGCTGATCCCCGTCCTTGATGTCCGCACGCTCGGAGGCATAGAGCGTGACCGAATCCGATTCCGTGAGCTGGCGGACCAGGTTGGTTATGAAGGTCGGCGCCTTTTCCTTATGCGCATCGCCCGGCCCATAGGCGTTGAAGAACTTGAGCCCCATCCAGCGCGGCGGACGCGGACGACCGGAGAAGACCTCGTTGACGGCCCAGCGGTCGAAAAGGTGTTTGGTCCAGGCATAGCCGCTGCGCGGCGTCAGCTTGGCCAGCGCCTCGGGCGTCGCCTCGTCGTCGAAGCCAGCCTCGCCAAGACCGTAGGTCGCCGCCGAGGAGGCATAGATCAAGGGAACGCGGTTCTCGGCGCACCAGGTCCACATGGACTTGGTCATCCCGAAATTGGCACGCAGAAGGACGTCTTTGTCCGGTTCCTGTGACCCGTCCTTGGCGCCGAAATGGATGACGGCCTTCAGCCCCTTTCGTCCGTCGAGCCAGGAGAGCACCTGATCGGGCGGCACGATATCGTCGAAGAGGATGTCGGCTATGTTCTCTTGCTTGCCAGCATGGCGCAGACGATCGCTGATCACCAGCCGTTCGCCGCGCGCGGCCAGCGCCCGCGACAGGTGCGCCCCTACGAAACCGGCTCCCCCAGTCACCAATAGCATTCTCGTCTCCTCGGCTTCCTACGCTCTAGTGCGATCTTTCCCGGATGATCTTCCCCGGTCGATCTTCCCCGGGTGACCTTCCCCGGGGGACCTTCCCCGTCAGGCCGCCGACTTGCCGGCAAGCAGGCTTTCGAGATAGGCGCGGTACTGTGTCTTCGGCATGGCCGCGAGCAGAGCCTCATAGCCCGCCCGATCGACAAAGCCCATCTCGAGCGCCAACTCCTCGGGGCAGGCAATCAAGCTGTTTCTCTTGCTCTCCAGTTCCTTGATGGTCTGGCTCGCTTCGACCAGGGAATCGGGATTGCCGCAATCCAGCCAGGTGATGTCCGCGGGCAGGGATTCCACGTAGAGCGATTGCCGGTCCATGTAGGCACGATTGAGATCCGTGATCTCCAACTCGCCGCGCGCCGAAGGCGTCAGGCCGGCGGTCAGCTCAAGGGCATCCGAATCGTAGAAATAGAGCCCGGTCACCGCCATGTTGCTGGCGGGATTCTTCGGCTTCTCCACCAGATCGGTGGCGCGTCCGTTGGCGTCCAGGGTCACAATGCCGAAGCGTTCGGGATCGTCGACCGGCACGGCGAAGACGCTGGCGCCCTGCTTTCGGGCCAGAGCCTCCTCTAGATAGGGCGCCATCTCGTCGGTCAGGAAGAGGTTGTCACCCAGCATCAAGGTCACCGGCCGGTTCTTGATAAGATCGCCGCACAGCAGGATCGCCTGAGCGATGCCCTTGGGCTCGGGCTGCACGACATAGCTGATGTCGAGGCCCCATTCGCTGCCGTCGCCCAGCGATTCCTGCAGCACCGGCGTTGTGGTCGGCGTCGAGACGATGGCGATTTCTCGCAGGCCCGCGCGCATCAAGATCACCAGGGAGTAGTAGATCTGCGGCTTGTTGTAGACCGGCAGAAGATGCTTGTTGACCGTGCGGGTGATCGGAAAGAGACGCGTTCCCAAACCACCGGCCAACAGAATTCCGAAACGCTCGCTCATCGATTCTTTCCTTAACTCTTACCGGCCCATCACGCTTACCGGCTGTGATCAAGACGACGGATAACGCTCGCCTACCCGCCAAGGCTCTCGACATCCCCTTGCGTGTCAACTCTTACAATCTGTCGAACGTGACCCGGCACTGCGGCCGGCCAGGCGTTTGGCCACAGGACTTTGCGGTCGCGGTTGACTATCACGAGCCGGAGTGGGCCTACAAGCTTCGGAACAGGGGGAAACCGCCGCGCTTGGTCTTGGCGCTGGCCGGGTTTGCCGCATCATCGGCGACCTGCAAATGACGATACACCCGATCGAAACGGTCGCGTACCCACGCCAAGAGACGATAGTCCTCCTCGAAGCGCTCATGCAGCGTCTCCAAGGTATCCAGGGTCAGATCCGGATGCGCCTTGACCGCCTTGGTGACATTCAGCCGAAAGGGCGTGACCTCGGGCTTGCCGTAAAGACCGGCTAGAAGCGCCTGCATAGCGTCGAGCTGTTCCAGCGAGCAACAGGCCAGATAGTGCTCTTCGATGACCGCTTTGGCAGCCTCGGCGGTTTTCTCTCCGGTCAGTTGTTCGACCTGCGACGAACGCACGATACGACTGTTCGGATCCTCCAGCTTGCTTTGGACATAGTCGTTCAAGGTCATCGACATGGCTTCGGCCCGCAGCTTTTCGGGCCCTTGCAGGCGCAAGTAGTAGAAGCTCGATATGATGCGATCGACGGGATCGCGCATGGTTCCGATATAGAAGACCCGTCCCGCGATGCGGGCATGATGGCCATAGTCGAAATGCCCGCCCAGAAAATTGAAGGCATTCACCTCTTCAACCTGGAGATCCTCGATCTTCCGCGAGAACTTGCCGGTCTTGGCATCGCGCGCGAAATGACGAAAACAGCGCTCCGGGCCAAGCAAGGCATCGAACAAGCCGAACAGGGAACTGCCGCCCGCTTTGGACACATGCGTAAAAACAATCTTGGACGAAAGTAATTCGTCTCTTGTCAGATCCATCTTGGACAGTCCTTCCCCGTGACGCCGACGGCATCCCTTATCGTCAGCAGGCGGTAGAAATCAACACCAAGAAGGTCCCAGGACCAGACAAGTGCGGCCAAGCGACCATTCGGTTACACCGCCCAGGCAGAGGTTGCTGACACGCCCCCGCCCAGGAACTCGTCGCTGCCTCGGCCCCGTCAGCCTTGGAGCCCAAGGGGCGAGAGCGGATCGCCGCACGGGTCAGCCGGCCAGAACGGCGGGCCTCTGCTCATCCGCGCCGCGGGAGGAGGGCGGCCGCGATGCGATGCTGCCTCCTCAGGCCTCCCCAAGCCTCCCCAGCCTTCACCGCGACCTTAGGTCATCGCCCTCCCCTTGCCTACTCCGCCGGGCCCGCGGCATGGCGTCCGCAGGCTTGTCTGGCCTGCGGGGCCGGGGCGTGCCGCGCTTTTTCGCAACATCTGCTAACCGAAGCGTCGCTCGTTCTTGGCCGTTCCGTGCGGGAAGCCCATCGTCGTCAGCGCGCGTTCATACTGCGGCGCGGCGTAGGGGGGAGCGGCCTCGAGCGTCGCTGCAGCCCGCAACGCCCAGCGCGGATCGGCGAGAAAGGCGCGGGCCAAGGCAACAAGGTCCACCGTCTCTTCGCGGATCAGCGTCTCGGCCTGCTTGGCCTCGGTGATCATGCCGACGGCCATGGTGGGTATTCCGGTCCTCTCCCGAACCTTCTTGGCGAAGGGGACCTGGTAGCCTGGACCGGTCTCGATCTTTTGATCGGCCGCATTGCCGCCGGAGGAGACCACGACATAGTCGCAACCCGCCTCTTTCATGGCACCGGCAAGTGCGACCGCATTCTCCAGGTGCCAGCCGCCGGCGACCCAGTCGCTGCCCTGCAGGCGGTATCCAAGCGGCCGCTCGCTCGGCCACACGGCGCGCATGGCCTCGAAGATCTCCAGCGGCAGACGCATGCGCTTGTCTGCGCTGCCGCCATAGGCATCGTCGCGGCTGTTGGAAAGCGGCGAGAGGAAAGAACTCAAGAGGTAGCCATGGGCGCCATGCAGTTCGATCAGATCGAAGTCCAGCCGCAGCGCGCGACGCGTGGCGGCGACGAAAGCCTCCTTGATTGCCGCGATATCGGCCAGACTGAGCTCTGTCGGAACTGGCCAGCCTGCATCGAATGCCAGGGCCGCAGGTCCGACCGGCTGCCAGGCTCCCTCGGCGGCGGTCAGAGGCTTGCCGCCCTTCCAGGGTTCTTGGACAGAGGCCTTACGCCCGGCATGACCCAATTGAATGCCAATCTTCGCACCACCGAAACGCCGGCAGGCAGCCAAGATGCGGGCAAGCGCCGCCTCCGTTGCGTCATCGAACAGACCCAGACAGCCAGGCGTGATGCGGCCGCGCGCCTCGACCGCCGTCGCCTCCACCATCACCAGTGCCGCACCGGAGAGCGAGAGCTGGGTCAGGTGTGCCAGGTGCCAGTCGGTCGCACAGCCCTGCTCCGCCGAATACTGGCACATCGGCGAGACCGTGACCCGGTTCGCCAGCTCGAGCCCGCGCAGGGCAAAGGGTGTGAAGAGTAGCGCTGCCAAGATCTCATTTCCTTCCTTATTCGCTGCTGCTTGCAGAAGGAAACCTGCCGACCTTGTCGACCGCTCACAAGCCGAGGACGCGGAACAGGAGTTGCGATGTTGCGATCCTGGCCACAGCCACCGGTCTTCTGTGCTTCGAACCGCCTATCGCCGTTGCGGCGCTGGCCTTCGCTTTCGGCCATAACCCTGGTGCAGCTGTTACCCTGCCCGAAAAACTTGCAGGAGCGCCTGATTAATCCTAGTTTGTCCGACAATCGGATTATCCAATCGGAACGACTGCAACGGACGTTGCGGCATGAGGAGGACAAAGGTGATCGATTTTCGTCCGACCCCGGAACAGCAGGCCCTGGCAGATGAAGTGCGCAGCTTCGTCGTCGAGACGATCATTCCTTACGAGAAGGACCCGCGCTGGGGTGCGCATGGGCCGAGCGACGAGCTGCGGCGCACCCTGAACGAGGAGGCGCGGAAGGCCGGCCTGCTTTCGGTCCATGTGGAGCCGGACTACGGCGGCCGCGGCTTGAGCCACGTGGAGAATGCTCTGGTCTTCGCGGCTGCCGGTTACTCGCCGCTGGGACCGGTGGCGATCCACTGCAACGCACCGGACGAGGGCAACATCCACCTGCTTTCCAAGGTCGCAACCGCGGAGCAGAAAGGGCGTTGGCTTGCCCCCTTGGCCGGTGCTGCAATTCGTTCCTGCTTTTTGATGACAGAGCCGGAGGGGGCCGGTTCCGACCCCAGTATGCTGGCCACAGAGGCCAAGCCGGTCGAGGGCGGTTTCCGCATCACCGGTAAGAAGTGGTTCATCACCGGTGCCCAGGGCGCGGAGCTTGGCATCGTCATGGCGACGGTTCCCGACGCCGGCGCCACCATGTTCCTGACCGACATGAGCGCATCCGGCATCGCCCTCAAACGTCAACAGAACACCTTGGACAGTACCTTCACCGGCGGTCACTACGAAGTCGATCTAGACGATCTCTTCGTGTCCGAGGATCAGGTGCTGGGCGCTGTGGGCGAGGGCTTCCGCTATGCACAGGTGCGCCTGGCCCCGGCCCGACTGACCCACTGCATGCGCTGGCTGGGTGCCGCCGAACGCGCACACGACATCGCGTCCGCCTATGCCGCCAGGCGTCGCGCCTTCGGCAAGCCGCTTGGCGAGCACGAGGGCGTGGGCTTCATGCTGGCCGACAACGAGATGGAGCTGCAGCAGAGCAAACTGTGGATCTGGTACACCGCCTGGCTGCTGGACCAGGGCGAGAAGGCCCGGCACGAGAGCAGCATGTCCAAGGTTGCGGTCTCCGAGGCACTGTTCCGCATCGTCGATCGCTGCGTTCAGGTGCTGGGCGGCCAGGGCATGACCCACGACACGGTGGTGGCGCAGCTGTTCAACGACATCCGCGCATTTCGCATCTACGACGGCCCCTCGGAGGTGCATCGCTGGGCCATGGCCAAGCGGATCATGCGCAAGGCAGGCGTCAATGACCTTTCGTGAGCGCGAAACCATGCAACACCTGCCGATGCACGACTACGACGCCTGCTATGCGGACTTTCGCTGGCAACTTCCGCGCCACTTCAACTTCGGCACCGATGTGGTCGATCGCTGGGCGGCCGAGCGCCCCGATCACCTGGCGCTGATCTGGAGTGACGCGGAAGGACAGGAACGTCGCTTCACCTATCGCGAGATCGCCACCTTGAGCGATCGTCTGGCCGCTGCCTTGCAGGCGGCAGGCCTGCAGAAGGGCGAGCGCGCGCTGGTCATGCTGCCGCGGGTGCCCGAATGGCAGATCGCCATGGTGGCGCTGTTGAAGATCGGCGCCGTGCCCATTCCCTGCATCGAGATGCTGACCGAGAAGGACGTGACCTACCGCCTGGAGAATGCCGAGGCCGCCGCGGCCATCGTCAGCGAGACCCAGGTGGCAAAAATCTCCAGCGAGAAGGGCCTGCGATCGCGCGTGGTGGTTGGCGAAGCAGAGGGCTGGACCTCGATGGCCACGATCCTTGCCGAAGAGCAGGATCCGGTTCAACCAGCCAGCGTCGCAATCGACGATCCCGCAATCCTCTATTACACCTCCGGCTCGACCGGAGAACCGAAGGGCGTGCTGCACGCCGCGCGCAGTCTTTTTACCTGGCGGGCGTCGGCCTGGTACTGGCTGGATCTGAAGCCGGAAGACACAATGTGGTGCACGGCCGATACCGGTTGGAGCAAGGCCGGCACCTCCATTCTCTTCGGACCCTGGTCGTGCGGCTCTAGCGTCGTCTTTCACCAAGGGCCTTTCGACCCGGCCGCCCGCTTCGCCCTTCTGGAGCGCTATGGCGTCACCGTCTTCTGCGCCTCGGCGACCGAATTGCGACGGCTGGTCCGTGAAGATGTGAGCGACCGCGATCTCTCGGCCCTGCGCCTCACCGTCTCCGCCGGCGAGCAGGTGAACCCAGAGATTGTGGCAGCCTGGCGCCGCCTCACCGCTGTTGCATTGCTCGATGGCTATGGCCAGACCGAGACCTTGATGACGGTGCTGAACTATCCGGCACTTCCCGTGAAGCCCGGCTCGATGGGCAAGCCATTGCCGGGCATCGAGGTCTTGGTGATCGACGAGGCCGGCCAGCCGGTTCCTTGCGACACCCCCGGCGAACTGGCGATCGCGCTGCCCAATCCGCAGGTGATGCTGGGCTACTGGCGCGATCCGGAACGCAGTGCGGCCGCCCGGATTGAGATCGCCGGCCGCCCCTACTTTCGTACCAGCGACCGCGTGCGCCAGGACTCCGAGGGCTACCTATTCCACGAGGGGCGCAGCGACGATGTGATCAACTCCAGCGGCTACCGCATTGGACCGATGGAGGTGGAGAACGCCTTGGCCGCGCACCCCGCCGTCATCGAAAGCGCCGCCGTCGCCAGTCCCGATCCGGAGCGCGGCGAGGTGGTGAAGGCCTTCGTGGTGCTGGCTCCCGGCTATGGCGGCGACCAGGCATTGGTGGCGGCACTGCAAGCCCACTGCAAGGCCACGACAGGGCCCTACAAGTATCCGCGAAAGATCGCCTTCCTGGATGCTCTGCCCAAGACCCCGACCGGGAAGATTCGCCGTCGCCTGCTGCGCGATCGGGAGTTCGGGCAGTGAGCGACGCCAAGGCCCTGTTCCAACCGCTGGAGCCAGCACCCGCCTACAAGCGTCTCTGCCAGGCGATCGAGACCAAGATCATGGCCGGGCGTCTGAAACCGGGCGATCTGCTACCGACCGAGACCGCGCTGGCCGAAGCCTTCGCGCTAAATCGTTCGACGGTACGTGAAGGTATCCGCCTGCTTGAGCAGAGCGGTCTGGCGGAGCGTATCGCCGGCCGTCGTCTGGCTGTCGCCCACCCCTCTACCAAGGCGCTGGGACAGCGGCTGAGCCAGGCTCTGGTGCTGCACGACGTCACCTTCCGCGAACTCTGGCAGACCATTGCCGCCCTGGAACCGGCCGCTGCCGCCTACGCGGCCAAGGCAAGAAACGAAAGCGACCTGGAGGCAATTCGGCAGAACCTCAAGGAGAGCGAGGCCGCCAGAGGCGACACCCGACGCTTGAGTGCGCTGGATGTCTCTTTCCACGAATTGGTCGCCAAGGCTGCACACAACCGCGCGCTGCTCTTGGCCCGTGAAGCCGTCGGGCAGCTCTTCTACCCGGCCTTCGCCGTCGTGGTGACGCGGCTGGATACCGCGGCAGAGCGGCTCTTGACAGCACACCGCGCGATCGCCGAGGCCATCGAACGACAGGACGAGGAAGAGGCACGGCGTTGGATGGTCCGTCACATCGACGACTTTCACCGCGGCTACTGCATGGTCGGCCTGGACCCGGATGCACCGATAGACAGGATGGGGGAGAACAGCTCAGGATGATGACCGATGACCTGGCCAAAGGCCCGCTTTTCGAAGCGCCAGCGCTTGCGCGCGAGGATTTGGCGGCAGCAGTCGACTGGGCACTGGGCTCCAGGCGTTCGGTACGCGCCTTTCGGCCGGACCCGGTTCCGCGTGAAACGGTCGAGCGGATCTTGGCTCTGGCCTCCAGAGCCCCCAGCGGCACCAACATGCAGCCTTGGGCGGTGACGGTCGTCACCGGCGACAGCAAGGAGAGGCTCACCGCCGCGCTACTGGAGGTGCATGCCAGCGGCGGAACCGGGCACAGCGGCGAGTACAAGTACTACCCCGACACGTTCGAAGAGCCCTATCTCGGGCGTCGTCGCAAGGTCGGCTGGGATCTCTACGGGCTGCTCGGCATCGGCCGCGCGGACAAACGCAAGATGCATGCCCAGTTGGGACGGAACTACCGCTTCTTCGATGCCCCGGTTGGCATGATCGTCACCATCGATCGCACCCTGGAGATCGGCAGCTGGCTGGATCTGGGCATGTTCCTGCAGTCGATTTGCATCGCCGCCCGCGGCCACGGCCTGGACTCCTGCCCGCAGGCCGCCTTCGCCCGCTATCACCGCGTCATCCGCGAGGTCTTGGACCTTCCCGAAGGGGAGGTCGTGGTTTGCGGTATGTCGCTCGGCCGGATCGACGAGCGTGCGGTCGAGAACACGCTGGTGACCGAGCGCGCGCCCTTGGAAAGCTTTGTGACTTTCAAGGACTAGACCAGATCGCGATCAGGCGGACTCACCGGTTCGCGAGACTCTGCTCTATGTTTCAAACGTCTATAGCAGGATTCAGACGGCAAATCGCTTCGATTTGACATCATCCTGCCATAGCGCTACCGCAGATCTTCGCGGCTGTGGTCGCGCATGAAGAGCAGGACGGCGGCGCCGAGCAGACCGGCCACCGTCAGGTAGATTGCCGGCGCGTAGTGCGAACCGCTGGTCGCGATCAGGGCGGTTGCCACCATCGGTGCGGTGCCGCCGGCGATGCCCATGCCGATGTTGAAGGAAACCGAATAGCCGGTCAGGCGGTGGCCACGGTCGAAGGCCTCCACCAAGGTCGTCGGCACGGCGCCGAGCGCCCCGGCAATCAGGGTGGCAAAGGCGAGATAGACCAGGACCACGATCCACAGCACGCCGGCCTCTGTCAGAATGAAGAGCGGCAAGGCGACCAGACCTGTCACGCCGAAGACCAGGGCCAAGAAATGGGTGCGGCGCATAAAGCGATCGGTGAAATGGCCGACCAGGGGCACCAGGATCATCTGCACCGCCATCACAAGGGTGATGATGAAGAGCGCCTCGTGCAGCTTGAGGTCGGTATAGAGCGACTGCCAGGTCGGCAGGTAGACCATTGGCAGGTAGTAGACCACGCCATAGGCCGAGGTCAGCAGGATCACGCGGGCCAGGACGTCGCGTTCCTCGCGAAACACCCGCACGATCGGATGATCGCCTGGTTCCCGCTTTTCCGGTGGCGCCTCTTCTGCCGGCAAACCGCGCCGCAACAGCAGACCGACCACCCCGACCAGACCGCCCAGCAGGAAGGGAATGCGCCAGCCCCACTCGACCACCGCAGGCTCGCCCAAGAGCCAGATGACGGTCGCCGGCGTGCCGGCGCCCAGGACCGTGCCGGCGACCGCGCCGCAGTTGGCCCAGCTGCCGGCCAGGCCGCGACGGTCTGGCGGAGCGGCCTCGACCATGAAGGTGGCAGAGCTGCTGAATTCCCCGCCGACCGAGAAGCCTTGCAGGAGGCGAATGAGCACCAGGCAGATCGAGGCATAGATGCCCCAGTCCTGAAAGGTCGGCATGATCCCCAGCAGAATCGTCGGCAGCACCATCATGACGACAGAGATCAGCAACACGGGCTTGCGCCCGATGGTGTCGCCCAGGTGCCCGAAGAAGACCGCTCCCAGCGGCCGCATCAGGAAGCCTGCAGCGAAGACTCCGTAGGTCGCGATCAGAGAAACGGTCTTGTCACCGTGCGGAAAGAACAGCTCGGAGATGACCACCGCCATGAAGCCGTAGAGGGCGAAATCGTACCACTCGATCACATTGCCGATCATCCCGGCAGCGACCACCCGAATCTGGCTCTTGAGCGTCTCTGGCTTAGAATCCGTCACCCGCGCCCCCCCGTTCTGCACCGAGGAGACCTTGGCCGAATAGAGCGCGACTTGGCAAGGCTGCTAGAGCGGATCTGTTCCGTCACGCAGTCGCAACGGCTGGCTCCAGCTGGCGTTCCTGGCGAGGTGTCTTCTGATAATACTCCCGGTAGCACTTGGAGAAATGCGATGCGGAGACGAAGCCGCAGGCTAGGGCGACGTCCAGCACCGACATGGAGGTCTGCATCAGCAGCGAGCGCGCCTTCTGCAATCTGAGTTCCAGGTAATAGCGCGTTGGGGTCCGTCCGAGGTACTTGCGGAAGAGACGCTCCAACTGACGGGTCGAAAGCCCGGTCTGCTTGGCCAGGTCGCCGCGCGGCAGGGGCTCCTCCAGCGACGCCTCCATCAACTCGATCACGCGTAGCAGCTTGGGATGGGAGACACCCACGCGGGCGCGCAAGGCCATGCGCTGAGGGTCGTGGCGATCACGGATGCGCTCGTGGATGAACTGCTCGGCCACTGCGGTCGCAAGGTCGCGGCCGTGATCGAGCGCGATCAGCGAGAGCGCCAGATCCATCGCCGCGGTCCCGCCCGAACAGGTGAAGCGGTTGCGATCGATCTCGTAGAGCTCGTCGGTCACATCCAGGTTCGGAAAGGCCTCCTGAAAGCCGGCGATATGCTCCCAATGGATGGTACAGCGATAGCCCTCCAGCAGACCTGCCTTGGCCAGAAGATAGCTGCCGGTCGAGATGGCGCCCAGCTGACAGCCCTGGCGCGCCAGACGGCGCAGCACGTTCAGCACGGATCGCTCGCAATAGCGGTCCGGATGCATCCCTGCGATGATCACCAGAGCATTCAGACGTTCGGCCTGATCCAGGCTCCGGTCCGGCAGGATTCTGACCCCGCTGGACGAGGCAAGGGCCTCGCCGTCCGGTGTCATCACCGACCACTCGTAGAATGTGCGCCCGCTCAAGCGATTGGCTTGGCGCAACGGCTCCAGCATAGAGCACAGCGAAATCGTGGAGTACTCGGGCAGCAGCAGAAAACCGAAGCGCTCCGGTTTCGGCAATGCCGATATCTGCACGGTCTGAGAAGCGGGTCCTGGCATCAAGCGGGGCCAAGCAATTCCTGGGTTGCGATCGAATGACAATCAATGACGCCGGTCGTGGGCGTCAAGACGTTTCGACGGCAAAGTGACGGAGTTTTTCCCGTTGCTTTTCCGACCTCAGCTTAAGAAGAGTTATCGATACATTTGATGCCTGTGGAAGGAGCGTGATGACGAGCGCAGTGGAACGGCCTGTCGCAGGCTATGCCGAGATCGAAGCAAGGTTGGCTGCTGCCGGCTTGCGGCCGCGCGGCGCCTTCTGCCCGGACCGCGATGACGGCCTTGGCCCGGGGGTCGCTTGGTTGCTGCTCCTAGGCGCCATCGGCGGTTCTGTTTGGCCCGCGTTTGAGAAGTCTGCGGAGTACAGCGATGGGGAGGCCAATCCGCTGGATCGCTGGTCGGCACGGGTGATCGGCGACCTGGCCCAGTCGCTTGGCGGCACCGCCCTCTATCCCTTCGGCGGACCGCCCTATCGCCCCTTCCTGCGCTGGGCGCAGCAGGCGGAAGGGCTCACGCCGTCACCTCTCGGCATGTTGATCCATCCGCTCCACGGCCTCTGGCATTCCTACCGCGGGGCGCTGGCCTTCGCCGCCGTTCCCGCGGGATGGCACACAGGGGATCCATCCCCTTCCCCCTGCCCGGAATGTGCCGCACCCTGCTTATCCGCCTGCCCGGTCGGGGCCTTCACGGCCGAGGGCTACGATGTGGTGACCTGCCGGCGACATCTGGCAACAGAGGCGGGCACGCCTTGCATGTCAGGTGGCTGCCTTGCACGACGGGCTTGCCCTGTCGCCCCGGACTTGGCCTATGATCGCGAGCAGACGGATTTCCACATGCGTGCCTTCCTGGGATCGACCCCATAGTAAGCGAGGGGGACCGGCTCACGGCCGGACCGGAAGAGGCGCGCTTCGACGAACGGGTAGTAAGCTATGCGGCGCATTCTTCTGATCGACCATCCCGTGACACAGCGGCGTGATCGGGCCAGGACGCACCTTATCTCTCGCGGGATGGAGCTGACCGATTGCTGCCCCGGAACCGGCGATGGTCTGCCGGACCCGAAGGGCTTTGATGCGCTGGTCGTCTATGGCGGCGCGGAGATGCTCTCTACCGACCTGGACCGGCCCAAGACCGCCTACCTGCGTGACGAGTTGAACTATGTCAAAGCCTGGATCGAGACCGACAAGCCCTATGTCGGCTTCTGCCTGGGTGGCCAGTTGATGGCGGCGGCTTTCGGTGCCGAAGTCGCCCCCCACGCGTCCGGGCTAAATCAGATTGGCTATCACGACGTTGCCCCGACAGCAGAAAGCCAGGGTTTCCTCAAACAGCCGACGCGCATGTATCAATGGCATCAAGAGGGCTTCGGCCTGCCGAGCGGGGCAACCCGTCTGGCCACGGACGATGACTTTCCCAACCAAGCGATTCGACTGAACAAGGCCTTTGGCTTGCAGTATCACCCGGAGGTCGATGTCACGCACTATCGCTTCTGGATGGACGAGCTGCCGCATGCCTTGGAGCGTCCCGGCGCCCAATCGCGCGAACAGCAGCTGGCGGAAGCAGCCGAGAGCGATGCCAAGACCGCGCGCTGGTTCGAAGACTTTCTGGACGACTGGCTTAAGCTGTAGGGCTTGCAGAAATGCGACCGAGGGGTCTGAATGGCGCCCACTTCAACGACCCGAATCAACGAACAGCCAGCGAGACGACACGCCATGCTCAAATCCCTTGCCCTTGCCACCGCACTTGCGACCGCTGCAGCGGTCGGCTTGACCGGTACCGCCCAGGCCGAGACCCGCGTCACCTATAAATCGGCCAAGACCACCTCCTCCTACTATCAGATGGCGGTGCAGATCGCCGAGGCGATCAAGGCCGGCACCGACGGCGCGATCATCGTCACCGTCGAGGAAAGCCAGGGCTCGGTACAAAACGTGATGGAGGCAGCCCAGCGCACGGGCAACTATGTCTTCACCACCCCGCCGGTGCTGGTCCGTCTGGCCCAGGGCGGCAAGGCCATGTTCGAGGGCAAGAGCAATCCCAAGTTCGAGGAGATCCGTGCGCTCTTCCCGATACCCTCGCTCACCATGCATTTCGTCGTGCGGGCCGATGCCGGGGTCGAGAGTTTCGCCGACCTGGAAGGCAAGACGATTCTGCTGGGCAAGGGCTCCTTCGGCGCCCGCGAGGGGGCCAAGTATCTCGATCTCTTCGGCCTGAAGGACAAGGTCGAGTTGGCCGAGGTCGAGCTCTCCAACGCCGGACCGGCGCTGAAGAACGGTCAGATCGATGCCTTCGTCACCGCCGGCTCCTTCCCCGCGCCCAACGTCATCGAGGCCGCCGCCGGCACCGGCGTCGTCGTCCTCTCCTTGAGCGACGAGCAGATCGCGCAGACCAAGCGCACCAAGCTGGTGATCCCGGCCGGCACCTATGCCGGTCAAGAAGAAGACATCGTCACCACCTCGCTGCCGGTGGTTGCCTACACCACCACCGCCATGGACGACGCCACGGCCTACGAACTCACCAAGACTTACTGGGACGAGAAGGCCAAGATGGCCGAGAGCGCGCCTTGGTGGAACGGCGTGAACCAGGGCTTGATGGAGAACATCACCGGCAAGATTCATCCCGGCGCCCTCAAGTACTATGAGGAGAAGGCCTTCCCCATCACCGACGAGCAGCGCTAGAGCGATTCTCTCGCTGTTGTTGCCCAGGCCGAGATGTCGCTGACCGCGAGGTCGATCTGGAGCGCGCTGGGTGCGCTCTCGATCGGCTTCCACCTTTGGCTCGTCTTCTCCGGCCTGGTGCCGAACCTGGTCAGCCGGCCCTTGCATATGGCCTTGGCGCTGCCTTGGTGCTTCCTCTTCATGGCGAAGAGCAGGGCAGCGCAGCTGACCGGCGTGGGTTTCACCGCAGTCGGATTGCTGGGCTGCTTCTATATCGCGCTCAATCACGCGGCCTTGGGCGACCAGTACGGATTTCTCGAGGGTTCCTTCCAAGAGGTGCTGGCCGTTGCTTTGATCCTGGTCACCCTGGAGATGGCGCGCCGTGCCATCGGTTGGCCGCTGCCGCTGGTCGCAGCCTTGGCCCTGGCTTACGGCGTCTGCGGCGAGGCCATTCCCGGCGAGTTCGGCCATCCGGGTCTGCCTCTGGCCAGTTTCCTCGGCAACCTCACCATCGCGGAAGGCGGATTGTGGGGCCAGCTGACCGGCATCTCCGTCAATGTGGTCGCCGTCTTCGTGATCTTCGGTGCGGTTCTGAACGCCGGCGAGGCGGGGCAGGGCTTCATGAACCTGGCGGCAGCGGCAGCCGGACGGCTGCGCGGCGGGGCGGCCAAGGTCTCGGTGCTCTCGTCTGCCCTCTTCGGCTCGATCTCCGGATCGGCCTCGGCCAATGTCGCATCTACCGGTGCGATCACCCTGCCGGCCATGACCAAGCTGGGCTATCCGCGACGCCTGGCCGGTGCGGTGGAGGCCGTGGCCTCCTCGGGCGGGCAGATCATGCCGCCGCTGATGGGCGCCGGCGCCTTCGTGATGGTCGAGCTGACCGGGGTGCCCTACACCGGCATCATGGCCGCGGCCTTGCTGCCGGCGCTCCTCTACTTCGTGACCGTCTGGGTCGGTATCGACGCCTACTCCAAGCGCTACGACTTGAGCGGCCTGCCGCCCGACCAGCGGCCGATGCTGCGGGTCGTCGCCGTCACCAGCGCCTTCTTCCTGGTGCCCTTCGCCGTGCTGCTGTGGGGCATGTTCGGTCCCGGCTACACCCCGCAATACGCCGCCTGCCTGGCGATTCTGGCCGCGGCCCTGCTGTTGCTGTTGGATGCGCGCCTGAGCCTTTCCTGGCAACGCACGCTCGCCCGTCTCGAACAGGTCTGTCTCTCGGCCGGGCGGCAGATCGGCATGATCGCCGCGATCATCCTCTGCGCCTCCCTGGTCATCGGCGTGCTGGGGGCGACCGGTTTGGGCGTCAAGATCACCTCGCTCATCCTCTCGGGCTCCGGCGGTCTGCTCTGGCCGGCGCTGCTGCTCACCGCGCTGGCCTGCCTTATCCTCGGCATGGAGGTGCCGACGACGGCCGCCTATGTGATCTGCGTCTCGGTCGCCGGTCCCGCCTTGCAGCAACTGGGTTTGCCGATCCTGCTGGCGCACCTCTTCGTCTTCTGGTTCGCGCTGCTCTCGACCATCACCCCGCCGGTCTGCGGAGCGGTCTTCATCGCGGCGGGCATGGTGGAGGAGAACTGGCTGAAGGTCGCAGTGAGCGCCATGGCGCTGGGGCTCGGCCTCTACATCGTGCCCCTGGCCATGGTCGCCGATCCGGCCTTGATCGGGCTCGCCGAGGCGCCCTGGGAGGCGCTCTTCACAGCCCTCCTCGTCGCCGTCGGCCTGGCCGCGCTCTCCTTCGCCGTGATCGCACCGCTGAAGCTGCCGCTGCGCCTACCGTTGGCGCTCTTCGGCTTCCTGCTGCTCTTCTACCGGCCACTGGACTTGCTCTAAGCAGCCGCCTTACGCCGGCAGTAACAGGAGGCGTGCACCTGCACGTCAGAGCGACCCAGGGCCAAATCCAGCCGTTGCTTGATCATCGGTGCCTCGACCGTGTCGCCGCGCAGGGTCAGGCATTCGTGCAGACCGTGCAGGCTCCAGAGGTTGTCCGGGTGCTGGCAGGCACGGCTGAGCTTGCCGTCGAGGCCGAGGTCGGCGCGGTAGACGGCTTCGGCTTCAGCGGTGTGGCCCTGTTCCAGCAGCAAGGCGCCCAGCGCGTGGCGGGTCGGCTGCATCCAGCCCCAGGGCTCGTCGTAGGGCAGGGCGTCGTCCAGCTCGACCGAGCGGCGCAGATGTGCGAAAGCCTTGTCGAAGTTCCCGCGACGGTACTCCAACTCGCCGTTCAGCATTTCCTCGGCGATGTCCAGCAGGTCGCAGCAGGTGTTGTTGTGCACCAGGCGGCTCTCCGGCACCCGTCCCTTGGCCTCCAGGAAGCGGGCGCGGGTCTCCTCGGCCTGGTCGACCTGACCCAGGGCGGAGTGCGCCACCGACTTGGCATAGAGCATCATTGCCGTGGTGACCCGGTAGAGGTCGCGATCTTCCGGCAGAACCTGGTCGATGATCTCCTGCCAGCGGCCGAAGCGGATCAGCACGTGCTGCTTCATCGGGATGTAGCCCTCGATGAAGTCGGCCATGGGCGGCGAGGGCATGCGCAGCAACTCTTCCGGCGTGGTGGCGATCAGTTCCTCGGCAGCATCGATCGCCGGCTGGTACTGGCCAAGGAACATCGCGCCGTAGATGGCGAAATGATAATTGTGGATCCGGTAGGCCGAATAGAAGTTCATCGGCCCGACCCGGTCCAAATACTTTCGGTCGGCAACGATGGCCTTCCAGTTATCGACGACCACGTCCTGATAGTGTCCGCAGAGCACGTCGATGTGGGTCGGCATATGGCGCAGATGGCCGGAGTCCGGGACCAGTTCGCGTAAACGGTCGCCCTGCCGCAGTGCGCGTTGCGGGAAGGGCGACATCTCCATCAGGTGGACGTAGAGGTGCAGCAGGCCCGGGTGATCCCAGCTCTTCGGCATCTCTTCGAAGGCAACCTCCAGAACCTCGATGGCCTCGTCGGTACCGGCGCCCTCGGCCACGGTGCCACTGGACAGGTCCCACATTTTCCAGGGCGTGCGGTTCATGATCGCCTCGGCGAAGATGGCGCGGACCTCCAGATCGCCGGGAAACTGCATAAAGACCTTGCGCATGGCATCGGCGAAGGCGTCGTCCCAGGGCGACTGGTCCTCCAGCGGCTCGCTCTGGGGGTAGCGCGCCGGCAAGGCATCGATCAGCGCACGTTCCACGGCCGTGACGTCCCTGCTGACAGCCTGCGCGCTGGCGGTCGCCGACACGGCGCGGGCCAGCGACTGGGCCTTGTCGGCCGGATCGAAGAGGTCCCAGGGCTTGTTGTAGTTGGGGCCAATGGCATAGGCGATGCCCCAGTGCGCCATGGCAAAGTCGGGATCGGCTGTCAGCGCCTTCTCGAAGCAGACAATGGCCTCTTCATGATGGTAGCCATAGACCCAGTTGAGACCACGGTCGAACCAAATCTGCGCTTCTTCTGATTCAGTCGAGACCTTGCGGGTGAAATCTCCCAAATCGTAGTAGTCCATTCCCGAAGTTCTCCCTCTTTTTCCGTCGGGTTAGGAATTCACGCCAAGCATGCATGACAGGGAGGGCCAAAGGGAAGTCTGAAAGCGCCCTGGCTGGACTCTAAACTGGCGCCAGCCTTCGGCGCAGCCCAGATCCAGAACACGCCGAGGGGTAAGGCGCCTTCACTGCTCTTGCTGGCCGAAACGTGCTTGTCCAAAGGGCGCCTGCCCTCCAAGTCTTAGGCGCCATTAAGAGGAAACTGGAGGACCGATGTTCCCCATAGTGTTGCCAGCGCGATGATCGACAAGACTGGCATTCTGCGACTCTATTCGCGCTATCGCCTGTCGCGACTGGAGCGTGAAGATCCGCGCGCCGCCCAGCGCCAGACCCTGTCCCGGCTGATCGGCAAAGCTGCGAACACGCGCTTCGGCCGCGATCATCGCTTTGACCGGATTGACGGCATCGAGGACTTTCAGTCCAAGGTCCCGCTGCGCCGCTTCGAACACTTCTGGGAGGATTACTGGAAGCGGGACTTCCCACGCATCCGCGGTGCTTCCTGGCCGGACGAAGTCCCCTACTTCGCGCTGACCTCCGGCACCACCTCGGGCAGCAGCAAGTACATCCCCGTGACCAAGGAGATCTTGAGCGCGAACAACACCGCGGTGCTGGATCTGCTGGCCTTTCATCTGAGGGCCAAGCCGAAGAGCCGCGTCTTGGGCGGGCCCAGTTTGATGCTGGGCGGCAGCACCGCCCTGGAGGAGCTGGAGCCAGGCATCCACGCCGGCGACCTGTCGGGAATCGTCGTCATGGCCGTGCCGGCCTGGGCGCGCCGGCTCTACTATCCGCCCAAAGAGGTGGCGCAGCTGCCCGATTGGGAGCGCAAGATGGCGATCCTCCTCGAGGACTCGCCCAAGCGCGACATCCGCATGATCGGCGGCACGGCAAGCTGGCTGCTGCTCTTCCTGCAGGCCCTGGCCGAAGGCAAGCCCGGCGGTCTGGCCGACAGCTATCCCAACCTCGATCTCATCATTCACGGCGGCGTCAGCTTCAAACCCTACCGCAGCCAGTTCGAGCCCCTGCTGGCCGGTATGGATGTCGAGCTGCGTGAAGTCTATCCGGCCAGCGAGGGCTTCTTGGCCTTTGCCGACCGCGGCTTCGGCGAAGGCCTGCGCCTGCGATCGAGCGGCGGCCTTTTCTATGAGTTCGTGCCGGTCGAAGACTTGGAGGCGGAGAACCCGAGACGCTATTGGCTGGGCAACGTCGAAACCGGGGTGAACTATGCCGTGGTCCTCAGCAGCCCGGCCGGGCTCTTCGGATACGTCATCGGCGACACCGTGCGTTTCGTCGATCTGGACCCGCCGCGGATCCTGATCACCGGCCGCACCTCAACCTCGCTCTCGGCGTTCGGCGAACACCTGATCGAAGAGGAAATCCAGATCGCGATCAGCGAGGCCAGCAAGGCACAGTCCTTGAGCGTTCCCGACTTCTCGGTCGGTGCGATCTTTCCACATGGCGAGGAGCCGCGCGGGCAGCACCTCTACGTTGTCGAGTTCGGCGATACGATCCCTTCGGATGAGCGCCTGCAGGGATTCATGGCGATTGTCGACGAGATCCTGCGCGCGGGAAACGACGACTACCGGCAGCATCGAATGGGCGACATGCAGATGGCCCCTCCGGGGATCCTGGCGGCCCCGCCGGGAACCTTCTTCACCTGGATGAAGCAACGCGGTAAGCTGGGCGGGCAGAATAAGGTGCCGCGCGTGATTAACGATACGACACTTTTTGATTCTCTTGTGCAAACGGTGCGTCAGGCGCAACGGAAGTAACAGGCGCGACCGAAGTACGAAGACCTCAAGAGGGGACTGGGGCAGATGCTCTTTAGGGACCGGCATTCCAACCAAGCTTGAGCGAGGAGGGCTTTATGGAAGCAAGCGACAAGGGTCAGGTGAGCGGCAGCGCAGCCGATGTCTATGAGACTTTTTTCGTGCCGGCCCTCTTTGGCGCCTGGGCGGCCCCGGTGCTGGATCGCGCCGCCCCGCCAAAGGGTGGCGCCCTTTTGGATCTCGCCTGCGGGACCGGGCTGCTGGCGCGCACAGCGCAGCAGCGGATGGGTCCAGGGGCCAAGATCACCGGCCTCGATCGCAATCCGGGCATGCTGGCGGTGGCGAAACGCGAGGCACCGGACATCGATTGGCGCGAAGGCATGGCCGAGCGCTTGCCCTTCGCCGACGCCAGCTTCGATGCGGTCGTCAGCAATTTCGGCCTGATGTTCTTCGAGGACCGCAACGCTGCACTGGAAGAGGTCTATCGGGTGCTGCGGCCCGACGGTCGCATGGTGATCGCGGTCTGGGGATCGCTGGAGGAGACGCCGGGCTATGCGGCCATGGTCGCACTCTTGGAGCGGCTCTTCGGTCGGGAGATCGCCGACGCCTTGCGGGCCCCCTACAATCTGGGTGACAGGGCCACCTTGATGGAACTGGCCGTTGCGGCCGAACTGCCCTCCGCCGAGATCGAGACCTTGGCCGGCGAGGCCTGCTTTCCCTCCCTCGACGCCTGGGTTCACACCGACGTCAAGGGCTGGACCCTGGCCGATATGATCGACGAGGCCCAGTTCCAGACCCTGAAGCAGGAGGCCGCCACGGCCTTGGCCGAGTTCGTCCGGAGCGATGGCACGGTGCGCTTCGCAGCACCGGCGCACCTTCTGACCCTCACCAAGTAGGCCATTCCACTGTCCTCCCTGGTGGACGGTGGCGCCTGCAGCGACAGTCGAAACGGCGTCCTTCGCATAGGCGAGGCATCACGGCATCGATACCAAAGCCGTTTGCGCACTTGGCACGGGGCTTGCTTCATGCTGAGGTCATAGCAGGCCGACGCCTTGGTGATCGCCATGGCCTCGGCGAAACAAGAGCAACAGGGAGGTGAGTTGATGCGGAGCGGTACGAGAGCAGCAGTGCGGGGTGCAAAGGCCCTGGCTTTGGGGGGCTTGGCCCTCACCCTGGGAGCGGTCGCCCAGCCGGCGGCGGCAGAGGACACGGTGAAGCTGGGCGTTGTCAGCTTTCTGACCGGCGCGGCCGCAGGGCCCTTCGGTATTCCCGGCAAGAACGCCGCCGAACTGGTGATCGACGCCATCAACAAGGGCGAACTGCCGGCGCCCTACAACACGCCGGGCCTGGCCGGAATGATGATCGAGCCGGTCTATGTCGACGAGGCCGGCGGTACGGCGACCCAGGTCACCGAAATGCGCAACCTGGTGCAGCGCGAGAATGTCGATGCCATCGTCGGCTATATCTCTTCGGGCAGCTGCCTGGCCGTCGCACCGGTGGCCGAGGAACTGCAGGTTCTGACCGTGCTTTGGGTCTGCGGCACGCCGCGCATCTT
Organism: Kiloniellales bacterium; assembly: GCA_040219175.1. Classification (GTDB taxonomy): domain Bacteria; phylum Pseudomonadota; class Alphaproteobacteria; order Kiloniellales; family JACOMY01; genus JACOMY01. The sequence goes on from JAVJSY010000097.1 coordinate 188,010, forward strand.
CGAAGAGAATTCCTACAAGTACGTCTTCCGAACCGCGCCGCACGCGACCATGGATAACGTGGCGGCCGCCCGCTATGTGGTCGATCGCATGGGGCAGATCGAAGACTATGCCGGCATCAATCAGAACTATGCCTGGGGTCAGGACTCCTGGCGCGACTTCGTGCTGTCGCTGAAGACCCTGGCACCAAAGGCCGAGATCAACGGCGACTACTTCCCGAAGATCTTTGCCGGCGAGTACGGTTCCGAGATCTCGGCCCTGCTGGTCTCCGGCGCAAAGCTGGTGCACTCCAGCTTCTGGGGCGGCGATCTGGAGAGCTTCCTGTTCCAGGCGATCGCCCGCGGCCTGCCGCAGCGGATGCCTTTCGTGCTGACCTCCGGTGAGCCCCTGGTCGCGCGCGTTGGCGACAAGATCCCGGACGGCACCATCATCGGCGCACGCGGCCCGCACGCCGATCTGGCCCCGGACAATGCGCTGAACGACTGGCTGAAGAAGGCCTATGAAGAGCGCTTCGACGAGGGCATCACCTATCCGGCCTACCACATGACCATGGCGATCCTCGGCCTGAAAGCGGCTTACGACAAGGCGGCGGCTGCGGCCGGCGGCAAGCCGTCGGAAGACCAGGTGATCGAGGCCTTCGAGTATCTGCAGTTCGACACGCCCAGCGGGCCGATCTCGCTGGCACTCGGCAATGGCCACCAGGCGATCTCCGGCACGGCTTATGCCACCTGGTCCAGTGCGGACGGCGGCAAGCTGGTCGATGTCGTGCGCTATCCGGCGAGCTGTGTGCAACCGCCGGCGAACATGACCTCGATCGAGTGGCTCGAGCAGGGCATGCCCGGAGCCAAGTGCTAGGTCTTAGCAACCCATCCCCGGTCGTCCTCGCGGCGGCCGGGGATGTCCTTTCCTCCGGATTGCGGAAGGACGAAAGCGCGGCATGATCACCGCCTTTGCCATCTTCATGGATGGCCTGGTCTACGGCGCCTGGGTCTTCGTCGTCGCCCTGGGCCTGACCCTGATCTTCGGCGTGATGAAGATCCTGAACGTCGCCCACGGTGCCTTCTATGCCTTCGGCGCCTATGGAACGGCCACCATGATCGGCGTGATTGCCGCCGACGACGGCAGCATGGCGCTGACCTTCGTCTTGATGCTGCTGGTGCCGGTGGTGATCGGCGTCGCCATGGGACTGCTGCTGGAAAAGGGCGTGCTGCGCTTCGCCTATGGCCGGGACGAGGTCATCATGGTGCTGATCACCTATGCCTCCTTCCTGATCCTCGAAGACGTGCTGCTGCTGGCCTGGGGCACCGATGCCTACTTCGCCTATCAGCCCATGGTGGCCATGGGAAACGTGACGGTGGGCCGGCTCTTCATCTCCAACTACGACTTGCTGCTGATCGGCGTTGCGGCCGTGGCCGGTCTTGCGACCTGGTGGGCGTTGAACCGCACCCGCTGGGGCTTCATCGTCACCGCCGTCATCCACGACCGCGAGATGGCAACGGCGCTGGGCGTCAACGTGGCCCGCGTCTTCACCGTCACCTTCCTCATCGGCGCCATTCTGGGGGCGCTGGGCGGGGCGATCACGGCGCCGAAGATCTCGGTCACGCCGGGCATCGGCATCGAGGTCATCGTGGTCTCCTTCGCCGTGGTGGCAATCGGCGGTATGGGCGCCATCGGCGGCGCCCTGCTGGGGGCGCTGCTGGTCGGCTTTGCTCGCGCCGCGGCCGTCCACCTGCTGCCGGAAGTCGAATTGTTCGTCATCTATGCGGTCATGGCCCTGGTCCTCGCGATCCGGCCGGAAGGCCTCTTCACCCGCGTCGTCGCGCGGCGGATTTAGGGAGCAGAGGCCATGCAACAGATGATCTTGACGCGGCTTGGTCCGCTGACCGCTGCCCTCCTGGTGCTGGGCTTCGTCCTGCCCGAGTGGCTGCTGTCGCTCTCGACCGTAGCCTTCGCCAAGGGCTTGGTGGTGCTGGGCCTGCTGGTGCTCTGGCGCGCCGGACTGGTCTCCTTCGGGCAGGCGCTCTACTTTGCCGGCGGGGCTTACGCTGCCGGTCTGCTGGCGCTCAACACCGGCATCAACGAGGCCTTGATCCTGGTCCTGGCGGGCGCACTGGCCGGCGCCTTCTTGGCTTATGTCGCCGGCCTGCTGCTGGCACGCTATCGGGCGATCTTCTTCGCCATGCTCAGCCTCGCCTTCTCGATGATCCTCTACGGCGTTCTGGTGAAGAATGCGGAGCTTGGCAGCACCGATGGGATCGGCCTGCCGCCGGTCACCTTTCTGGGCTTCGACACGGCGGACTCGGGCCGCACCATACCGGCCTATATCCTGGTCGTGGTGCTGGCCTTCCTCTCGGCGATCATGGTCGAGGTCTACCTGCGCTCGCTGCGCGGCTCGCTGGCCGAACCCATTCGCGACAACGAGGTGCGCGTCGAATACCTGGGCCTCTCGGTGCGCGGTCTGATCCACACCAAGCTGGTGATCGCCGGCGCGCTGGCGGGCCTGGGAGGAGCCGTGACGGCAATCGCCATCGGCCATATCGACCCCGATGCCACGGCCTATTGGACGATCTCCGGCGGCTTCGTCTTCATCACCATCCTGGCCGGCGCCGGCTCGGTCCTGGCGCCCTTCGTCGGCGCGTTGGTCTTCGAGCTGGTGCGCAGCTACGCCGTGGCCTATGCGCCTGAGCTCTGGCAACTGATCCTGGGCACCGCGCTCTTGCTGGTCATCATGTTCCTGCCGGGCGGCCTCTGGTCGCTCTTCACCCGCAAGCGGCAGGAGGGCTAGGGCGATGGAGGCCATTCTCTCCGCCGATGCGCTCAACAAGTCCTTCGGGCAGGTGATCGCTGCGCGGGACATCACCGTCGCGATCCCGGCCAGGCAGACGGTCGGGATCATCGGCGCCAACGGCGCCGGCAAGACCACCTTCGTCAACATGATCACCGGCTATCTGCACCCGACCAGCGGACGGATCCGCTTTCAGGGCAAGGACATCACCGGGCTGGGTCCGAAGGAGATCACCCGGCTGGGCGTCTGCCGCTCCTTCCAGATCGCGCAGATCTTCCCGACCATGACCACGCTGGAGAACATGGTGGTGGCTCTGGGTGTCGCCGATCGCCTGGCCGGGCGCTCCGGCCTGCTGCAGCCTCTACGCCAGGCGGGCCGCGAAGCCCGCGCGCAAGAGGTCCTGGACCACTATGGCATCGCCGATTACGGCGCGCAGTTGGCAGGCGTGCTGCCGCAGGGCGTGCGCAAGCTCTTGGATATCGCCATGGCGGTGGCCAGCGAGCCCAAGGTGGTGCTGCTGGACGAGCCCACCAGCGGCGTCAGCGCCGAGGAGAAGTTCGCGACCATGGATGCCGTCATCCGCGCGCTGAACGAACAGGGCATCACCGTGCTCTTCGTCGAGCACGACATGGAGATCGTCGAGCGCTATGCCGACCGCGTGCTGGCCTTCTATGACGGCACCATCATCGCCGACGGGCCGCCTGCCGAGACCCTGATCATGCGCGATGTGCGAGAGTTCGTGATCGGCGACTTCCAGCTGCGTCACCCGGAGGGAGGGGGTCATGCCTAGTCAAACCGGGCTTGAGGTCACCGGCCTGAACGCCACCATCGGTGCAACGCCCATCGTGCGCAACGCCAGCCTGGCCGTGACGGACGGCGAGATGTGCGGACTGATCGGCCGCAACGGTGCCGGCAAGACGACCCTGCTGCGCGCCCTCATGGGCCTGGTCCCGGCCGAAGGGCACGCTGTCCTGGGCGGCAGCGACCTGATCGCCCTGCCCGACCACCGCCGCGCGCACCTGGGCATCGGCTATATGCCCGAAGATCGCCGCCTGGTGCCGGAGTTCACCGCCGAGCAGAACATTCGCTTTCCGGTCTGGTCGCTGGGCCTGGAGGGCGCCGAGGCGCGGCTTAGCTGGATCTACGAGCTGATGCCGGAAGTCTTGGCCTTGCGTGGTCGCCGCGCGCTGCAGCTCTCCGGCGGTCAGCAGAAGCTGGTGGCGCTGGGCCGCGCGCTGATGGCCGGCCGCCGCTTGCTCCTGCTGGACGAGCCCTTCGAGGGCCTGGCACCGGCCCTGGCGCGCCGCCTGGCCGAGGTGATCTTCGCCCTGAAGGAGAGCGGCCAGGAAACCGGACAGGCGCCGGCGGTCCTGATCGCCGATTCCAACGAGACCCACACCAAGGATCTGCTGGATCGTGCCTATCGCATCGAGCGCGGCGCGGTCAGCGCCGGCGAGGCGGCAGCCGGGGCGGCGATATGAGCGCGCCCCTACAGCGAGTCTTCATCACCGGCGGTGCCTCCGGCATCGGCCTGGCCATGGCACAGGCATTCCTGGATAAAGGCGCGCTGGTCACCCTAGCCGACCGAGCCGCAGACACCGCCGAACAGTCTCGTGCAGAGCTGCAGTCCGGCCTCGGCGCCACCCAGCGGGTTTGGGCCATGGGTGTGGATGTCGTGCAGGCAGCCGAACTGGCACAGGCCATCGCCGCGGCGGCACGCGCCATGGAGGGGCTGGACGTGGTGATCGCCAACGCCGGTATCGGCATCGTCAAACCCTTCCTCGACACCACGCCTGAAGAGTACGAGGCAGTGCACGCGGTCAACAGCCGTGGCGTCTTTCACACCTTGCGGGCAGCGGCGCGGGAGATGATTGCGCGCGGTCAGGGCGGGTGCCTGCTGGTGAACGCCAGCGTCACCGGCCTGCGTGCCTCGGCCAATCGCACCGCCTATGGCACCGCCAAGGCCGCCGTCGTCAACCTGGCACAGATCGCAGCGGCCGAGCTGGCGCCCAAGGGCATCCGCGTCAACGCCATCTGCCCAGGGCCCGTCGATACGCCGCTGACCCGCCAGATGCACGATCCCGCAACGCGCCACGAGTGGGAGAGCCGGGTCCCGATGCATCGCTACGGCACGCCGGCAGAGATCGCAGCGCTGGCCGTCTTCCTGGCCAGCCCGTCGGCCAGCTACATCACCGGCCAAGCGATCGCCGTCGATGGCGGTTGGACCACGACGGGGCTGATGCCTCTCGACCGCGGCGCCTGAACCGACCGACGGAGCGACGATGAGCGAGCAAGGCCAGGCACATCTGAAGCGCAGCCTCGGGCTGCGCTCTCTGGTTCTCTTCGGCCTGGCCTATCTGGCCCCCATCGTCGTCTTCCTGACTTTCGGCGTGCTCGATCAGAAATCCGACGGCACGGTCGCCGGCTCCTACCTGGCCGCAACCCTGGCGGTGCTCTTCACTGCCTATAGCTATGGCCGCATGGTCTCGCTGCATCCCGTCGCCGGCTCGGCCTACAGCTATGTGCGCCGGGTCTTCAACGCGCATCTGGGGTTCCTGGTCGGCTGGGCGGTCCTGCTGGATTACTTCTTCCTGCCGATGGTGGCCTGGCTTATCGGCACGGCCTATCTCTCCGCAGCACTGCCCGATGTCCCCTCCTGGATCTGGGTCCTGGCCTTCATCGCGCTCACCACCGGGGTCAACATCCTGGGCGTTCATTTCGCCGACAAGGTGACCTTTATCCTGGTGGCCTTCCAGGTGCTGGTGGTGGCGGCCTTCGCGGCGCTCTGCGCGCGCTTCGTGTGGATCGCCCAAGGCCCCGGCGGCCTGCTGTCCTACGAGCCCTTCTTCCAGCCAGGCGTGCCCTTGTCGGCGACCCTCGCCGGCGGTGCGATCGCGGCCTTCGCCTTCTTGGGTTTCGACGCCGTCTCGACCATGGCCGAAGAGACGCACGAACCGCGCAAGACCATACCCCGCGCCATCTTCCTGGTGGCCGCTATCGGCGGCACGATCTTCGTCGTCGCCTCTTACCTGGCCCAGCTCGCCAACCCCGGCACCAGCTTCGAGAATGTCGATGCGGCCTCCTTCGCATTGGCGGCTAAGGTCGGGAACGACCTCTTCGTCACGATCTTTCTCGTCGCCCTAGTCATCGCGCAGTTCTCCGCCGGCCTCTCCTGCCAGGCCGCCACCGGCCGTCTGCTCTATGCCATGGGGCGCGACGGGGTCCTGCCGCGGGCCTTCTTCGCCAAGATCAATGCGCGCTTTCACACCCCGCAGAACTGCCTGCTGCTGACCGGGGCCGTCGGCCTGCTGGCCCTCTTCCTGAACGAGGAGTCCTCGACCTCCTTCATCAACTTCGGCGCCTTCACCGCCTTCAGCTTCGTCAATCTCTGCGTGATCGCCACCTACCTCAGCGGCAACACCGGCGGCGCCAAAGGCGGAATCCTGCTCTGGGTCGTCGTCCCGGCAATCGGCGCGGTCTTCAACCTCTGGCTCCTGGCCAGCCTGGACTGGCAGGCGCTGACCGTCGGCGGCATCTGGCTGGTTCTGGGCTTCACTTATCTGGCTCTGCTCACCCGCGGCTTCCGCAAGCCGCCACCGGAGATGCATATGGAGAAGGAGGCGCTCTAACCCTCGTGCGGCCCCAGCCCGCCGACGTCGCCAATCTCTTCGTCGTTGATGAAGAGCGTCGTGCGGATCGCTGTTGCGCCGGCAAGACTTTGCAAGGCCATGCAGGATTGGCGGCACCACCCTAAGAACTCGGCCAGGCGCTCCGGCGTCTCCGGGCTTTCCAGCAGCAGGTTCACCTGCATCTCTTCGCCCTTGCCGTAGACCAGGGCCGGGTCCAGGCCGCCGATGTCCAGGGTGCGCGAGAAGGAGCAGCGCTGCTCCAGCCTGGCCTTGTCGATCTGGAAGTTCCGTGCCTTGGCCAGCATCTCGACATGAGTCATGAGGCAAAGCCCCAGGCCGGCGGCGAAGTACATCAACGGGGCCGGCGCCGTCGCCCGGCCGCCGACTGCCGTGCCCTCGTCGCTGATCAGGGTCCAGTTGCCGGCGTCGGGCATGTTGGAGGAGATCTCGACCTGCTTGAGGTGCTGGCCTTCGGGCATGAAGGTGACATTGGCGTGGATATCGATCCGCACCCGCTCTCCCTGCTTGACCTTCACCAGATGCGGGTCGGGCAGACTTTCCTGCTCGTGCCGCGCCTCGCGTTTGCGCACGATCGTGCGCTCGCTCATCTCCCAAAACAGCTCAGCCATAGGATCTCCTCTCTCGCTGTCAGCCCTGATCGCACTCCTCGGCGATCCCCGGCCAGGCGTGGGGCAGATTGGTCTCGACGCAGTCGAGCGCTTCGCAGTCGGCAAGGCGGCCGCGGATTGAATCGGCGAGATGGACGGCGACGGCCCCCGTCAGGGCTTCGACCATCACCAGCGGTGGGGCCAGGCTGTCCATCAGCGAGGGCGAGGATCCGGGCAGCCGTAGCTCATAGTCGCCGTCGAAGTGTGCATGGTCGGCCCAGAGGTCGGTGATCACCACGAGCTTGGCGCCGCGTTCCTTGGCCAGCGCTGTAAAGCGACGCAGGGTGCGCTGATAGCGGCGAATGTCGATGGCAACGACCACCGACTGCGGACCGATGTCGATCAGATAGCGCGACCAGCCGTCCGGCTGCCCCTCGACGAATTGGACCCGGTCGCGCAACACGCCCAGATAGTCCACGAAGAGGTTGGCGATGTGGCGGGAGTAGCGGCCGCCGATGCAGTAGACTCTGCGTTTGGGATCGGCCAAGAGCGCGACCACGTCCTGGAAGTCGGCCTCCAGGGTGGATTTGGCGCCCTCCAAGAGGTTCTCCGCCGCCTTCTCGAAGAGGGCTCGGCGGAAGTCTTTGTCTGCCGGTGGCAGGGCAAAGCGGTCGGAGGGCGACTGCAGCAAGGTCTTCAGGTCCTGCTTCACCGCCTCCTGGAACTCGCCGAAGGTGTCGAACCCCAGCCTGTTCACAAGGCGCAGGACCGTTGCCGTGCTGACCGATGCAGCCTCGGCCAAGGCCGCCACGGTGCTGAGCGCGGAGACCGGATAGTCGCGCAGCAGAGCACGCGCCACGGCTTTCTCCTGCTTGCCCAAGGCGTCGAAGCTGCGCTGCAGTCGGTTGGCTAGCCCCTCTCCCATAGCGACCTCGCTCTCTTTCGCAAAGGGTCAAAAACAGACATATTGATACATTTAGATCAAATTCGGCAGGAAATGTATCAATCTATTGACAACCTCTATGGATCGTTTAGCCTGAACGCAGGCTGTGTCCTCAGTCCGCAAGCGCTCACGCAACAGGCGGCGGACTTGCGCAGGCAAATCGACAACAGGAGGGAAAGCATGGTTAAGGGTCTGAAAACCTTCGGTACGGCCTTGGCGGTCTTGGGCCTACTTTCGGCACCGAGCCTGGCCGAGGAGCCGATAAAGATCGGCGCCCTCTACAACGTCACCGGCGGCATGTCCTCGCTGGACGGCCCTTCGCTGCGCGGGGCGGAACTGGCCGCCAAACAGATCAACGCAGATGGCGGCCTCTTGGGGCGGCCGATCGAGATCATCGCCATCGACACGCGGACCGATCAGCAGGAGACCGCGAAGGCGGCCCAGCGTGTGCTGTCCGATGACATCGTCGCTGGAATCGGCATGTCGGACACCACCTTCGTGATGGCAGCAGCACCGCTGTTCCAGGAAGAGAGCATCCCCTTCGTGACCTCCGGCGCAACCCACCCCGAACTGCCGGCCTGGGTCGGCGATCACATGTTCATGACGCCCTTTGGCGACGACGATCAGTCCTACGCGATTGCCGACTATGCCTACGACACCCTGGGCATGCGCAACGTTGCGGTCTGGACCGATCAGTCGATGGACTTCACCAAAGCGCTCAGCAAGTTCTTCATCGAACGCTTCGAAGAGCGTGGCGGGACCATTTCGCTGCAGGATTCCTTCATGATAGGCGACACCGATTTCTCGGCCCAGATCGCGCGACTTAAGGACATGGACCCGGCACCCGATGCGGTCTTCATCTCCGCCATTCCAACCGAAGCGGGGCTGTCGGTGAAGCAGATCCGCGAGGCCGGCATGAGCCTACCCATCGTCTCCGGCGACGGCTTCGACACCGATCTGGTCTCGACCACACCGGGGCCGGAACTGGCCAACGATGTCTACTTCTCCACACACACCTATCGGGCCGACGATCGCCCGGAGGTTCTGGCCTTCATCAAGGCCTATAAAGAGGAGTACGGCGTCGATCCGGAGAACGCCTTTGCCCCGCTGGGCTACGACGCCCTGATGCTGGTTGCCAATGCGATCGAACGTGCGGGCTCGGCCGAACCGGGTGACATTCGCGATGCCCTGCAGGTCACCATGGGCTACCCGGCCGTCACCGGCGAGATCTCCTATAGCCGGCCCAGCATGGTACCCCCCAAGCCGATCTCGATCATCTCCGTGCACAACGGCGACTTCAAGGTCGAGACGATCTGGCGGCCGTAACAACCAGGCGGGACCTCACCCCGAGGAGCCCCGCCGACTCCCCTGTCTCCCTGCCCGATTGAGGCATCCTAGGGGATCCTGTTCGTCAGGATCCCTTCTTTCTGTCCACCCCCTGCTTTCAAACGGCAGACGACAGGTTAGGGCGGCAGCCCTCAGGCTCTCGGCCAATCGTTCCGCCCAGGTCTCCAGACCTTCCTTATGGCGAAGCTGATCGTTGCGCACCTCGATCTCGGCGCAAGGCAGGCCCCGGTCCTCGCCATGGACCGGGATCGTGTAGTCGTCGTCTCGGCTCATACGGTAAGGCTGATTGTCGCCGACGAGATCGCCCAGCTGCCCTTGCAGCTGGGCCAAGAGGCTTGGCGCCAGGTCTTGGTTCCGCTCGTAGAGGACGGCCGCCCGCCAGGGCCTCGATTTGCCGAAGAAGACCGGCGTGAAGCTGTGAATCGAAACCAAGAGGGTGGCGAGGCCGGCCCTGCGCCGCCGGTCCAGAAGCGCTGCCAAGCTGCCGTGAAAAGGCTGCCAGATGCTCTCAAGCCGCCGCTCGAACGCACCCGGCCGGAGATCCTGGTTGCCGGGAATGACTTCACCTTCGCCGAGTGCCGGGATGAAGCTCTCGACATCGGGGCGTCGGTTGCAGTCGCAGACCAGGCGCGAATAGGGTTGATGGGCCAGGGGTGCATCCAGCCGTTTGGCCAGTGACCGGGCCAGATCCAGCGCACCGATATCGAGCGCGATGTGCTTGCTCCTGCTTTTTGCATCGAGCCCCAGGTCGCCCAGCGCCTTGGGCAAACGCCGCCCGCCGTGTTCGCAGACCAGGACGAAAGCGCTGCTGCCATCCGGATTCTCGCAGAGGAACGGAGGCGGCTCGTCGGGAGCTAGGAGGGCAGTCGTCATTCCGTTTGCTGGCTTACCTTGCAGTTGCCGGGGCGGCATCCCCGTTGCGGACTATTTTGTACATATTCTGTTGATTGGGCAATAATCTCATATATTGTTCGCCCTCCTATGATGGACAGCTCGCCCCCTCCACTGCTCACGGCAACCGCACTTGGTAAGACCTTCGGCGGTGTCGTGGCCTTGAGCGGTTTCGATCTGACCCTGCAGCAGGGCGACCTCGTCGGGCTGATCGGACCGAATGGTGCCGGCAAGACCACGGCCTTCAATCTGCTGACCGGTGTGCTGCGGCAGGGAAGCGGCAGCATTCGCCTGCAGGGCGAGGAGATCGGCGGTTTGAGCCCCGAGGGGCGGGCCAAGCGCGGCCTCAGCCGCACCTTTCAGAACATACGTCTCTTCGACGAGTTGACGGTTTTGCAGAACGTCAAGGCGGGCGCGCATGCCGGCCACGGCGCCGGCCTGGCAGCCATCCTGCTGGGTCTGCCCAGCTATCGCGCGGCAGAGCGGGACATCGAGGCGATTGCGCACAAGGCCTTGGCCTTGTGCGGCCTCGAGGCTGTGGCCGAGGAGCGCGCGGATGCCCTCTCCTACGGTGATCGCCGTCGCGTGGAGATCGCGCGCGCGCTGGCGGCCGAACCCAACCTGCTGCTGCTCGACGAACCCGCCGCGGGCATGAACGAGACGGAGAAGGAGTCGCTCTCGATCCTGATACGATGCCTGAACCAGGAACAAGGCCTGACCATCGTGCTGGTCGAGCACAATGTCCCCATGGTGGCCACCCTCTGCCGTCGCGTTGTGGTGCTGGACAAGGGCGAACTCTTGGCCCAGGGCGCGACTGCCGAGGTCCTGGCAGACCCGCAGGTGATCGACGTCTATCTGGGGCGCCGTCGCGTTACGTCGGGAGGCGCGGATGCTGACGCTTGAGCGGGCCACCGTCCGGCGCGGCCAGACGCGCGTTCTCGACGAGGTCAGTCTTTCGGTCCCGGGCGGCAAGATCTCTGCCCTGGTCGGCGCGAACGGCGCCGGCAAGACGACGACCTTGATGACGCTCTCGGGCCTGCTGCCTCTCAAGAGTGGGCAGGCGGTGCTGGAGGGACCGGACGGCGACCTGGATATCGCCAGGACGGCGCCGGATCGTCTGGTCGCCGCGGGACTTATCCACTGCCCGGAGGGACGGCAGGTCTTCGCCAAGCTGACGATCGAGGAGAACCTGCGTCTTGGCGCCTTCCTCAACAAGGATCGGCGGGCCGTGGCGCGTCTTCAAGACAGCGTCTACGCACTCTTCCCGGTTTTGGGCGACCGGCGACGCTCGAGCGCCGGCGGGCTTTCCGGTGGCGAGCAGATGATGCTGGCGCTGGGCCGCGCCTTGATGGCCGAGCCGCGCGTCCTATTGCTGGACGAGCCTTCGCTTGGCCTAGCACCGCTGATCACCGACCGTATTTTCGAGACCCTGGTCGCCTTGAACCGAGATCGCGGGGTAACGCTGCTGATCGTCGAGCAAAACGCGATGATGGCCTTGGAAGTTGCCGACCAGGGTTACGTCATGGCCGGCGGGCGCATCGTCGAGAGTGGCAGCGGCAAGGAACTGCTGGGCCGCGAATCGGTGCTGACCGCCTATCTGGGGGTCGGGATGTGAGCAGCTACGTCCTGCAGCAGCTGGTGAACGGCCTCACCCTGGGCTCGCTTTATGCCCTGGTGGCAGTCGGCTTCTCCTTGATCTACGGCGTGATCCGCCTGGTCAACTTCGCGCATGGCGATCTGATGATGATCGGCGCCTTCGTGACCCTGGGCTTGGTCGCCACGGGCTATGTCCCCTGGGTGATCATCCCGCTTCTGGTGCTGGTCGGCGGCTTTCTGGCCGGCGCCACAATCGAGCGTCTGGCCTTCCGCTCGATCCGCAATGCGCCGATGATCACCGGCTTCATCGTGACCCTGGCGGTCTCGGTCGCGCTACAGAATCTCGGCATCCTGCTGCTGGGCGGACAGCCGCGAAACTTCCTCTTCCCCGAGGTCTTTCGCGCCAGGGTGAACCTGGGTCCGGTCCAGCTCGGCGTCATTGATCTGGTAATTCCGGCCGTCACGCTGCTGCTGGCTCTGCTGCTCGCACTGCTGGTCAAGCAGACGAGGTTGGGCCTGGCCATGCGCGCGCTCTCGGAGAACATGCTGGCTGCCCAGCTGATGGGCGTCTCGGCCAATCGGGCGGTGTTGGCCGCTTTCGGCCTGGGCGGCGCGCTGGCCGCTATCGCCGGCTTCTTCTGGGGCGGCAAGTTCGGCCAGATCGACCCCTTGATGGGCCTGGTGCCGGGCCTCAAGGCCTTCGTTGCCACCATCATCGGCGGTGTCGGCTCGGTCATGGGGGCGGTGGTCGGCGGCTACATCCTGGGGATTGCGGAGGTCGCCTTCGTCGGCTTCACGCCGCCCTCCTGGTCGGGCTATCGCGACGGCTTCGTCTTCGTGCTGATGATCCTGATCCTGCTGGTGCGACCGCAAGGTCTCTTCGGCCGCGACGAGGAGGAGCGGGCGTGAGTGCGCGCCTGCGGCCTTCTCCCTGGCTCTCGGCCCTGCTGCTGGCGCTGACTCTCGCCCTGGTCGCCCTGCTGCTGGAGCGCTATGGCGGCGGTTACTATCGCACCCTGGCCAAGCTCACCCTGATCAACGTCATCCTGGCGGTCAGCCTGACCATGACGAACGGCTTCACCGGCCTCTTCAGCCTCGGCCATCCCGCCTTCATGACCTTGGGCGCCTACGTCGCCGTGGCCTTCACCTATCCGGCCGGACGCAAGAGCTTCGCCATGCCGGATCTGCCCGAGCTCTTCGGCGGCATCGAATGGCCGCTACCGCTGGCCGCCCTGATCGGTGCCGCAGCAGCCGCGCTGTTTGCGACCTTTGCCGGTCTGGCTTTGCTGCGCCTAAGAACTCACTACCTGGCGGTCGCAACCCTGGGCCTCATCATCATCGTGCAGACCTTGGCGCTGAACCTCGACGGGCTGACGCGCGGTGGGCGCGGGCTTACCGGCATTCCCCGTTTGGCCGATCTGCCGACCATCGCGGCCGCCACCTTCGTCATCGTCGTCATTTGCTGGCGCATCAAGCATGCCTCGCTGGGGCGCGCGATGCTGGCGGTGCGCGAGAACGAGATGGCGGCACGCTGCTTCGGCATCGGCGCCTTCCGGCTGAAGCTGCTGGCCTTCGTTCTGGGGGCCGCAATGGCCGGCTTTGCCGGTGCCCTGCTGCCGCATGTGGTCGCCGTCATGACCCCTAAGTCCTTCGGCCTAACCTTGACCTTCACCCTGGTCGCCATGATTGTCGTCGGCGGACAAGGCAGCATTATCGGCGCAATCCTGGCCGCCCTGACCATCAGCCTGGGGACCGAAGCGCTGCGGCCTATGGAAGAGGGCCTGGGCCTCTACGGCCTGACCCAGGTGATCGTGGCCTTGGCCCTCATTCTTGTGCTGATCTGGCGTCCGCGCGGCCTCTTCGGGCTGAACGAGCCCCTGGTTCGAGAGCGCTGAGCCTGCCCCCTGCCTAGCTTGTGGGCAGCAACCAGATAAGAGCGACGACCACAGCCGCGAGCGCCAGACCGCTGACGAGATACAGGTACATCCGCAAGCCCCTTGTCCTCACTCCGTACAGTCGTAGACTCCTGCACCGCCGACCAGGCGGCTTGGGACTTCTGCACCGCCGGCCAGGCGGCTTGGGACTTCTGCAACGCCGACCAGGCGGCTTGGCGGCAGAGGACCAAAGGACTAGATTCCTCCAGCCGGGTATTGCGGCCGTCGCCTTGCCCAACAGGTTTGAACAATAGAGACATATTATGGCGTCCATCGAAAACTTTCTCCGCGATCACAGCATTCAAGAGGTTGAGTGCCTGGTGCCGGATATGGCCGGCATCGCGCGCGGCAAGATCCTGCCGGCGCAGAAATTCCTGAAGGGCATGCGCTCCGAGGGACTACGTATCGCCGACAGCGTCTTCAGCCAGACGGTGACTGGCGGCTACCCCGACGAGCCGGTGATCTCGGAGACGGTCGGCGACGTCTATCTGGTGCCCGATCCCAAGACCGTGCGGATGGTGCCCTGGTACGACGACCCCACGGCCCAGGTGATCTGCAACGCCTTCTCCTTCGATGGCGAGCCGATCACCATTGCCAGCCGCTACGTCTTGAAGCGCGTGCTGGACCTCTACAAAGAGCAGGGCTGGCTGCCCATCGTCGCGCCGGAACTGGAGTTCTTCCTGGTCGACGTGAACACCGACCCCGACTATCCCCTGGTGCCGCCAATCGGTCGCTCCGGCCGGCGCGAGACCTCCAGGCAGGCCTACGGGCTGGATGCGGTCAACGAGTTCGACCCGCTGTTCGAAGAGGTTTACGACTTCTGCGATGCGCAAGAGATCGACGTGGACACCCTGATCCACGAAGCCGGTGCTGCGCAGATGGAGATGAACTTCAACCACGGGCCGGCCCTGCCGCTGGCCGACCAGGCCTTCCTCTTCAAGCGCACGGTGCGCGAGGCGGCACTCCGCCACAAGGTCTACGCCACCTTCATGGCCAAACCCATGCAGGGCGAACCCGGCAGCTCCATGCACATCCATCAAAGCGTCGTGGACATGAAGACCGGCCAGAACCTCTTTGCGCACGCCGCCAACGGACGCAACACCAAGCTGTTCCTGGCCCATATCGCCGGACTGCAGAAGTTCCTGCCGGCCGTCATGCCGCTAATGGGACCCAACGTGAACTCCTACCGCCGGCTGCTGCGCGATTCCGATGCACCGATCAACACGCACTGGGGCGTGGAGAACAGAACGGTGGGCCTGCGCGTACCGCGCTCGGACGCCAAGGACCGGCGCATCGAGAACCGCCTGGCCGGCGCCGACAGCAATCCCTACCTGGCAATAGCAGCCTCGCTTGCTTGCGGATATTTGGGTATGATGCAGAAGCTCAAGCCGAAAGCAGAGGTAAAGGGCAGTGCCTATCGCCTGGCGCACACCCTGCCGCGCACCTTGCATGACGCCCTTTACCGCTTCGGCGGCAATCGCCATTTAAAGGCGGTGCTTGGCGAGGACTTCGTGCAGGCGGTTATCGCCGTGAAAGAGGCTGAGCTGGCCGACTACCAGGAGGTGATCTCGTCTTGGGAGCGAGAACATCTGCTGTTGAACGTTTGATCTCGATCAATGCCGCCTTGCGGCAAGGGTCTTCATGCTGGTTGGGGGAGTATGACTGAACGCACGCTCCATAGCGATCTTCTGATCCTCTGTGCACGGGTCGCCTATCTGGTTTGAGACCGGGCCGAGGCTACGAGCGAGCACTGAGGACACTAAAGATCATGGAGTTATTGAGACAATGAACGAACCGCTACGCAACACGACCCGCCACTGGAAGGCGCTGGAGCAGCGCCACCACCTGGCCCCCTTCACCGACTACAAGGACCTCGGTGCGGGCGGCGGCGCCAGGATCATCGTGAAGGCCGAGGGCTGCTGGCTGGAAGACAGCGAGGGCGGCCGCATCCTGGACGCGATGGCGGGCCTCTGGTGTGTCAATGCCGGCTACGGCAGACGCGAGCTGGCCGATGTGGCACGCGAGCAGATGCTGGAGCTGCCCTACTACAACACCTTCTTCAAGACCGCCCATCCGCCGGTCGCCGAGCTGTCGGAGAAGCTGGCGGAGATCACCCCGCCGGGACTGGAGAAAGCCTTCTACGGCTCCTCGGGCTCAGAGGCGAACGACACCATGGTGCGCCTGGTGCGACGCTACTGGAACCTCATGGAGCAGCCGGAGAAGAAGATCGTCATCTCGCGCGAGTGGGGCTATCACGGCTCTACCATGGCGGCTGCCAGCCTGGGCGGGATGGACGGCATGCATAAGATGTCGGACCTGCCGCTGCCGGGCTTCGTCCACATCATGCCGCCCTACCAGTACCACTTCGCTCAGGAAGGCGAGAGCAGCGCGGACTTCGGTCTGCGGGCTGCCAAGGCGCTTGAGGATCAGATCCTGGAGCTCGGGCCGGAGCGGGTCGCCGCCTTCATCGGCGAGCCGATCATGGGCGCCGGCGGGGTCATCATTCCGCCCGAGAACTACTGGCCGGAGATCCAGCGGATCTGCCGCCAGTACGACGTGCTGCTGGTTGCCGACGAGGTGATTTGCGGCTTCGGGCGCACCGGCGACTGGTTCGCCAGCCCCGGCATGGGCATCGAGCCCGACTTCATGACCCTGGCCAAGGGCATTACCTCGGGCTATCTGCCGCTCTCGGCCTTGATGGTCGGCGAAAGGGTGGCCCAGGTGCTGCGCGAAAAGGGCGGCGAGTTCCAGCACGGCTACACCTACGACGGTCACCCCGTGTCTTGTGCCGTCGCCTTGGCGAACATACGCATCATCGAGGAAGAGGGCTTGATCGGCCGGGTCGCCGATGACGTCGGCCCCTATCTGGCCTCGACCTTGAGCGAGGCCCTGTCGGGTTCGCCGCTGGTACAAGAGGTGCGCTGCAAGGGCTTGATCGGTGCCATCGAACTGACCGTCAAGGAGGGTGTGGAGCCGCGCTCCGACGACGCCGGCAAGCGCGGCGGCAAGGTGCGCGACACCATGATCGGCAGCGGCCTGATGATGCGGGCGGTCTGGGACACCTTGGTGTTCTCTCCGCCCCTGGTGATTACCCGTAGCGAGATCGACCACATGGCCGAGAAGGCCAGGGCGGCTATCGATCGCGTTGCCGAGGAAGAAGGCATGGCCTAGCGAAGCAACCCGCAACGGCGGCCCCAGCCGCCGTTGCGGGCGGGCTTGGGGCCTCTCGACGCCAGCGATGGTGCGCGATAGAACGACGACAACGGGCGATGACTAGAGGAGCGAGGTCATGAGCAACGAAGAAGGACCGACCATAAATCCGGTCGAAAACGAACTGGCAGTACCGCCGCCGCCGACCGAGGGAAGCGCCAGAGACGAGGGCGTGATGATCGGCGGTGTCTCTCCCGACCCCGTACCGCCGTCGCCGCCGCGCCTGTTTGAGTCCGTGCCGCGCTTCTCGGCCCCCTCGCCGCGCAATCCGCGCTTCAGCTTTTCCACCCTTGGCGGACGACCGATCGCCCTGACCTTCTTCGGGTCCGGTGCCTCGCCCAAGGCGCGCGAACTGATCTCGCAGTTGCAGGGTGCTGCCGATGCCTCGCGCTCCAACGGGCCGATCTTCTGCGGCGTCTCCAACGATCCGCAGGACGAGGGACGCCTTCAGGAACGCCCGACCTTCATCCTGTTCTGGGATTTCGCCAAGCGCCTGGCCGAGTGCTACGGCGTCACCGGCTACAGCCAGGATAGCCCGCATCCGGTCTTCAAGCCGCAAACCTTCATCGTCGATCCGCGCCTGCGCCTCTTCCGCGTGATCCCGATGAGCGACCCGAAGACTCATCTGCAGCAGATCATGCAGGCCTGCCAGGCCTGTGCGCTGCCGCCCTACGAAGGTCGCCAGGATGGGTGGGCCCCGGTCCTGGTCGTGCCGCGCATCTTCGAGCCGGAGCTCTGCCGCAAGCTGATCGATTACTACGGGAACCTGGGCGGTACGCCGTCCGGCTTCATGCGCCAGCAGGACGGCAAGACGGTCGGCATTCTGGATCCCAAGTTCAAGCGCCGCCGTGACGCCAACATCACCGACCAGAACCTGATCCAGGCCGCCAGGGGGCGGATCAGCCGACGTCTCGTGCCCGAGATCTGGCGCGCCTTCCAGTTTCGCGTGACCCGCATCGAGCGTGACATCGTCGCCTGCTACGACGGTGAAGAGGGCGGCTACTTCAATGCCCACCGGGACAACACCACGACCGGGACCGCGCATCGCCGCTTTGCCTGCACCATCAACCTGAACAGCGACGACTATGACGGCGGCGAGCTGCGCTTCCCCGAGTACGGCGACGCCACCTACAAACCACCGACCGGCGGGGCCTGCATCTTCTCCTGCTCGCTGCTGCATCAGGCGCTTCCGGTGACCAGAGGCACCCGCTATTGCTATCTGCCCTTCCTCTATGACGATCAGGCAGCGAAGGTGCGGCAGGAAAACTTCCAGACCATCGACGGCCGTCAGCGCGATGCCAAAGGCCAGGTGATCGAGGAGAACAAGTCGGCTGCCGAGTAGGTCGCAGTCGCAAGAGCCCTCGAAGGGGCCTCGCTCACACCGCTGGGCGGGGCCCCTTTCGTTTTATCAAGGCAAAGCACAAGGCGCCCGACTGCCCGATTGCCGACTGCCCAATTGCCGACTGCCCGATTGCCGACTGCGCGATTGCCGACTGCGCGATTGACAGGGCACGCGCGGCATGAGAGCGGAAACACAGCAAAGACTGTGTTGGAAGGACAGGCTCATGCTTCAGGTACCCTCCGGCCTCCGCGTTCTGGTCACTGCCGGGGCCGGCGGCATCGGCTTGGCCGTCGCCAAGGCCTTCGCCGCCGCGAACGCCAGGCTGTTCGTCTGCGACCTGGCCCCCGCGGCGCTGGCCGGGCTTCCCGACTCCTGGGGACAGCAGGTCTGCGATGTCGCCGACGAAGCGGCCGTTGCCGCGCTCTTCCAGCAGGTCGAAGCGCGGCTCGGCGGCCTGGACGTGCTGGTCAACTGTGCCGGCATCGCCGGTCCGACCGACCCGCTGGAGAGCCTGACGCTTGCCGACTGGAAGGCCTGCCTGGCGGTCACCCTCGACGGCACCTTCCTCTGCAGCCGGGCTGCCATCCCCCTGCTGCGGCGGGCCGGCGGCGGCCTGATCGTGAACTTTTCCTCGACTGCCGGGCTGATCGGCTATCCTGACCGCAGCCCCTACGCCACGGCCAAGTGGGGCATCATTGGCCTGACCAAGACCATGGCGATGGAGCTGGGCGAGGACGCGATCCGCGTAAACGCGCTCTGCCCCGGCGCGGTCGAAGGCCCGCGCATGGACCGTGTGATCGCCGCCGAAGCCAAGGCCAGCGGACGCAGCGAGGCAGAGGTGCGCCGGGACTATGCCTCGGCCTCCTCACTGCGCCGCTTCGTGACGGCAGAGGAGATGGCGGGACTGATTCTCTACCTCACCACGCCAACCGGGGCGGCAATCAACGGACAAGCCCTGCCTGTCGACGGACATGCCGAACGCCTTTGATCCACTCCAAGGACAGATCGGCCGGCCGTCAGCGTGCATTGTTCAACCGGTGAAACACTCTGTTCTTCGCGCACTCTATTGTCTCTGCTGAAACGGATCATAATTGACTGGGTGCTCGTCGGGCTCTTCTGCGCGCATGCGTGAGGAGGAGGCCCGGGGAGCGCTCATTGGCTCGGCCGGTATCCTCAAGCTGGCGTCGCGGGCCAGTCGACCAGCGCTTGGCAAAGGAATCTCGATAGTGCGCCTTACCAAAGTCGCGGCCGTGGCCGCAGTTCTTGCCTTCTCGACGCCCGCCGTGGCGGAGCTTTCGATTCCCTCCGGCACCTACCTGATGGACCCGACCCACACCTCCGTTCACTTCAAAGTGAACCATCTGGGTCTTTCCAACTATACCGCCCGCTTCACCGAGTTTAAGGGCGCGCTTCAGCTTGACGCCGACAACCCGGAGAACTCCACCCTGGAGGTCACGGTCTATCCCATGTCGTTGCGCACCGACTATCCCAACGCGCATGTCCAAGACTTCGACAAGGAGCTGCGGGAGAGCACGAATTTCATGGATGCCACTGCGCATCCCGAGATCGTCTTCACCTCGACCAAGATGACGCAAAACAGCCCGACGAGGGGGACGGTCGAGGGCGATCTTACCTTCCGCGGCGTCACCCTGCCGGTCACCCTGGACGTGACGCTGAACGGCGCGCTCGAGAAACACCCCTTCGTCGACGCGGCAGCACTCGGCATTTCGGCGACGGGCCGGATCAAGCGCTCGGACTTCGGCATGACGCACCTGATCCCCGGTGTCGGCGATGAGGTGCAGATCATCATCGAGTCCGAATTCGTCGAAGAGAAGTAGCAGCATACGCCGGCGCGCCAGGGAAGTGTCGCGCCGGCGTATCGTAATCCTGCAGAGGAGCTGAACCGCGTGAGCACCGTCAGTGAACGCTACTCATCCGTTGCGATCGCACTGCACTGGCTCATCGCGCTCGCCATCATCCTGCAGCTGGCCAGTGGCTTGTGGATGGTCGACGCGCTGACGGTCAAGGAAACCCAGATGCGCGCCTTCCAGGTCTACCAATGGCACAAGTCGCTGGGCCTGACGGTGCTGATCTTGTCCTTGCTGCGCCTCTTCTGGCGTTTGACGCACCGCGCACCGCCGCTGCCGGAAGGGATGACTGCCTGGGAGCGTTTGGCGGCCAAGGCGACCCATGTGCTCTTCTACGTTTTGATCATCGCTCTACCTTTGACCGGTTGGGTCGTGGTTTCCGCCAGCAAGCTGGGTCTGCCGACCCTCTACTGGAACCTCTTCGAATGGCCGCATCTGCCGCTCGGCGATATGGCAGCGGACGCCAAAGCGGTCTTGGAAGAGCGGGTGGGCACGCTGCACGAGTTCCTGGCCTATGCCACTATCGGCCTTCTGGTTCTCCATATCGGCGCCGCACTCAAGCATCACCTGGTCGAGCGCGACGATGTGCTGTCGCGCATGATACCCTTCCTACGGCGCAGTGGCTGACACGCCCGTCACAGAGAGGTTCCATCGCATGAGACGCCTGTTTCTGACTGTCCTGACACTAGCAATCGCCACCCTCTCCTCAGCCGGCAGCCTCTGGGCGATGCCCTGGGGAGTCGATAAGGGGAAGAGCGAGATCACCTTCTCCGGCGTGCACGCCGGGGCGCCCTTCGAGGGACGATTCGAGGACTGGACCGCAAACATCGAGTTCGATCCCGCAGCACCGGAGAACGCGGTCGTCCTGGTCACCATCCAGACCGCATCCGCCAAGACCGGGAATAGCCTCTATGACGGCACCCTGCCCGGCGTCGACTGGTTCAATGTCGCGACCTTCCCGCAGGCCCGCTTCGAGGCTTTCGGGGCCGAAGCGGACGGTTCGGGCAACTACGTACTGAACGGCAAGCTGACGATCCGCGATCACACGGTTCCGGTGACCGTCGCCTTCCAGGCTAACGACAGCGAAGCGCGCGCCGATTCCACCGTGACCCTGCAGCGCCTCGACTTCGGCATGGGCTCCGAATCCGACCCGACAGGCGACTGGGTCTCCCTGGAGATCCCGGTGACGGTAAAGCTGATCGCGCACCCTTCAGCCAAATAAGGATACTTCCGATGGGATTACTCGTTGACGGCAAATGGCAGGACCGCTGGTATGACACCAAGGCCTCTGCCGGCAAGTTCGAGCGCTCGGCCAGCGCCTTTCGCAACTGGGTGACGGCAGACGGCAGTGCAGGCCCCAGCGGCGAGGGCGGCTTCAAGGCAGAGCCGGGCCGCTACCACCTCTACGTCAGCTACGCCTGCCCTTGGGCGCACCGCGCGATCATCTTCCGCAAGCTGAAAGGCCTGGAGGACATGATCTCGCTCTCGGTGGTGAATTGGCACATGGGTAGCGAGGGTTGGACCTTCGAGCCGGGCCCCGGCGTCGTTGCCGATCCCCTCCATGGCGCCAGCCGCCTGCACCAGATCTATACCGCGGCCAAGAGCGACTACAGCGGTCGGGTCACCGTCCCGGTTCTCTGGGACAAGGCGGGCGCAACCATCGCCAGCAATGAGTCCTCCGAGATCATTCGCATGTTCAACAGCGCCTTCGATGGCGTCGGCGCCAAACCCGGCGACTACTATCCCGAGGCCTTGCGCGACGCCATGGAGCCTGTGAACGAGCGGATCTACGACACGCTCAACAATGGCGTCTACAAGAGCGGCTTCGCAACGACGCAAAACGCCTACGACGACGCCGTTATCCCCCTCTTCGAGACCCTCGATTGGTTGGAGCAGCGGCTAAGCGACCAGCGTTACCTGATGGGCGAGCGCGTGACCGAGGCCGACTGGCGCCTCTTCACCACCTTGATCCGCTTCGATCCGGTCTACCACGGCCACTTCAAGTGCAACCTGCGCCGCCTGGTCGACTATCCCAACCTCTGGGCCTACACGCGCGAGCTCTACCAATGGCCGGGGGTCAGCGAGACGGTTCACTTCGACCACATCAAGAACCACTACTACGGCAGCCACGCGACCGTGAACCCGACCCTCATCGTACCGGCCGGGCCGCTAATGGACCATGCCGAACCGCACGGGCGCGAGCATCTGGCGAAGGCGGCTTAGGCCAAGTAGTCGTAGACCACCTCGCCCAAGCCCAGAGTGAGGTCCGAGAGGATGTGCTTGGCGCCGATGACCTCGCGCACCGGCAGCTCGGCGACCGGGGCAAGTGCGTGCTGGAACAGCTCCAGCGCCGCCGGGCCGCTCCAGGCGCCCTTCACGGTGACGTCGACCATGTAGTAGCGCACGATCTCGCAGATGCGGGGCGTGGCATCGACGTGCGGGATGATCTTCAGCAGGAAGTTCGGGGCCGCCAAGCTCTTGGCGACCTCCGCCAAGTCCAGATCCTTGTGCTTGTAGCCCATGGTGGCGTTGACGACGCGCAACGGGCCGAAATCCAGGGTGCCGACCAGGGTTTCCTTGTGCACCTCCATCTTCGGCTGGGCGAACTTCTTGGGGAAGCCCCAGAGCTCGCGCCCGCCGGCGATCGGCGGCTCGTCGTCCAAATACATGGAGTGGACATAGCTGCCGGCCTGACCCTCGAAGGTCACCGGGATCACCTGCCCGGTTTCGGTATAGTCGCCGAAGCCGTTGGAATCGGGCATGCGGATGAACTCGTAGTGCACCACCGGCTCGCGCAGCTTCAGCGGCGCCGGCACCAGCTTCTCCAGGACCTCGGGATCACTCCGGTAGGAGATGATCATGAACTCCCGGTTGGTAAAGCGATAAGGCCCGCACGGATAAGCCGGGCTTGTCAGGGGCATGGCAAAGGCGTTCTGGCGAACCTCGTCCTCGGTCATCGCTCGCATCCCTCAGTCGTGAATTTGGCCATCAGTCGGTTGCGTCGTAGTGCACGTCGTGGGTCTTCACCCCGTCGCGCGGATCGGGCGGCTCCAGCCAGTCCAGATGGCGCAGCGTGCGGATCATGTCGTGCTCGCCCATCTTCCAGTGGTCCAGCATGGTGTTGCGCGAGAATTCGTAGTCCTTGAACTCGGCATCGTAGCTGCGCCGCTGATAGACCAGCTGGATGATGTTGACCAGGGCGACGGCGCGCAGCTTCTCCATCTCGGCGATTGCCGGATCCTTGCGCGCTGCCGGCGGTAGCTTGTCCAAGAGATGCCCCAGCGCCGAGCGGGTCTGATGGACCTGGCGGAAGAGATCGGTGTTCAGGCGCGTGCGACTGGAAAACTGGATGTCCTTCTGTCGCTCGGCCACATCGGTCAGGGTTCTGGGTTTGAGACCGCGCGCGCTGAAAAGATCCACCTGAAACACCAGGGTCGAGAGTTCCGGCGCCTTCTGCAGGACGTAGCTCAGCGGCGTGTTGGAGACCAGACCGCCGTCCCAATAGAACTCGCCCTCGATCTCCACCGGCGGGAAGCCCGGCGGCAGGGCGCCGGAAGCCATGATGTGCTTCGGCCCGATGCGCCGTTCGCGGTTGTCGAAGTAGACGAAGTTGCCGCTCATCACATTGACCGCGCCGACCGAGAGCCGCACCGGCCCCTCGTTCAAGAGGTCGAAGTCGATCAGTTCTTTCAGGCTCTCCTTCAAGGGTGCGGTGTCGTAATAGCTGACCGCCTCGGCCGAGCCCGGCGGCTGAAACCAGGGATTGGGGAAGCGCGGCTCGAAGAAGCCGGGCTGGCCCAGCACCATCGAGGACATGGAGGAGAGCTTGTTCATGAAGCCGCGCATGTCGTCGCCCAGAGGCGCGAAAGGCCACTCCACCCGGTCGGTGATGCGAAACCAGAACTCGCGCAGCCGCTCGGCCCGCTTCTCCGGCGGATTGCCGGCGATCAGCGCGCAGTTGATGGCGCCGATAGAGATGCCGGCGACCCAATCGGGATGCAGCCCGGCCGAGGCCATGACGTCATGCACGCCGGCCTGATAGGAGCCAAGCGCGCCGCCGCCCTGCAACACCAGAACGGTCGCCCCGTACTTCGCCTTGGCCGACCGGCAAGCGGTCACCAGATGGGCCGCCTTTTCGCTATCGTAGTTTCGCATTGCCTTGACTCCGAAAACCAAGGGCTCAAGCGAGCCTCGGGAAAAGGCAAACGCATCCTCTTCCCCGAAAAGGACGTGTGGCGCGGCCCTAGTTGCTGGGTGCCGGGCTCAAGCGCTTGCCCGTAATCTCCTCGTCCTCGGCATTCAGCACCAAGGTCTTGTCGTCGACCGACACCACGCCGATGCTGATGTGGCTGCCGATCTCCACGTCCGGCGGCTCGACGCTCAGCACCTTGACCACCAGGTTGTGGTCGCCGACTTGATAGGTGCCGTTGATCGAGCGCGTGACCGCGCCCCCCTCGCGGGTTTCCTGCATATAGGTCTGGTCCGGACCGAAGCTGCGGGTGTCGATCGCTCCAGATCCATCCTGGAACTCCCAAGTGCCGACGATCAGGTCCGCCTCGTCTGCTGCATGCAGGGGTGCAGCGAGAAGGAACAGTGACACGAAAACGGTAAGCAAGGCGCGCATGGGCAGAATCTCGTCCTGTTTTGTATGAACCGGGTCGGCCCGATCAAACTTGAGGCACGATAGAGTCGGGGATCTCCAAGAGGAAGGGGCCGTTATGCCCCAGGGCTTCGGTGATCAGACCCGGCAGCGCCTCCAGGCTCTCCGCCTTCTCCGCCCGGGCGCCGAAACCGCGCGCAAGCGCTTGAAAATCGGGGTTGCGGGGCGAGACGCCGATCTGCTGGAAGCCGCGCTCGATCATGTCGTCGCGGATCTGGCCGAGGCCCTCGTTGTTCCACAGCAAGATCAGCAAGGGTAGGCGCTCTTCGACCGCCGTTGCCAGTTCCTGGACCGTGTAGAGAAAGCCATGATCGCCGACGATGGCGACGACCGGGCGATCCGGGCTCGCAATCTTGGCCCCGACGGCGGCCGGCAGAGCATAGCCCAGGGTGCCGTAGCCTTGCGGATGCACCCAGCTGCGCGGGCGCGCCACCGGGAAGGTGACGTTGCCGGAATAGGCCATCTGCGTCATGTCGGTCAGCACCATGCCATTCTCCGGCAGAGCCGCACGCAGACGGGTCAGGACCTCGTTGTGGCGGCGGGTCAGCGGCGAGGCGGCCGCGGCGACCGCCTTGCGCAACCGGGTCACGGCCTCGTCGCCCCAACCGGCCGAGGCCAGGCGCGGTGCTGCGCTCGCGGCCTCGGCCAAGGCGGCCGTGCAAGGGCGCACATGGGCCAGGATCGCGACCCCCGCCGCATAGGAATCGTTCAGGCGATCGGGATCCAGATCGACGCGGATCACGCGGCCCTTCAAGTCGACCCTTTCCGCCCAGAGGTCGGTTTCGGCCAGCTCGGAGCCAAGGATCAGCACGCAATCGGCCTCTCCGGCGAGCGCGCGCCCGACCGGCATCGAGAGCGACGAGCCGCCGGAGAGGGGATGGCTTTCCGGCAGCACGCCCTTGGCGGCCACCGTGGTCAGGACCGGTGCCTGCAGCGCTTCGGCCAGGCGGCGCACCTCGGCCTCGCTGCCCTGCGCGCCGCCGCCCAGGATGATCAAGGGGCGCTCGGCGGAGGTCAGCAGATCCATGGCCCGGTCCAGCAAGGCCGGATCGGCCCCGCGCTCTCCGGTGTCGGGTCGCAAAGGCCAATCCTCGCCGACAGCCTCTTCCAGCACGTCCAAAGGAATTTCGATGTGCACCGGCCGCGGCCGCTCGTCGGCGAAGGCGCTGAAGGCACGTGCCAAGAGACCCGGTACCTGGTCAGGCGTGTTCGCCGTCGCACTGAAGCCGGTGATGGAGGCCGTCAGGGCCCGCTGGTCGCGCATTTCGTGCAGCCGTCCCGTCCCACGCGCCAGGCTCCAGGTCTCGTTGACCGAGGAGAGCATGAGCACCGGCACGGAATCGGAATAGGCCTGGCCGATCCCGGTCGCCGCGTTGGTGACGCCGGGTCCGGTGATGACGCAGCAGACACCCGGCCTGCCACTCGCCCTGGCATAGCCGTCGGCGGCGAAGGAGGCGCCCTGCTCGTGGCGCACCAGGACATGGCGAATGCCGCTCTTGGCCAGACCCCGATAGAGCGCCAGAGTGTGCACGCCGGGAATACCGAAGACGGTATCGACACCATAGCGCTCCAGCAGCGCGATCAGTGCTTCGCCGCAGGTTTGCGTAGCGCCCTTCGTGGCCATAGGACCTTCCTCCGTCTGCCTTTTCCTGCAGCCCTCTTAGACGGAGTCTGGCCGAAAGGCTAGAGTACCGCGGTCAGCAGGAGGGGCAGGTCCGTGACACCCCCATCAGTAAGGCATGATCACATCGATCCCGCTGAGCACCGCGCCGGCCGGAACGGTGGCACCTTGGCCAAGCATCAGGGTATCGCTACCGGCCCCGCCGTCATAGGTTTCGCCCGCCTGTATCTCCAGCTGGCTGGCGACCACGAAGGTATCGTCGCCGGCACCACCGAACAGCGTGTCCTGGCCGCTGCCGCCGAAAAGATAGGAATCGTCACCATTGCCGGCGTTGATCACGTCGGCGCCGCTGCCGCCGTAGAAGTCTCCGTCCCGGCCGTTTCCGCCGGTGAGCGTGTCGTCGCCAAGACCGCCTAGGAAAAGACCGTCGTCCCCGGCGCGACCGGTCAAACCATCGTCGCCATCGCCGCCGAAGAGATTGAAGTCGTCACCACTGCCGCCGACGAGGAAGTCGTTCCCGGATTCCCCCAGGAAGAGGTAGTCGCCGCCGCTGCCGCCGAAGACCCGGTCGTTCCCACTGCCCCCTTGCAGGCTGAGATCACGGCCCGCCCCGCCATAGATCTGGTCGTTCCCATCGCCGCCGAAGAGGGCACGATCGAAGCCGGTGCCGCCGAAGATATCATCCCTGCCGCTGCTGCCGAGCAGACTGCGGTCGGCACCGCTGCCGGCCTCGATCAAATCGTCGCCATCGCCGCCGATGAAGAAACTGTCGTCGCCGATCTCGCCGATCAGGTGATCGTTGCCACTGCCGCCCCACAGGAAGGAATCATTGCCACTGTTGCCATTGACCACATCCTCGCCGCTGCCGCCGTAGAGGGAGCCGTCGTTGTTGTTGCGCCCGAAAAGGAAGTCATCGCCGTCACCGCCAAAGAGCAGGCCATCGGCGCCGATGCCGCCGGCGATCCGATCGTTACCCGAACCGCCTTCCAGAAAGGCATCGTCGCCCTCCCGACCGTTCACCCGGTCATCGCCGCTGCCACCGCGGAGAAAGACATCCACGCCGTTGTCGGCAACGACGGTATCATTGCCGTCTCCCCCATCCAGCGAGGTGTCGTCACCGACTCCGCCGAAGAGGGTGTCGTCGGCCAAACCGCCCATCAGGTCCTTGTCGTCGCCCGAGCCACCGAAGAGCGTATCGCTGTCGCCCAGGCCAAAGAGCCGATCATTCCCGCTGAGCCCATAAATCCGATCGCTGAGATCGGTCCCGCTTAAGGTGTTGTTGATCCCAGCCGTACCGGTGATCGCAGCCATGTTCGCTTCCTCCCCACTCTCATTCCTAAGAGACCTCTTATCCGATCAAAGGCAATCGGATAAGAGGTCCGTGAAAACCTCTGCCGTGTCTCCGTTGATCTACTTAACGAAGGAGACCGCTTCCCAGCGGATGAAACCATAGGTGAGGACGCGAGCGGCGGCCAGCAGGGCGTGATCGGCGGTGCTATGTCTTCGGGTGCAGATAGAAGACCTTGCTCACCACCTGCCAGCGTCCCTCGTGCTTTACCAAGGTCAGGATGTCGGTGAAGCGCATGCCCAGATAGTCGTCCTGCAGACGCGCCAAAGCCGTGTCGCCGATGACCTCCAGGCTCTCGATCTCCCAGAAGTAGTCGGGGTCCGGCGTCTCCGGCCGTGCCGCCTCGCAGGCCTCGATGAACTCCTCGCGCGATAGCCACTCCAGGCCGCCGTCGAAGTGGCCGATACAGTGCCAGCGAGGATGCAGCGCGCGACGCAGCACCTCGCCTTCGGCGAAGACCATGCCGTGCAGATAGTCCTTAATGACCGCCGTCACAGCGTCGCGCTCTTCCAGGTTCATCCTACTGACCCTTCTTCTTCGGTCGGATCGCCGCCCAATCCTCCTCGGTCATGAGATCGCCGATGAAATTGAACTGCCCGGCCCCGTTCAGCCACTCGCCGCCATCGATGGTGACCACCTCGCCGTTCACATAGGCGCTGCCGTCGGCCATCAGATAGACGGCCAGATCGGCCAGCTCCTGGTGGTCACCAGGGCGCCCCAGGGGCACGCGGGATTCCAAGCCCTCGGCAAGCTTGGGCAGCGGCACCAAGCGGTCCCAAGCCCCCTTGGTCGGGAAGGGCCCGGGCGCGATCGCATTCAGGCGAATGCCGCGCCGCCCCCACTCGACGGCCAGGCTGCGCGTCATCGCCAGAACCCCCGACTTCGCCATCGCAGACGGCAGCACATAGGCGGAACCGGTCCAGGCATAGGAGGTGACGATCGAGAGCACCGAGGCCTTGTGTTCCTCAGCCAGCCAACGCTTGCCGCACCCCAAGGTCATGTAGGCCGTGCCGTTCAGGACAATCTTCACGACGGCATCGTAGGCGCGATGCGACAGCTCCTCGCTGCGGGCAATGAAGTTGCCGGCGGCATTGTTCACCAGCCCATCGGGCGCGCCCTCGGACCAGAGCCAGTCGAGGAAGGCCTCCACCTGTTCGGGATCGCGGATGTCGCAGGGGCGGTAGGCGATCTCGCCGCCGGTCTCCTTGGCCAGAGCTTCGCTGGTTTCCGCCAGCACCTCTTCACGCCGACCGCAGATCGCAACCTTGGCGCCCAGCTCCATGAAACGACGCGCCATGTTGCGGCCGATGCCGCTGCCGCCGCCGGTGATGACGAAGCGCTTGCCCGCCAGAAGATCGTCTTTGAACATGGCCCACTCCTACCCCTCTTGCCCTTAGAGCCCAACCCGGAACTGCTTGTGCCCTGCATCGCTGCCGGAGCTGCGAGTGTTAGGAGCGGTGGCGCCGGCGATGCCGGGGCGCTTGCAGGCGCCATTCTGGCTTTCGCGATCCATGAAGGCAAACGAATCGCCGGTGAGGGCCAGCCTTCCCTAGTCCAGGTCGATACCGTGGGCTGCCAGCAAACGATGGCAGGCAGCGATGGCGTCGGCGGCCTCGAAGAGCTGGGGATCCAGGCCCCACTCCAGCCAGAGGCCGTCGATCAGGGCCGAGATGTCGCTCGCCAGGGCGACCGCATTGAGATCGAGGCCGCGTGCTTCGGCCGAACGCGCGATCGCACGTGCAAATCCGCGGCGGTAGGTGGCATAGATCTCCTTGTGCGCTTCGCGCAGCGCTGCATTCGTCCTGACCTGACCCCACAGCGCCAGCCAGGTTGCGACCGTCTCTTCGTTGAAAATCTCGACACAGAAGGCGCTGCCCAGCAAAGCTTTCAACCGCCAGTCGGGATCTTCGTCCTTGCCGTCCAGTGCAGCGCGAGTCGACTCCAGCAAACGGTCGGCTTCGACCTGGTAGGTAGCCACCAGCAGTGCATCCTTGGTCGGAAAGTAGTGCCCGATCAAGCCGTTGGAGATTCCAGCCTCACTGGCGATCTCGGCCACGGTAAAGCCGCCGACACCGTCGCGCGCCAGACAGCGGCGGGCGGCCTCCAGAATCTCCTGCCGGCGCGCTGCGGGCGAGAGACGGCTAAAGCGCGGGGCTGCACGCTTGGCCGGCACACGCGCGACCGCCACCTCTGAGGCAGCTGTCAGCCGGGCTGATCGATCACTTTCGGTCATCGTGCTTTTTGCTCTGGTCTGGACGCGCGCATGCCCGCATCCTGCAGTGAGAGAAAGCCGCCTGGCAAGACAGTCGGTCGTAGGCCAGCCGCCGTCGCCTGCGCACCAACCAAGGATACGGCACCTGCGCCAAGGGTGACGCCACCGGTGACTCCAGAGGCCCGATACAGAGGAGAAGGATATGCGAGGCTCCACGGCACGCTTTCACGAGCAACTGGCAAGCAGCTTGTCGGAGATCGAGGCCGACGGCCTCTATAAGCGCGAGCGCCAGATCCTCTCCCGGCAGGGTGCAGAAATCACCGTCGCGGGCCCCGAGGGAGAACGCCAGGTCTTGAACTTCTGCGCCAACAACTATCTGGGGCTGGCCGACAATGCAGAGCTGATCGAGGCTGCGCACCAAGGCTTGGATCGCTATGGCCTGGGCATGGCCAGCGTGCGCTTCATCTGCGGCACCGAGGATCAGCACCGCGCGCTCGAGCAGGAGATCGCTCAGTTCCTGGGTTTCGAGGATTCGATCCTCTATGCCGCCTGCTTCGACGCCAACGGCGGCGTCTTCGAGCCGCTCTTCGAAGCCCAAGACGCCATCATCTCCGACGCGCTCAACCACGCCTCCCTGATCGACGGTATCCGGCTCTGCAAGGCACAGCGTTTCCGCTATGCCAACAACGACATGGCCGACCTGGAAGCCAAGCTGCAAGAGGCTGCGGGCGCCAGGCGGCGGGTGATCGTGACCGACGGCGTCTTCTCCATGGACGGCACCATCGCGCAGCTTGACCGGATCTGCGATCTGGCCGATCGCTATGACGCGCTGGTCCTGGTCGACGACTGCCACGGCATGGGCGTCCTGGGCGCCGGCGGGCGCGGCGTCTTGGAGCATTGCCGCGTGCTCGGTCGGGTCGACATCGTCACCGGCACCTTGGGCAAGGCGCTCGGCGGATCCATGGGCGGCTTCGTCGCCGCGGCCCAGCCTGTCGTCGACATGCTCAGGCAGCGCTCGCGCCCCTACCTCTTCTCCAACGCCTTGGCTCCGGCCATCGTGAGCGCCGGGCGGCGTGCCATCCAGATGGTGGCCGAGGGCGAGGCCCTGCGTCAGCGGCTGTGGGACAATGCCACGCGCTTTCGCACCGGCCTGGAGCGTGTCGGCTTCCGCCTGCTGCCGGGCGAGCACCCGATCGTGCCGGTGATGATCGGCGATGCGGCGCTCGCACAGCAACTGGCCGAGGCGCTCTTGGACGAAGGGATCTACGTCATCGGCTTCTTCTATCCGGTCGTGCCCAAAGGCCAAGCCCGCGTGCGCACGCAGCTATCCGCCGCGCACAGTCCCGAGCAGATCGACCGCGCAGTCGCGGCCTTCACCCGCGCCGGCAAGGCGCTCTCCATCATCTAGCGGGCTTTGGATAGTCAAAGCCAATCCAAGGCACTCTAGATTTCTGTTTTGTAATGCAAATCGTCGTCGTTGGTGGTCACACCAACTCGGGATTTGCCCCAGGCGAAAGCGAGACCCATGCGCGCCCTCATCAAAGCCAAGCCCGAGACCGGCATCTGGATGGGAAAGGCCAAGCGGCCGGAGATCGGCCCGGACGACGTGCTGATCGACATCAAGCGCACCGCCATCTGCGGCACCGACATGCACATCTACAGCTGGGACGACTGGGCGGCCCAGACCGTGCCGGTTCCCATGACGGTGGGCCACGAGTACGCCGGCGAGGTGGTCGCCGTCGGCAAGGAAGTCACCCGCATCAAGGTCGGCCAGAGGGTCTCCGGCGAGGGCCACGTCGTGGGCCATCGCAGCCGCGCGGTCCGCGCCGGCAAGTACCACCTGGATCCGGACACCCGCGGCGTCGGGGTCAATATTCCCGGCGCCTTTGCCGACTATCTGGCCCTGCCGGCGTTTAACGTCGTGCCCCTGCCCAGAGAGGTGAGCCTGGAAATCGGCGCGCTTCTCGACCCGCTGGGCAATGCGGTGCATGCCGCCCTCTCCTTCGATCTGGTCGGCGAGGATGTGCTGATCACCGGTGCAGGACCCATCGGCATCATGGCAGCCGCCGTCTGCCGCCACGTCGGTGCGCGCAACGTGGTGATCACCGACGTCAATCCCTACCGCCTGGACCTGGCCGGCCGCGTTGCCGACGTGCGCCCGGTCAACACCCTGGAGGAATCGCTGGAGGAGGTACGCGCCGCGCTTGGAATGACCGAGGGCTTCGACATCGGCCTGGAGATGAGCGGCGCACCCAAGGCCTTCGAGCAGATGATCGACGCCATGATCATGGGCGGTCGCATCGCGCTTCTGGGCATTCCCGCCGGCCCGACCCAGACCGACTGGCGCCACATCATCGCCAAGGCGCTGACCATCAAGGCGATCTACGGCCGCGAGATGTTCGAGACCTGGTACAAGATGCTGGCCATGCTGCAGTCCGGCCTCGACATCTCCGCCGTCATCACCCATCGCTATCCCGTCGAACACTACCAGGCCGCCTTCGACGCCATGCTGTCGGGCAAGAGCGGCAAGGTCATCCTGGAGTGGGATTAGCGCGAGTCGTCGTCCTTATGCGGATCTCCCTCCGGTAGGATATCCCGGATGTAGTCCCGCTGTTTCCATTCCGGGGCGGGCGGCGTGCCTGTGCCCTCGCGCGGCACGTGGGGCGAGGCTTCGCTCTCCGCCAGATTGGGGATGTAGCGGGGGCAGTTGGGGTAGATCTCGCACTGGATCCGCACCACCAGCTTGGCACCCACATGCCGATCCAGGGACTCCTGGTCGTCATGGATGCTGGCCTTACCGTTGATGCGGATGCGCCGGCTCTTGCCGTCGAACTTCACGAACAGCAAGCCGACGTTCGGGTTCTGGGAGATGTTGCCCAGGGTGCGGAACATGGAATTGCCGTCGTACTCCGGATACTCGATCACGCCGGGCGCCACGATCTTCACGAAGCCCGGATCGCCGGAGCGGATGTTGCAGTCGGTGAAGTCACCCCAGGCACTGGCGATGAAGAAGAACTGAGCCGTCTCGATCAAGTCGCGCTCGTCCTCCCAGAAATCATAGTGCTTGCGGTGCTTCTCAAGCGTATCGGCGACCCGGCGGCCGTCGAAGCGATCCTGTAGGGCCCGCATGCCCTCGTGATAGAAGGCGCGATCGCGTAGACTTTTCACCAACTGACTCCCCCTGGTCCAAGATGACAGCAGGCGCGATTGCGCTGCGGTCTGTTGAAAGACACAGCAGAGTCATGTGATATTTCTGGCCCGCCTTAACAAGTTTCGGCCTCGGCCGAGGAAGGAATAAGAATGGCGAGCAACACCATCACCGGCACGGATCTTGCCGACACGCTGGCCGGTACCAGTCTGGACGATGCGATCCTCGGACTCTCGGCGGGCGATAGCCTCTTCGGCGCAAGCGGAAACGACAGCCTCTACGGCGCCCAGGGCTTCGATACCCTGACGGGCGCCAGCGGGGATGACAGCATCGTCGGCGGCAGCGGCGAAGACAACATCTACGGTGGCCAGGGCGACGACGATATCTTCGGCAACAGTGCCTTGGATTTCATCTACGCCGGCAGCGGCGACGACCGCGTAGAGACCGGCGACGGCAACGATATCGTCTATGGGGATTCCGGCAACGACCTCCTCTTCGGCGGGTCGGGGAAGGATCGCCTGGACGAGTACAACAAAGGAGGTGCCGGAAACGATCTGATGATCGGCGACAGCGGCGACGACCTCCTATTCGGCGGCTCCGGCAGCGACGTGTTGATCGGAGGCCCCGACAAGGATGTCATCGACGGCGACAGTGGCAGCGACATTGCCTATGGCGGCGACGATGACGATTTCTTGCGCGGCGGCGACCAGATCGATCTGCTGTTCGGCGACAAGGGCAGCGACGTTGTCGTGGGGGCGAGCGGCGTCGACAGCCTTTATGGGGGTAGCGGGATCGATTACCTGCTGGGCACGTCCGGCGACGACGACATCAGGGCCGGCAGCGGTCACGACACCGCCTACGGCGGCGAAGATGCAGACCAGCTGCGCGGCGAGGCAGGCGACGACAAGCTCTATGGCGGCGAAGCCCGGGACACGCTGTTCGGTTCGGACGGCGAAGACCGTCTCTACGGCGAGGCAGCCAACGACCGGATGGTCGGCGGCAGCGGGAGCGATCTGCTCTTCGGTGCGCTCGCCAACGACCGCTTGAATGGGTCCAGCGGCACCGACACGGCGGCCGGCGGCAAGGGCGACGACACCTTCATCGTCGATACTGCGGCCGATCTGGTGCGAGAGACGGCGGTCGGCGGCTTCGATGTGCTGCGCTCCAATGCCGAGGCCTACAGCCTGGCCGGCGGGCCGGAGGGGCACATCGAACGTGCCGCAATCAACAAGGGCGTGGGCGAGGGCGATCTGCAAGGCAACGAGTTCGACAACATCCTGATCGGCAACAGCGCCGACAATCGCCTCTTGGGCAAGTCGGGCGACGACAGGCTGAACGGCAATGGTGGCTCGAACATCATGACCGGCGGGTCGGGCGACGACACCTTCGTCGTCGATACCGCCAGCGACCAGGTCCGGGAGTTCGCACCCCACGGCACCGACCTGGTACGCGCCGAGGTGGACTTTACCCTGCCCGACGGCGCGGCCGACGCCTTCGTCGAGAACCTGCGCATGCAAGGCGGTTTCGGGAACATCGACGGCACCGGCAACAGCCTGGACAACAGGGTGGAAGGCAATACCGGCCAGAACCTGCTGCGCGGCCTTGCCGGAGACGACACCGTGCAAGGCGAAGAGGGCGACGACCGGCTCTATGGCGGCTCTGGCAGCAATCGGCTGCAGGGTGGCAGCGGGGTCGACACCTTGGCGATGGAAAGCGGCAACAGCGTCTTCGGCGGCTCGGCCGCGGACTCCTTCTTCTTCGACGGCAGCACCCTGGGCATGCTGGGCGACGGCGGCCCGGAGGTCCGCGACTTCAGCCAGGGGCAAGCCGACAAGCTGGTCTTCGCCAGCGGGCTGGAAGCCGGTAGCTTCGCCTACATCGGCAGCGGCGCCTTCAGCGCCGGCGGCAACAGCGAAGCACGCTTCGACGGCGCCACGCAGTTTCAGGTCGACAGCAACGGTGACGGCAACAGCGACATCGCCTTTCGCATCACCGGGATCACCGCCGCCAATCAGCTGACGGCGGATGATTTTCTCTGGTTATAGGAACCGAGCCTAGAGCGCGATGACGATAGATCGAATCGATCTATCGTCTGAATCGCACTCTACTTGTTTGAAAGTAGACCAAGATTCAGACCGCGGGTCGTTTCGATCTGCGATCATCTTGGTCTAGAGCAGATCGCGATCAGTTGGAATCACCTGTTCGCGTGAATCTGCTCTATGTTTCAAACCTGTATAGCAGGATTCAGATGGCAAATCGCTTCGATTTGACATCATCCTGCTATAGGCTTCCGGAACCTGCTCCAACGCGGCTTCGCGCGAGAAGCGGTGGAGAGCATGCGCGACCAGGTGGGTCACCAGCTTGGCCGGCGGCACGCCCGAGATCTCCCAGAGTTTGGGGTACATGGAGATCTGGGTGAAGCCCGGGATGGTGTTCAACTCGTTCACCAGGAAGTCGCCGTCCTCGGTCAGGAAGAAGTCGACCCGCACCATCCCCTCGCAGCCCATGGCCCGGGCCGCGGCGACCGCGAGGTCGCGCGCACGGGCGCGCTCCGCGTCCGAAAGCGCGGCCGGGAAGATCAGTTTTGCACCCTCGGCATCGAGGTACTTGGCGTCGTAGCTATAGAAGCCGTGACCGCCGGTGGGTACGATCTCGCCGAGCTCCGAGGCCTGCAGACTATCCAAGGAGAGCACCGCGCACTCGATCTCGCGCCCCTTGGCGAAGCTCTCGACCAGGACCTTGCCGTCGTGTCGGAAGGCGCGGTCGAGTGCCGCCGCGTAGCCGGCTGCGTCCTCGACCTTGGAGACGCCGACCGAGGAGCCCATGTTGGCCGGCTTGACGAAAAGCGTCGTGCCCAGTTCGCGCACCGCCGCGGCATAGTCCAGTGCCTGCTCGCGCTCGAACCAGAGGCCCTTGACCACCGGCAGACCGGCAGCCGCCAGCTGCTGCTTGGCGAAGACCTTGTCCATGCAGAGCGCAGAGGCGAAGAGGCCGCAGCCGACGAAGGCAACGCCAGCCAGCTGCAGCAGCCCCTGGACCGTCCCGTCCTCGCCGTTGGGTCCATGCAGGACCGGGAAAACCAGATCGCAAGTGAGCTTGCGCTGCTCTGCGCCCAGCACCAGGATCTCGCCGCCGCGTCCGGGTAGCATGGCAACCTCCGGCCAGTCCGGTTCCGGCAGCTTGACTTCGGGCGCCAGACGCCAGACGCCGCCCTCGTCGATGCCGATCAGGACCACGGGGTAACCGGCTTCGACCAAGGCAGTATGGACGTTGCGCCCCGAGTGAACCGAGACCTCGTGCTCGGCCGATTGCCCCCCGAAGAGCATGGCGACTGTGGGTCGGTCCGACATGATGAATCTCCGATTACTTGAACCTAAGCGTTTGATTCTACCCGATTAGGCTGGAGTCGGCGGACCCTTTAGTTCGACCCCGTTTCCGTCGGGATCGGTAAGGTAGAGCGAGGGCCCGTCGCCTTCCGCGCCATAGCGTTCGGCCAGCTCGCCGATCTCGACCCCGTGCTCGGTCAGGTGCGCTTTCAGGGCCTCGGCGTCGAAGGGCTCGATACGCAGCGCGAAGTGATCCATGTTGCGCCTCTCTTCGCCTGCCGGCGGGTCGATGGCGATGAGGTCGATCAGGGAAGCGCCGGCGCGCATCTGCACCAGCTGGATGGACTCCACCCGCCGCTCGACCCGGCAGCCCAAGACCTCCTCGTAGAAGCGAATGGCGCGGGCCAGATCGGCGACGCGCAGGACGACGTGATCCAGCTGCTTGATGGTGAAGGTCATGCTGAAGGGCTCCCATTTTGCCATGTCGCCTATTCGGCACCGCACGGCACCGGCCCGCACCCCCGCCCGACCGCCCATTCTCGGATAGTGTCGTGGGCGGTCGGGCGGGGGTGCGGGCCGGTGCCGCTCAAGAACCGAGCAGGTCAGCTCGGTTCATAGAACGATTCCGACAGCCCTCATGTCGGCACGGCGCAGGCCGTCGTCAACGCCCCTGCCACTGCGGCGCGCGCTTCTCGGCGAAGGCGGCCGGGCCTTCCTGCGCGTCCTCGGAGGCCAGGGCCTTGCGGTAGGTCGGCAGGTCCGGCCCGCGCATCTTTGCCGTCGCGGCTTCGAGCGAGAGGTCTTCGGTGCCGTTCACGATCTCCTTCACCGCCGCCAAGGAAAGCGGTGCAGCCTGCAACAGGTCCTCTGCCAGATCCAGGCTCGCTGCCATCAGCTCGGCCGCCGGCACCACGCGGTTGACCAGGCCGATGCGCAGCATCTCGGCCGCGTCGATCTCGCGGGCCGTCATCAGCAGTTCCATCGCCAGCGCACGGGGGATGCGGCGCGGCAGGCGCAAGACGCCGCCGGCGTCCGGCAGGATGCCCAGGCGGACTTCCGGCAGCCAGGCGCGGACATGATCGGCCGCGACCACCAGGTCGCCGGCCAAGGCAAGCTCGAAGCCGCCGCCGACCGCCAGGCCGTTCATGGCGACGATCACCGGCTTCTTCAGATCCCACAGCTCGGTGATGCCGCCGAAGCCGCCCTTGCCATAGTCGCTCTCGGAGGCCTCGCCCTCGGCGGCTGCCTTCAGATCCCAGCCGGCCGAGAAGAAGCGCTCGCCGCCGCCGGTCAGGATCGCAACCCGCAGATCGGGGTCGTCGCGAAACTCTTCGAAGACCCGACTCATCTCCCGGCTGGTGGCCGCGTCGATGGCATTGGCCTTGGGCCGGTCCAGGGTCACGATCAGGATCTGGCCCTGGCGCTCAAGGTGCAGGGATTGGCTCATGCGTGCGTCCTCTCTAGCTGCCCAGCGGCCGCAGCAGCGCGCGGCTGATGATGTGGCGCTGGATTTCACTGGTGCCTTCCCAGATACGCTCGACGCGGGCGTCGCGCCAGATGCGCTCCAGGGGCAAGGAGTCCATCAGGCCCATGCCGCCGAAGATCTGGATGGCCTCGTCGGCGACCTTGGCCAGGGTCTCGGTAGTGTAGAGCTTGGCCATGGCGAAATCTTGGTCGACCGCGGTTCCCTGCTCGTGCTTCCAGGCGCACCAGAGGGTCAGAAGCTCGGCCGTTTGAATGGCGGTTGCCATATCGGCCAGCTTGAAGGAGACGCCCTGGAAGCGGCCGATGGTCTGGCCGAACTGCTTGCGGTTGGCGGCCCAGTCGACGGCCAGTTCGTGCGCGCGCTGGGCTCGGCCCAGGCACATGGCGGCGACCTGCAGGCGGGTGGCGCCCAGCCAGTCGTTGGCGGTCTCGAAGCCGCGATGCAACTCGCCCAGGATCTGACGCTTGTGGATCCGGCAGTCGTCGAACATGAGCTCGCAGTTGTGATAGCCGCGGTGCGAGACCGGACGCGGACCCAGGCGCACCTCGAAGCCGGGCGTGCCCTTGTCGACATAGAAGGCGGTGATGCGCTTCTTCGGTCCGCGCGGGGTTTCTTCCTCGCCGGTCGCGGCGAAGAGGATCACGAAGTCGGCGATGTCGGCGTGACTGATGAAGTGCTTCATGCCGTTGATGACGAAGTCGTCGCCGTCGGCCACCGCCTTGGTCTGCATCGAACGCAGGTCGGAACCCGCCCCCGGCTCTGTCATCGCCAGCGCCTCGGTCTTCTCGCCACGGATCGTCGGCATGAGATAGCGCTCGACCTGCTCGCCTTGACTGGCCTGCAGGATGTTGGAGGGTCGGGCCACCAGGTACTGGAGCGCAAAGTTGGCCCGTCCCAGGTCGCGCTCGACCAGGGCCAGGGTCACGGCGTCCAGGCCGGCGCCGCCCAGCTCTTCGGGCATGTTGGCGGCATAGAGGCCCAGTGCCATCGACTTGGTCTTGACCTCTTCGACGATCTCGGCCGGGACCTCGTCCAGGCGCTCCACCGTCTCTTCGTGCGGGTAGAGCACCTCTTCGACGAAGCCGCGCGTCGTACGGACGATCAGCTCCTGCTCTTCGCTCAGATCGAACTGCATGTCGACTTCCTAACGCTTGATAGCGATGGCGCGGCCGACGTCGTCGGGCCGCGGCTGATCGCGATGAACTTTCCAGATGGCATCCAGGGCGGCCTTGGGGCCGGGCAGGATCGGGGCGGTCTTGCCGGCGTTGCCGTCGACGTGCAGCAGCATCTGCTCGGCGGTGAAGATGCGGCTGCCGCTCTGGCGATCCAGGATGGTGTGGTGGATGTGCAGGCGCTTGGCATCCAGATCCAGGATCCGGGTCTCGTAGGCCAGGGTCTGATTGAGCATGCCCTCGGCGTAGTAGTTGAGGTGGCTTTCGACCGTGTAGAAGGAATGCCCGGCCCCGCGATAGGCCTCGTCGATGCCGATATAGCGGAAGAGAGCGTCCGAGGCATCGCCGATGGCGGTGACGAAGAAGGCCTCGCTCATGTGCTGATTGTAGTCGACCCAGTCGGGCCGCACGAAGCCCTCGGCCAGGCGCAGCGGGGCTTCCGGCACCTCGCCCGGCTGCCAGCGCTTGGACTGCACCGCTTCGAACATCTGCGCTTCATAGGCCGCCATGGTGCGGCCGGCGCCGACGCCGAAGGGCCGCAGCGCACGCATCACCGAGATCAGCGCATTGTCGCGCAGGCTCTCCAGCTCCTGGATCGAGGTACCGGCGGCCTGGACTTGCGTGCCCTCGACCATGCGGTCGATCAGACCCTCCGTCAGTTCGGGGGCCTCCAGCTTGGTCCAGGGCAGTTTGAGCGCCGGGCCGAACTGCTCCAGCATGTGCCGCATGCCGGCCTCGCCGCCGGCCAGATGAAAGATCATGCCGGTGCCCCAGAAGGCCCAACGCAGGCCGGGACCATAGGCCATGGCCTGATCCAGCTCGTCGGTGGTGGCCACGCCCTCGTTCACCAGGTGCAGGTACTCGCGCCACAGCGCCTCCTGCAGGCGGTCGGAGAGATAGGCCGGGACCTCCTTGCGGACGTGCAGCGGGTGCATGCCGATGCCGGCATAGAAGGCACGCGCCCGCTCTATGCTTTCCGGCGCGGTCTTGGCACCGGCGACCAGCTCGACCAGCGGCAGCAGATAGACGGGATTGAAGGGATGGCCGATCAGCACCCGCTCGGGATGCTCGCAGCCGGCCTGAATCTCGCTCGGCAGCAAACCGGACGAAGAAGAGGCGACCAGGACGTCAGGCCGTGCCGCCGCATCGATCTGCCGATGGATGGCCTGCTTCAGCTCGATGCGCTCCGGCGCGCTTTCCTGCACGAAGTCGGCCTCGGCCACCGCTTCGGCGATGCTGGCGGCAAAGCGCAAGCGATCCGGACTGGCACCGGCGGCAAGGCCCAGTTGAGAGATTGCCGGCCAGGCCCGCGCCACCGCGGCCCGCAAGCGCTCTTCGGCTCCGGGTGCCGGGTCGCTGGCCACCACATCCAAGCCCCAGGCCAGACAGCGTGTCGCCCAGCCGGCACCAATCACGCCGGTGCCGATCACGGCAACCGTCTGCACGCCTTCGATCATGCTATCCCCCTGTTCGCAGAAGATTAGTTCCGGGCTTTGAGGCCGAGCAGTGCGCGCCCCTCGGCCGGGGTCATCGGCCGGGCGCCCATGCGCTGCAGGATCTCCACGGCGCGCTCGGTCAGGCTGGCGTTGGAGCCATAGACGCCCTTCTCGAGCCAGAGGTTATCCTCCAGGCCGACACGGACGTGACCGCCCAGCAGGGCTGCTTGCGCCACCATCGGCATCTGCATGCGACCGATGGCAAAGCCGGCCCAGATGGCGTCGCGCGGCAGCAGGTTGCGCATGGTCAGCATGGTCTCGGTCGAGGCCGGCGCGCCGTAAGGGATGCCCAGGCAGATCTGATACATCGGACGGCCGGCGATCAGGCCCTCCTCGTAGAGCGTGTTGGCCATCCAGACATGACCGCTGTCGAAGCACTCCAGCTCCGGCTTCACGCCCAGCTCCTGCACGCGCTTGGCGCCTTTGCGCAGCATCTCGGGCGTGCCGACGTAGGTCATGTCGCCGTCGCCGAAGTTCAGCGTCCCGCAGTCCAGGGTGCAGATTTCCGGCAGCAGCTCCTCGACATGGGCCAGACGCTCCATCGCCGGGACCAGGTCGCTGTCGGGGCCGGGCTTTGTCGGGTCGCTGTCGCGCACCTGCAGATCGCCGCCCATGCCCGCGGTCAGGTTGATGATGATGTCGGTGCCGCTGTCGCGAATGCGATCGACCACCTCGCGATAGAGCTCCACCCGGCGGCTGGGCTTGCCGCTGTCGGGCTCGCGCACATGCATGTGGGCGATCGTGGCGCCGGCCTTGGCGGCCTCGATCGCGGCCTCGGCGATCTGCTGCGGCGTGATCGGGATCGCCGGATGCTTGCCGACCGTGTCGCCGGCCCCGGTGATCGCACAGGTGATCATGACGTCCTTGTTCATTGCCTTCTCTCCAAGACGTGCTGCATGTTGGAACGCTTGTTGGGTAAACGTTCAACAAGAGATAAGCGGTGTGCGGACAGCCGTCTAGCTTGCCTGCGTCATCCAACGGCGGGCTTTGACCAGTACCGACAATTCCCGTGTGTTGCTGTTTCCGGACGGCTTCTTAGGCCCGCTTTTCGCGGTCGGACGCCTCTTCGGTCAGCCAGGAGACCAGATCGGGCCAGACATAGGCTTCTTCGTCCAAAGTCACCCCGGCAAAGGGCTCCTGCTGGCGCGAGGTCAACTGTCCCCCCATCGCCTGATAGAAAAAGCGCGCGGGGTTCTCCGACACGACCCAGAGGAAGGCGTCGCGGTGGCCACGCGCGAGGAGATCGCGCATCAGCCCGGTCAAGAGGGCGCGGCCGATTCCGAGATTGTGAAAATCGTCGAGGACGTAGAGCGTATAGACCTCCGCCCGGGCCGGCGAACCGCGCTTGCGGGACGGCCCACCCGATGCGAAACCTACGACTTCAAAGCCGTTGCCGGTCGGACTCTCGGCAACCAGCGTGCACTCGCCCGAACGCGCCTGGGCGATGATCGTCTGCCAGCGCGCCGTCTGTATGTCGGTCGAGAGGTCCAAGAGGTAGCGGTCCGGCACCAGACCGGCATAGGTCGAGCGCCAGGATTCAACATGCACCTTGGCAATGGCTGCCGAATCGGCGCGCATCGCCTTGCGGATTCGAAGACTCATGCCTGCCTTTGTAGCACGGCGACATAGAATCCGTCAGTGCCTTCGCGGTCCGGTCGCAAGGTCATTCCGCCAGAGCTATCCACAGCCGCGGCGCAAGCAGGCAGCAGTGCGGCGATGTCCACTTGCCGGAAGTCCTCTGCCTTCCCGAGAAAAGCCCGGACCTGCGCCTCGTTCTCTTCGGCCAGCAGCGAGCAGGTGACATAGACCAGCCGCCCGCCGGCTTTCACCAGACGCGCGGCAGAGGTCAGGATCTCCTGCTGCAAGACCACCAGACGGTCCAGCTCTTCGGGCTGGGTGCGCCAGCGCGCGTCGGGATTGCGGCGCCAAGCGCCCAGGCCGCTGCAAGGGGCATCGACCAGGACCCGGTTGAAGCCGGCCTTGTGCCGCTTCAGCCAGGGATCGCGGTGATCCTTGAGCGCACGCCGGGTCACGTTGAAGGCCCCGGCACGGCGCAACCTTTGACCGGCCCGATCCAGGCGTGCCTTGCTGACGTCGAGTGCAA
The DNA here is from genome assembly GCA_040219175.1 of Kiloniellales bacterium. Taxonomy (GTDB): domain Bacteria; phylum Pseudomonadota; class Alphaproteobacteria; order Kiloniellales; family JACOMY01; genus JACOMY01. Next base: position 230,734 of record JAVJSY010000097.1, read on the forward strand.
GCAGGCTGCCCTTGTTGGCCATGGTGGCAGCCAAGGCCAGGGTCTTGCCGCCGGCACCGGCGCAGAAATCGACGACCCGCTCGCCGGGTTCCGCCTCGACCAGGTGGGCTGCCAACTGGCTGCCCTCGTCCTGGCGTTCGACCAAGCCATCGATGAAGGCTTGCGTGGCTGCGATGTTGCGGCGGCCGACGACCCGCAGACCCAGAGGAGACAGCGGCGTCGCGGCGCTCTCGATCCCCTCCGCTGCCAAGGCGGCCTTGGCCTCCTCTCGCGTTGCCTTCAGGCTGTTCACTCGCAGGTCGAGAGGGGCTGGCCGACTCAAGGCACCCAGCAGGGCAGCTGCCTCGGCCGGCAAGCGCGGCAAGAGCCATTCGGGACATTCGCCACGGACGGCCGTGGGCTGGTCGGGATGATCGATCCCCGCGCCCTTGAGCCCGCGCAGTGCCGCGATCTCCCTCTTGTTCAGGGCTGCCGGTGCGAAGCGTGCAGCGGTGAAGAGCGCCTCGAGCCCGCGCAGGTCCCTGCCCTCGGCCAGCGCCAGGTCGACCAGGGCCCGGCTGCGAGGATCGAGCGGCAGGCCTAAGCGGGCGAGCCACCAGTCCAGTCGCGCCAGACGGCGCATACGGTCATAGACCATCTGCGTCAGCGCACGGCGATCCTTGGCACCGATATAGCGTCGCCCGCGCAGATAGTCGGACACGACCTGATCGGCCGGGCGGGGATCGCCCTCCAGGGTTTCGAAGATCTCGATGGAGGCTTGCAGGCGCGCAGCGGGTGTCATCGCCGCACGCCTCTAGGGGGCCTGCAAGAGGATCCTAGTAGAGCTGGGTCTTGTACTCTGTCTCCAGCGCCGTGTCGGTCTCCTGCAGCTCCTCTTCGCTCTTCTTCTCGCCGATCTGCTCGAAGATCATGCGGGCCAAGCTCGGCAGCTCCTTGCGATCGCAGTGGCTCTCCGGATCCCATAGCTTGGAGCGGCGGAAGGCCTTGGCGCAATGCAGGAAGGTCTCTTCGACATCGACCACGATGGCGACCTTGGGCTGGCGACCATTGATCTCCATCAAGGTCAGCAACTCCGGGTCGCGGGTCAGCCGGACCTTGCCGTTCACCCGATAGGTGTCGTCGTAGCCCGGGATCATGAACAGCAGGCCGACCGTCGGGTTGGCCAGCAGATTGGTCAGCGAATCCAGCCGGTTGTTCCCGGGGCGATCCGGGATGGCCAAGGTGTAGTCGTCCAGAACCTTGACGAAACCCGGCGGGTCGCCGCGCGGGGTGGCATCGCAGCCGCCGTCGCCGCCGACCGTCGCCATGCACAGGAAGGGCGAGCGCTCGATAAAGGCCTTGCCATGCCTGTCGATCTTGTCGCGCACCTTCTGCACCGCAAGAGGATGCTTGGTCCCAAAGTGACTGCGCAGCTCCGCCTCGTCGTTGATCGCATAGGGATCTCTGGGCTTCGAATCGTCGGGTGCCATGAACGAACGCTCCTTCCAACAGTGTTTTTATGTTTAACGGCAAGACAATATCGGGAAAAAAAGTTTCCGTCCAGGCAAACAGCACCATAGTCATCAGGAACCTTAGGCGCCGCCGCGATAGTTCGGTGCTTCGCGGGTGATGGCGACGTCATGGACATGGCTCTCGCGCAGGCCCGCACCGGTAATTTTCAAGAGCCGCGCATTGGCCTGCAAATCGGCAATGGTGGCACTGCCGGTGTAGCCCATGGCCGCTTTCAGACCGCCGATCAGTTGATGCAGGATGTTGGCGATGGGCCCCTTGTAGGGTACCCGGCCCTCGATCCCCTCAGGCACCAGCTTCAGCTTGTCGCCGACTTCGGCCTGGAAGTAACGGTCGGCCGAACCGCGCGCCATGGCACCGATCGAGCCCATACCGCGATAGGACTTGTAGGAGCGGCCCTGATAGAGAAAGACCTCGCCCGGGCTCTCGTCGGTACCGGCGAAGAGCGAGCCGATCATGCAGGATTCCGCGCCCACGGCGATCGCCTTGGCGATGTCGCCGGAATACTTGATGCCGCCGTCGGCAATGGCCGGCACGCCGGCAGCACGGCAGGCCTCGACCGTATCGATCAGCGCTGTCAGCTGCGGTACGCCGACACCGGCGACCATACGGGTGGTGCAGATGGTACCCGGCCCGATGCCGACCTTGACCCCATCGGCCCCGGCGTCGATCAGGGCTTGCGCGCCTTCCTTTGTCGCCACGTTGCCGCCGATGACCTGCACCCGGTTGGATAGCCGCTTGACCGCAGCGACGGCCCTGAGAACGCCCTCGGAATGGCCATGGGCGGTGTCGACAACGACCACATCGACCCCGGCCTCGATCAGCGCCTCTGCGCGGGCAGCGCCGTCTGGGCCGACCCCGGTTGCAGCGGCAACGCGCAGGCGTCCGTGTTCGTCCTTGCAGGAGGCCGGATGGGCCTGCGCCTTCTCGATGTCCTTGACCGTGATCAGACCGATGCAGCGATAGTCGGCGTCGACCACCAGCAGCTTTTCGATACGATGCTGGTGCAGCAGGCGTCGGGCCTCGTCCTTGGACACACCCTCGTTCACAGTGATGAGGTCGTCCTTGGTCATCAACTCGGCGACTGGCTGGTCCATCTTCTCGGCGAAGCGCACGTCGCGGTTGGTCAAGATGCCGACCAGGCGACCGCTGCCGCTTTCCACCACCGGAATGCCAGAGATACGGTGCTGCTCCATCAGCGACAGGGCTTCGGCCAGGCTGCGTTCGGGCGCGATCGTGACCGGGTTCACCACCATGCCGGATTCGAACTTCTTGACCTTTCGCACCTCGTCGGCCTGGGCTGCGATATCGAGATTCTTGTGGATCACCCCGACGCCGCCGGCCTGCGCCATGGCGATCGCCAAGGGCGCCTCGGTCACCGTATCCATGGCCGCGGAGATCAAAGGAATGTTGAGCGAGATGGTCCGTGTCAGCCGGGTCGCAACATTGGCGGTTGCAGGCAACACGTTAGAGCGCGCCGGCTCCAGCAGAACGTCGTCAAAGGTCAGTGCGTCTCGGATAATCATGCCACGACTCCAAGGGCCAGCAGCCCAGCAAGCTTCGGAGGATGGCAGCGCTTGATACAGCAGCGGTGCGAAAGCCACAAGCGCAGGAGGCATGCAGACGGCGCAACTGCGACCAGCCCGCCGCACTCTCGGCAGGCCGATTGCAAAACCGTCAGGGTACAGGGTCTAGTGGTGCAACCCAGAGGGATGGTTCCCATCCGCCTGGATAAGTTGCCCCACCAGCTCAACAAGTTCGTGAGCCGATTCACCGAACGCTTGGGATCCAAGCGTTCGGATCGGGCCACTAGTCGACGATCTCTGCCACACAGTCAATCTCGACCGCGACCCCCAGCGGCAGGCTGGCGACCGAGACGGCGGCCCGGCTGTGTCGTCCCTTGTCGGCAAAGATCGCCACCATCAGGTCGGAGGCGCCATTGATCACCTGCGGCTGCTGGGTGAAGTCCGGAGTCGAGTTGACATAGCCGCCCAGCCGAACGATCCGCGAGACACGGTCCAGGTCACCTTCGCAAGCCTGCTTCAGCTGGGCCACGATGTTGATCGCACAGAGTTCGGCTGCCGCCTTGCCGGTCTCGAGGTCGATCTCGGCGCCAAGCTTGCCGATGTACTCAGGCTTGCCGTCCCTCAAGGTGACCTGGCCGGAGACGAAAACCTGCGATCCGCTTCTGACCCAGCCGACATAATTCGCCACTGGCGCTGCCGCCTCCGGCACCGTTAGACCCAGGTTCTTCAACCTGGTTTCGACCTCTCCCGACATGCCTGTTCCTCGTCTCAACAGCCTGACCCAGCGCCCGGCAGGAACCGGGTGCGCTCGCACGGGAGTTTAGCGCTCCGGTGACAGCCGCGCCAGCGGAGAACCGAGAGCGCTTTGCGGAGCCGCCCGAAAGGCGCGTCGTGCCGACGCGGGCCGCCCCTAGATCATGCAAGCTTGGTTGCAAGTTTGTCCCATACTGTCCTATGAAGTTTGATAGCTAGTCCCTTGCCCCGACGGGATGCTTCCGCTTCTTGGCCGCTAGCCATGCAACGTCATCGTGGCTGCCGTGTTTAACTGCAGTGGGGCGATCGCTCGAACAGGGGCCAACTCAAACCGACGCCGTGCGTGTAGTGGAGCCCAGGTCATGCAAAGCCAAGTGCCAGAGATGTTCGGCAATCGCGATCTGACCGACGTCCGCGCTGCGCTGAAGGTCATGCAGGGCTACATCGGCAAGGATCGCTCGCTTCGGCAGAAGTACAGTCTGTCGAAACGGGTGCGCCAGCATCTGCGCGGTTACATCAACATCGACCTCACCAACCGCTGCAACCTTTTCTGCGAGGGTTGTTTCTTCTTCGAGGGCGACGACTACAAGAACGCCAAGGAAGAGATGGACGCCATCAAGTGGCGCCATTTTTTCAAGAGCCGCAACGAGGACGGCGGCAACTATATCGCCTTTGCCGGCGGCGAGCCGGCGCTCGAGCAGAAGCGCATCGTCATGGCGCAGGAGTTCATGCCCAATGGGCTGGTCGTCTCCAACGGCACCATCCGGCTGAGCAACGATATCCGCTACAACATCCACATCTCGGTCTGGGGCGATGAGGATCACACGGCGCGCTTTCGCGGCGGCGATGTCTTCTGGAAGGCGCTTCGCAACTACGCCGACGACAAGCGGGTGCGCTTTGTCTTCACCGTGAACTCGCAGAACATGGACCAGGTCGACGGCGTGGCCAGGATCATCGCCGACCATGGCGCGCTGCTGTCCTTCAACTACTACTCCCCGACCGAGCAGTACGAGCGCAAGGTGCAGGGCGCCGCGGCCAACGACGGCGACTACTTCCGCTTCAGCAAGCCGGACGACAACCTCATGTTCACGGCTGACGATCTGGTCCGCGCACGTGCAGCGATCGAAGACGCGATCGATCGCTATCCCGACACCGTCATCCACAGCTCGGCCCTCAATCGCATCTCGACGGTGGGCGACGGCCTCTACAACGTCGATCCCAAGACCAACATCGCCACCAACTGCCGCGGACTGAACTTTGGCCACGCGCACCGCATCTTCCGCTCCGACCTGAAGAAGAGCGACGCCAAGTGCTGCGTGCCGAACGTCGATTGCCGCTATTGCCGGCTCTATGCCATTTCGCTGGCCGCACTGCCCTTCGAGGAGGAGCGCTTTCTGGTCAGCCGCGAGATGTTCCTGGACTGGCTGGAGATCTGCTGGCAGTCGGCACGAATCCACTTCCCCGACAGCCATCCGATCTGGGGCGAACTGGACCCGACGCGCAGCAAGGTTCTGGAGCCGGCCTGAGGGCCATTCCTCCTACACAGCCGAGCGTTTCAGACAGTCCGCGTTGGCAGCGACCAAGGGAGAGAAATCTCGCGCGGCGTAGTACTCCGGCCGCTCGTAGGTCTCGCCCTTGTTATCGACCGCGCTGACGTTGATGTAGAGGATCACGCGCTCCAGCGGGGTGATGTTGATGGTCGAGCCGTGGACGACGGTCATATCCATCAGCAAGAGGCTGCCGGCCGGACCGGTGATTTCCTCCAGCCCGTGCTGCTCGACCAGGTCGCGGATGGTCTCCGCGGGGATGTCGTAACGGTACTTGGAGACCGTTCCATAATCGCGTGACTTGGGGTCCTTGAAAGCCTTGGAGACGATGCCGTGCTTGTGCGAGCCGGGGATCGCCAGCACCGGGGCGTTGAGCGAGGTCACATCATTCAAGAAGACCCCGACCATGATGCCGTCGGGATTGGGCAGGCCGTCGACACGGTGATAGGTGCCGAAGTCCTGATGCCACTTCACGATAGACCCACCGGTCTGTTTCACGTTCACCCGGCTCTGATGGACGAAGATCTGCTTACCCAAGAGCTGTTCGGAGTTCTCCACGATGGCGGGATGGTGCGCCAGGGTCGAAAAGCGCTGGTCCAGCAGGTGCATGCCATAGACCACATGCGGCTCGCCGGTCGGCTCGCGCGCCACCTGTGGGCCTTCGTGTGCACTGACGCTGGCAACGGCTTCCTTCAGCACCGCGACGTCCTCATCGTCGAAGGCCTTGGGGATGACGATCCATCCCTTGTTGCGGAACTCCTCTACCTTCGTTGCGTCCAAGGTCATGCTTTCCTCCCGGCGCTTGTTTCCCGTAGCGCATTGATTCCCTGCGTCAGGCTGCCGGTAAACAGCCCGATGTCGTAGCCATAGGACATCATACGATAGCCGCGGCCCAGCAAATCCTCGCCCCACTTGGGGTCCGGCGCCAGCGAGGCGGCCGCCTTGCCGTTGCGTTCTGCCGCCTCGACAATCCGGTCGATGCCGGCCTGCAACTTGGGGTGATCGAACTGCCCAGGTACGCCCAGCGACAGCGAGAGGTCGGCGTGGCCAAGGTGGGCCGCATCCACGCCCTCGACCGCCATGATCTCCTCGACGTTTTCAAGGCCGGCCGCAGTTTCGATCAGGACCGTCGTCAGCGTACGCTCTTCGGCCTGCAGGGCCTTCTGGCCCATATCGCCGCCGGCATAGTCGTCGTGGGCGCCGCCGAAGATGGCACCCCGCTTTCCGCGCGGCGGATAGCGCGTCCAGGAGACCAGCTCACGCGCCTCCTCCGCGCTCTCGACCATCTGGAACAGCAGCCCCATGGCGCCGACGTCGAGCAGGCGAGCGGCAAACTGATAGTCCTTGCCGGGCGGGCGCACCAGCGGCACCACCTTCAGGCCCCGACACAGCGCTGCCTGCTGCTTCATATCGGAAACCGTGAAGCCGGAGTGTTCCATATCGTAGAAGACAAAGTCGGCACCGGCATTGGCCAGCATCTGCGGCAGGCCGGGGCTGAGAAACTCGAACATCATCGTGCCGTAAACTGTACCACCCTCGGCCAGCTTCTTCTTTACCGGGTTCTCACGCATACCAACTCGCTTCCTCGCATCGTTCTACATTTGTTGCGCGCGCAATTATTCGGCGAGCGCTCCGCTTTCTCACAACCGCGCGACAGATCTAGACTAGCGCGCGCCGAAAGGAGGCGCTAGTACCCCTGAGAGCCCAACCGGAAACTGCTTGTGCCCTGCACTGACTTATCAAGGCCTTGGGCAAGAAGAGCGGTGCGCGGCGATGCCGGGCGCATCGTAAGCGGCGCTCGACGCCGTCCCAAGGCTTTGATAAGTCAGCCCTGCGGGTCGCTGCCGGAGCCGCGAGTGCCGCGTCTCGCCGGCTTGACGATGCGCCCGGCATCGCCGGCGCCACCGCTCCTAGCACGCGCGGCTCCGGCAGCGATGCAGGACGCAAGCAGTTTCCGGTTGGGCTCTGAGCCGCAACTTTGGTGAATGGGAGGAATGATGGCAGAGATCAGACGTCGGGAGGGCGCGGCCTTCGGGGCCGAGGTCACCGGCATTGACCTCACCCAACCGCTGTCGGACCGGGAGGCGAGAGAGATCCGCCTGGGCCTGGCGGAGAACCGGGCGCTCTGCTTTCCGGGGCAGAAGATCCAGCCGGCGGACTTCCTGCGTTTCTCGCGTCTCTTCGGCTATGCGCACCCCCACGTGCTGGAGCATCTGCGGCTGCCGGAACAACCCGAGATCCTGGTGCTGACAAACATCGTCGAGGACGAGAGCAAGCCGCACGGCCACAACGGCGCTGCCTTCTGGCACACCGACAACTCCTACGAGGCCGAGCACGCCAGCGCGACCATGCTCTATGCCCTCTCGGTGCCAGCCCAGGGCGGCGAGACCTACATCTGCGACATGGCTGCGGCTTATCGCGCGCTGCCGGAGCGGCGACGCCAAGCGCTCGACCGACTGCAGGTGCGCCATCGCTACGGCAACCGCGATGCCGGCAAGGAGCATGAGGCCGGACGCCTGCAGGGCGATCAGGTCAAGCGCGTGCCCGCAGTCACCCATCCCCTCGTCAAGACCCACCCGATAAGCCAAGAACGCTGTCTCTACGCGGTCGCGGCCAGTGCGCGCGGGATCGTCGGCATGCCAGACGACGAAGCCCTGGATCTGCTGGAAGACCTCAAGAGTCATTGCACCAAGCCGGAGTTCGTCATCGCCCAGCGCTACGCCGTCGAGGATCTCTTCATCTGGGACACGCTCTCGACCATGCACGCCGCAGCGGTCATGGAGGTGGCACGCAGCCCCGAGACGACCCGGATCATGCACCGCATCAGCGTAAAGGGCTATCCAGCCCTGCCCGCGCTTGCCTAGACTGCGCGGCCAAGGGGGATAAGACGCTTGCTGGGGCAGATCGCAACCGGGATCGACAGGCTGAACGGCTTCATCGGCACGGCAGTCTCTCTGCTGACCTTGCCGATGATCGCGGTCATTCTGTTGGAAGTGATCCTGCGCTACGTCTTCACCGAGCCGACGGTCTGGGCGCTGGAATCGGCGCAGATCATGTTCGGCTTCATGTTCCTGCTGGGCGCGGGCTATACCCTGCGCGAAGACGGCCATGTCCGGGTCGAGATCGCCTACATGTACAGCAGCCCGCGCGCGGTGGCCGGGCTTAAGATCTTCGCCCTGCTGTTCATCTTCTTCTACTGCAGCATCGTGCTCTACTACGGCGGCATCAAAGCCATGGATTCGATCGAGATCCGCGAGCAGCACTTCTCGGTCTGGAGCCCCTACATCTTTCCGGTCATCTCGATGATCCCGGTGGCGGCCGTGCTGATGATGCTGCAGGCCATCTCTATCCTGATCAAGGAAGCAGCCAGGATGCGCGGCCATGACTGAGGTTGGGATCGAGGTCATCACCCTGCTGGCCTTCGGCGGCCTGATGATCACCATCTTCCTGGGCGTGCCGCTGGTCTTCGCGCTGGGCACCGTAGCACTGGTCATCACCTACTTCTTCTGGGGTCCGGCGAGCCTCTATCTGGTCGGCAACAAGATCGTCGGGATGATCTTCAATCATACCCTGATCTCCGTCCCCTTCTTCCTCTTCATGGCCAACGTGCTGGCCAGATCCGGCATCGCCGACGACTTCTACGACGCCATGTACAAGTGGATGGGTCCCTTACGCGGCGGCCTGGCCATGGGGACGATCATCATCTGCGCCTTCATCGCCGCGATGAGCGGCGTCAGTGCCGTCGGCGTGGTGACCATGGGCACGATCGCGCTGCCGGCGATGCTGAAGCGGCGCTACGACAAGTCGATCGCAGTGGGCACCATCCTGGCCGGCGGCGCGCTGGGGCAGCTGATCCCGCCAAGCCTGCTGGCCATCATCTTCTCCAGCATGGCCAACCTCTCGGTCGGCAAGATGTTCCTGGCCGGCGCCATGCCCGGATTGCTGCTGATGGGCCTCTTCATCCTCTATGTCGCAATCCGTTGCAGCCTGAACAGCAACCTAGGGCCCCCACTCTCGCCGGAAGAGCGGCAAACCATCACGCTCCGCGACAAGCTGATCAGTCTCAAGGTCGTGCTACCGGCGACCCTGCTGGTCCTGGGCGTGCTCGGCTCGCTCTTCGCCGGCATCGCCAGCCCGACGGAGTCGGCAGCCGTGGGCGCCTTGGGCAGCCTGCTGGTCGCCGCCGGCAACCGGCGGCTCACCTGGGAGGCGGTGCTGTCCGCCTGTCGCCAGACCCTGGTCACCTCCACCATGGTGATCTGGATTGCCGTCAGCTCGCTGCTCTTCGTCTCGGTCTATGCCGGGCTGGGCGGCGATGCCTTCGTGCGCGAGGCCCTGGAACTGGCCGGCGTCGGGCGCTGGGAAGTGATCATCGCGATGATGGCGGTGATCTTCCTCTTGGGCATGATCATGGATCCGGTCGGCATCATCTTCCTGACCGTGCCGATCTTCCTGCCGATCGTGGAGAGCCTGGGCTTCGACCCCATCTGGTTCGGCGCCCTGGTGATCATCAATCTGGAGATGTCCTACCTGACGCCGCCGTTTGGCTACAACCTCTTCATCCTGAAGTCGGTGGCGCCACCCAGCATCACCACCCTGGATCTCTACAAGGCAGTGCCAGCCTTCGTCGCCTTACAGGCCACCGGCTTGGCGATCTGTATTCTCTTCCCCGAGGTGATAACCTGGCTGCCGAACGTTCTTCTGCCCTAAGCAGAAGCAATAACAATAGGGACTGATACGCGCAAAAGGGGGCAGAACACAGTCCATAAGGGAATGACAACGTCTAAAGGAGAGAAACGCGTGAACATCGATCGAAAATTTGCCGTGGCAGGGATTGCGCTTGGCACCGCCCTGGCGCTGACGACGCAAGCCTTTGCCGACAACCATGAAAAAGTCGTCTGGCGTATGCAGACCATCGCCGCGCCCAACACCTCGGAATATGACGACCTGGCGCTAGCCTTCGCCGAGCGGGTCAAAGAGCTCTCGGGCGGGCAGATGGAGATCAAGGTCTTCTCGTCGGGCGTGCTCTCCAACGAGCTGGAGGCAGGCACGGCCGTCGGCCGCGGCGTCTTCGAGCTCTGGCACAGCTACATGCAGCTGCACGCCTCCAAGAACAAGGTCTTCCGCAGCGCCAACGAGTGGCCGGTCAACGCCGACCGCCTGCAGGCCGCCATGTGGTATGACCAAGGCGGGGCCGAGATCTATCGCGAAGCCCTGGTCGACGACGGCCTCTACCACATGGGCGTGACGCCGGTGTCGGGAGAGCACATCTGGTCGAAGGTGCCGCTGAACAGCGTCGAAGACCTGAAGGGCCTCAAAATCCGCTCCGGCGGTGTTGCCTCGCTCAGCTTCAAGCTCTTGGGCGCCGCCCCGGTCTCCATGCCGGGCTCCGAGGTCTATCAGGCCCTGCAGCGCGGTGTCGTCGACGCGGCCGAGTGGACCACCCTGCCGGTGAACTACGGCTTCGGACTGGCCGAGGTCACCGACTATATCGTCACCCCCAGCTACTCCGGTGGAGCCACCTACGACTGGGTCTCGAACCTGGATGCCTGGAACGCGCTTCCCGATCACCTGAAGCAGGTGGTGGAAGCCGCCCTGCAAGAGGTCAGCTTCGAATACTGGATGAAGGTCAAGGCCGAGGAGGCCGAGATCCTCAAGAAGCTGGCCGAGGAAGACGGCATGACCATCATCGTCTGGTCGCCCGAGGACATGCGCAAGCTGGAAGAGGCCCGCATGCAGGTCGTCGCCGAGACCTACACCGAAGACGCACCCGAGTACGAGGCCGTCCTCAAAGACCAGTTCCGCTTCCTCGAGCGCCTGGGCTACGACGTCCCCGACAAGTACATGTCTGAGTGAGTCCCCGCTGATACCAAGGGTCACCAAGCGTGCCCCTTGGTTCTTCGGCACCGGCCCGCTCCCCCTCCCGGCCACCCAATAGGATACTTGCGTGGATGGCCGGGAGGGGGAGCGAGCCGGCGCCGTGGCAGTGCGTTCTACGCACAGCAAAACAGAGAGATCAGTGAGCAGATGGCGCCGGTCCGGCAGGATTCGGCGCCATCTTGCCGTTTGGGCTAAGGCCCGACCACCGGCTCCCTGCCTGATACCGTGCAACGCCACAGCGAACGCGGGTAGCGGCCGATCTCGTAGGGGATCAGGCGGTGCAGGGTGGAGCGGTTGTCCCAGATCAGAAGATCGCCCTTGCGCCAGCTGTGCCGATAGACATTGCCGACCGCTGTCAGACGGTCCTCCAATGCACGCACCCGCGCCCGGCTGGCCTCGACATCCTGGCCAGCCAAGTGCGAGACGTGGCCACCCAGATAGATCGAGCGTCGGCCATCGGCGTGGCAGCGCACGACGGGGTGGCAGACATCCGGCACCTGCCGCCGCTCCTCCTCGCTCATCGGCTCGACACGGCCGGGGTTGTTGGCGCGGCTGAAGGCGTAGGAGTGCACGGCCTCCAGCTCCGCAAGCGCGGCCCGCTCGTCATCGCCGAGGCTCTCGTAGGCCGTCACCATGTTGGCAAACTCGGTCTCACCGCCGACCGGCGTCACCTGGCGGGCATAGAGCGCGGTCGCCAGGCAGGGGATGGCGCGAAAGCTGCTGTCGGTGTGCCAGCGCGCGGTGCCGCGCAAGAACACCGCCTGCGGTTCATCGGGCACGGTCAGGCTGCCGTCGGGCTTGACGTTGGTCAGCTGAAAGATCTCGGGAAACTCCGGATGCCGCTTCTCCGGCTCCGGCAGCAGTTCCAGATCCCCGAAGGCACGGCAGAAGCGCACGAAGTCCTCTGCCGTTAGTTCCTGATCGCGCAGCAGGACAACCTGATGGCGCGCCAAGAGCGCCGCCAGTTTCTCTGCCGTCTGAGGCTCGCGCAAGCGATCGAAATCCAGCCCGGTGACCTGCACACCGAGCGCACTGTCCAGCGGTGAAGTCTCCACGTCGTCTCCTCGCCAAAAAGCAACAGGGGCCCAAGGCCCAAGGGGGTCCAGCATAAACGCAAATGAGGCCCCTTTCGAAGAGGCCTCAAGAGCTAGAACGGCGTTGCTTTGGACAAGGGCGCCGATCTCACCAGACCCGGCGCCCCACTTCGCGTTTACGAGCAGCCGCTGGTGCCGCCGCAGGTGTCGCACTTGAGGCAGGTGCCGTTGCGCACCAGGGTGAAGTTGCCGCAGGCCCCGCAAGGGTCGCCCTCGTAGCCCTTCATGCGGGCCTCTTGGACCTGGCGGGCGACGGTGCTGGGCTGACCGCGAGTGACGACGGCCTCGGCGGCAACGGCGGTCATCGCGCCGCTGCTTTCGATGACGGCAGCCTCGGCGGCGACCGCCGCGGTGGCATCGGCTGCGGCCGTGCCGGCACCGCCCTGCAGCACCGTCAGCTTGGAGCGGACATAGCCGGTGGAGGCCACCTTGCGCAGGCTGTTGGCCAGTTCCGCACCCTCGGCCTCACCCTTGCCCATGGCGTCGGGCAGGGTCTCTTGCGGCTCGACATGAGCCAGGTCGTGGCGGCCCAGGTAGGAGATCGCGAGCTCGCGGAAGATGTAGTCGACGACCGAGGTCGCCATCTTGATGGTGTCGTTGCCTTCGACCAGGCCCGAGGGCTCGAAGCGGGTGAAGGTGTAGGCCTCCACGAACTCCTCCAGCGGCACGCCGTACTGCAGGCCGATGGAGATGGCGATGGCGAAGTTGTTCATCAGCGAGCGGAAGGCGGCGCCCTCCTTGTGCATGTCGATGAAGACCTCGCCGATGCGCCCGTCCTCGTACTCGCCGGTGCGCAGATAGACCTTGTGGCCGCCGACCACGGCCTTCTGCGTGTAGCCCTTGCGCCGGCCCGGCAGGCGCTCGCGCTCGACGTCGCGCTCCACCACGCGCTCGATGACCCGCTCGACCACGCGCTCGGCAACCTGCGCTGCCCGCTCTGCCGGCGGTGCCTCGATCAAGGCATCGACCGCATCCTCGTCCTCGTCATCGCCTTCCAGCAGCTGCGTTGCCAGCGGCTGCGAGAGCTTGGAGCCGTCGCGGTAGAGCGCATTGGCCTTGAGCGCCAGCTTCCAGGAGAGCTCGTAGGCCTCGCGGCAGTCCTCGACGCTGGCATCGTTGGGCATGTTGATGGTCTTGGAGATGGCGCCGGAGATGAAGGGCTGTGCTGCCGCCATCATGCGGATGTGGCCCTCGACGGAGAGCGAGCGGGTGCCCTTGCGACCGCAGGGCGTCGCGCAGTCGAAGACCGCCAGGTGTGCGGGATCCAGGTGCGGCGCGCCCTCGACCGTCATGGCGCCGCAGCAGTAGGTGTTCGCCGCCTCGATATCCTTTTTCTTGAAGCCCAGCTCCTCCAGCATGTCGAAGCCAGGCCGGTCCAGATCCTCGGCAGCGAAGCCCAGGGTCTCGGTGCAGAAGCGCTCGCCCAGGTTCCAGCGGTTGAAGGCGAAGCGGATGTCGAAGGCACCGGCCAGGCTGTTCTCCAAGGCCTCCAGGGCGGCCTCGGTGAAGCCCTTGGCCTTGAGGCTGGCGTGGTTGACGCCCGGTGCCTCGGCAAGGCTGCCGTGACCGACGGCGTAGCGCACGATTTCTTCGATCTTCTCGTCGTTGTAGCCCAGGTTGCGCAGGGCTTCCGGCACGGTGCGATTGATGATCTTGAAGTAGCCGCCACCGGCCAGCTTCTTGAACTTGACGAGTGCGAAGTCCGGCTCGATGCCGGTGGTGTCGCAGTCCATCACCAGACCGATGGTGCCGGTCGGGGCGACCACCGTGGTCTGCGCGTTCCGGAAGCCGTTGATCTCGCCCATGGTGACGGCCAGGTCCCAGGCCTCACGCGCAGCACGCACCAGGGTGGCCTCGGGCGCATTGGCCTCGTCCAGCGGCACGGGATTGGTGGAGAGCCCCTCGTAGCCGTCGGCGAAGCTATAGGCAGCACGGCGATGGTTGCGGATCACCCGCATCATCTGCTGGGCGTTGTTCTTGTGCTCCGGAAAGGCGCCCAGCTCGCCGGCCATCTCGGCCGAGGTCGAATAGGCAACGCCGGTCATCAGCGCGGTCAGCGATCCCGCCAGCGCCCGGCCCTCGTCGGAGTCGTAGGAATAGCCCATCGCCATGATCAGGCCGCCCAGGTTGGCATAGCCCAGCCCCAGGGTGCGGTAGTCGTAGGACAGCCGGGCGATCTCCCGCGAGGGGAACTGCGCCATCAGGACCGAGATCTCCAGGGTCACGGTCCAGAGCCGAACGGCATTGGCGTAGGCCGCGATCTGGAACTTGCCGTCCTTGCCGCGGAACTGCATCAGGTTCAGCGACGCCAGATTGCAGGCCGTGTCGTCCAGGAACATGTATTCCGAGCAGGGATTGGAGGCATTGATCGGGCCGCCGGCCGGGCAGGTGTGCCAGTCGTTGATGGTGGTGTGGTACTGCACGCCGGGATCGGCCGACTGCCAGGCGGCCTCGGCTACCTTCTGCCAGAGATCGTCGGCCTTCACGGTCTTGGCGACCTTGCCGTCGGTGCGCCGCGTCAGGTTCCAGTCGCCCTTCTCGGCAACGGCCTTCAGGAAGTCGTCGGTGACGCGGACCGAGTTGTTGGCGTTCTGGCCGGAGACGGTCAGATAGGCCTCGGAATCCCAATCGAGGTCGTAGGTGCGGAAGCTGATCTCGCTGCGGCCTTGCTTGGCCAGATCGATCACGCGGCGGATATAGTTCTCCGGCACCTCGTGACGGCGCGCTGCGCGCACGGCCGTCTTCAGGCTGCGATTGACTTTGGGATCGAAGGCCTGCGCGCCCAGTTCGGGCTCGCTGCGGCAGGCCTCCATCACGGCGCTCAGGTGCTTCTTGCACATCTTCGAGCCGGAGACCAAGGCAGCCACCTTCTGCTCTTCGATCGCCTTCCAGCCGACGAAGGTCTCGATGTCGGGGTGGCTCATGTCGACCACCACCATCTTGGCCGCGCGCCGCGTGGTGCCGCCGGACTTGATGGCGCCGGCCGCCCGGTCGCCGATCTTCAGGAAGGACATCAGGCCGGACGAACGCCCACCGCCGGAGAGCGACTCGCCCTCGCCGCGGATGGCCGAGAAGTTGGTGCCGGTGCCGGAGCCATACTTGAAGAGCCGTGCCTCGCGAACCCAGAGGTCCATGATGCCGCGCTCGTTCACCAGATCGTCGCCGACCGACTGGATGAAGCAGGCATGCGGCTGCGGGCGCTCATAGGCCGACTGCGAGCGCACCACCTCGCCGCTGCGCTCGTCGACGTAGAAATGCCCCTGGCTGGGGCCGTCGATGCCATAGGCCCAATGCAAGCCGGTGTTGAACCACTGCGGCGAGTTCGGTGCGGCGATCTGCTTGGCCAGCATGAAGCACATCTCGTCGTAGTAGGCGCGCGCGTCCTCTTCGCTGTCGAAGTAGCCGCCCTTCCAGCCCCAGTAGGTCCAGGTGCCGGCCAGACGATGGAAGACCTCCTTGGCCGAGACCTCGCCACGGCTGCGCTCTTCCTCCGGCAGGGCCGCCAGCGCGGCCTCGTCGGGCACCGAGCGCCAGAGCCAGGACGGAACCCCGTTCTCCTCCACCCGCTTCATGACGGTCGCGATTCCGGCCTTGCGGAAGTACTTCTGGGCGATGATGTCGGCAGCCACCTGCGACCAGGCCGTCGGCACCTCGATATCCTGTGCGCTAAAAACCACAGTCCCATCGGGATTGCGGATCTCGCTACTGGTCCGACGGAACTCGATGTCGGTGTAGACGTCTTCCTGCGACCGGGTGAAGTGACGGCTGATACGCATGGTCTTCCTGGTCCCCTCTTGCTTTCCTCCGACCGCCCCCGCTTCGCATGCTCGAGGCGGCCACCTGTCGAATCCGATCCGCGGCTCCCGGCAGACGACGGTGCCTTTCGCCCTGCCCGTCCCCCCTTTTGGAGCGTCAGTGATCGGCGAAAGCCGCAGCCAGCTAGGTTTGGCGTGTTGAGAGGTATTAGACCACAAGATGTGGGGGGCGCCTAGGGCGGAATTATGCCGACCCCCACGATATTGTGCTTGATCCCCTATCTGGTGGTGTCGGCTGTGGATGAGGCTGGGGATACTAGCCCTTGCGGTTCACCAACAAAGAGAGCGCGAAGAAAACCAGGCCGACGCCAAGCCACTGCACCCAGCCGAGCGCTTGGCCCAGAAAAAACCAAGCGATCAGGATCGTCAGCAGGGGTTCGGCGTTGAAGACCATGGCCGCCGATCCGGCCGAGGCATGGCGCACGGCATAGAGCTGCAGCATGAAGGCTGATGCAAAAAAGCCACAGACGCCGAACAAATAGAGCCAAACCACCGCGGTGCCGGGAAAGGCAATGCCCGCACCGAGGACTGCCATGAGGAAGGCCAGGGTCAAGGAAATCAGATTGATATGGGCGGCGACCGCCACCGCGTCGTAGCGCAGGACCAAGCGTCTGCCGCAGAGGAAAAGCGGCAAGGCGGAGAAGGCTGCCAGGAGCCCGAAGGCGATACCGCGCCAATCCAGTCCGCTGAGGTCGGGCCCCAGTGCAAAGGCCAGGCCGGCAAATCCCACCAGCGAGGCCAGCAGCAGCCGCAAGGAGGGCGCGCGCCGCTCCAGGGCCGCTTCGGCCAGCGGCACGAGGATCGGAAAGGTATAGAAGATCAGAACCGCAAGCGAAACGGGAATATAGTCGATCGCGCTCATGTAGCCGATGGCGGTGCCGAGCGATCCCGCGACCATTCCGGCCAACAGTGGCCAGGCCGCGCGCGGCAGCACGATGCTGCGTCGCCAAGTGACCAGCAGGATACAGACGACCAGGGCCGCAAGAGAAAAGCGGGAGGCCACCAGGGTCATCGGATTGATGCCCTCGCCGTAGGCCAGGCCCGTCAAGACCGCCGACACGGCATAGGAGGCAGCGCCTGCGCCCGCCAACACCAGTCCCAGCCCTTCGCCGCGTCCTATCGCCATTCCCGGTCCCTATTCGCTAGAGCGCCCTTCTGACCGCTTTGGACGGCAAATGGAACTGAGAAAGCTTGGCGCTCTCCCACAGACCTACGGGGAAACGTATTGGGCCACGACCCGTCGCCTTTCGCGGATCTGGACGCATTGGGGCAAGCGCGCCTATAGTCCGCGCGTTGTCACCGCCTCAAGGGAGCACACGCACATGGGCGCCTCTATCGGCACGCGCCTCTACACCATGCTCAAGGGCCACTTCGTGGCCAAGGACAGCTATGGCAACAGCTATTACAAGTCCCGCGGAAACGCCGTGCATGCGGACAGCCTGCGGCACGAGCGGCGCTGGGTGATCTATAAGGACAGGCCCGAGGCCTCCAAGGTACCGGCCGAGTGGCATGCCTGGCTGCACCACACGACCGACGAGACCCCGCCCGAAGCCTTGAATCGTCGGAGCTGGGAGAAGCCGCACAAGGCGAACATGACCGGCACGGACCAGGCCTATCGCCCGCCCGGCCACACCCTCATGGGCGGCAAGCGCGCGGCTTCCGGCGGCGACTACGAGCCCTGGAAACCGGAATGATCTTGACCACCGAGTCTCGCGGAGTGGAGCGCCATGCGGCGTGAGGTGATGGAGATCGTCGCCGGGATCGTGGTGCTGATCATCGCAGCCGCGGCAGTCGGCCTGGCTTTCAGCTCGTCCGGAGTCGAGTCGGTTGCCGGCTATGAGATCGAGGCCGAATTCGACAATGTCGGCGGCGTCAACCTGGGCACCGAGGTCCGCTTGTCCGGCGTGAAGGTGGGAACCGTGGTCGGCAAAAGGCTGGCCAAGCAGGGCGATCTGGCGCTGCTCACGCTTTCGATCGGTGCCGACTATCGTATCCCTGAAGACAGCCGCGTGCGCATCCTGCCCGAAGGCTTGCTGGGCAACAGCTATGTCCAGTTGGAACCGGGCGGAGCGCTGGAAGACATGGCACCCGGCAGTTTCGTCTCCTACGACCGCACCCAGGGTGCGATCAACGTCGTCGACCTCCTGTCACGCTTTGTCGTGCAGGGCGCCGAGGCCTCCTCGCAGAATTAGGTGAAGAGGGCCTAGCCCCGATGCGGCGCAATCTCATCGAAACCGTGCTTGCCGCCGTCGTCATCGTGGTGGCCGCCAGCTTCGTGATCTTCGTGATCAATCTGACCAGCCGCAGCAGCGGCGGCTCTTACGACATCAAGGCCAATTTCATTCAAACGCCCGGTCTGCTGGAAGGCACGCAGGTGCAGATTGCCGGCGTTCAGGTGGGCTATGTCTCGCGCGTCGCCGTCGACCCAGTCACCTTCGATGTCGAGGTGCGCATGGAGATCGACGAGACGGTGGCGGTACCGATCGACAGCTCTGCATCGCTCACCGAGGACGGCGCGCTGGGCGGTACCATCGTCCAGCTGCACCGCGGCGAGGCCGCCGAAGCGATTGAGAAGGGCGGCTTCGTCACAAGGACTGTGAGCCCGGTGAACTTGATCGATAAGATCGGACGCTTCATCTACGGGTCAGACCTCTAGCCGGCCGTGGGTCCATCCACGCGAGTTGCGGCGCAGAGAACGACTTACCGAGAGGAACAAGAAGCAGTCATGAGCGACACTAGCCAAGCAGAGGGCTTCGTGCCGCCGGTCTGGAAGCATCCGGACGGCACCTCTGTCTCCTGTCTGGAGAAAATCAAGGTTCTGAACGAGAACCTGGAGGAGCTGCATCAGATCGCACAGGACGCCTTGGAAGATGGCCTTCTGATCGGCTGCGACGAGCGCCAACTGCGCGAGACTTTGCGCGACCTTGTGGACTCCCTGACCAACCCCTATAGCCGCAACGGCACGCGATGATGCGGGCAAGCGCACTTCTGCTGGCCGCCTTTCTGATCGCGCTCGCGACAACGGCCAAGGCAGAGCCGGACGGCGCCTTGCTGCAGGGCTTGGACAAGATCACGGCCAAGACCTTTGCCTTCCGCGCGCCCTTCAACCGTCCGATCCGCTTCGGCAGTCTGGAGGTGACTGTGCGCGACTGCGTGGCCCGCGTGCGCGCCCAGGCGCCCGAGCGCACCGCCTTTCTGGAGATCGTCGAGGCCAAGCCGGGCCAACCCCGCAGCATGGTCTTCAGTGGCTGGATGTTCGCCTCTGCCCCCTCCGTCTCGGCCATGGAGCACCCGGTCTACGACATCTGGGTCGTGGGCTGTTCCGGCGTGGAAGGCGACACCCTGAACAAGTCCGTTCCCGAACTGGAGGCCTTGCAGGACGAGGAAGCCCCGGACGAGAACGCACCTATACCGGAGGACTAGCAGCACCCCGTCAAGGCTGCCGCCTCTCATTCATCGAACCGCCTGCAAAGGCAGAGCGAAGACACTTGGGAAGGAGATCAAGCGTGAGCGATGCTAAGACTGCCGCCTTTATCGGACTGGGCGTCATGGGCTACCCCATGGCCGGACACCTGCAGACCAAAGGCTATGAGGTCACCGTCTACAATCGCACGGCAGCCAAGGCCGATGCCTGGGTCGCCGAGCACGGCGGCAAGAAGGCCGATACCCCCAAGGCGGCTGCCAGCGGCGCGGATGTTGTCTTCTGCTGCGTCGGCAACGATCAGGATCTGGAGGGCGTTACCCTCGGCGAGGAGGGTGCATTCCACGGCATGGGCGCCGATACGATCTTCGTCGATCACACCACCGCCTCGGCCGACATCGCCCGCCGCCTGGATGCGGCCGCCAAGGAAGCCGGTTTCCATTTCCTGGACGCACCGGTCTCCGGTGGTCAGGCCGGTGCCGAGAATGGCGCGCTGACGATCATGGTCGGCGGCGAGCAGGCGGCCTTCGACCGCGCCAAGGCGATGATGGACACCTTCGGCCGCGCGGTCACCCTGATGGGGCCCAGCGGCGCCGGCCAGCTGACCAAGATGGTCAACCAGATCTGCATCGCCGGCCTGCTGCAGGGGCTGTCGGAAGCGCTGAACTTTTCCGACAAGGCCGGGCTCGACAGCAAGCTGGTCCTGGACGTGATCTCCAAGGGGGCCGCCCAGTCCTGGCAGATGGAAAACCGCGGCACCACCATGGTCGACGACAAGTTCGACTTCGGCTTCGCCGTCGATTGGATGCGCAAGGACCTCAGCATCTGCATGGCCGAAGCCAACCGCACAGGCGCACCCCTGCCGGTCACCGCCCTGGTCGACCAGTTCTACAAGGACGTCCAGCAGCTCGGCGGCGGTCGCTGGGACACCTCTTCGCTGATCCGGCGGTTTCGCCAGAATTAGGTGACGGCGCCAAGAGCCGTCGACGCGAGCGCTCAGCCGAAACTTCCGATCTGTTGAAACTTCCGGCGGTAGGCGGCCGGGGATAAGCCGACGTTGCGCTTGAAGATGCGACGGAAGAAGGAGGAATCCTCGTAACCGACGCTGGCGCCGATCTCATCGACGCTGGCAGCTTCGGTTTCCAGCATCTGCTTGGCCTCCTCGATCCGCAGCGATTGGATGTAGTCGATCGGCGCGTAGCCGGTGGCGGCGCGAAAGCGGCGTGCGAAGGTTCTTGCGGACAGGCCCGAGCGCTCGACCATGGACTCGACTGGATTCTTGACCTTGTAGTTGTCGGCTATCCACTCCTGGCAGGCGCCGATGGTGTTGTCGGCATTCTCCATCGGTCTGGTCATTACGGCATAGGGCAACTGACCTTCCGCATGGCCGGAAATCAGGAAGACCTTCGCCGTCTCGATCGCTTGCCGCTGACCGCAGTAGCGCCCGATCAAGTAGACCGCCAGGTCATGCCAAGCCGTCACCCCGCCCGCGGTGATGACGCGGTCCGGCTCCGCGGAGAGACAGAGCATGGAATCGACCCGGTAGTTGGTCTTGGGATAGCAGCGCTGGAACATATCCCGATAGGCCCAGTGCGCGGCCGCATCCTTCCCGTCCAGCAGCCCGGCCTCGGCCAGCAGGATCGATCCGGAACAGACCGAGCAGACGAGCGCGCCGCCGGCGTGCATACGCCTCAGCCATTCGACTTCTTTCGCATAGCGGCCCTTCGGCGAGGCATGGATCGGCGTGTACATGTCGCAAACCACGACAACATCGGGGTTCTTGACGTGATCTACGCCGGCTTGCGGTTCCACCGGGACGTTCCCCACACAGCGAAAGGGCTTGTCCGTAGCCGCTACGATAGAGACCTCCAGCACTTCCTCGCCAGCTTGGCCCAAGGTCATGTCCGGGTAGACGCCTCCGACCGAGAACAGCACGTCATAGAGCCCATAGAGGACCGATGCCGAGGTGTCCTTCGAGACCAGTAAGGCAATATGCGGTTTGGAACCTGCCGACATATGAAGTCTCTTCCCAATCTCACGCACTGACCAATTCGACACTGACCAATTCGACACTGACCTGGCAGAAACGAACCGGTGGGGCTGTCCACTATGCCCCTTTGCTGACCGTTTCGCCCCTGCCCGCCACCAGTGTGCCAGCATAGCATGAGGTCATCCGAACAAAGGAGACCCAGACATGCAAATGCACACGACGGACAAGCAAGAGAGCACCGACGCGGGAGCCGCACTGCAGGCATTGCGCGGCCGTATCGACGGAGACCTACTGATCAGCGGCGACGAAGGCTACGATGCTGCACGCGCGGTCTGGAACGCGATGATTGATCGCCGACCCGGCGCGATCGTGCGATGCCGTGGCGTCGAAGATGTCATCAAGGCGGTCAGATTCGCCCGCGACCACGGCCTTGCCATCTCAGTGCGCGGCGGTGCACACAACGTGGCCGGTCACGCCGTCGGCGAGGGCGGAATCATGATCGATCTCTCGTCGATGCGCAGCGTGCAGGTGGATCGCGAGGCGCGCCGTGCCAAGGTCGCCGGCGGTGCGATCTGGGCCGACGTAGACCGGGAGACCCAGGCCCACGGTCTGGCAACGCCCGGCGGTCTGATCTCCGACACCGGCGTCGGCGGCTTGACGCTGTCCGGCGGTATCGGCTGGCTACGCGCGCGCCATGGGCTTGCCATTGACAATCTCGTGGCCGCCGAAGTCGTGACCGCAGATGGACGCCTGGTCACGGCAAGCGAGAGCGAGAATGCCGACCTGCTTTGGGCCTTGCGCGGCGGTGGCGGTAACTTCGGAGTCGTGGTCAGCTTCGAGTTCGCGCTGCATCCCTTCGGGCCGGAGGTCATGTTTGCCGCTCCGATCTATCCGCTTTCCGCTGGACCCGGGCCGATCCGCGCCTGGCGGGACTTCCTCGCGGACAAGAGTGATCGAATCGGCGCCCTTTGCGAGTTCTCCACCGCTGCGCAGGGAGAGGACTTTCCCGAGGCGTTCTGGGGTCAGCGCGTCTTCACGCTCGCCTGCGTCTACAACGGCGATGCTGCGGAGGGCGAAAGGCTGCTGCAGCCGCTGCGCGAACTTGCTCCACTGGCAACGGATTTCTCCGGGCGCATGAGTTATGTCGAGGTGCAGCAGTTGTTCGATAGCTTGATGCCCTTCGGCGATTATCGCTGCTATTGGAAGGCGCGCTATCTTGTCGATCTGCCCGATGCAATGATCGATCTGGCAATGCAGAACGCGGAGGCGGCGCCCTCCGACAACAGCCTATCCTCGATTTGGAACTTCGGTGGAGCGACCGCCGCTGTCGAGCCAGACGCCACAGCCTTTGGCGATCGTTCGATGGGTTGGATGTATTCCTTGGACGGCGTCTGGGCCGATCCGGCCGACGACGACGCCAACATCGCCTGGTCGCGGAACGGCTTTGCCCGCGCCGAACCCTTTGCCCAAGCTGGGCGCGCCTATCTGAATTTCCCTGGCCATGGTGAAGACAGCGAAGCGCTGACGCGTGGCAGCTTCGGCAAGAACTACCGACGGCTCACGGAGATCAAGGCAAAGTATGATCCCGGCAACCTGTTCCGCTTCAACCAGAACATTCTGCCCGCCTCCTCGTCGGAAAGCACGGCTGATTAGAGCCGGGCTCCTAGATCGACAGTGGCGGAGACGGCTTCAGGCTTGACCGCGGCCCTCAGCTGAGAGGGTCGCGGCGCATGTAGCGGCCGTCGCGCAGTTCGCTGAAGAGCTCACCGACCTGCGGGTGGCTGACCGGGTCGCCGCTTTCGTCCGGCAGCAGGTTCTGCTCCGAGACATAGGCGACATAACTGGTCTCTGCATTCTCCGCCAGCAGGTGATAGAAGGGCTGGTCCTTGCGCGGCCTCACCTCGGACGGGATCGATTCCCACCACTCCTCGGTGTTGGCAAACTCCGGATCGACGTCGAAGATCACGCCGCGAAAGGGGTAGAGACGGTGACGGACGATCTCGCCGATCCCGTAGCGGGCTTCCAGAGTCTCCATCTCCTCCTCCTCTCAATTCAACAGTGGGTGAATGGAACGCACCGCTGCCGCAAGGGGGTCGGCGCCGACCTCCATTCGCGTGCGTCGTGACCGACGGTCCCAGTGGTTCCTTCTCGCAAAGCATGAATTAGTCCGTTATCAACGAGCCTGCAAGGCAAGGCTGCCCGGGCTGTGGACATAACACCGCCCAAGGAATGACTTGGCTGGCATGGTGATCTCGGCACGGTGGCAAGCGGGAGAGGTGTGAGCCCAAGCGCCTCCCGACCCCCGGCGAGAACGAGGAGAGGCATGGCAATTCGCCGTTACATTGTCGCGAGTGTGATCCTGCTGCTGGTCAGCGCGGGCGCCTACTGGGTGTGGGAGGCCTATCTGAAGAAGGAGCCGGAGGCCGGCGGAGGCTGGGGCAACTTCCCGGTCGCTGTCGACGCCGAACCGGTGGAGGTCGGCCGCGTCGTGCGTTCGATCGAGGCGGTCGGCACCTTGAGCGCCAATGAAGAGATTCTGGTCCGGCCTGAGATCGACGGGCTCTTGACCGAGATCGGCTTCCAGGAAGGTCAGGCGGTCGAATTGGATCAGGTTCTGTTCCGGCTGGACGACAGCCTGCTGGCGGCCGAGCTGGCGACGGCCCAGGCCGACCTCTCCCTCTATCGCCAGAACCACCGACGTGCTCAAGAGCTACACGCCCGCGGTGCCGGTACCGAACGCTCGCGCGACGAGGCCGTGGCCGATCTGCAGCGCGGCCGCGCCCTGCTGAAGCTGGCCGAGGTGCGCCTGGAAAGAACAGTGATCCGTGCCCCCTTCGAGGGAGTCGTCGGCCTGCGCGACGTCTCGGTCGGCGACTACGTCCAGGCCGGCGAGCCGCTGGTGCGGCTGGAACAGATCAATCCGATGAAGGTGGATTTCCGCGTACCGGAACTCTTCCTCTCGGAAATGGCGCGCGGTCAGAGCTTGCGACTGACCATCGACGCCCTGCCCGGCCAGACCTTCGAGGGCCAGGTCATTGCCATGGATCCGCAGGTCGACGTCAATGGCCGCGCGCTGGTCCTGCGCGCACTGGTGCCCAATGGGCGCGGCCAGCTACGCCCCGGCCTCTTCGCGCGGGTCGAGATCATCCTGGAGCAGCATGACGACGCCCTGCTTCTGCCCGAGTCGGCCCTGGTGCCCAGCGGGCGCAGCGTCTTCGTCTATCGGGTCCTGGGCGGCAAGGCGGTGCGCACCGAGGTCGAGACCGGGCTCTACCGCGCCGGCAAGGTCGAAATCCTCTCCGGCCTCTCGGCCGGCGAGCTGGTGGTGACGGCCGGGCAGGTGAAGCTGCGCGACGGCAGCGAGCTGAAGCTGCCCGAAGGCGTCGAAAGCCCGCCCGCACCGGCCGTGGCCGAGACGGCGGAGCAGGCCGGGTGAAACTCTCGGACGCCTGCATCCGTCGGCCGGTCTTCGCCACCGTCCTCAATCTGCTGCTGATCCTGGTCGGCGCCGTTGCCTTCTTCTCGCTTACGGTGCGCGAGTATCCCAACATCGACGTGCCCACGGTCACGGTCGCCACCGACTACAAGGGCGCCAATGCCGAGATCGTCGAGTCGGAGGTCACCAAGCCGATCGAGGACAGCCTGGCCGGCATCGAGGGCATTGACTTCATCACCTCGATCAGCCGGGCCGAGCGCAGCCAGATCAGCGTCGTCTTCAAGCTGGACCGGGATCCCGACGCCGCCGCCTCGGACGTGCGCGACCGGGTCGGCCGTGCCCGCGGCCGTCTGCCCGACGAGGTCGACGAGCCGGTGATTTCCAAGGTCGAGGCCGACGCCCGCCCGATCCTCTATCTCGCCTTCTCCAGCGACCGGCACGACGATCTGGAGGTGACGGACGTCGCCGACCGCCTGGTCCAGGACCGCCTGCAGGTCCTGCCCGGTGTGGCCGAGGTCCGCATCTTCGGCCAGCGCCGCTATGCCATGCGCATCTGGATGGACCCGGCGCGGCTGGCCGCCTATGGCCTGACCGTGCAGGACGTCGAAGAAGCCTTGCGCCGGCAGAACGTCGAGCTGCCGGCGGGTCGGGTCGAGGGCAGCGACCGCGAGCTGACGGTGCAGGCCGCCACCGACCTCAACACCGTCCGGGACTTCGAAGAGATCGTCCTGCGCAACGTCGAGGGCTATCTGGTTCGCCTGAAAGACGTGGCCGAGGTCGAGATCGGCGCGCGCGACGAACGGCGCATCGCCCGCTTCAACGGCCGCAACGCCGTCGCGCTCGGCGTGGTCAAGCAGTCGGTCGCCAATCCCCTGGCGGTGACACAAGCCGTGCGCGAAGAGGTGCCTCTGATCGCAGACGTGCTGCCCGAAGGCATGGAGGTGCAGGTCGCCTACGACTCGACCGTCTTCATCAATGCCTCCATCGAGGCCGTCTACACCACCATCGCCGAGGCGGTGGCGCTGGTCGTCCTGGTGATCTTCGTCTTCCTGCGCTCGCTCAGGGCCGTCATCATCCCGCTTGTCACCATCCCGGTCTCGATCATCGGCGCCTTCATCCTGATGGCGGCGCTTGGCTTCTCCATCAACACGCTCACTCTGCTGGCCTTCGTCATTGCCGTCGGCCTGGTGGTGGACGACGCCATCGTGATGCTGGAGAACATCTATCGGCACATCGAGAACGGCCTCTCGCCGATGGCGGCCGCCTTCAAGGGCAGTCGCGAGATCGCCTTTGCCATCATCTCGGTCACCATCACGATCGCCGCCGTCTTCGTGCCGGTCGGCTTCACCGAGGGACGCACCGGCCGGCTCTTCACAGAGTTCGCGCTGACCCTTTCGGCCGCCGTCATCATCTCCGGCTTCATCGCGCTCACCCTCTCGCCGATGATGTGCTCGCGCCTCCTGAAGCGGCAGACCAGCCGCAACGTCGCCTTCAATCTGATCGAGCGCTTCTTCTACCGCATGGAGATGGGCTATCGCGCCAGCCTGGCTTTCACCCTCTCGGTGCGTCCCCTGGTGCTGCTCTTCTGCGCCGGTGTCGGGGTGGCGAGCGTCGCGCTCTACCAGAACCTCAACTCGGAGCTGACCCCGCGCGAAGATCGCGGCTATTTCGTCGGTATCTTTTCCGGGCCCGAGGGGGCCACCATCGACTTCATGGACGGCTATGCCCGCCAGATGGAGGACTTCTACGAGGAAATCCCGGAGGCCATCCGCTATTTCGTCGTGGTCGGCTCGCCCACCGTTTCACGCGGAATTTCCTTCATCGCGCTGGAGGACTGGAACGATCGGGAGCGCGCAACCTCCGACATCGTGACCGAGATGCAGGGCAAGCTTTCCGGCATCCACGGCATCCGCGCCTTTCCGGTCAACCCGCAGTCGCTCGGCCGCTCCAGCCGCAAGCGTCCGGTCGAGGTCATCGTGCAGACGACCGGCACCTACGAGGCCCTGGAGCAGACCGTCAACGCCGCGGTCAGAGCCATGGAAGAGCACGGCGGCTTCACCAACGTCGACGTCGATCTGAAGCTGAACAAGCCGGAGCTCAAGGTCGAGGTCAATCGCGAGAAGCTGGCCGACATGGGCATCCCCGTGGAGACCATCGGGCGCACTCTGGAAACCCTGCTCGGCGGGCGCGAGGTGACCGACTTCGAGTATGACGGCGAGCAGTACGACGTGGTGGTGCAGCTGGCCGACATCGACCGCCGCAACCCCGATGACCTGACCCGCATCTATCTGCGCGGCCAGGACGGCCAGATGATCCAGCTGTCGAATCTGATCAAGGTCGTGGAGACCGTGGTCCCGCGCGAGCTCAACCATTTCAACAAGTTGCGCTCGGCCAAGATCGAGGCCAACCTGGCCGAGGGCTATCCACAGGGCCAAGCCCTGGACGAGGCCAAGCGCATCATCCAGGAGATCGGCGGCGAGACGGTGCAGGTCGACTACGGCGGTGCGGCGCGGGAGTTCTTCGAATCCTCCGACAGCCTGCTGCTGGCCTTCGGCCTGGCGGTGCTCTTCGTCTTCCTGGTGCTGGCCGCCCAGTTCGAGAGCTGGATCGATCCCATCATCATCCTGGTGACGGTCCCGCTGGCCATGGTCGGCGCATTGCTGGCACTGAACTTCACTGGCGGCACCTTGAACATCTACAGCCAGATCGGCTTGATCGCCCTGGTCGGCCTGATCGCCAAGAACGGCATCCTGGTGGTGGAGTTCGCCAACAAGCTGCGCCAGCAGAAGGGTCTGGAGGTGCGCCATGCAGCGCTTGAGGCCGCCGTCTTGCGCCTGCGCCCGGTCTTGATGACCGCGCTCTCGCTCATCTTCGGCGCGCTGCCGCTGGCGCTCGCCACCGGAGCCGGCGCCGAGAGCCGTCAGGAGATCGGCTGGGTCATCGTCGGCGGCATGGCGATCGGCACCTTCTTCACCCTCTACGTCATCCCGACCGTCTACAGCTATCTCGCCGCCGGCCGCCGCTTCGACGAGAGCCGCATCGCCGACGCCGAGCGCGAGAGCGAAGCCGGCGGTTTGGAAGATGGGCGGCAGGAGGCCTGAGGCTCCACCATCTCGCTGTAACAATCCGGAGCGAGACGTCGCCTTCGCAGTGGTGCAGTCTCGCCGCCGTCGCCTATGCTGGCGGGCGAGCGGGAGTGAGTGATGGCGACAGCGAAGAGCGAGGACCTGGCCTGGGCGCGCGGCGAGGACGAGGCGGCCGAAGAGCTGCGCGCCGAAACCTTGGTGCGTGTACGCAACCTCATCAAGGCGGAAAAGCGTAAGGAGCTGGTGGCGCTGCTGAAGCGCTGGGACCCGCTCGACCTCTTGGATCTGATCACCTCGCTCAGGCTCCGGCACGCGCGAACGCTCTATTTGTGGCTACCCGAAGGCCCCTCGCTGAAGGTCGTGGCCGAGCTCAAACCCGAGGTACGTGACGCCCTCTTCGAGGAGGAGACCTTCGAGCGCCTGGTTCGGATCTTCGACAAGCTGCCGGCCGAAGAGGTGGCCGAAGCCTTGGAGCGGCTGCCCGATCAAGTGGCGGACTCGCTGACCGAGCAACTCAAAGACGGCGAAACCGTCCGCGCCTACCGCGAGCAGGAGCCCGATACGGCCGGCCGGATCATGAGCCGCAAGTTTCTGGCCCTGCCGCAAGAGACCAGCGTCGCCCAGACCATCAAGACCATTCAAGAGAACGCCGAGGTCGTGGGCGATTTCCAGACCCTCTACGTGATTGATGGCGCGCGGCGGCTGGTCGGGCGGCTGGCGCTCAGCCGCCTGTTGCTGCAGCCGGCAGAGGCCACTCTGGAATCGGTGATGGAAGAGACCCTGGTCACGGTCAGTCCCTCGACCGACCAGGAGGAAGCCCTGCGGCTGGCCTGGAAGCGAAACCTCTCGTCGCTGCCGGTGGTGGACGAAGCCGGTCATCTGGTCGGCCGCATCACCGTCAAGCAGCTGCGCCGCATCATGCGCGACGAGGCCGAAGAGGACATGATGCTGATGAGCGGCGTCTCGCCGGAGGCCGACAGCCGCGATTCGGTGCTGCGCATCGTCAAGGGACGCCTGCCCTGG
This sequence comes from Kiloniellales bacterium, assembly GCA_040219175.1. Taxonomy (GTDB): domain Bacteria; phylum Pseudomonadota; class Alphaproteobacteria; order Kiloniellales; family JACOMY01; genus JACOMY01. The sequence goes on from JAVJSY010000097.1 coordinate 259,814, forward strand.
CTCCTGGCCGGCCTCTTCGGCGCGACGATTGCCGCCTTTGTCGTGGGCTCCTTCGAGGACGAGCTGCAGAAGGCGGCGATCCTGGCCGCCTTCATCCCGGTCTGCATGTCGATGGCCGGCAACTCGGGCCTGCAGGCCTCGGCCGTTGCCGTTCAGGGCCTGGCCAACGGCACCATCTGGCAGGGCGACACCGCCTGGCGCCTGATCAAGGAGATGCTGGGAGCCCTGGTCAACGGCAGCACGGCCGGCCTGATCGTCGGCGCCCTGGTCATGGGCACCTCTCTGGTCGTTCCCATCGAGGCACCGCACCTGCTGGCCGCCTCCGTCCTCTTCTCGCTGATCTGCGTCACCACCATCGCCGCGGTGGTCGGCGCCTCGGTGCCGCTGATCCTGGACAAGATCGGCATCGACCCGGCCATGGCCACCGGCGTCTTCATCACCACCAGCAACGACGTGCTGGGCGTCCTGGTCTTCTTCATGATGGCGACGTTTTTCTATTTTTAGAGCAGATTCACGCGATCAGGTGGAATCAGGTGGCCAATCTACTGTTCCATCATCTCCTGCAGGCGCCAGGCAGACTTTTCGCCGTAGAGCGGGTCCGTCGGATCGACGACCTGGCTTTCCAGCATCAGCCACTGTTCGGGTGACAGCACTTCCAGCGCCAAGGGGAAAAACTCGCGCTCCTCGCGTGACATGTGCATACGGTAGAAGCGCAGGTAGGAGGCAATCTTCTGCGGCATGGACTCCTTGGCCGCGTCATCACCCTCTGCTGCCAATTCGATCACCCTTGCGGTGTCGCTGGCAGCCGAGGCCATGATCATATGTTCGGCCGTCAGGTCCTCCAAGGCGGCGGCCTTATCCGGCGCCTCTTCCAGCAGGAGGTTGTAGATCAGGTCTTCCTTGGGGTGATGATAGGCACCGGGATAGTGCTCGCAGTACTGCATGACCTCGCGCAGCAGGTCGTAGTCCGTCGCCCCTTTGCTGTCGATCTGATCCTGGACGCGCGAGAGCAACTCACGCATCGTGGCATGCTCGCGTTGCAGGACATCGATCAAGGTGAACATCACTATCTCCAATAAGATTGACACGCCAATGGTGATCCGGCCCGCCGAAGCGTGCATTGATCCCGGTCATGCGGGTTACGGCTTCTGCAGCGCAAGCGGCCTGCGCTCTACTGCACGGCCCTCGGTCGCGCGAGGAACTCTTCCAGTTCGCCGGGCGCCAGGTCTTCGGTTGGAAAGCGCGCCGTCTGAGCGACGGCTTCACTCAACATATCACGATAGTCGTCGCGCGGCACCTCGATCACGCCGAAGCGGGCCAGATGCGGTGTTTCGAACTGCGTATCCAGCAGCCGATAGCCGCCCTTGTTGAGCCGCAGCACCAGATGCACCAAGGCGACCTTGCTGGCGTCGCTCTCGCGGCTGAACATGGATTCGCCGAAGAAGGCGGCACCAAGCGAGACGCCATAGAGACCGCCGACCAGACGCCCGTCGCGCCAACACTCCAGCGAGTGGGCAAAGCCGCGCTCGAAGAGTCCGGCATAGAGCCGCTCGATCACCGGGTTGATCCAGGTCTCCCGGCGCAGCGGGCTGGGCTCGGCGCAGGCTGCGATGACCGCGGTGAAGGCCCGGTCGCAGGTCACGGTAAAGTCGTTGCGACGCACGCGCTTGCGCAGGCTGCGCGGCACATGCAGAGCGTCCAACGGCAAAATGCCCCGCACCCGCGGCTCTATCCAATGCACCTCCTCCGAGTCGCGATTCTCCGCCATCGGAAAGACGCCGATGGTATAGGCGCGCAACAGCAGGTCCGGGGTAAGCCGCATACTCCTCCTCGTTCACCGACGGTCGTCCGAGGATAGAGCCGCGGCAGCCCGAAGTCACTCCCGGGAAGCCGGAATGACACTCAGAAGTTCAGCGGCATAGCTTGCTGAATATGCGGTAGCGCGCGGACCTTGGCCAAGAGGTCGGGTGTCAGTTCCTGGTCCAGCCCGATGAGCGCGATGGCTTCACCGCCGGCCACGGCCCGGCCCAGATGGAAGGTGGCGATATTGACACCGACCCCGCCCAGCAGCTGACCGATAGCGCCGATGAAGCCGGGGCGGTCGTCGTTGGTGACGTAGAGCATGTGCGGACCCAGTTCGGCCTCCACGGCGATGTCCTTGATCGCCACGATCCTGGGCTTGGCGCCGGCGAAGAGCGTGCCGGCAACGGAACGCGTGCGCCGCTCGGTCTCCACCGTCAGGCGGATCAGGCTGGCGTAGTCGCTGGCCGCATCGTGCTTGGTCTCGGCCACACCGATGCCCCTTTGGCGGGCCAGCACCGGTGCATTCACATGATTGACGCTGTCCAGCATGGGGCGCAGGAAGCCCATGATCGCCGCTTGCGTGAGTGGCCGGCAGTCCAGCTCTGCCGCCTGGCCCTGATATTCGATGTGCAGCCTCTTGACCCCGGTCTTGGTCAGCTGCCCGGCGAAGGAACCCAACTGCTCCACCAGCTTCATGTAGGGGGTCAGCTTCTCGGCCTGCTCGGCGGTCAGCGAGGGCATGTTGAGGGCGTTGCGCACCGCACCGGTCAGAAGGTAGTCGCTCATCTGCTCGGCGATCTCCACCGCCACGTTCTCCTGCGCTTCGGTCGTCGACGCCCCCAGATGCGGGGTGACCACCACCTGGTCCAGATCGAACAGCGGGTTGTCGCGCGCCGGCTCTTGCTCGAAGACGTCGAAGGCGGCACCCGCCACCTTGCCGCTTTCGATCGCGGCCTTCATGTCGGCCTCGACCACCAGGCCGCCGCGCGCGCAGTTGACCAAGCGCACGCCGTCCTTCATTTGCGCGATGGCCGCAGCATCGATCATCGCCCGGGTCTGGTCGGTCAAGGGGACATGCAAGGTGATGAAGTCGGCCTTGGCATAGAGCTCCGGCAATTCGACACGCTCGACACCCAGGTCGGTCGCGCGCTCGGGCGAGAGGAAGGGGTCATAGGCCACAACGCGCATGCCCAGGCCCAAGGCCTTCTCGGCCACGATGGCGCCGATGTTGCCGCAGCCGATCAAGCCCAGGGTCTTGCTCGTCAGCTCCACACCCATGAAGCGCGACTTCTCCCACTTGGACGCTCGCGTGGAGCGGTCGGCGGCGGGAATCTGGCGGGCAATGGAGAAGAGCAGGGCGATGGCGTGCTCGGCTGTCGTGGTGGCGTTGCCCTGCGGCGTGTTCATCACGATGACGCCACGCTCGGTCGCGGCAGCGATATCGATGTTGTCGACGCCGATCCCGGCGCGCCCGATGACCTTCAGCTGCGGTGCCGCGGCGATCAGCGCGGCGGTCGCCTTGGTGGCCGAGCGCACGGCCAGGCCCTGGGCATCGGCCAGGTGGGGTGCCAGCTCTTCGGCGGAGAGGCCCACGGCCACATCCACCTCGATCCCGCGCGCCTCGAAGACGGCACGGGCGCTATCGCTCAACTTGTCGGAAATGACGACTTTCGGCATGGTCTCGTTTCTCTCGTTCTCGATTGTTCAGCTGGCGGATGGATCGCGAAGGCGACTCCAGGCCCAATCGAGCCAGGGTGTCAGTGCTTCGATATCCGCGGTCTCGACCGTGGCGCCGCCCCAGATGCGAAGGCCCGGCGGTGCCGAGCGATAGCCGGCGACGTCATAGGCGGCATCGGCCTCTTCCAGCAGGGCAGCCAAGCGCTTCACCGCGGCGGCTTGCTCTGTCTTCTCCAGGCTCGCGAACCAGGGATCGACGATCTTGAGACAGATCGAGGTCGAGGAACGGCTGGCCGGATCCTCTGCCAGGAAGGCAGCCCAGTCGCTGGCCTCGACCCACTTGGCCAGCGCTGCCAGATTGGCCCGGCTGCGCGCGATCAGGGCCGGCAGACCGCCGATCTCCTCGGCCCACTTGAGACCGTCGATGGCATCCTCGACGGCCAGCAGCGAGGGTGTGTTGATGGTCTCGCCCTTGAACAGTCCCTCGTTCAGGCCCCCACCCTTGGTCATGCGGAAGATCTTCGGCAGACCGCGTGGCGCCGGCGTCGAGACCAGGCGCTCCGCCGCGCGCGGTCCCAGAGCCAGCATGCCGTGGCCGGCCTCGCCGCCCAGCACCTTCTGCCAGGACCAGGTGACGACATCGAGCTTGTCGTAAGGCAGCTCCATCGCGAAGACGGCAGAGGTCGCATCGCAGATCGCCAAGCCCTCACGGTCGGCCGCAATCCAGTCGCCGTCGGGCACGCGCACGCCCGAGGTGGTGCCATTCCAGGGGAAGACCACATCGTGGCTCCAATCGACGGCGGAGAGATCCGGCAGGGCGCCATAGTCGGCGTTGCGCAGCACGGGGTTCGGGAGCGCCAGCTCCTTGGCGATGTCCTTGGCCCAGTCCTGGCCGAAGCTCTCCCAGCTCAAGACCTCGACGGGGCGCGATCCCAACAGGCTCCAGAGCGCCATCTCGACCGCCCCGGTGTCTGACCCGGCGACCACCGCCAGCCGCCAGTCGGCCGGCAGCCCCAGGACGCTGGCGGAGCGCTCGATGACCTCGGCCAATTTGGCCTTGCCGACCTTGGCCCGATGCGATCGCCCCAGAACCGCACCCTCCAGACCCGAGAGCGACCAGCCCGGCCGCTTGGCACAGGGACCGGAGGAAAAGCAGGGGTTTTGCGGGCGTGTTGCAGGCATGCTGACCGGCATGGAAACGTCCTTCGCTGTCGGCTTGTAGTCGGCTTGTACAAGGGGAGATGTGGTGTTGGAGAAGAGGGGCGCTAGACCCCGGCGGGCTTGTCGGACTGGTGCTCTTCGGAGAGGCGCTCTTCGGAGAGGCGCTTGGCCATGATCTGCATGGCGATCCACGACATGACGCGTTCGCCCTTCTGATTGAAGACCTCATAGCGCATGTGGACCAGCCCGCGATCGGGCTTGGAGCGCGATTGGCGCTGCTGCTCGACGGTGGCGACAACATGGATGGTGTCTTTCGGGCGCACCGGCAGGTGCCAACGCAGCTCGTCCATGCCCGGAGAGCCCAGAGAGCAGGCATTGATGATCCGCGACTGCAGAAAGAGGCGGAAGGCGACGCAGAGCGTTTGCAGACCGCTGGCGATCAAGCCCTCGTAGCCCCACTCTTGGGCGGCCACGGCGTCCATGTGAAAGGGCTGCGGGTCGTAGGTGAAGGCGAAATCCAGGATCTGCGCCTCGCTGAGGGTGGCACCGGGCGTGCGGAAGCTGCGGCCGGGCGTGAAGTCCTCGAAATAGAGATCGTTCATCTGTGTACTGAAGCTAGGCTCCCTCTCGTTTGCTGCAGCGCAACATAAGCGGTGCAGCAGGGAAGGGCTAGGCGCGCTCTGTCACGCCTTGCGTCAAGTCCAGTTCGTAGAAGAGGACGCCGGGTAGATTGTTATCATTGTACCTCTCGCACGCGCAAAAACCCAAGGAACGATAGAGTGTCCGGGCTTTGTCCAGTTTCGGTAGAGTGTCCAGGCAAAGGCGCGTGTATCCCCTGGCTCTTGCCTCGTCAATGCAGAGACAAGCAAGCCTGCGGCCCAGCCCCGAACCTTGTTCTGCTGGATCGACCCAAAGCCGTTTCATCTCGCAGGTACCGGGATCGGCAAGCGGTCGCAAGCCGACGACCCCAACGGCCGCATCACCGCGCCAACCCAGCCAGAGTCCACCCTTGGGCGCGGCATAAAAGCCGGGCAAGGAGGCCACCTCCTTGTCAAAATCCTGAAAACAAAGAGAAACACCCAGCCAAGCTTCATAGTCCCGGAACAGGCGGGCAACGATCGGCATCTCCTCCAGTCCGGCCGAAGCGATGATCGGACGGTCAGGCACGCCAGAAGGGTTTCCTTGCTTCGCCATCAGCATCGGCCTGCGAGACGCCCATATCCTTCAGCAAGCGCGATTCGACCTCAGCCAACCGACGGCGCTGCGCGCCGCGTTCCTGCCAGAGCAACAGAAGAGCAAAGCAACGGGTAAACAGCCGCCTCACCCCCGCTCTTGCTCCAATCGACCCCGTAGGGGAGTCCTGCACAAAGATTGTAGTCATACAATTGTCCACCCCAAAGGCATAATCGCACCCGAAAGTGCTTGACATCAAGTATGTATCTACGCAGTTTTCGATACAATATAATGATTGTCCTGGATACAATATATCCAAGCCTTCTTGCGGAGGGGAATACAATGCCGGATGCTTCAGACGCGCCGAGCTGGCTGCCGAGCTTGGACGGGCGCAGCGGCCCGCGCTATCGCGCGATTGCCGACGCGCTGCAGGAAGATATCGCCACGGGGCGGCTCAGCTCCGGCCAGCGCCTGCCGACGCACCGGGAACTCGCCTGGCAGCTGGGCGTGACGGTCGGCACCGTGACCCGCGCCTATGTCGAGGCGGAGCGGCGCGGCCTGATCACCGGAGAGGTCGGTCGCGGCACCTTCGTGCGCCCCGACATGAGCGACTATGCCGAACCGGGCGAGGCCGAGACCCGCTACCGCGCCGGCAACGAGGCCGCCAATCGCGGCCCCATCGACCTCTCCGCCAACGCACCACCCAGCCCGCCCATGGCAGACCGCATCGCCGCCGCGATCACCGAGGTCGCGCAGGAGGACGACTTTGCCGAGTTCCTACGCTACCGCCCGAGCCAGGGGATGGCGCCGCACGCCGCGGCCGGTGCTGCCTGGTTGCAGGATCTGGGCCTGACGGTCGAGCCGAACCTGGTGATCCCGACCAACGGCGCCCAGCATGGGATGGTCACGGCGATCTCGGCTGCAGCCGGTGCCGGCGAGTGGCTCTTGACCGAGAACCTGGTGTTCTTCGGCATCAAGGCCTTGGCACGCTTCCTGGGCTTGCGCCTGCAGACCGTCGAGCTTGACGAGGAAGGGCTGATCCCCGAGGGCCTGGAAGCTGCCATCAAGGCCACCGGCGCGCGGGCGCTCTACACCTGCCCGACCATTCAGAACCCGACCTGCGCGGTCATGTCGATCGAGCGCCGCGAGGCAATCGCCGAGATCTGCCGGCGCCACGGCGTCACCATCGTCGAGGACGACATCTACAACTTCCTCATGGAAGAGCCCTTGCCGCCCTTGGCGTCCTTCCTGCCGGAGCAGACGATCTATCTGGCGAACCTCTCCAAATCCCTGGCTCCGGCCTTGCGGGTTGGCTACATGGCCGGACCGCCGCGCCTGGTCGCCGGCCTCTTGAACGGCATTCGGGCGACCGGCGTGATGGTCTCACCCTTGATGCACGAGGTGGCGGCGCGTTTGATCTGGAACGGCACAGCAAAAGACAATGCCGCCCAGGTACGCCAGGAAGCCATCCGACGCCAGCAGATCGCCGCGCGCTATCTCGCAGACTGGGACATGCGCAACCAGCCGGCTGCCCTGCACCTCTGGCTGAACCTGCCGGAATCCTGGGGCCGGGAGACCTTTACCGCAGAATGTCTGCGCCGTGGCGTCGCCATAGCATCGGGCGAGCTCTTTGCCATCAACCGGCAGTCCGTTCCCCATGCCGTACGCCTCTCGGTCACCGGCCCACGCACGAAGGAGGAATTGGAGCAGGCGATGATCGTGGTTCGCGATCTGCTGGAGAGCGATGAGGTCATGGCGCACCACCTGCCGCGCGCCTGACCCTGACTTTCGCGCCTTGCCCCAACAAGAGCTTCGCCGAAACCCTCCTGACAGGCTAGGATAGCGCCAAGTTGGGAAGGAGACGGGCCATCTTGGTCGAGATCGGAAAGAGCGGCAGGAGTGCGGGCGGCATTCTGTTGCTGTCACTGCTGGTTCAGTTTTTTTTCGGCATCGTCGTTGCCCAGGCACAGGGCGAGGACTGGCAGCAGGGCCAAGCCGTCTCGGTCTCCGGGCCGACCGGAACCGGGCTGCCGATAGCCACCACGCCGCTTGCCCCGCCGGAGACCTCAAGCCCGCGCCACACCTTGCGCAGCTATCTCGTGGGTACGCGCGAGGCCAGCACCGTGCTCGAGAACGCTCTGGAACAGCATGCCGCCGAAGACGGACTCTTTCCTTCGCGCCAGGTCGAGGCGCAAATCAACAAGGTTCGGGGTCTGCTGCGCCACGCCGCGCGCACCTTCGACCTCAGCAAGGTGCCGCGAGCGACTTTGAGCCGGGTCGAGCTCGAGTCGGTACTGCTCTTGATGGAGATCCTGGATCGCTTGCCGGCCTTGGATCTGGAGCAGGTGCCCGGCGATGTGGCGGTTGCCGAGAACCCGAATCTGCTTGGCTATACGCTGCCGGGGACCGAAATCCGGATCTCTCTGGATCAGACACGCAGCTATCCGCGCCGCTTCCTCTTCGATTCCGAGACCGTGTCTCGCCTGCCCAGCTTCTATCGCCAGGTCAAGGATCTGCCGAAACGAGACCCGGATCGACCGGACCTCTACAAGGCCTACTCCATCTCGCCGGGGGAACTGCTGCCCTCGCGCTGGTTCTGGCTCATCATGGCGCTGCCGGAAGAGTTCAGGACCGTTTACGACGACCAAGCCGTCTGGCAGTGGATCGGATTGGCCCTGGTCAGCGCTTTGGCTATCCTAGCGGCCAGTTTCGTGATTCGCCGAGAGCGCTTCAGGCCACGGACCTCAAGGCAACGACGGGCGCTCGGGCGCCTGATCTCGCCGATCCTTCTACTGGTGATCGGCTACCTCTATGACGAGACGGTCGACGGCCTGATCAACATCACCGGCGATCTCTCCTGGTGGATCGACATCGGTCTGGATGTTCTGGCGACCTTCGTTGCCATCTGGATCGTTCTGGTGGTCGCCGCCATCGTCGCCGAGTGGATCATCTCCTCGCCCAAGATCGGGACCGACAGCCTGAATGCCAGCCTGCTGCGCGTGTGCTTTCGCATTCTGGGCATCTTCCTGGGTCTCATGATTCTGGCCTTCGGGGCCTATTCCGTCGGCCTTCCGGTGGTCGGCGTGGTTGCCGGACTGGGCGTCGGCGGCTTTGCGCTCGCCTTGGCGATCAAGCCAACCCTGGAAAACTTCATCGGCTTCATCATCCTCTATTCGGATCGACCGGTGCGGGTCGGCGAGCGTTGTCGGCTGGGCGACATCGAGGGGGTGGTGGAATCGATCGGCATCCGCTCGACCCGTTTGCGCAAGAAGGACGGCTCGTTGGTCGTGGTGCAGAACACCGATTTCGCACAGATGCGCCTGGTCAACATGGAGAGCCGCGATCGCCAGGAGCTGCACGAGATCCTGCGCCTCTCGCCGCAGACGACGCGCGAGCAGATCGCGCATCTGGTAGACACGATCGAAAAGCGTCTCGCGCAGGAAGACGCCGTCGACAAGACGCAGTTGCATGTCACCTTCTGCGGCATCGGCGCCTATTCCCTGGATATCGAGATCAGCACGCAGGTGGCGCTGACCGGCACGGACGACTTCAAGACCCTGCGCAGCACCCTGCTTTTGGAGGTGATTCGCCTGGTCGAAGACGCCGGCACCAGCCTGGCCTTCATGCCCACCGGTCTGCTGTCGGGCGCAGAGTCCCTGGACGCCCTACGCCATTCTGGCGACCCCAAGACCTCTAAGCAGAAGCAGAAGGAAGAAGAAGAGGCCTGGAAAAAGGCAAAAGCCGGCCTGGCCCAGCAGCGCGCAGATTTGTTCTAGAGTCCATCTGTTAAGAGGAAGGCACGCTTAAGGACGCAGCTGGGACCAAGATCGGTATGGCAATCTGCAATGATCGCCGCTGGCCAGAAACTTACCGGGTCATGGGTTTGCAGGGTGCCGAACTGATCGCGCTGGGCTACAACACGCCAACCGGACTGGGTGAACCCTATCAGGCGGCAGCCCTTGCCGACTTTCACAACGCGCTTTCGCTTCGGGCTGGCGCCTATCAGAAACGCCTGCTGGGTGGCCGCGGCTGCGAAGTGTGGCACCGAGGAAGGCTTCGACCTGATCGGGCAAAGCATGATCGTCGCACCGAACGGAGCGAGCGTTGCAATGGCGGCCAGCCTGGAAGACCAGGTGATCAGCGCTGGCTGCGACATGGGCATCGGCGCCCGGAGGCCTATGGCCCGATCACCGGGAGGGGCGGCAGCGGCGCGATGGTGCAGCCGGACCGGGAGCAGGCAGGACTAGAGGACAAGGACGAGAAGAAATGACCAGAATCGTCTACATCAACGGCCGCTACTGCGCGCCGGAAGAAGCGCAGGTGTCGATCTTCGACCGCGGGCTTCTCTTCGCCGATGCCATCTACGAGGTGGCCGGCGTCATCGACGGCAAGCTGATGGATTTTCAATCCCATATGCAGCGCCTGGACCGCAGCCTGGCCGAGATGGCGATGGCCGCGCCTATGAGCCATGACGAAATCCGGCAGATGATGCACGAGCTGGTGGCTCGCAATGGCGTGGACGAGGGCCTGGTCTACATGCAGATCACGCGCGGCAGCGACGGCGACCGCGAGTTCGTTCCACCCGACGACATGACGCCCACCGTCTTCGCCTTCACCCAGCAAAAACCGGAAGAGATGCGCCGCGAGTTCCGCGACGGCATCGCCATGGCGAGCGCGCCCGACATCCGCTGGGCGCGTCGCGACATCAAGACGGTCGGCCTGATGGGCAGCGTCTTCGCCAAGACGCAAGCGAAGGCGGCAGGCGCCGACGAGGTGCTGATGCACCAGGACGGCTACGTCACCGAGGGCGGGGCCACCAGTTTCTACATGGTGGCGAACGGCACCGTGATCACCCGCCCGCTCTCCAACGCCATCCTGCCCGGCTGCACGCGCAAGGCCCTGCTTGAGCTGATCAGGCAAGGCGATATCGCGCTAGAGGAGCGCCTCTTCACCCTGGCGGAAGCCCTGAGTGCCGAAGAGGCCTTCATCACCGGTGCATCCATCTATGTAACGCCCGTGGTGAGAATCGACGGCAAGCAGATAGGCGATGGCACCCCCGGACCCGTCACCCGCCGCCTGCAGGAGATCTACCTCGAGGTGGCGCGACGCGACGCGGTTTGAATGAAAGGCGTTCCGCGATGGCGTCTTTCACGGGGCCTTGAGCATGTTTCACGGGGCCTTGAGCATGGCCCCAAGTGTTTGACAAAATTGCCTGTTCTCAATATGTGATAGCTGTAATGTCTCTCTCGGGACAAAACTTGGGTCTGGTGCTACAGGGATTGCCGGGGTTGGACGCCGGTCGGTGTCCGACGCTCGGGGTTGGCTCTTGCCGGCCCGCGATTGCGTCTTGACGACGCCCGGCATCCACCTGTGCTTTGAATCGGGGACGCTCTTGGAAAGCTGGCCGCGCGCATGAATGCCACCTCAGGACCGCCCGACAGCACGCAGCGGATCGTCGAGACCGCACTGCAGACCTTCGCGCAGCGCAGCGAGCGCTTGCTGGCACGCGGTCGGCGTGGCGACCTGGCCTGGAAGAAGGTTGCCCAGCAGGCAATACAAGGCCTGCCGCGACCGCTTGCGCTGACGGTCTTGCGGGAATGCGCGGCTCAGACGCCTGGCGACAAGGAAATCTGGGGCAATCTCTTCGAATGCCACAGCGTGCTCGAGAACACGGCCGAGGCCGCGGCCGCGATCGCGGGCGCCCAGCAAGCCGGCGCGCCCGCTGTCTTCATCCTTAGACTGCGTGCGACCCTGGCCGAGCGAAGCGATCGCTTGGCAGACGCAATCGCGCACTGGAAAGCCTTCCTAGAACAGGGTGGAGAGACGGCGAACGGCCTACGCGCGCTTGCCCGCTGCTACGAGAACATCGGCGCTGTCGACAAGGCGGTGTCGACCTTCGAACAGCTCTTAGCCACCGACAAGGCACAGCCGGTCGACCATTATGATCATGCGGTACTAGACAGCCTAAGCAGGGGTGTCGATTTTCGACCGCAGGACTCCGAGGCCTTGCAGCAGCGTTACTCCAGCGACGCGAAAGTCGCGGCCAAGCATGCCGACCTTCTGGCAGCATGGGGACTGACCGGCGAGGCACCGCGCGCCTCCGACGCGATGCCGAAGACGACCGAAGAACTGCTCGCATACTCTAAGGAGCTGCAAGTGCGGCGAGATGGCAAGGAGACCCCCACGGCAGCGGATGCCGCGGCGGCCCTCGAACATCTCATCGAGCAGCCCAGGAACATCAAGGCACTGGAGAACTGCACGATACTTCTGGCAAAGAGCGGCGACCTCCAGGGGGCGAAGGCCTTCCTCGCCGGAATCGGCAATGGCGAGACAAGCGGCCGCCTGGCCTTCCTTGAAGCGGACCTTGAGGACCTGTCAGGTGACCCGCGACGAGCCCTCTCGCTTAAGATTTCGGCAGTCAGGCTTTGCGATCGAGCAAGGAACCTGGCCGGTCTTTGCAGAGCCCTCTATAGGATGCAACGATGGCTGGCGGCAGAACGCGTGCTCGCGTGCATCAAGACGAACTTCTCGGAAACGCTTCCCGGTCTGCGCATTCTGACGAACCTGACCTATGACCTGAAGGATTTCCCGACGGCCGCCGATATCTTCGACCGCATCCAGCCGCTGTTGCGCAGAGAGCGCAGCCTGCATAGCCATGCTGGCGCCCTGTGGCAGATCGGCGAGACCGGGCGGGCCTGGTCGATTCTCCTGGCGATCGTCACCAAGCGCCGTGCCTTGATCAGCAGCGACCCGAGCATCCGCCAAGCCGCGCTCGCCGAGGTCAAGGTCGATCTCGACGGCTTCCTTGCAGACCTGGAGCAGGTAGGCGACACGCGCCAGCTCGCCACGGCGGTGCGCGACGGGCAGAGCAAGTTCCGCTACACCCAACGGCACCTGCTGAAATCCTCGTCGATCTACAATGAAAGAAGCACCGCGTTTCTTCAGGCATTAACCAGGCACGAAGCGGCCGGAGAGCTGAAGGAAGCCGGCGTTCTTATCGAAAAACACCTGCCCGGCGTGATCGGTTTGACATCGCTGCCGCAATACTGCGGAGACCTCAATTTCCGAGCCGCACGCATTTTCGAAGCACAAGGCAAACCGGGCAAGGCACTGCACTATATCGAGCAAGCGCTCTGGTACAACAAGACCGATGAACTGCTGTTGCTGCACCATCGCCGTATCCTGCAGCAGATCTGCAAACCCCTGAAGACCGCCGCCTACAAGCGGCCGGCCGTCCTGATCTTGACCTGGTCGGGAAACCTGGAACGCGCCGAGCAACTGGCAGACGACATCGCGACCAGAAGCGGGCTTCTGGTCTTTACCCTCTACGGCAACCCCAAACGCATCACCCATCGGATAGAGACGCGCAGCTATGGCCACCGGATCATCGTGCCAAGCGGCGATGGCTACGAGTCCCTGGCCAAGAAGCTGCTTCTGGCCTATCGCTTTCTCTTTGCCGCCACGGCGGTGACCAGCGTCTTGAAGATCGATGACGATGGCGTGCTGGACGATCCCGAAGCCCTCTCGGCCCTGCTGCACTCCAGCGAGGCTGCAGGGGTCGACTACGGCGGACGCCACCACTACTACCTGGGCGGCGTCTATCATCACGGCCATCTCTCCGCCGCCGATCAGGCGCCGGCCCGCGCCGTCCACGGCCACATCCCCTATTGCGGCGGCTTTTGTTACTATCTGTCCCGCAAGAGTCTGGCTGAGATCTATCGCTTTGGATTGACTCACTACTGGGTCGACAATCCCTACATCGTCTACGAAGACGTCTACTTCGGAGAGATGCTGTCGGCTGCCGGTATCAAGCCGACCTTCCTGGATGTGATGCACAGATCGGGCATCTTGCTCGAGGCCTACGAGCCCTTGGTTCTCAAGAAGACCCTACCCTTGGAACCAAGCGAATAGGCGGTCCTCTTGGCCGCTTTCGAACAGCGTTAACAGCCGCTACGACCTCTGGCGATGCGCCGCCGACCAGCGCCGCCTCAGGGTTCGCAACTCCGGAGGCGTCCAGAAAGCCTTGGCGTATCGCGTATTGTACATAGCTCTGATTTCATCTTTGTTGAAATCGATGCTGCTCTTTACCTTGTCATAAATATTTGCATAGAATTTTCCGCGCGATTCATTCTGACTGACGATCGGGATCGCGTCCCCCAGAAAGGCCGCAAGACCGCCACGCATCGCGTCTTCCGGCCCGTCGAGCTTTATCGTCAGAAAGCGGAAGCGGCCTTCCTCATGGATCGACCATCCTCTGTCGTGATCGAAGGGACGATCCAAGAGGTCCACACCGGTTCCTCTTAGTATCTCGTTGTCGAACCATCTGAGCGGAATATGCTGCGGGTAGGTATCCTTGAACAAGGCGATGACTTGATCGTTTGTCTTACCCTCGAGGTCCGCCTTTTTGACATTTTGAAAGAAGGCCGAGAGGTTTCGCCCGATCGGCTCTCTGACCGCAGTGATGATCTCGATCGGGGCCGTACCGCTCTCCAGCAAACTGCCGGCACGGCGTGAGCGGACAATATGGTACGGGAGCTTGTTGTTACCATTCTGCGACGGCGGGTCAGAGGAGATACCAGTCACCTGCGGGCTGAAGAGCGTATGGATGTCCAGCGTATAGAAGCCCGCCATGAACAGCGAGTAAGAGATGGTCGAGGATCCGACCTTACCCATAGTCCACACGAGGATTGGTTGTTTACTGTATGGCCGGGTCTTGGTCACGAGGCCCATCTCTCAAATACCTAGAGAAGCAATCGAACTCAATTCAGCGGGCTTGCCGAGATATCCAGGATATCCAGATGGAGGTCGCTGCCCTTCACGCTGCCGATCTCTGCGCGGAAATGCGCGTGATCCCCCTTGAAAGTGTACTCACGCCAGATCAGGAACACTCCATCTCCGATCGGCGTACAGCCCGGCGCGCTGTGATCGGAGCCTTCCTTGGCGGTGCATCCGTGCCGGCAGATGCGAAGTGGAAGCGAGTCGGGACTGGCTGTCCTGACCCGCACCTCCACACGAACGCTGTCGCCAGCCTGCACCGGGGCTGCGAAGATAAACAAGAGATTGTTTTGCTTCGCCGCCTTGGGTATCGAGAAACCAATCGCGCCGTCGTTGGACGCCGCTCCCTGCATTACGATCCCCGTCGGCTTCAGCCCGTCCGGATCCTCCGCCACCTCTGGCCGCCGACCGGCGGTGAAGAGGTCGGCCGCCGCATTGCGCCATGAGGCCTCTGCGCCGAAGGTCTCCAACGCGGCCTTGACGCTGATCTTATAGTAATTCTGATTCGTTCGGGTTGCCCGAACGGCACGAAGGATCGTGTTTCGATCGAACTTCGCGTAGGCAACGCCAAGGTCCCTGCCCGCGCAACGCGCGCCCAGGCGTCCGCCGGACCAGAGAACCAGCGGCAGTTCGCGGAGCACGGCTTTCTGGGCAACATCGTAGAAGCCCTGCTCGATGGCCAGGTCTTGGGCGATGACCGCCACCAGGCCTGCCTCGTCCAAAGCCTGCCGTTCCAGACCCGGACCGATCATCGTCTTGAGCTGCCCTTTACCGACGCTGTCCTCGGTGATCGCTTCGGCCTGTGTCTCATCGCCACCACGTAAGAAGATGTTGACAGTCTCTCCCTCCAACGCCAAGGCCTTCGCCGCGTCATAGGCAAGCTTTCGGCATTTGGTGCTGCGACCGTCGGCCACCAGCAGAACGCGCGACGGGCTTGGGTCGCTTGGTGCTGCGTCACAGCAGTGGGTATGCTTGCCAGCCTGCCAGACGTGGTCTCGAAAGGAGGCGTTCACCGGCGGCGCCATCTCCAAGGCCAGACCGGAACTGCCCAAGAGGGCGCGCGAGACCGCTTCGCTCGTGGTCCGTACACGAAGGCTCGACAGCCTGCTTTCACCGGCTTCGACCAGCCAACGGATGGCCCGGCCGGCCATGATCTGGTCGCGCAGCGGGTAATCCAGCAGGGCCTCGGTGACATCGACCACCAGATCGATCTGCCTCTTGTCCTGCCAAGCCACGGCCTTCAAGGCATCGGCCAAGTCGACGATCCTGGCAGTCCGGCAGTAGACCACACCGCACCAGGACGAGAGATGCTTCGAAAAGAGCTCCTGGGCGTCCTCCACATCTAAGTGGATGTGGTCCCGCGTCGCTCCATTGGCTGCTCCAGACAGGGTCACGGCCTGGCCCGCATCGTGACCATTGCTCCTATTGCGGTTGGCGGCCTCTTGCTTGCCGAGTGGCACCCTGAGGTTCAGGTAGATACTCGAATGTGCCTGATCCCGGCCGCCCAGTGGGCCGCCGTCCAGGTCCGCCGAGAGAGAGACGCGCGTATCCTGCCAAAGCTCCGATCGAATGAAACGCTCGCCGTCGCCCAGAAGGGATTCGACGGCCTGCCGCAAGCGCAGCGGCCTGGCACTCTGCCGCACGTCCAGGCCCCCAGCATGACCCAATGTACCGGTCAAAGGTGCCAAGTTTCCAGTCGCGGACCGAAGCAGAGCCAGCGACCAGGGCTCCTCCTCGACCTCGTAAGCCTCGGTCAGCACGCTATCTGCATGGCTATCTCGCCAATCGCTGGCCCACCAGACAGTCTCGCTCTGCAGAGACGCTACCTCCACCGGTGCCCGCGACACCTCTTCCAACGCCGTCTTCAGCAAAGCCAGGACGTGATGATCGCTCTCGGTGGTGTCGCCCAGGTCCACTATCATTGCCTGCCGCGCGCGCTGACCGCCGGCCGCCACGCCCTGCTCGGCAATCCGCTTGCAAAGGGCGCGCTTTTTCATCGCCGGAATGTGGGAGAAGCCGCCGCTCACAAAGGTCTTGCCTTGCGCGTCGGCCATCTGAACAAACCGTTCGGTGTTGAACAGGTGGCGCGCATAGTAATCATCGTAGTCCATGGCAAAGAAGCTAGGATGCACCTGCTTGATGGTGCTCATCTTGTCGGCGTACTGCACCTCGCCGCCGTGCTTCCAGAAGTAATCATTGTCTTCCAGCGGGCGGCCGTCACAGCCAAGAACCATAACCTCGTCAGAAAAACTGAAGGCCAAAGGCAGCATGAGCAGCGTTAGGATGTTGTCGGTGGTTTTGGTCCGAAACTCCCTTTGCAGATCCATGACGACGCCACAATCGCGCTCGAAGGGCACGGCAATCAACCGCCCTGCAGCGCTGGGAACGGTATCCAGCAAAGTGGAATAGTACTTCATCGGCGTCACGATCGTGAAATCGTAGCGCGCCAAAGCATGTTCCAGATCATGACGAAACGCGGCCGCATAGACCGAGGGGCCGTAGTGGAAGATCGGATCGGCAAACACCAGGATCTGCGGCTGGACCCTATCCATGATGTCCCGGCTCTTGATCACGCTGTTGCAGGCGATGACCATCGCGCCTTCGGTATCGAAGCGCCGGTAGTCGGATATGGAGGGGCCGGTCGCCAGAATGATCGAGCGATCATAGGAGCGATTCAAGAGGCTGGAGTTGAGGAAAGCGCTGCGGTTCTCATCGACCAGAGCCTGCCTGGAGACCAACAGCCTGGACGAGGTCTCGAGGTAGGCAGCGCCCTCGTTCTTGTCGCGTATGGGATCGACGGCGAAGTCCAGCTTGCCGGCCAGAGCCGCTTGCTGCCGCTCACCCGACCAGCGCTCCCTGGCGTTCGAATCGTAGAAGTAGACCAGCTTGGCCTCCTCGACATGAGGCTCCTGCTGATCGAAGGCCTCTTTCTCCGGTCCGGTGATCTCGACGAACTCCAGGACCTTCTCCAAGCGGGAAAAGCGCTCGTCCTTGATTACCGGATCGAAGCCGTCCGGCAGCTGCCACTGGAAGTCCTTCAGCGTCTGGCGCGACGCAAAGACGGTCAGGCGATCGATCCCGGTGTGCGGCAGAAACCAGGCCGCGCGCGCCAGAAAGTCGTTGAGCCTCTCCTTCCGCCGGAAGGTCGGCAAGACGACCGCATGTTCCGATCGCTCTGCGTGTGGCGCAGTCGCTGTGAGCGCCAGACCGGACTCGTTCCGCTGTGCCTCTTCCTGGAGCAAGCCGTAAGCGGGTCCGGCGCCGTCTGCCGGTGCCGGCCCGGCACGCTCGGCGGCGCGCAGATATCCGCAAAAGCGTTCTCTAATCTCGCTGATCCGATGCGCGCGACGAACGCGGCGGCGCGCTTCTGCCGATACCTGCCGAAACTCCTCCGGACGATCGATCAAGGCCCCCAGCGTGTCGACCAGCAGTGCGTGATCGCGCTCTGTCACGCAGACTCCAACGCCCTGCGACTGCACATAAGCCATGGTCGCGGCCTGCTTGGGGCCATAGGCCAGGAGGACGGCCCTTGACGCCATGATCTCCGGCAGCTTGTTCGCCATAGAGTATTTCGTGTAGGCCAGCGAGCTGCGATCGAAATTGTAGGCAATCAGACAAACATCGGACTCGCCGATCAGACGATAGTATTGCTCCTTGTCGACGGAGGGGTAGAGGGAGACGCCGTCTCTCTCCGTAAACGAGGCGTTGGCTTTCTTCAGCCAGCGCGGCATCGTATAGATGTCGAGTTCGATGTTCTTGCCGGCGGCACGCAGCGTTTCGACGGCCGCAGCGACATCCAGCACCGCTTGCTTCGTCATATCGGGGGCGAGGCCGCCCATGTAGCGAATGCGGAAGGGCTTATCGCTCTTGCGCTTCTTGATTCCGCCCAAGGTCTCGATAAGCGCGTCGTCCAAGCCGTTTGCGACCGGCACGAACTCGGTCCCATAGCGCTCGCCGAAGGCATTCGACATGGCATCGCAGATGGAGAGGTTGACGAAGGATCGCGATAGCAGCGCGCGAAGATCGGCCTCATAACGATCCGCGTGCCCCGGATCACTCAAGCGCATGCGCTGTGGCCAGTCATCCATCATGTGGATGACGTAGGGCAGGTTCAGCGTCTCGATGATCTTCATGGCGACACGGTGGAGCCGGTCGCAATTCCCCAGCGGACGATAGTAGATTACCTCTGGCGCAAAGTCCTCGACGATGGCGATCGGATCGTCCTCGGGCTTCACCCAGAAATCGGCCTCCGGATTCCAAAGCTCCGGTGCGAAACTCAGACTCTTCATGCCGCTGCCATAGAGCTGCAGCACATGGTCTGCACGCCAATCGCGCAACAAAGCAGCCTTAAGCTGCCCGGTCGCGGAAAGCCCGTCGATTCTGGTAAAATCGATCACCAACAGTCGCGGATCAACCATATACTCACCAGCTTCTGCCGCATCGCAACGGACCCGTTTACGACTTAGGGTCAGTCTTTCAGATAGACCGATCTGGAAGTAAGACCATCCCTATTTCTGCGGCTTCCAAAGCGCGATCGGAATGTCAGATCGCCTCGATCTCACGCCGTCGCACATCCAATCTCAACACACGCACACGCACACACACATACAAGGGCGCCAATCTCTCGCTAACCGCGAAAAACAACAGCACCCGACAGCCAAAACCCCCTGCCAATACGGAAGGACCTTCGGGCAATATAGTGCACGGTCTTCAAATATCATAACAGAATTTGAAACTAGCATATTTTGCTTCGGATCTCGGTGAGTGAATTGGCTGCGCCAGTCATGGCACAGCGGAGAGCTGTCAGGGTCTCGATTCAGATAAGACTAGGCGGTGTGGACGAAATGACTCATGTAGAGGGGATTCCTCGGATCGGAGGAATTGTGATTCGTAAGGAGCCGATGCTCATTGGAGGGATCGGCGATGTCAACACAGATGACGGAAGCAGACTGGGAGATTGCAG
>JAVJSY010000098.1:0-17954 GCA_040219175.1 Kiloniellales bacterium
TCCTCAGGAAAGCCGCCGAACGGACCAGAGAGGACCTCTACGACCGCATCGCAGATATCCTCACACGCTTCAAACCTCAAGAATGCGCCAACTACCTCGCTAACTCAGGCTATGCTTCCAACTAAATCCATCAGGCTCTAGTCCTTCTTTCGTGCCAGGAACAAGCCGTCGCCGATGGGGATCATCGAGATGTCGACGCGGCTGTCGTCGCGAACATGCGCGTTGACGGCGCGTACCCCTTCCGTTGCGCTGGAGTGGTCGTCGGCATCGATCACCGCGCCGTCCCAGAGCACATTGTCGAGTGCGATCAGCCCGCCCGGCCGCATCAGCTCCATGGCGGCCTCGTAGTAGTTCACCATGTTCTCCTTGTCCGCGTCGATAAAGCAGAAGTCGAACCGGCGACCCTGTTTTGCCAGATCGGCCAGAGTGTCGAGCGCAGGCGCCAGCCTGAGGTCGATGCGCTCTGCCACGCCGGCTGCCTCCCAGTGGCGGCGGGCGACATCGGTCCACTCTTCGCTGACATCGCAGCAGGTCAGCGAAAGCTCCGGCAGGGCGAGCGCCATTGCCAGGGCCGAATAGCCGGTGAAGGTGCCGATCTCAAGGTAGTCGCGGGTGCCGCTCAGCTTGCCCAGCAGGCCCATGAACTGCCCTTGATCGCGTGAGATCTGCATGCCGCCGGACGCGAGCTCGGACGTCTCAGCGCGCAGTGCGGACAAGGCTGCCGACTCGCGCGACGAGACCTCGATGATGTAGTCGAATAGCTGGTCGTTTACATCAATGATGCGCTTCATCGAGTGGGATCCTTTGTATGCAAGCCGGTGCGAAGCGGTGCGTTGCGCATAGTTTAAGATGCTCCTACAGGACCAGGAAGTCGGCTGAGGTCAGCTGCCCGGCGGCGGTCATGTCTTCGATGCGGAAGGCGATGTCGGCGCTGCCGTCGCCGTCGCTGTCGACCTGCATCTGCGTGGCCCCGGCAAAGCGCGCCTGGCTGTTGCCCGCGCCGTCGAAGGCGGCGTCGCCGATGTACTCGAACCCGCTGGCGAGCACGCCCTTGGAAAAGGCGAGCTTGTCGTGCCCGGCAGGCGTCAGGATGCCATTGGCAAAGTCCATCACCACGGCACCGCCGCTGCCGTTGCCGTCGCCGTTGTTGTCATTGTCGAAGAAGAAGAGGTCGTTGCCGCGGTCCCCGAAGAAGCTGTCCTCGTCGCCGAGACGCAGGGTGTCATTGCCCGATCCACCGTCGAGGGTATCGACGGTGCTGCCGTCGAAACGGCCGTCGACCACGTCGCTGCCGGTGCTGCCGGTGCCGATGTCTTCGCCACCCCGCCCGCGCAAGGTGTCGTCGCCGGCCTCGCCGATCAGTGTGTCCGCGCCTTGGTCACCGAAGATCGTGTCGTTTCCGCTGTTGCCTTCCAGGTAGTCGTTCTTGCCATCGCCACGAATCAGATCTTCGCCGCTGCCGCCGACCACGGTATCCTTGCCCGAGCCACCGAAAAAGGTATCGGTGCCGCTGAACAGGCCGCCGATCAGGTCCGATCCGCTGCCGCCGTAGATCACCACCTCTTCGGCGTTGGAGCGGCTGATGGCCAGGTCGTCGCCGTCACCGCCGAAGATCCAGGACTTGCCGGCGAAGGCCTCCAAGGTGTCGTCGCCCAGGGCGCCGAAGATCGTCGATTCCTCGGCGACTGCGCCCACCGTGTCGACGCCGTTGTCGCCGAACAGGGTCACCTCGCCGCCGAATGCCAGAACCCGGTCCGTACCGCCACCACCATACAGGGCGACATCGCCGGTGTTGGAGGCAACGAAATCGTTGCCTCTGTCGCCGAACATCTGGGCGCCGGAGTAGAAGTTGTAGATCTCGTCATCTCCGGCTCCACCGAAGATCTGATCGTCACCGGCAGCACCGTCGAGGATGAGGTCGTCGCCGGAGCCGCCGAAGAGCTCGTTATCGGCCGAATTGCCGAAGATAAGGTTGGTCAGCTGGTTGCCTTCGGCCGTGATCGCGTCGCTGCCGCTCTTCAAGATGAGGAACTCGACGAAGATCTCCGGTCCGGTCGATGCCAGGCTGAAGTCGACCTCGCTGATGACGGTGTCGACGCCTTCGCCGGCCGCTTCGAATAAGCGGTCGCTGGCGGTGTCTGCGATCAGCGTATCGTTTCCGGTTTCTCCGGCGGCCAAGGCACTGCCTCTCATGGCGTTGAAGAAGTCATTCCCGGAACCACCGAACATGATGTTGTCGCCATGGCCACCGACAAAGCGGTCGCGACCGCCGCCACCATACTGCACATCGTCGCCCGACCCCCCCATCAGGAGGTCGGCAGCGTTTCCGCCCAACATCAGATCGTCGCCGGAGCCGCCGCGCAGCCAGTCATGACCGGGTCCGCCGACCAAGGTGTCGTCCTGCTGGAGCCCGAAGAGCATATCGTCACCGGTCTCGCCATAGATCCGGTCTGCTGCAGTGGTGCCCTGCAGACTGTCATTTCCGCTGGTTCCGGAGATATCGGCCATGTTCTAAATTCCCCTAAAGCCCTGTCGTGCAGCCCGACCGTTCGAGGTTTGCTCTGGCCTCTTTACGGTGCGAAGGTGCAGCATTTTCTAACCATCTTGTCGCAGTTTCTGCAAGGCCGGGCAAGCGTCGTGCAGGTGGCTGGCAGTGTGCTTGCATCAGGCGACCTCATCGCTGCGAGCCTCGCGCAGGAGACAAGGCCAGGTCGGTCACTCCGATCCCAACGGGAGACATCACGGCTGAAGTCCGGCTCACATCGTTGCAGAGTTGTCCGACGCTGTCGCCTGCAGGGAGCGTTTTGCGCTGGACGTCTTGCCGCCGGATGGGCTAGGAAACCCGCGCCGTAGCAAGGTTTCTCGCGGATCGGGGCGTAGCTCAGCCTGGTAGAGCGCATGCTTTGGGAGCATGAAGCCGGAGGTTCGAATCCTCTCGCCCCGACCAAGATACCCCTACCAAGCGGGCTTGGTCTCGCAAATGCCGCCATGCTATGAAGAGAGCGAGTGTCAGGTGAGAGGTTAGGCGATGCAGGCGAGGCTTTTCCAACCGGCGAAGACGGCTATGCAGCAGGGACGCGGGAACGCGGACCGCTGGCTTTTGGAGTTCGAACAGGATCAGGCCCGTCGGATCGAGCCCTTGATGGGCTGGACCTCCTCAGGCGATACCAAGCAACAGCTGCGCCTCTGGTTCGACACCCGCGAGGAGGGCGAGGCCTATTGCCAGCGCAACGGCATCATGGTTGCCGTCGAAGAACCGCATGAGCGCAAGATCCGCCCCAAGGCCTATGCCGACAACTTCGCCTACCAGCGTCCCTTTCCCTGGACTCACTAGCCCTGGACCCACTAGGCAGCCCAGCAAGGCGCCTGGCGGCAAGCGGATCTCCCAACGGCCCCTTAGCTCAACTGGATAGAGCGCGAGCCTTCTAAGCTTGAGGTTGCAGGTTCAAGTCCTGCAGGGGTCGCCATTCCTGTTTCTTCTGCACCGGTTTGCAGCCAATAAAGTGGGCACAGTACCCCACTTTTCCGCATGGAGCGTGTCGGTGAGCGAAGCGCATGACCGGGACCGGGAACTGACCGCGCTCTGCCGGCAGGTCGCCAGAGGCCTTATGGCCCTCGACGTCGGTGCGGACACAGGCTCGCGCTTGATCTGGCCTGACAAGAGAAACGCGCCGCGTCAGCGAGCAGGAGGCGCGCATCCTCTTTGCCGTGGTGTGTCTGGGTGAGCGCAGACTCTATCTTGGCCAGCTCACGCTCAGCGGATCGCCCGATGACAAGAGGCGTGTGATCCAAGCGCTCTTCGCCGATCAGGCATCCTGGGTCGTCGAGGATCTGGCACTCTGATTACCGAAGTTCCTCTAGAGGGCGAAACGGTCCCTTCGCCCTATGGTCTTCGCCTGCTGTGGCGCTAAGGTAGGCGCCGGCAATGCAAAGCAGCATCTTGAGGAGGGCCGGTATGGCAAGGGTCTTGTTGTTTGTGATGGGGGCGATTGCGGCCACCCTTATGGCGAGCGGAAGTCTGCGCGCGGAGCCGCTTGCCTCCGGCGAGGGGCTGAAGCCGGGTTTGGCGGTCTGCTATATGAAGGCCATGGTTCGCCACGTGGATGAGATCTATCGCTACGACGACGACTGCGAGCCAGGCGCGCCCTTGAAGAAGCTGAACTTCAAGACCGGCAAGGGGAAGGTCTTGAACAGCCCCTGGTCGGACGGCGTGCTGGCGAAGATCACCGGCTACATACACTTCGAGCAGGCCGGCGACTATGTCTTCGCCTTCCAGTCCAACGACGGTGTCAGGCTCCGGATCGACAAGAGGTTGGTGGTCCAGGACCCCGACGTCCACAAGGACCGCTTCTCCGACCTCGGCACCTTCAGCGTCAAGACACCGGGCTGGTACCCGATTCTGATCCTCTACTTCGAGCGCCGGAACACCTCTACCTTGAAGTTCTACTGGCAACCGCCGGGCGATACGGCGGCCACCATGCCGTTGGTTCCCCCGGAGGTGCTTGCCCACTAGGGAGTTCTGACCATGGCTGCGTCGTCAAGCGAGACATCGGACCCTAAGGATTTCGAGAGCCTCGGCGTCGATGACGCTCTGTCCAAACTGGGCAGCGATGCGAGCCAAGGTCTATCGGCGGTCGAGGCCGAAAAGCGCCTGGCGGAGAGCGGACCCAACGCACTGCCGGAGGAGAAGCGCAGCCTCCTGTCCCAGATCGCAGCCTACTTCTGGGGCCCCATTCCCTGGATGATCGAGGCGGCCGCCATCCTCTCGGCCGTCGCCGGCGATATCGAGGACCTGATCATCATCCTGGTGATGCTGCTGCTGAACGCCGCCATCGGCTTCTGGCAGGAGCATCAGGCCAGCAATGCGCTCTCGGCCTTGAAGAACCAGCTGGCGTTGACGGCAAGGGTGCGCCGCGACGGCGACTGGCAGGACTTGCCGGCCAGCGATCTGGTCCCCGGTGACATCGTACACCTGCGTCTGGGCGATGTGATTCCCGCCGACGTGAAGCTGATCGCCGGCAGCTATCTCTCGGTCGATCAGGCAGCGCTGACAGGCGAGTCGCTGCCGGTGAACAAGGCGATCGGCGACATGGCCTTCTCCGGCTCGCTGGCCAAGCAGGGAGAGATGGACGCCCTGGTGACCGCGACCGGGGTCCAGACCTTCTTCGGCAAAACGGCGCAGCTGGTCGCCGGCGCCGGTGCCAAGTCGCACTTCCAGCAGGCGGTCATGCGGGTCGGCGACTTCCTGATCGTGGCAGCCCTTGCCCTGGCCGTGGTGTTGATCGCGCACGAGCTGATGGCCGGCACACCCTTCCTGGAGCTGTTGCAGTTCGTCCTCATTCTCGTGGTGGCCTCGATCCCGGTGGCCATGCCGGCGGTGCTGTCGGTTACCATGGCCTTGGGCGCGCTTGCACTTTCCAAGCAGAAAGCCATCGTCGCCCGGCTGCAATCGATCGAAGAGATGGCCGGCGTCGACGTCCTCTGCTCGGACAAGACCGGAACCCTGACGCAGAACCGCCTGACCCTGGGCGATCCCTTGCCTCTGGGCGGGACCGCGACCGACGACCTTCTGCTGTCCGCCGCTCTGGCCTGCAGTCAGGACAACGATGACCCCATCGACCAGGCGATCCTGGCAGGCGTTCCCGACAAGAGCCGCTTCGAGGGCTATCGCCAGACCGGCTTCACGCCTTTCGACCCGGTCTCCAAGCGTGCCTCGGCAAAGGTCGAGCATGCAGGGACAACCCTGTCGGTGGCCAAGGGCGCGCCACAGGCCATCGTCGATCTGGCGAGCCCACCCGAGGCCGAAGCGAGCGCGGCCATGGCTGAAGTCGAGCGCCTCGCGGCCAAGGGTTATCGTGCGCTGGCGGTGGCGGAAGATCGCGGTGAGGGCTGGCGCCTGCTGGGCATCCTGGCGCTCTACGACCCGCCACGCGAGGACTCGGCCCCGACAATTGCGCAAGCGCGCGAACACGGCATCGCGGTCAAGATGGTGACCGGCGACGACGTCGCCATCGGCCGTGAGATCGCCGGCGAGCTGGGGATCGGCAAGGCCATCCTGCCGGCCAGCCAGCTCTTCGATGGCGCGGAGACACGCGACAACAGCGCCATGGCCCACCAGATCGAGCGTGCGGACGGCTTCGCAAGGGTTTTCCCCGAGCACAAGTACCGGATCGTGAAGTCGCTGCAGGACGAGGGCCACATCGTCGCCATGACCGGCGATGGGGTGAACGACGCGCCGGCGCTGAAGCAAGCCGATGTCGGCATTGCCGTCTCCGGCGCCACCGATGCGGCGCGCGCAGCCGCTGCCCTGATCCTGACGGAGCCCGGGCTTTCCACCATCGTCAGGGCCGTGGACGAGGCGCGGCGCATCTTCGAGCGGATGCTGAGCTACACCATCTACCGCATCGCCATGACCATCGACATCATGGTCTTCGTGGTGCTGGCAACCGTGCTCTTGGATTTCCGCCCACTGACCGCCGTGATGATCATCCTGCTGGCACTGCTGGACGACATCCCGATCATGGCGATCGCCTACGACCGTGCCAAGGTCTCGGCCAAGCCGGTCGTCTGGAACATGCGAAGAACCATCCTGATCGCCACCTGGCTGGGGCTGTTGTCAGTCGTGGAGTCCTTCGGCCTGCTCTACATGGGTCGAGAGCTTTGGGCGCTGGGCATCGACGAGCTGCAGTCGATCATGTTCCTCCAGCTGGTTGCCGGTGGCCACCTGCTGCTGCTGCTGACCCGCACGCAGGGCTTCTTCTTCCTGCCGCCCTATCCAGCACCGATCCTGCTGGGGGCGATCTTTGCAACCCAAGCCGTCGCGGTCTTGATGTGCGGTCTGGGTTGGCCGGTGCCGCAGCTGGACTGGCAGACCATCGGCCTGGTGTGGGGCTACAACCTGGCCTGGATGGTGGTCTTGGACGTGCTCAAGGTCGCGGCCTACCGAACCCTCGACCGACCGCGTCGCCACGAATTCTTTAGCTCTCTTGCGGTGCCTCCTCGACCTTCTGGTCGCCCTTGACCAGGTCGAAGAGGCGGAAGAGGACTTCCGGCGGGTGGGCGCCTGAGAGGACGTAGTGACCGTCCAGGATATAGGTCGGTACGCCCTGGATGCCGATCTCGCGGGCGCGGGCGTCCTCTGCCGCGACGCTCTCGCGGTCGGCGTCGCTTGCCAGGTAGTCTGCGACCTCTGCGCGGTCCAGGCCGGACTCTTCGGCCAAATCGGCCAGAATCTCCAGATCGCCGATGTCGCCGCCATTGAAGAAGTAGCTGCGGAAGAGGTTCTCCAGCACCGCCTCGCCAAAGGCTTGTCCCTTGTTCTGGGCAAAGCGCAGCAGGCGGTGCGAGTTCAGTGTGTTGGGCGTGCGCTGCATCTTGTCGAAGGCGAAGTCGATGCCCTCGGTCAGGCCGGCCTGTTTGATCGGCTCATAGACCGTGGCGGCGCGCTCCGCCCCGCCGAATTTCAGCTCCAGATAGTGCTGGCGATCCATGCCCTCGGCCGGCATTGCGGGATTGAGCTGAAAGGCGCGCCAGACGATCTTCAGGTCCGGCTGCGGCTGCTCTTCCAACGCGCGCTCCAAGCGGCGCTTGCCGATGAGACACCAGGGACAGATGGTGTCGGAATAGATCTCGATCTGCATGGCTTTCTCTCCGTCGCGCTGCCCGATGGTCCAAGATGGCTTGTTGCTTGACCGCGACACCGGGAGATCGTCACGATAGCCGGCAGACCGCAGAACCGCCAGGCCTCACCTAGGAGATAGCAGCCGAAGACCATGTCGCAAGAGCACAGCATCTATGAACAGGGCCTGGAGAAGCGCCCAGCCAACTTCGCACCGCTTTCGCCGCTGAACTTCCTGCGCCGCAGTGCCTTCGTCCACCCCGAGCGGACGGCCGTGGTGCATGGCGATCTACGCTTCACCTATGCCGAGTTCTATGCCCGCGTGCGCCGCCTGGCCTCTGCCTTGAAGGCGCGCGGCATCGGGCATGGCAAGACGGTGGCGGTGATGGCGCCGAACATCCCGGCCTTGCTGGAGGCGCACTACGGCGTGCCGCTGGCCGGCGGCATCCTGAACGCCATCAACACCCGCCTGGACGCAGCCTCCATCGCCTTCATCCTGGAGCACGGCGAGGCCGAGATCCTGATCACCGACAAGGAGCTCTCGCCCGAGGTGAAAGCGGCGCTGGCGCAGATGACGCGCAAGATCACGGTGATCGATATCGACGATCCGCTCGCCGAATCCGGCGAACTGCTGGGCGGGATGGACTACGAGGCGCTGCTGGCCGAGGGCGATCCCGACTACGAGGCGCAGGAGCCGGTGGAGGAGTGGCAGTCGGTCTGCCTGCTCTATACCTCCGGCACCACCGGCAACCCCAAGGGCGTGGTCTACAGCCACCGCGGGGCCGCCCTGAACGCCATGGGCAACCGCATGACCTTCGGCCTGACCGGCCAGAGCCGCTATCTCTGGACCCTGCCGATGTTCCACTGCTCGGGCTGGACCTTCACCTGGGCGGTCACCTCGGCGGCGGCCACGCACATCTGCCTGCGCAAGGTCGATCCGGCCCTGATCTTCAGACTGCTGGAGGAGGAGAAGGTCACGCATCTCTGCGGCGCGCCGATCGTCGTCAACATGCTGGCGACGGCTGAGGAGGACATCAAGCGGCCGCTGGCGAGTCCCGTCCGGGTCATGACCGGCGGCGCGGCCCCTCCCAGCGCCATCATCAAAGCGATGGAAGAGCAGGGCTTCAGCGTGCTGCACGCCTATGGCCTGACCGAGGTCTATGGCCCGGCGACGGCCTGCGACTGGCAGGCGGACTGGGATAGCATGGACTTGACCAGCCGGGCGGCGATGATGGCCAGGCAAGGGGTGCGCTACACCACCCTGGACGGGGCCACCGTCAAGGATTCGGAGAGTATGGCCGAGACGCCCTGGGACGGCGAGACCATCGGCGAGATCATGCTGCGCGGCAACACGGTCATGAAGGGCTATCTCAAGAATCCGCGCGCGACCGGCGAGGCCTTTGCCGGCGGCTGGTTCCACACCGGCGACCTCGCCGTGCGCCATCCCGATGGCTACATCGAGGTCAAGGACCGCTCCAAGGACATCATCATCTCCGGCGGCGAGAACATCTCCTCGCTCGAGGTCGAGGAGGCGCTCTACCGGCACCCGCAGGTGCTGGAGGCTGCCGTGGTGGCCCGGCCCGACGCGCGCTGGGGCGAGACGCCTTGCGCCTTCGTCACGCTGCGCCGCAACGCCACGGTGGCGGAAGAAGACATCATCACCCACTGCCGGCAGAGCCTTGCCCGCTTCAAGGTGCCCAAGTCCGTGGTCTTCTGCGAGCTGCCCAAGACCTCGACCGGCAAGATCCAGAAGTTCGTGCTGCGCCAGCAGGCCAAGGACCTTTAGAGCCATGACGAACCCCTTCGACATGAGCGGCAAGGTCGCCTTGGTGACCGGTGCCTCTTCAGGCCTCGGCCGACACTTTGCCCTGGAGCTGGCCAAGGCCGGCGCCGACCTGGTGATCGTCGCCCGACGCATGGACGCCCTGGAAAGTCTGGCCGAGGAGATCCGTGCCGGCGGCCGCAAGGCCCTGCCGCTGACCATGGATGTCACCGAGCGCGCCAGCGTCGATGCGGCCCTGGCCAAGGCCGCTGCCGAATGGGGACGCCTGGACAGCGTCGTCAACAACGCCGGCATCGCGCTCACCGCCAAGTCCCTGGAGGTCACCGAGGAGGATTGGGCGCGCGTCGTCGACACCAACCTCACCGGCGTTTTCCGTGTGGCCCAAGCCGCCGGTCGGATCATGCAGGACAACGGCGGCGCCATCGTCAACATCGCCTCCATCATCGCGCTCGGCGGCGCTTCGATCCTGGCCTCTTACGCCGCCAGCAAGGCCGGCGTGGTCAACCTGACCCGCAGCCTGGCGGTCGAGTGGGCCCGCCACGGCATCCGCGTCAACGCCCTCTGCCCCGGCTACTTCGAAACCGACATCAACCGCGAGACCCTGCAAGGCCCGGCCGGCGCGGTCATGCGCAAGAAGATCCCGCAACGCCGCTTCGGACAATTGCACGAGCTGACGGGGCCCTTGCTGCTGCTGGCCTCGGATGCCTCCTCGCATATGACGGGGGCGACGCTCGTCGTCGACGGGGGGCAGCACGCGGTGATTTAGGCGCTTCAACCTCTCTAGGCAGAAGCCCATAGCCCGCATCTCTCATCAGCGATAGATCGCGCTCCTTTCGTAGAGCGAGGTAGGATGCCTTTGGCGTCGGTAGCGTCTCCGCCGAGCGACATTGCTGTCGGAGGCGTGTCTGAGTTGCGGTCTGGTGCAGTCTGGTCGACCAAGGCTTCCATGCGTCACCGCGACGACTGCGGCTAACCCCCGACTAACAGATTTTTTTGCCTGACATCTTAATGAACCTTTCGGCGCCGTCGCGGAACCAACACACCATCAAGGCATCAAACCGGGGGGGAGCGTTCGCGATGAGCAGCAAGAAGCTGTCAGTATCGACTATGCGATATTGTCATAAAGTCTTGATCTCTTCGCCCGAACCTGTAGGCTCTTACTACAGTCTCGGATTGGAGAGGATTGGTACGTCATATTCAGACAGTGTCTGCTGCATGAGTGCGAGAAACAACAAGACGGGGGGCATTGGCTCTCGTAAGCGACATGTGAGTCCGACAGGGTTGAACCGAGTCGCCGGTTGGGTTTCTGTGCGACTCTGATCGGCATCATAACAAGAATACCTAGAGGAGGGTGTCATGGCAGTTTTTTTTGGAACCACCGGGGCGGACGACCTGAAAGGAACGGATGAAGACGATACCTTTTATGCCTATGGAGGGGATGATTTCGTCAACGGTGGCAGCGGCAATGACGTGATTATTCTTGGAAGTGGCAGCGATTATTATGTCATTGGCGGTTCAGGAGACGACACCATCTTTCTTCAGTCGGGCAGTGATCGCGATATCTTTGGAGACGAAGGGGACGACACGGTCGTCATTGGCTCTGGAAAGGCGTTTAATGTCTTCCTGGGAACCGGAGCAGATCGTATAGAAGACGGCTACTTCTATGATGACCTACCCACTTTGATTGCCAGCTATGTCTCGAATGTCTATGGGGGCAGCGGCGACGATGAAATCAACGTCGGGGATGCAGACGACACGAACCTGCAGGGCGACGACGGCGATGATGTCATCAGGACGCGCGGCGGCAACGATACCAGCATCGGCGGTGGCACGGGAAACGATGTCTTGATCTCCGGCTCCGGTCAGGACACCAGCTTCGACGGTGGCGACGGAGATGACGTGGTCGCGGCCGGCTCCGGGTCGGTGTCGCAAGTTCAACTGGGCTCCGGCAACGACAGGTTCGAAGGCGGCGTCTTCAACAATTTTGGAGAGATACTCCTCGGCGGTGCGGGTTTCGCTGTGTACGGTGGGTCCGGCAAGGACAAGCTCTTTGGCGGCAGCGGTACCGACAGCCTGATGTCCGGTGGTGCCGGCGATGACGAGATCAGGGGTAATGGAGGCGACGACGTTGCCAATCAGGGCGGTCTCGGCAACGACATGATCTTCGGTGGTGGAGGCAAGGACTCGTTCTTCAACGGCGGCAGTGGCGATGACATGATTGGCGGCGACGGGGGCGACGATACCCAGCTCTCCGGCGACAGCGGCGATGATGTGATCGAGGGTGGCTCGGGAAAGGATGCTGCGGCATTCGGCGACGACGGCGACGACATCATCCGCGGCCAGCAGGGTGACGACAGCAATCTGAACGGTGGGACGGGAAACGACGAGGTCTGGGGTGGTAGCGGCGTCGACACGCGCTTCTTCGGCAACGACGGCGACGACAGCGTTCATGGCGGCAGTGGCAAGGATGTCTCGCTGTCCGGGAACAGCGGTCAGGACCGAATCAGCGGCGCGCATGGCGACGATAGCAACCTCTTCGGCGGCGAGGATGAGGATAGCCTCTATGGCGGTGAGGGCGACGACAGTCGCCTCTTCGGCAGCAGCGGAGACGATCAAGTCTTCGGTGACTCCGGTCAAGACAGCGACCTAGTCGGCAGCGAGGGCGACGATCGGGTCGAGGGTGGCTCGGGCGACGACAATCGCCTCTTCGGTAGTACCGGCGACGATGACGTCTATGGCGGCCAAGGCGACGACACAGGCTTGATCGGCAGCGAGGGCGACGACAAGGTTTGGGGTGGCAGTGGCAAGGACATCGACCTTTTCGGCGGTACGGGCAAGGATCAGCTATTCGGCGGTTCAGGCAATGATTCTCAGCTTTTCGGCGGCGACGACGATGACGTACTGCGCGGGCTGGACGGCGATGACCAGATGGAAGGCGACAGCGGCCGCGATACGCTCTTCGGCGCAGACGGCGCGGATACGCTCTTCGGCGAAGACACCAACGACCGGATGGTGGGCGGCAGCGGCAGCGATACGCTTTACGGCGGACGCAGCGGGGACCGCCTGAACGGAGCCTCGGGCAGCGACACGGCCTTCGGCGGACGCGGTAATGACACCTTCATCATCGACAGCGCCACCGACCGGGTCTTCGACGGCACGGGCGAAGGCACCGACGTGCTGCGCTCCAACGCCAACGACTACACGCTGGGCACGGCTGCCGAGGTGATGGTCGAGCGGGTGATCGTCGTGCGCTCTGCCGGTGCTGCCGACATGACCGGCAATGCCAACGACGACATCCTGCTGGGCAACTCCTTCAGCAATGTGCTTACCGGCCAGAGCGGTGCCGACCGTCTAAACGCGCAGGCCGGCACCAATACGCTGATCGGCGGCAGCGGCGACGACACCTTCATCGTCGCCAGCACGGCCGACCTGGTGCAGGATTTGGCCGGCGAAGGCACCGATCTGGTGCGTGCCGAGACCGATTTTTCCCTGCCCGACGGCTCGGCGACGGCCTTCATCGAGAATCTGCGCATGCAGCAGGGCTTCGGCAACATCGACGGAACCGGCAACAGCCTGGACAATACGCTCGAAGGCAATAGCGGCGACAACCGTCTGGCCGGTAATCAGGGCGATGACCGGATCATCGCCGGCGATGGCGACGACCTTTTGTTCGGCGGTATCGGCGGCGATCGCATGGAAGGCGAGAGCGGGTCGGATACCATCGCCATCGCACGCTATGATGTCGCCTTCGGCGGCTCCGGCACAGATAGCTTCCGCTTCAATGGCAGCGACCTGGGCTTCGGCGGATCGGGTGGGCCGATCATCCGCGACTTTGACGGAGCTTTGGCCAATGGCGGCAACGGCGAAGACAAGCTGGTCTTTGCCAGCGGTCTGGAGACAGGCAGCTTCGCCTACATCGGCAATGCAGCCTTCTCAGGGGGCGGGAACTCGGAAGCCCGCTTTGCCGGCCCACGCCAGATCCAGGTCGACGAGGACGGCGACGGGAATGTTGATCAGGCCTTCCTGGTCGACGGCGTCACCGCCGCCAATCTGCTGACCGCGACGGACTTCGTCTGGCTTTGATTCGGCAGCCGCTTCCCTTTTGCCAGGCCAGATCGACATGAGTGTGATCGACCAGGCGGGAAGTGCAGGCTGGGCCAAAGAGATAGTCGTTCTTAGAGTTCTTTTGGAAATGAGCAGACCTGCTCATTTCCGAAGTGGCACCGGCCCTCACTCCCTCCCGGCCGCCCACGAAAGTATCATCGCACTCGGCGGCGCATCGGTCCTGGCCTCCTACGCGGCCAGCAAGGCAGGTGTGGTCAACCTGACCCGCAGCCTGGCCGTCGAATGGGCCCGCCACGGCATCCGCGTCAACGCCCTCTGCCCCGGCTATTTCGAGACCGACATTAACCGCGAGACCCTGCAAGGCCCGGCCGGCGAGGTCATGCGCAAGAAGATCCCGCAACGCCGCTTCGGGCAATTGCACGAGCTGACGGGGCCCTTGCTGTTGCTGGCCTCGGATGCCTCCTCGCATATGACGGGGGCGACGCTCGTCGTTGATGGGGGGCAGCACGCGGTGATCTGACTGTTGGTCGTTACAAATTCATAATGTGATCAGCTGACCTGCATCTCTTCGCCGCCTTTAGGCGAGAAGTCTCATTTTTCTGAGTTCTTGCAGTAGGATGATTTTGATGTATGAGTTCGCGTTCTATTTTATCCTCGCTATCCCCGTACTTGCCCTGGTTTCTCCATGGGCATGGGTTCCACGGCTTTGGATCGCTGTTATCCTGGTGATAATCTTTGCGGAGATCGCAAAGACGCCAGACCTGAACCCGGGTATTGCCGATGTCGTTGGCTACGCATTTGTCGTGCTGTTCATGGCAATTTGCCTCTTCCTTTTGTGGATTAGATACCTGGTGGGAGCCTGGAGAGCCGGGCGGAATGGCGTTCGCTTTGAGCCGGCAATGAAGAGCGGCAAGGCGTTACGGGGATTTGATTTCCTCCTCCTCTTCGCTTTCGGCGCGCTTATTGGCATACTGATCACCTCAATGTTGGGTAATGCCTTGGAGCGTGCGTATCGAGGGTTCCTATTGCATGTGATGATCAGCCTATTCTGCCTTCTAGCGGTGGTTCTGCTTTTCTGGGTAAAATCTCGATTCAATCAACCCAGGCGAGCCGCTTTGGCAATTGCGCTCGGGGGCTTTATCACTTTGGGGTTTCTGTCGGGCTTGGGGCTCTTGCAGCCCTATGCCGTGATGGCCAGCACTATGCAGATTGCCGATTCTCGGCCACATTGCGTTCTGCTGCTCGACCGAATGCAGGAGCCTCGGAGCTGGGAAGACTTGACCTTCTTCACCATGGATAAGAGGCGCCGACAGCATCACGCGATGCTCTTGGTTCAAGGGAAACACAGGCTCTGGCCCTATCACTGGTCCTATCGGAAGCAGCGCTTCCTACCCGGTATTGTCAATTGGGACAATCATCGTCGCCCAAAAGAGAGATGCGTACGCACGACAGATTTTTCGGACTCCTTGCCATTGTTCAATCCCTAGGGTGAAGCATCAAAAAGAACGGGGACTAAATGAGCGGGTTGGTTCTCTCGCAACTCCGGAAAAATGAGCCTCAACCACCGCTATGCCCTCATTGCATAGCCCTCTGTGCACTGATCCGAATTTCCTGGCTTGCGCCGCAAGCCGGCTGGCCTTAAGTCCCCCGACAGACGCCTAACGCATGTGCCCCTGGCCGCCCCCAAAGGCAGTTAAGGACCCGCGGATCGCGTTCTTTTTGGCAACGGCAGGCATGTACCCGGCAGGGGCATGTCGGTTTCCGAGGGGGAACGACGATGCACATCGCACAGTTGGGCGGCAAAGCCGCCCGCATTCGAGTCCGCAATCAGCAGCAGCCCATGAGCACGCCGGCCAACAAGGCCGCCGTGCGCCGTCAGCTGAGCCTGGTGCCGCCGCCCGCGCAGGAGCGGGGCGGGGTGACGCCGGCCATGAACGAGTTCTTGGCGCGGATGCAGCCGGAAACGCCTTGCCTGGTGATCGACAGCCAGGTGGTGGAGCGCAACTATCTGGAGCTGGCCGCGGGCCTGGATCCGGCGAAGATCTTCTACGCCGTCAAAGCCAATCCCGAGCCGGCCGTCTTGCGCCTGCTGGACCGCCTGGGCAGCAACTTCGACGTTGCCAGCAAGGGCGAGATCGACATCTGCCTGGAGCTGGGCATCACGGCGGACCGCCTCTCCTTCGGCAACACCATCAAGAAGGCAAGCGACATCGCTTACGCCCATGCGCGTGGCGTGACGCTCTTCGCCTTCGACAGTGTTGGCGAGCTGGAGAAGTTGGCCGAGCTGGCGCCGGGTGCGTCGGTCTTCTGCCGACTGTTGGTCGATGGCGAGGGCGCCGAGTGGCCGCTGTCGCGCAAGTTCGGCTGCAGCCAGCGGATGGCCAAGGACCTGCTGTTGCGCGCCCGCGATCTGGGGATGGACGCTGCCGGCGTCTCCTTCCACATCGGCTCGCAGCAGACCGACCTCAAGCAGTGGGACAAGGTCCTGGGCGGCATCGCCGCGCTCTACGGCGCGCTGGAGGCCGAAGGCCTGACCCCCTGGCTCTTGAACCTGGGCGGCGGCTTTCCCGCGCGCTACCGCAAGGATGTGCCCGGTCAGCGTCACTATGGCGAGAGCGTCCTCGATGCCGTCGAGCGGCAGATGGGCGGTCGTCGCCTGCAGCTGATCGCCGAGCCGGGTCGTGGCCTGGTCGGCGAGTCGGGCGTGATCGAGGCCGAGGTCGTGCTGGTCTCGACCAAGGACGTCGGCGAGACCACACGCTGGGTCTATCTCGACATCGGCAAGTTCTCCGGCCTGGCCGAGACCATGGAGGAGGCGATCAAGTATCGCATCGTCACCGAGCATGACGGCGGTCCGGAAGGCCCGGTGATCCTGGCCGGCCCCACCTGCGACAGCGCCGACGTGCTCTACGAGAAGACGATCTACAGCCTGCCGCTGGCGCTCAAGCCCGGCGACAAGGTGCGGATTCTCGCCTGCGGTGCCTACACCACGACCTACTCCAGCGTCGCCTTCAACGGTTTCGCCCCGCTCAAGGCCTACTGCCTCTAGGTTTGTCTTGGCATTTTGCGAATTAGGCACCGCGCCCTCGACTGACATCGGGCGCGGTGCCTAAGCTTGTCTGCAAGGACGGCCACTTGGGTCGTGCGGGCAAGAGGGTAAAGCAGGATGCTTAGAGGAATTGTGACGACCGGCTTGGTCTTGGCGGCCTTGGTGGCGCCGGCGAAAGCCGAGAACGCTCTGTTGGAAGAGACGGTGGAGTTCACCGGCGCCGTTCTGTTCATTTCCAGCGGCGTCCCGGGCTTGATCTTGGGCGTTGTGCAGGACGGCGAGACGGCGATTGCCGGATTCGGCAAGACGCGCGACGAGGAGGGGCAGGAGCCGGACGGCGATACCGTTTTGCGCATCGGCTCCATCTCCAAGGTCTTTACCGGCTTGGCGCTCGCCCATGCTGCCAGCAACGGCACGGTCGCACTGACCGACCCTCTGTCCAAGCATCTGAAGTGGAACGTCGAGCTGCCGACCAAGGAGGGTCGCGAGATCCGACTGATCGACGCCGCGACCCAGTCCAGCGGCTTGCCGCGCGAATTCGACTTTCCGCCGGGTCCTGCGAACAATCCCTATGTCAATCACGACGAGGCCCACTTCGTTGAGGCCTTGAAGTCTGCCGAACTGCTCTACGCGCCGGGTGGCGGCATTCTCTATTCCAACGTTGGCTTCGACATTCTGGCCGCCACCCTGGCCGATGCGACCGGCAAGAGCTATGCCGTCCTCTTGGAGGAGACGGTGACCGGTCCGATCGGCCTGCAGCACACCGGCTTTGCGCTGCCGAAGGTCAGCCCGCAGCTGATGCAGGGCCATGACTGGCACGGCAAGCCGATGGTGGATATCGAGAGCGCACCGGGCATCTATGGCTCCGGCGCCCTCTTCTCTACGACCAACGACATACTGCACTGGCTCGAGTGGAACCTGGATCGCTTCAATCCAAAGCACGCCGCCTGGCGCAACCTCAGCCAGGCCAGCTATCTTTGGCGCGACGGCTTGGCCCCGGTCTATGGCATGGACGAGTCGGGGCACATGGACGCCATGGCCTTGGGTTGGGTGGTCATGCAGCCGGAAGGCGATCGGCCGCTGATCCTGCAGAAGGCTGGCGGCATGCAAGGCGTTTTCACTTACACTGCCTTCTCACCGCATCGGAACATCGGTGCCTTTGTCGCGATCAACGAATTCGACTTCGATACGGCGATGAAGATGGCCGAGGTGGTGAACGAACTGATCGCCACTCTGGCGCCGAGATGACAATAGCTAGACAATAGCTATGTGAAGGGGCCGAATCCGGGGCCTTGGTGCACTAGGCGGTGTGGACGAAATGACTCATGTAGAGGGGATTCCTCGGATCGGAGGAATTGTGATTCGTAAGGAGCCGATGCTCATTGGAGGGATCGGCGATGTCAACACAGATGACGGAAGCAGACTGGGAGATTGCAGTG
>JAVJSY010000099.1:0-125901 GCA_040219175.1 Kiloniellales bacterium
AGCCACTGCCCGCTCACGCAAGTCCATCGATAGGGGTTTCGGCATACCTTGCTGGCCTCCTTACCCAGCCAGCATCTTGAATCACTTTTACGACCGCGCCGGAATCCCCTTCCGATTCAAACTATCCTCACTCCGCTCTAGTCGATCTTTGTTGCTGGATTGAGACTGCGCAGACCTCGCGCTGCGAGCGCGTCACCGGATAAGACCAGGACTAGGCGCAAACAGTCGGTCGGGATCTACCAAGAAACTGAAAGAATGGCGGGAGTGACGGGACTTGAACCCGCGGCCTCTGGCGTGACAGGCCAGCGCTCTAACCAACTGAGCTACACCCCCTTGCCTGGGGCTCGAAAAAACGCGGCCGGAAGCGGCGTCTCGAGAGGCGCGTTGATTAGGCTAAGCCGGGCCGGTGGTCAAGCCGAAAATGGCAGTTTCATTGCGCATTCCTGCTGCGCGGACGATCGCTGGGCTAGAGCAGCACCAAGAGCAGCAAGGGCGTGGTTGCGACCGAAAGCAGCGAGGACACCAGGACGATGCCGGCGACCTGCGGCCCGGCGGCGCTGTAGCGTTCGGCGAAGAGGAAGTTGAAGACGGCGGCCGGCATCGCCGCCTGGATGATCAGGACGCCACGCGCCGTGCCTTCCATGCCCAAGAGCGCGGCCACGAGGAAGGCCAGGCCCGCGCCAACGCCGATCCGCACGATCGACAGCACGAGGGCCTGGCCTAGATTGGCGATTTTGAGCCGTGCCAGGGAGACGCCCAGGGCCAGGATCATCAAGGGGATGGTGATTCCCGCCAGCAAGCGCAGGGTCTCGGCGATCCAGCCCGGCAAGGAGAGGCCGGTGGTCAGGATCAGGATAGAGAAGGCCACGGCGTAGAGCAGCGGCATCCGCGCCATCTGCTTGGCCGAGACGCTGCCGGCGGCCAGCGACACGCCGAGCGTGAAGTTGAGAATGGCAGATACGGCGAAGAGCGTGATGCCCAGCGCCAAGCCCTCCTCGCCAAAGGCGAAAAGGCAGAGCGGCAGACCCATGTTGCCGGTGTTGCCGAAGATCAGCGAAGGCAAGAAGTGGCGCTGCGGCCACTTCAGCACCAGCAGGACCAGAGCCCCGCTGAGCGCCACCAGGGCGTAGAGCACCAGTGTGGCGAACACCATGTCGCCGAAGGCGCCCATGGAGATCTCGGCGCGCAGGAAGGTGTCGATCACCAGGCAGGGCGTGGTGACCAGAACGGTCAGCTCGGTCACCATGACCGAATCGAAACGCTTGCCGGCTCGCGCCCAGAGATAGCCCAGGGTGGCGATCAGGAAGACCGGCGCGATGATGGTCAGGATTTCGGCGACCAAGACCTTCTCCCGCTCTTGTCTAGATTGCTCGTGCCGCGTCTAGACCGGGTCAGCCAAAAGGGTCTGGTGCAAGCGTGCCCAGGCATCCGGGTCCGGGGCCAGCAACAGCCCCTCGCCGGCGTGACGCCGGGGGCTGTAGGCCTCATGCGTGTCGGTGAAACGCGCCACCGCACCGGCCACCTCCAGCAAGAGGCAGCCGGGTGCATGATCCCAGGGCATCAGCTTGGTAAAGAAGGAAAAATCCAGACCGCCGGCAAGCAGGCGCAGATATTCGATACCGGCCGAGCCCATGCTGCGCTGCGCTGCCACACGGTCGCGGCGCTTGGAAATCCTGCGCGCCATCTCGCGCGGTGAGAACTGACCGGCGTGCAGGGTGCCGCGCAAGGCGGCCGGCGCGGCCGGGTTGTCCGAAATCAGCACTGCCTTGCCATCCAGCACAACACCTTCGCCGCGCGCACCGCAGGCAAGACTGTCGATTGCCGGGGCATAGATCCAGGCCGCTTCGCTCTGTCCTTGACGAACAAGCGCTACCATCAGGGCAAAGTTCTTATTGCCGAGAGAGAAGTTGCGGGTGCCGTCGATCGGATCGACCACCCAGACCCACTCTTCGCCCTTCAAAAGGTCCATGACGGCCGGGTCGTCGGCAACCGCCTCTTCGCCGACCACCTTGGAGCCGGGCAGCAGTCCGGTCAGCGCCGCCGTCAGCGCCACTTCGGAGGCCTTGTCGGCCACGGTTACCGGCTCGTCGCCGGCCTTGTAGCTGATGTCGTCTTTCCCGAGGTTCTGCCAAAGCGGCATCACCTCGTCCGCCGCCACCTG
Organism: Kiloniellales bacterium; assembly: GCA_040219175.1. Taxonomy (GTDB): domain Bacteria; phylum Pseudomonadota; class Alphaproteobacteria; order Kiloniellales; family JACOMY01; genus JACOMY01. Next base: position 2,162 of record JAVJSY010000099.1, read on the forward strand.
CCGCAGCAGCGCTACGACCTTGTCGTTATCGATGATCATGGCTGGCGACATAGCCCGCCGGCCGGCCCGAGACAAGCCGCAGCGCCGTCGGGTCAGCCCCGCAAGTCCGGCGCGTCGGGCGCCTCGACCAGGGCCGAGATCGGGACGAGAGCAAAGCCGCGCGCCAAGGCGTCGGGAATCCAAAGCTCCAGGGCCGTGACCGTGCCGTCGTGCGGATGACCGATCGCCACGGCATAACCCTGGCGCTTTGCCACCGCTTCGAGCTTCGCCAGCTGCTGCAGCACCATGCCGGGGTCGTCGCCGCCGTGATCCAGAAAGATGTCGCGCCTGGCGCTGGGGATGCCGGCCGCCTTTGCCGCAGTCGCGCCCTTGCTGGCGCCGCTGGTCACCGAATCGAGGAACAGGCCGCCCTTCCCGGCCAGACGCTGCATGACCAGGTCCATCTTGCGGCGGTCGGCGGTGAAGGCACTGCCCATGTGGTTGTTGAGGCCGACGTAGCCCGGAAAGCGCTGCATCGCCCAATCCAGGCGGCGCTGGATCTCGGCATCGCTTAGCGAGGTTAGCAGCGCGTTCTCGCCCGGATTGTTGCCGGCCAGATCCTTCGGCTCCATCGGCATGTGGATGAGCAGTTCGTGGCCGTGCTTGCGGGCCTCCGCCGTCAAGGCCGGCAGGTCCTTGGCGTAGGGCAGAAAGGCCAGGGTCAGCGGACCGGGCAACTCGATCGCATTGCGCGAACGCTGCTTGTTCGGCCCCAGGTCATCCAGCACGATGGCGATCATCGGTTGGCCGGGCTTGGCCGTATGTGCAGCGCTGTAACGCTTCCAGATCGGATCCGCAGCAGGCTTGGGCGGCGCGACCGCGACCTCTATGGCCGGGGGCGCTTCGCTCGGCTGCGTGGCCGCTTGCTTCACCTCTGGCTTGGGCTCTGCGGGTGGCTTTGGATCTGCCGGGGCCGGGGCTCTTGTCTCGACGACCGGCTTGGGCTTGGTTGATTTGGCTGCTGTCACGGGCTCGGGCGCCGCCGCCTCGCTTTCGGCCAGCTGGGGCGCCTGCTCTCCGTCCGGCCAGGAGAAGGTCAAGCCCGCCAGCAGCAGGAGGAAGAGCACGACCGCCCCGGCGCCGAGCCTGGTCAGCAGGCTCCCCCGCTTCGTGCCGGCCCGCTTGCGCGTGGTCTTGCGTTTGGCCGGACTGCGCTTGCTTGGTGGGCGGCGCCCGGACCCCTTGGACTTGGTCGTCCGCGCGCTGCCGGACTTGGCTTTGGCCGATTGCTTAGCCGGGCGCTTAGCCGGGGCCTTCTTGCCTGTCTTGCTGCGCGTCGTCTTGGACGAAGGGCTCATCTCTCTCCTCGCGTAAGGGCTCCAGATCCTGCCCGGTGAGCAATAGCAGGCTGGCCCGCGTCGGCAACAGATCTGCCATCACCATTGCGCCCGGGATTCTTCGCGCCTGGGGATCTTTGCGCCTGGGGATCTTTGCGCCTGGGGGCACGGCTGCTATAAGGCGCCTCCGAAACGCGACGATACGGCCGGGCTCATGCTGCTCCTCATCGATAACTACGATAGCTTCACCTACAATCTCTTTCACTTCCTGGGCGAACTTGGGGCGGAGGCCGTCGTCAGGCGAAATGACCGGATCTCCGTTGCCGAAGCCTTGGCGCTGGAGCCCACGGCCATCGTGCTCTCGCCCGGGCCATGCGACCCCGATCGCGCCGGCATCTGCCTGGACCTGGTGGCGGCGGCAGCCGAGCGGCGCCTGCCTCTGCTGGGCGTCTGCCTTGGCCACCAGACGATCGGCCAGGTCTTCGGTGGACGTGTGGTGCGCGCCCCGGCCCCGATGCACGGCAAGCTCTCGGAGGTCACCCATCGGGGCGACGACATCTTCGCCGGACTGCCCTCCCCCTTCCGCGCGACGCGCTATCATTCCTTGGTGGTCGACCCGGACAGCTTCCCCGACAGCCTGAAGCTGACGGCGAGCTGCGATCAGAACATCGTCATGGGGCTCAGCCATCGCGAGCTGCCGCTCTACGGCGTACAGTTCCATCCCGAATCCATCGCCTCGGAACATGGCCACAAGCTCTTGGAAAACTTCCTGAAGTTGGCCAAGGTGCCGCGGGATCTGGCGGCATGAGCCTGGCCAAGCAAGGCGATATGGGGGATATCAAGGCGCTGCTTGGCAAGGTGGCGCTTGCGCAGCCGCTGAGCGCCCGGGAAGCCGAGCAGGCCTTCTCCATCATCATGGCCGGCGATGCCACGCCCTCACAGATGGGCGGCTTCCTGATGGCGCTGCGCGTTCGCGGCGAGACCATAGACGAGATCACCGGTGCTGCCCGCGCGATGCGGGCGCGCATGCTGACGATCGAGGCACCGGCCGGCGCAATCGACACCTGCGGGACCGGCGGCGACGCCAAGGGCACGCTCAACATCTCGACCGCCAGCAGCTTCGTGGTTGCGGCCTGCGGCGTGCCGGTGGCCAAGCACGGCAATCGCGCGCTCTCTTCGAAGTCCGGCGCTGCCGATGTGCTGCAGTCGCTCGGCGTCAATATCGATGCCGATATGGCCTTGATGGTACGGGCCTTGAACGAGGTCGGGACCTGCTTCCTGATGGCGCCCAGGCATCATGCCGCCATGCGCCATGTCGGACCGACTCGCGTCGAGCTGGGCACCCGTACGCTCTTCAACCTGCTGGGACCGCTCTGCAATCCGGGGCGGGTCAAGCGGCAGGTCTTGGGGGTCTTCTCCGCCGATTGGATCGTGCCATTGGCAGAGGCCTTGCGTGCATTGGGACACGAGAAGGCCTGGGTCGTGCACGGCGCCGGCGGCCTGGACGAGATCTCCACCCTGGGCACCAGCGAGGTCGCCGCGCTCGATCGGGGCGAGGTCACGCGCTTTTCCGTCCATCCTTCCGACCTGGGGCTGGCAACGGCACGGATGGAAGACATCCTAGGCGGGGACAGCAAAGAAAACGCGGCGGCCATCCGGCGGCTGTTCGACGGTGAAACCGGCCCCTTCCGCGATATCGTCGTCATGAACGCAGCCGCGGCCCTTGTCGTGGCCGGCCGGGCGGACGATTTGCAGGCTGGTGCCGTCTTGGCCGGCGAGGCTTTGGACAAGGGTGGGGCCAAGGACGTACTGGCGCGCCTGGTGGATGTCACCAACAGCGAGAGCTAGGGACAGAGCATGAGCGACGTACTGGCGCGAATCTGCGCCGATACCCTGAAGGAGCTGGCGCGACGCGAGGCGGCCCGTCCGCTGGCCGAGGTCGAGCGCGCCGCGGCCGCGGCCGATGCGCCGCGTGGCTTCGCATCGTCTCTGCGCAAGGCCGCCGAGACTGCGGGCTACGGCCTTATCTGCGAAATCAAGAAGGCCTCGCCCTCCAAGGGTCTGATCCGGGCCGACTTCGACCCGCCGAGCCTGGCCCAAGCCTATGCCGAGGGCGGAGCCACCTGCTTGTCGGTCCTGACCGACGCGCCCTACTTCCAAGGCAAGGACGCCTACCTGATCCAGGCCCGCGCTGCCTGCAGTCTGCCGGTGCTGCGCAAGGACTTCATGCTGGAGCCCTACCAGATCGTCGAGAGCCGCGCGCTGGGTGCCGATTGCGTCCTCTTGATCATGGCAGCCCTCAGCGATGCCAAGGCCCGCGCACTGGCAGCGCTCGCCAGCGAGCTTGGCATGGACGTATTGGTCGAGGTGCACGATGCTGCCGAGCTTGCGCGCGCGCTTCGGCTCGACGCAGCGCTTCTGGGCATAAACAATCGCAATCTCAAGACCTTGGAGGTCACTCTGGAGACCACGAGGAAACTAGCAAAGCAGATCCCGGAGGATCGGTTCATGGTTGCCGAGAGTGGACTGAAGACACGCGACGATCTGATCGAACTGCAAGGACGTGGCGCCAGGGCCTTCCTGATCGGCGAATCCTTGATGCGCCAGGACGATGTCGCCGCGGCCGCCCGTGCGCTCCTGCCGGCCGGCGATCGGACGGCAGCGGCATGAGCAAGCTGACCCACTTCGATGCCGAGGGCCGGGCCGCCATGGTCGACGTCGGCGAGAAGGCCGAAAGCGAACGCCTGGCAACCGCGCGCGGTGAAGTGTCGATGGCGCCGGAAACCTTCGCACTGGTGAAGGAGGGACGCATGGGCAAGGGCGATGTCCTGGGCGTGGCGCGCCTGGCCGGTATCATGGCCGCCAAGCGTACGCCCGAGCTGATCCCGCTCTGCCATCCGCTGGCCTTGACCTCGGTCAAGGTCGATCTGGCGCTGGACGAGGCCCGCTGCGTCGTCGCGATCGAGGCGACCTGCAAGCTGAAAGGGCGCACCGGCGTCGAGATGGAAGCCCTGACCGCGGTCTCGGTGGCAGCGCTCACCGTCTACGACATGTGCAAAGCCGTGGATCGCGGCATGGCGATCGGATCCATCCGACTGGTCGAGAAGAGTGGTGGGAAGTCCGGCCACTTCACGCAAGCCTGATGCTCTCCGTCGTCGAGGCCCGCGCCCGCATCCTGGAGGCCTTTGCCCCCCTCCCCGCCGAGACCCTTGCCGTCAACCAGGGCCTGGGTCGTGTTCTCACCAGGCCCTTGGTGGCGCGCACCACGCAGCCGCCGGCCGCGGTCTCCGCCATGGACGGCTATGCCGTGCGCGGTGCCGATGTCGGAAGCCTGCCTGCATCTCTGACGGTGATCGGCGAGGTCGCAGCCGGAGAGCTGCTGGAAAGCGAAGTCGGCCCCGGACAGGCGGTCCGCATCTTCACCGGCGCCCCGCTGCCGCCGGGCAGCGACACCATCGTTATTCAAGAGAACGTCGCGCGTGAGGGCGATCGCATCACCTTAAGCGAGGCCAGCGAGACCGGGCGCTATGTCCGCCCGCAGGGACTGGACTTTCTGGCGGGAAAGACCGCGCTGCCCAGCGGGCACCGCCTGACCGCAAGAGACCTGGGTCTGGCGGCCGCCATGGACCATGCCTGGCTGCCGCTGCACCGGCGCCCGCGTGTGGCGATCCTGGCCACCGGCGACGAGGTGGTGCTGCCCGGCGACCCGCGTGGACCCAGCCAGATCGTCAGCTCAAACGCCTTTGCCCTCTCCGGTCTGGTCGAGTCCGAGGGTGGCATCGCCGTCAATCTGGGGATCGCGCCGGACCGCGGCGATGCCCTGCAGGACCTAGCCCGCGGTGCTGCCGGCTGCGATCTGCTGGTGACCACCGGCGGTGCCTCGGTCGGCAAGCACGACCTGGTCCGCAGCGCGCTTGCCGAAAGCGGCCTCGATCTGGATTTCTGGCGGATCGCCATGCGACCGGGCAAGCCCTTGCTGTTCGGCCGCCTGGGCAGCACCCCGCTCTTGGGACTGCCGGGCAATCCGGTCTCCACCCTGGTCTGCGGCCTGATCTTCCTGCGGCCCATCCTGCGCCACCTGCAAGGCCTGCCCAGCGCGCCCAAGACCCTGGAGGCCAGCCTTGGAGTCGATCTGGGCGCCAACGACCGACGCGAAGACTATCTGCGCAGCCAGGCGACCTGGTGTCCGCGCGGGACGGCAACGGTCGTCCCCTTCGAACGGCAGGACAGCTCTATGCTGGCAGTGCTGTCGCAAGCCAACGTCTTGGCCGTCCGTCCGCCGCACGCCCCACCGGCGAAGGCCGGAGACGCCATCACAATTCTCCCCCTCGATGGCGGGATTTAGCCCAACATAAAGCATCCATAGATTGTATCGGACTGGGAAACCTGTCTTGACAGGCGACCAGAACCAAACTAGAACGATTCGTGTATTCTCATTTTGTTCTTCGCAACAGACGCTTCCGGCGTCGGCGGCGAGGCAGCGTCCAGAACAGAGGGACCGGCGCCATGTTGACGCGCAAACAGCACGAACTGCTTCTCTATCTCCACGACTATCTGGAGGAGCGAGGCGTCTCCCCCTCCTTCGACGAAATGAAGGATGCTCTGGGGCTCAAGTCCAAGTCGGGCATTCATCGCCTGATCCTGGCCTTGGAGGAGCGGCGCTTCATTCGCCGCCTGCCCAATCGCGCCCGCGCGATCGAGGTTCTGCGCCTGCCGGAAGACCTGAACCAGGAAGCCAAGCCGAAGGGCTTTTCTCCCAAAGTCATCCAAGGCGACTTCGGCGAACCGCCGCCGGCTGCGGCCGAGATGAGCGAAGCGTCTGAAGCAGCCGAGCTGCCGATCTACGGCCGCATCGCCGCCGGCACGCCGATCGAGGCTCTGCGCGATCACAGCACCACCATCGCCGTCCCGCCCAGCATGCTCGGACGCGGCGAACACTACGCCCTGGAGGTCGAAGGCGATTCCATGGTGGAGGCCGGCATCCACGACGGCGACACGGTCATCATCAACCGCAGCGATACGGCCGACAACGGCAGCATCGTGGTGGCCCTGATCGACGACAGCGAGGCCACCTTGAAGCGCCTGCGCCGCAAGGGCGGCGCCATCGCGCTGGAGCCGGCCAACAAGAGCTACGAAACCCGCATCTTCCCGCCTGAGCGGATCAAGATCCAGGGCCGCCTGATCGGTTTGCTGCGACGCTATTGAGGTCTGGAGGTCTCTCTCCCCTTTCTCCCCTTTCCCCCCTTTCTCCCCTTTCCGGGCGCGCGGCTAAGATAGCGGGAGATGTCGCTAGCCATTCTCGACGTTCCTTCGGCCGACGTCCTAGCCGGTCGAAGCCGTGGCCTTCGCGACACCTCATTAGCTCCTTCTGTCGTTTCAAGGCAGATAGACCGCGCGACCGCTCTTCCGCGGTGGGTTCCAGGGCCGCTCGCCGCGAACTTGGCCCACGGAGGAGACCGCGATGCCGGTCTCGGACAGGCGGACCGCGTGCGTGCCCCAGCGCCAGAAATCGAAACGGTCGATGACGATACCGCCGGGCAGGCAGCCGCGCGGTGCCGGCGAGAGGGCGATCAAGAGCGGAACGCCGCTGCAGTCTTCGATAAGCGCCTCCGGCTTCAACGCCAAGGCCGTCTCGCTGCCGGCATGGCGGTAGCGGCAGCCGATTGTATCGCAGGTGAGCCAGGCCCCCTGCCCCTCTGTCGCCGACCAGGTCGGGGCCTCGGCCTGCGCGCGGCGTCGCAGCCAGACCTCGGCGGGAAAGCGGCCGACGCGCTTGCTGGAGAGCCAGAGTCGTCCCTCCGGTCCGGCCAGGCCGATAAGGCGCATGTCCGCGGTGACGAGGATGTCCGGCGGGCGCTGGAAGGCGGGGCTGACCGCGCCCAGTAGCAGAAAGGCAATGCCGGCAAAACGCCAGGAACTGCGCCAGAGGCACAGCCACAGACCGCCGCCGGTGAGCGCGATCAAGCCCCAAAGCGGCATGGCCGGAACCTCGACCGTGGCGCCGGGTAAGGCTGCAACCTCCGCGGCGATCCAGTTCAACGCGGAAAGACCCCAGCCAAGCGGCAAGAAGGCCAGATCTTCCAGGCCGAGCGGCATCAGAAGATAGCCGATCAGGCACCAGGGCATGATCCAGAAGGCCGTCAAGGGGACGGCCAGAAGATTGGCGCCCAGGCCATAGAGCGCCAAGCGCTGGAAGTGATAGGCAGCAAAAGGCGCCGTCGCCAGGGTGGCGATCAAAGAGGTCGCCAGGACACCGACCAGATAGACAATGAGGCGCCGGTCCAAGGCCCGGTGATCCTCCCAGTCGGGTCGTCGGTGAGTCCAGGCTTCATAGACCGCGACCAGCGCCGTAACCGCCGCAAAGGAGAGCTGAAAGGAGGCCGACAGCAGGGTTTCGGGCGTCCAGGCCAGAACCACCAAGGCGGCAAGCGCGACCAGGCGCAGCGAGATGGCGCGGCGATCCAGCAAGACGGCGATCAAGACCATCAAGGCCATCAGGCAGGCGCGCTGCGTCGGGACCGAGGCACCCACCATCGGCAGGTAGAAGGGCAGCAGGATCGCCGTTGCCAGCGCCGCAAGCTTCTTGATCGGCCAGGCCAGCGCCAGCCGTGGCCAAAGCGCCAACAGGGCGCGCAGGGAGAAGAAGAAGATCCCGGCAATCAGTCCGACATGCAGACCCGAAATAGCGAGCAGGTGCGCCAGTCCCGACCGGCGATAGTTCTCCTGCACCTGCGGATCGATGCCGGCGCGCTGCCCGGTCAGAAGTGCCTCTGCGACCCCGGCCTCTTGCGGCGGCAGCAGCGCACGGACCCGCTGGCCCAGATCATCGCGCAGCTGCGACCAGAAGACCGTCCAACCACTCTCCGGCCGCTCTTCCAACAGTGTGGCCGATCCCAGAACGAAGCCCGACGCGCCGATCTGGCGATAGAAGGCCTGCCGGCCGAAGTCATAACCCCCCGGCACCACCGGCGGCGGCGGTGGCAGCAAGGTGGCACGCAGCCGGACCTGGTCGCCCGGGCGCAGCGCCAAATCCTTGCGCCCCGCAACGCGCAGGCGGATCTTCTCGGGCAGGTGTGTCTGTTCAAGCCCGGCGATGCTGCTCGGTTGGATCAGCAAGCGCGTGTCGGCAACCCGGCGCTCCAACAGCAGCAGCGTTCCCCTGACCTCCGTCGGGCCGACGCGCTCGGTCAAGAGCGGGGCTGCGACCAAGGCAGTGCGCAGCTGGGCGGCGGCGAAACCCGCAGTCACCGCAAGCAATAGGGACAGCAGGTAGGCGGCGCCAAGCTGTGCACGGAACACGAAAAGGAGCAGCACGCAAAGGCCCAGCGGCGGTAAGGCAATCCACCAAAGCGGCTCGCTGTCCAAGAGGAAGAAGACTGCGATGCCCAGGCCGAAGGCGACCGGCAGCCAGAGCAGCCAGCGCTCGCGCTCGGCCTCGACCAGATCGCCCACCCAGATAGCGAAAGCGCGACCTAATCCCAGCCTACCTCTGCTCTGCATGTGGCCCACAAGCATGACGCGGCCAGTCTAGCCCGAACTCGGGGCAAAACGCACAAGCCCCCGACCAGACGACCATAGCGAAGCCGACGTGGCAAAGCGGCCGCTGGCGTGCTAGAGCACTGCCGTCCCGCCCCTACCACATTCAGACACGAGAGCCATGGCCCCCGTTACCCGCTTCGCGCCTTCGCCAACCGGTTTCCTGCACATCGGCGGTGCCCGCACCGCGCTGTTCAACCGCCTCTTCGCCCGCCACCATGGCGGCGTCTTCCGCCTGCGCATCGAGGACACCGACAAGCAGCGCTCGACGCCGGAAGCGATCGAGGCGATCCTGGAAGGGATGCGCTGGCTGGGCCTCGACTGGGACGATGAGGTGGTCTTTCAGTCGGCCCGCGCCGAGCGTCACCGCGAGGTTGCCCTGGAACTCTTAGAGGCAGGCAAGGCCTACCGCTGTTACGCCACCCCGGAAGAGCTGAAGGAAATGCGCGAGCGCGCCCGTGCGGAAGGCCGCCCACCCGGCTACGATGGCCGTTGGCGCGACCGCGATCCGGCCGATGCGCCGGAAGGCGTGCCGCCGGTCATTCGCTTCAAAGCGCCGCGCGAGGGCGAACAGGTCATCGAGGACCTGGTGCAGGGCCAGGTCACGGTGGCCAATCGCCAGCTGGACGACATGATCATCCTGCGCAGCGACGGCAGCCCAACCTACATGCATTCCGTCGTGGTCGACGACCACGACATGGGGATCACGCACGTGATCCGCGGCGACGACCATCTGACCAATGCCTTCCGCCAGCGCCAGCTCTATGAAGCCATGGGCTGGCCGGTCCCTGCTTTCGCCCACATTCCGCTGATCCACGGGGCCGATGGCGCCAAGATGTCGAAGCGGCACGGCGCCTTGGCGATCGGCGCCTACCGCGACGAGGGCTATCTGCCGGAAGCCTTACGCAATTACCTGCTTCGTCTGGGCTGGGGGCATGGCGACGAGGAGATCATCTCCGACGCGCAGGCCGTCGAGTGGTTCGATGTCGGCGATGTCGGCAAGAACCCTGCGCGCTTCGATTTCGCCAAGCTGGACAACCTGAACGCCCACTACCTGCGCCAACGCGACGACGAGAGTCTTACGGCCCTGCTGGAGGTCCGCCGAACGGCCCGCGGCGAGAGTGGCTTCACAGAACTGCAGGTCGAACGGCTGCTGGCCGGTATGGCCAGCCTGAAACAGCGCGCCAAACGTCTGGACGACCTGGAGAGCGCGGCCGAGGTCTATCTGGTGGACCCACCCATCGCCTACAGCGATCAGGCCAAGAAGCTGCTGACGCCGGACGCGCTGAGCCATCTGGCCGGCCTGCGGGCGCTCTTGGAAGCCAGTGGCTGGGAGCGCGAAGAGCTAGAGGCTACGACCCGACAGTTCGCCGAAGAGATCTCCGATCCGCCCTTGAAACTTGGCAAGGTGGCTCAGCCGCTGCGCGCCGCGATTACCGGCAGCAAAGTCTCGCCGCCGATCTTCGAGGTGATGGAAATTCTCGGGCGGAAAAGCTGTCTGGAACGTCTCGACTCCTGTTTAAACGGCGCAAACTTTTCTTGACAAAACAATTTGTTGCAAAGCGAAGTTAAGAGCGATTGCTCTCTGCGATCTCTGCCATTATGCTGCACTGCGAAAGTTAGCGGAGACGGCAGACTGCCGTTGCCAGGCAGGAGGGAGTAAGCCATGAACGACCAAGCACCGGACAGGAATAGCGTCACCGTCATCGACAACGAAGACGGCCGGCGATGGGATCTGCCGAAGGTGCGCGGCCAATTGGGCGCGCCTGCCTTCGACGTGCGCCGCCTCTACAACCAGGGCCATCTCTTGACCTATGATCCGGGCTTTGCCTCGACCGGATCCTGCAGCTCCAAGATCACCTACATCGATGGCGACGCCGGCATCCTGTTGCACCGCGGCTATCCGATCGGCGAGCTGGCGGAACACAGCGACTTCATGGATGTCTGCCACCTGCTGCTCGAGGGCAACCTGCCGAACCGCAAGGAAAAGGCGGAGTTCGAGCATGCCATCACCTACCACACCATGCTGCACGAGCAGATCGCCAACTTCTATCGTGGCTTCCGTCGCGACGCCCACCCCATGGCGATTATGGTCGGCGTGGTCGGCGCACTCTCGGCCTTCTATCACGACTCGACGGACATTCGCGATCCCAGGCAGCGCACCATCGCTTCGCACCGGCTGATCGCCAAGATGCCGACCATCGCAGCCTGGGCCTACAAGTACTCCAACGGACAGCCTTTCATCTATCCGCGTAACAATCTGACCTACGCGGAAAACTTCCTGCAGATGACCTTCTCGGTCCCCTGCGAGGACTATAAGATCAACCCGATCCTGGCGCGCGCCATGGATCGGATCTTCATCCTGCACGCCGATCACGAGCAGAATGCCTCGACCTCGACCGTGCGCATCGCCGGCTCTTCGGGTGCCAACCCCTTTGCCTGCATCGCGGCTGGCATTGCCTCGCTCTGGGGGCCGGCGCATGGCGGCGCCAACGAGGCGGTGCTCTTGATGTTGAACGAGATCGGTCACAAAGACCGCATCCCGGAGTTCATCAAGCGCGCCAAGGACAAGGACGACCCCTTCCGGCTCATGGGCTTCGGTCATCGCGTCTACAAGAACTATGACCCGCGCGCGACGGTGATGCAGAAATCCTGCCACGAGGTTCTGGCCGAGTTGGGCGTGGAAGACCCGCTGCTGGAACTGGCGATGGAGCTGGAGCGCATTGCCCTGGAAGACGACTACTTCGTCAACCACAAGCTCTTCCCCAATGTGGATTTCTATTCCGGCATCATCCTGAAGGCGATGGGCTTCCCGACCTCCATGTTCACCGTGCTCTTCGCCGTGGCGCGTACGGTTGGCTGGGTCGCGCAGTGGAAAGAGATGATCGAGGACCCCGAGCAGCGCATCAGCCGCCCACGGCAGGTCTACACCGGCGAGGCTCAGCGCAGCTACGTGCCGCTCGAGTCGCGGGAGTAGGAGCCTGCCTGCTGTGGGATTGCGCTAGCTGGTCGCGTTTCGGATCAGCCCAAGCACGACTTCTGCCGCGCGCTGACTGGGTGCCGGCCCGCCCTGCCCCAAGGCCTTTGCGGCCTCGCGGCCATCGCGAATGACCCTGGCGCGTTCCTCGGTCTCCTGGACCAGCGGCCGCAGGGTCTGCGCGATCTTGCGGGGATTGCACTGGAACTGCAGGCATTCCGGCTGTACCAGGCGATCCAGCACCAGGCTGGCGATGGAGGCATAGCGGAAGTTGACCATGAGCGGGACCAGCGCCGCACTAAGCGGGCTCAGGCGATAGGCCATCACGGCCGGCAAGCCGGCAACGGCCAGTTCGATCCCGACCGTGCCGGACACCGCCATGGCCGCCCTGGAGGCAGCAAAGGCCGCGTACTTGTCATCCTGGCTGGCCAGAACCTTGGCCGGAACCGGCCAGGCCTCACTGGCACGCGACACCTGTTCGGCGACATTGGGAACCGTGGGCACCAGGGCCGCCAAGCCCGGTAGGTCGTCTTTCAGAAGGCCCAGGGCCTCGCCGAAGATTTCGGCATGGCGCTTGACTTCGCCGCGCCGGCTGCCGGGCAGGACCGACAGCAAGGGCTGGTCGGCGCTCAGACCCAGGCGCGCACGCAAGGCCGCTGGATCGACCGGCTTCTCGGCGGCCTCCACGGCCGGATGACCGATGAAGGTCGTCTTCAGACCATGCACCTCGAAGAAGCGTGGCTCAAAAGGCAGCAGGCAGAGCAGGTGATCGAGGAACTCGGCGATCCGCTTGGCACGACCCTTCTTCCAGGCCCACACCGAGGGTGCCACATAGTGAACGAGAGGATAACCCTGTCCTTTCAGCGCCTTGCTGACCTCCAGCGAGAACGAGGGCGAATCGATCGAAAGGAAGAGGTCCGGTTTTGCCGCCAGGGCCGCCGCACGACACTGGCGGATCCGCTTGACCACGGTCGGGATGTGAGCGACCACCTCGAAGAAGCCCATAACCGCAATCTCGCGGATGTCGAAGAGGCTTTTCAGCCCCTGCGCCTCCATCAAGGGTCCGCCAAGGCCTTCGAAGCGAATGGCGCCACCGGTCTCTGCCTTCAGGGCTGCCATCAAACGCGCACCCAAGAGATCGCCGGACGGCTCCCCGGCGACAAGGAAGATCAGCGGTCCTTCAGACGTCGTCATGACCTAAGATTCCGCGTCCTTCTCTTCATTCGGCAGATCGACGCCGATGAGGAAGAGCTTGTGCTTGTTGGCCAAGCCGACGGTCTTGCCGCGTTCCATCAGTAAGGCGCCGCCGGCTTCGACGGCGATCCCACGCAGACCGGCAGCAGCGGCATTCTCGACCGTGCGGGGGCCAATGGTCGGTAGGTCGGCACGGTCCTCCTGCTGCGGCTTCTTGATCTTTACCAGGACACCGCCATCCACCGGGCGCGCCAGGTCCCGGCAGCGCTGCAGCAGGGCATCGGTGCCCTCGATCGCCTCGACGCCCAGGACCAGGCCTTGTTGAATGACCACCGACTGACCGACGTCGACCTTGCCAAGCGCACGCGCAACTTCGAGGCCGTAACGGATGTCCTCCTCGGCGGCCGTGTCTGGGCTGCGTTCGCTCAAGAGCCCTTTCGGGAAGACCAGTTCGCCCAGAATCTGCGGGATCGACATGACATTGAACCCGCGATCTTCGATCGAGCGTATGATCGCGCGCAACAAGCCATCGTCACCCAGGGCCTTGATGCCGACCTGTGCCAGGAATTTGGCAACCACCCAGTCTGGCTTGATCTGCAGAAGCGAGGGCCGGCGGATGGCACCGGCCATCACCAGGTCGCTGACGCTCTCGGCACGCAAACGATCGATGATCTTCCCCGCCGCGCCCAGGTGGGTCAGCATCGAGGGTGCTGCCTCTAGGGTCTCCGGGTCGGTTTGGCCCACGAATCCGACGACGAAACAGCCCCAGCCCTTCTGCTTGGCGGCAGCGATGATCTCCCGAGGGAGGCCGCCGGACCCTGCGATCACGCCAAGTTTAGTGACCATCACGCTCCGGCTGCATGAAACCATGCGCCGAATCGGCCTGCAGGAAGCTCAGAAAAGCGTCCGCCAGCCCGCCGGCCTGAGGCTTCTCCTCGATCGCCTTCAGGCGATCGGAAAGAGTACCGGCACTGCGATCGAAGGCCGTGTCGTAGAGCTTACGCAGGGCCTCGATCTCGGCGCGATTGGCAGACGCGCGGCGCAGTCCGACCATGTTCAACCCGGTCAGGAGACCCGGCCGGCCGAACACCAAGCCGAAGGGCACGACGTCCTGGCGGATACCCGCCATGCCGCCGATCATGGCATGCCGTCCGATCCGTACGAACTGCTGCACGGCGCAGAGCCCGCCAAGAATGGCGCCCTCTCCAATGACGACGTGACCGGCCAGGGTTGCGTTGTTCGCCAGGATCACGCCGTTTCCGACTATGCAGTCATGCGCAACATGCGCGCCAACCATAAGCAGGCAGCCGTCGCCAACCTTGGTCAGCATGCCGCCACCCTTGGTGCCCGGATTGATCGTGACGTGCTCCCGGATCATGCAGCGCCGACCGATCTCTAGTTCAGACTCCTCGCCGCCATACTTCAGGTCCTGCGGTCGATGCCCGATGCTGGAGAAGGGAAAGATCTGCGTCTCTTCGCCGATGGTGGTCTTGCCTTCCACCACGACGTGGCTGTGCAGGACCGTGCCCGCCCCGAGCGAGACCTTGGGTCCGACGACACAGAAGGGGCCGATGCTGCAGCCCTCACCAATCTCTGCTGCAGGGTCGACGATCGCAGCGGGATGAATGCTGCTCATTCTTTATCGACGATCATTGCCGAATAAGAGGCTTGCGCTGCCACCTTGCCGCCCACCTTAGCCTCACCGGTGAACTTCCAGACTTGGCCGCGATTGTGCTGCTTTTTCACATGTATCTCCAAGCGATCGCCGGGTCGGACCGGGCGGCGGAAGCGCGCGTTCTCAATCGTCATGAAGTAGACGATCTTGCGATGCGCCCTGTGCCCCAGGGTCTCCATGACCAGGACGGCCGCTGTCTGTGCCATGGCCTCGACAATCAGGACTCCTGGCATCACCGGCTGCTCCGGGAAGTGGCCCTGAAAGTGCGGCTCGTTCACGCTGACGTTCTTGATTCCGACAGCACTCTCGCCAAGCACAATGTCTTGCATCTGTTCAATCATCAGGAAGGGATAACGATGCGGGATCCGCTTCATGATTTCGTCGATGTCCAGGTTTGGCACCTGTTCCTGTTTCGCCGGGGCGCTGACATCACTCATTGCTACCAAACACTTCCCTTCCGTTTGCCTCTCGCGCCTCTTGCCGATCACGCAGACCGCTGGCTTTCCATAGTACGCAAAGACTGGGTCGAACGCGCCCGCACAGACTTCACGAACAGGCTTCGCCTGCAGGCAGTCTGAACCGCGGAAGACCCACAAGAATCCCCTGTCCTCGAATTCAACGTCTAGAGCCTCTTTATGGCGAAGCCAGAGGCCTTTGTCGACATCGCTATGCCGCGTCAGGCAAGCCTCAGTCGTTCGGTTCCTGTGGTAGGGGCGCATCGCCACCACCCGGCAATACAGGCGGCGGCAAGTTCGGCAATTCTCGATTAAGGCGATTCATCGCCTCTTCGGTGATGTCCAAGCTTGGCTGCACCAAGACGATAGAGGACTTGGGGATCACAATGGCAGCACCGCGCTGGCGCGCCAGATCGCTGACGATTTGCAACAATGTCTGCTGAGCCTGACGCAGGGCCAGATTCTGTGCCTGATCGTGCGCCCTGAACCATACGCGGATGTCTTCCTGCAGACTGGCCAGGTCGCGGGCCAGACGGTCTCGTTCCGCCTGGAAAGTCGCGTCATCCATAGAGGCACGCTGGCCGGCGAGCACCCGGTCGCGTTCTTGCAGGCCGGCCTCGCGCTCACGCATTTCGGCCTGAAAGATCTGCCGCGCAACGGTCAGCTGATCCTGCACGGCCCGAATAGCGATCGACTGTTCCAAGATCTCCTGAACGTCGACGACGACGATGCCTGACGTGTCGGGGAGGCTTGGCGCCGGGGGCAGATTGATGACCACGCCGCCGCGCTGACCGGCATCGTCCTCTTCGGCTTGCGACGGCGCCTCGATCTGCCCTGCTGCGTGCAGTGGTAGAAAGGCGCATAGACAAGCCAACAACAAGGCAAAGCCCTGCCGCCGCAAGGCCGTTCGCATCAGAACCGCGTTCCGAAACTGAAGCGAAAGATCTCGGTCTCATCGAAGTCTTCTTTCAGATAGGCGTAGGCCAAGTCGACGACGAGCGGACCGAAGGGCGAATCCCACGAGATACCGGCACCTGCCGAGGCACGCGGTTTCGCGCTGTCCTCTACGCCGGTCTTGTCGCCATCAATGCCCCAGGCAGCACCGACATCGTTGAACACACGCCCACGCACCGACAGTTCCTGCGGCAGAGGCAAGGGGAAGATCAACTCGACCGAACTGGTCCAGTAGTTCTTGGCACCCAAGGCATCCCCACTGTCCGAATCGCGCGGGCCCACACCGCCCGACTCGAAGCCGCGCAGATCCGCACCGCCGACGAAGAAGCGCTCACTGACGCGCGTCGGTTCGATCGAAGCAATATTGCCGCCTTGGGCCGAGAGCCGCAGGGTCAGATCGTCGATATCGAAGACGGGCGTGTAATAGGCGCCGCCCACGGTGTTCTCGAAGTAGTACGAGTTGCCGCCAAGCCCGACATAGGCGTTGTCGACGACCAGGACATAGCCGTTCGTCGGATCGAAACGGCTGTTACGCTTATCAAGGGTCAACGTCTGCCCGATGCTTGAGGTGTAGAACACACCCTCGTCATCCTGGATGACGGCGGCCGCGCTATCGCTGACGTTGGTGATGTCCTGCCGCTCGAAGAGGTAGCGCACGACATGGCGCAAATCGTTCTCGTAATCCCAACCCGCGCGCAGGCCGAAACCAAGCCGCTTCTCGTCGAAATCGGACGAGGACTGCTCGTTCGTCGTCCGGAAGAGATCGATGCCGGCCGAGAGGTCCTTACCCAGGAAGTAGGGATCGGTGTAGCTGATATCGATCTGCGAGCTCTCGCCGGAAAGCACCAGGTTCAAGCGCAAATCCTGGGCCAAACCCAGCAGATTGCGCTCGGTGATCGTAATGTTGCCCAGCGGGCCGGAATCCGTCGAGAAGCCGGCACCGAAGGAGAGATCTCCGGTCGACTGCTCTTCCACATTGACCTTGATGATCGTGCGGTCGGGCGACGAGCCCTGCGCCGTCGTCACGTCCACCGTCCGGAAGAAGCCAAGGTTCTGAATGCGCCGGCGCGAGCGTGCGAGTTTGGTCGTGTTGAAGGCATCGCCCTCGACCAGGGAAAACTGTCGGCGGATGACGTCGTCAACCGTGCGGACGTTGCCGTTCACCTCGATCCGTTCGACGTAGACCTTCGGCCCCTCTTGGATCTCGTAGGTGATAGCAATGGTGCGCTCTTCGTCGTTCTTGTCGACCCGAGGGATCACCTCGACGAAGGCGAAGCCCAGGTTGCCGACCGAATCGGTTATCGCCTCGATGCTCTCTTCCACCTCGGTCGCATCGTAGGTATCGCCCTCGTAGGTCGTGATCTGGCCCAGGATCTCTTCCGGCTCCAGATTCTTGATGGTCGAGGCCACATCGATCACCCCGAAGGTGTAGGGCTCGCCCTCCTCGACGGTGAAGGTAATGATGAAGTCCGCGTTGTTGCGCGCCAGTTCCGCCACCACCGAGAGCACGCGGAAATCGGCATAGCCCTCGGACAGATAGAAGCGGCGCAGCAGCTCCTTATCGAAGTTCAGCCGCTCTGGATCGTAGGAATCGTTGGACGCAAGGAAGCCCAGAAAGTCGGTCTCGCTGGTGGTGATCACCTCGCGCAAGCGACCGTCCGAGAATTCCTTGTTGCCAATGAAGTTGATCGAATCGACCTCGGACGCACTGCCTTCGTCGATCTCGAAGACCAGGTTCACCCGGTTCTGATCCAAGCGGATAATCTTCGGATCGACGGTGGCCGAGAAACGACCGGTTCGCCGATAGATGTCCAAGAGCCTTTGCGTGTCGCTCTGGACCCGGCTGCGCGTGAAGACCGTACGAGGACGCGACTGGACTTCAGACTGCAGGGTTTCGTTGTCGAGCCTTTCGTTGCCCTCGAAGGCCACGATATTGATCAGCGGATTCTCGACCACCCTGACGATCAGCTTGTCGCCGTCACGTTCGAAGACGGCATTGGCGAACAGGCCGGTGGCAAAGAGGTTGGAGAGGGCCCCATCTAGGTCGCGCGCATCGAAGGAGTCGCCCGGCTCTAGGCCCAGATAGTTCAGGACGGTGGCCGGATCGATACGCTGGCCGCCTTCGATCACGATCTCGCTGATGGTGCCGCCCGACAGCAAGGACTGCGCACGCGATGGCGAGAATTCGGTGGCAGGCAGTGCCAGGGCGAGCAAAGAAAGCGCCAACGCCATGCGGCGGACGCTCACAAGCAGATACCGGCGAATCCAGCCGATCATGCTGCGCATCGCCTCGTCCTTATCATCCGCCGACGCATGCATCGATCCGTAGGATGTCGTTCACAGTTGCGAACACCATCAATGACAACACCAAGCCCAATCCGATTTTGAAACCGATATCCTGTGCGCGAGGACCCAGGGGACGACCGCGGACTGCTTCAAAGGCATAGAACAGAAGATGCCCGCCATCCAACATCGGGATTGGAAAGAGGTTTATAAGTCCCAGGTTCACGGACAGCAAGGCCATGAAAAATATGAGAGATACCAAGCCGATCTGCGCCACCTGACCAGACATCTCGGCAATGCGAATCGGGCCGCCCAACTCATCGGTCGAGCGAGTCCCCACGATTATCTGCCAGACTCCGGCCAAGGTATCGCGTGCAAGCGACCAGGTTTCCGCAGCAGAGACCCAGAGCCCTTCGAACGGTCCAAGGTGCTCGACGTCCCTGCCGGTCGCTCTGATCCCCAGACGTGCCAGTTGGATCGTGCAGCCGTTCGCATCCACTTCCTCGATGATGGTCGGCCGTGCCGTCAGGGCTACCAGTTCGCCGTTGCGCTCCACCGTCATCCTAAGCGGCTGGTCCAGGTTCAGTTGAACCGCACGCTGAACCTCTTCGAAGCGTTCGATGCTTGAGCCGTTGATGTCGGTAATGCGATCGCCGACTTGCAAGCCAGCCTCGGCCGCAGCAGAGCCACCGATGACATCGGTGATCACCGCCGGCGTCACCGGGCGTCCAGCGATGACGAAGAGCAGCGCCAGCAAGATCCAGGCAAAGAGAAAGTTCGCGACCGGCCCGGCCGCCACGATGGCAGCGCGCGCGCCCAGGGACTTTGCCGGAAAGGCCTGCTGGCGTTCCTCCTCATCGAGGTCTTGGAGCGATTCGTCGTCCGGGCGGCTGGTCGCGTCCATATCGCCCAGCATCTTGACGTAGCCACCCAAGGGCAGCGCCGAGACCCGCCAGCGCGTGCCGGAGCGATCGGTGCGCCCGAAGAGTTCCGGCCCGAAACCGACAGAGAAGATCAGAACCTTCACACCGTTGCGTCGCGCCACCCAGTAGTGTCCCAGCTCGTGCACGAAGACCAGGAGCGTCAGAACCACCAGGAAGGGGAGTACGATTTCAAGAATCGAGAGCAGCCAGTCCACCTCACCGCCCCTCGTTCGCCACGTGCATCAACAAGCCTCTCCTAAAGCAGGCAGCGCCCCTGGGGGCACCCATGGGCGCGACGCTACTGCGCTGCTTCTGCGCGATGTTTGCAGGCTGCTTCTGCCACGTTGCGCGCCTCTTTGTCTGCCGAAAGAATCGCATCCAGGCTATCGGCCGCAGCATCGCCCAGCCGCGCGAGGGTCTCCTCGACGACTGCGGCAATATCAAGGAAGCCGATCTCGCGTCGCAGAAAGGCCGCTACGGCAATTTCGTTTGCAGCGTTCAAAACCAAGGGCGCACCCCCGCCCTTCTCCATCGCACTGCGCGCCAGGGCCAGTGCCGGAAAACGCCGCGGATCCGGTGCCTCGAAGGTCAGCTGCGCGACCTTGACCAGGTCCAGGCGTTCCACGGGGGTCGCCATGCGCGCCGGATAGGCCAGGGTATGGGCGATCGGGGTGCGCATGTCCGGCGAGCCGAGTTGCGCCAAGACCGAGCCGTCTAGATAGACCACCAGGGAATGGATCACGGATTGAGGATGGACAACGATCTCTACACGGTCTGAAGAAAATCCAAAAAGATGGCCTGCTTCAATAAGTTCCAAGCCTTTGTTCATCATTGTCGCGGAATCGACTGAGATCTTGGCGCCCATGTCCCAGTTGGGATGGGCGACCGCTTGCTCTGGTGTTTTGTCGGCCATCTCGGCAAGCGAGAGAGCACGGAAGGGGCCGCCGGAAGCCGTGAGCAGTATCTTCTCGATGCCCTCGCGCCGCTCCGAATCGAAGACCTGGAAGATTGCATTGTGCTCGGAATCAACGGGCAGGAGGGTGGCGCCCTTCTCGGCGATGCGCTGCATGACCAGCTCGCCGGCGCAGACCAGGGTCTCCTTGTTGGCAAAGGCGACGACTTCGCCCTGCTCCACCGCCGCCAAGGTCGGCTCCAGGCCGGCAGCACCGACGATTGCCGACATGCACCAGTCACTAGGACGCTCCGCCGCCTCGATCACAGCCGCGCGGCCGGCTGCCGCTTCGACACCGCTTCCGGCCAATGCCTCCTTCAGGTCGCCGTAGAGACGCTCGTCGGCGATCACGGCAAGCTCGGGGCGCAGCAGACGTGCCTGTTCTGCCAGAGCCTTGACACGCGTCCCGGCGGTCAGCGCGACCAGCTGATAGGCATCGCGGTTACGCTGCACCAGATCCAGGGTGCTCTGCCCGACCGATCCGGTGGACCCCAAGATCGTCAGGCGACGCCCCTCGGCATGATCCAAGCCCTCCGCGCGCGCCCTTTGCCGTTCCGCTTCACTCACAGCACTGCACTCCGATCCATAGGGATCCTCGCCTCTTTACTAGCCTAGGCGCCTAGCCATAACGCGAGCGCCAGCGCAATGGAAGCTGGCAGGAGCCCGTCGACACGGTCAAGCAGGCCGCCATGACCGGGAATAAGCGCGCTGGCATCCTTCACATCAAAGTGACGCTTCACTGCCGATTCCGCCAAATCGCCGCCCTGGACGACCAAGCTCAAGAGACCGGCGCCCAATGCCAGTTCCCATAATGGCCGGGACTCCAGCCAGAAGGTTCCCGCCAGTCCGACGAGGACACCGGCAAGTGTCCCGCCGGCAAAGCCACTCCAGGTCTTACGCGGGGACACCGACGGCCAGAGTTTCCAACCGCCGACGCTGCGACCGACCAGAAAGGCGAAGACGTCGACCGCCCAGACCACGGCAAGCAACCAAAGGACCCAATCGAGCCCACCTGGCTGTTGCTCGCGAATGTAATAGAGGGCCATGCAGGCGAGGCCGATGTAGAGGCTGCCGCCCAGCAGCCAGGTCCGCTTATGCGGCGCCTCGATCGAGCCTGGCACTAGCAGCGAGGCGCTGAAGCCGCCGACTGCCAGGGCGACGAGGCTCCAAAGCCATTCACCCTGGCTGACCAGAACGACCGAAAAGACGATACCGGCAATCAGGGCCAGACCTGTGGGAAAAGTGAAGCGGCCGAGGACCAGCGAGGTCCACTCCCAGGACAGGAGGACGATCATCACCAGCAGCAGTAGCCCGGACCACGGCATTCCGAAGACCACGGCCGCCAGGACCGGGGGAGCCAAACAGAAGGAAGACAGGAGGCGCCACCGCAGTGGCTCGCTCAGAGCGCTAAGCGGTTGCAAGTGCACCGAAGCGTCGCTCTCGCACCTGCAACTCGGCAAGGGCGGCTGCAAGATCGTCGTGACCGAAGTCCGGCCACAGCTTGTCGATGAAGATGAACTCGCTGTAGGCCGACTGCCACAGCAGAAAGTTCGAAAGGCGCTGCTCTCCAGAGGTCCGCAAGACGATGTCAGGATCGCGAACCGAGGCGGTGAAAAGATGTCGGACAAAGGCCTCTTCGTCGATGTCCTCTGCCGTCATACGCCCGTTGGCCACTTCGCGCGCCAGCGCCCGCGTGGCCTCCAAAATCTCCTGCCGACCGCCATAGCTAAGTGCGATCTGAAGCAGCAAGCGGTTGTTGGCCCGCGTTCGCTGTTCGGCCTTCTCGATCAGTTCCGTGACGTCGCCCGGTAGTCGGCTGCGCTCTCCGATCACGGTCAGGCGCACACCCTGGCGATGCAACTCGTCGATTTCGCTCTCCAGATAGAAGCGCAGCAGGGTCATGAGATCGGAGACCTCACCGACCGGACGCTTCCAGTTCTCCGCCGAAAACCCGAACAGCGTCAGTGTGCCGATGCCCAGATCGACTGCAGCCTCGACCGCGCGGCGCACGGCCTCCGCGCCTTTGCGATGGCCCGCGGTTCTGGGCAAGCCTCGCGCTTCGGCCCAACGCCCATTCCCATCCATAATGATGGCGACATGCAACCCACTTGGCACGTCTTGCTTGGCGATTGTGAGGGCACTCACGAGCTGACTCTCCTAGGTTTGCATCTGCACTCGGGCGCGGTCAAAAGGACAAGGACAGGCGCCCTAGACCTGCATGATCTCCGCTTCTTTCTGGGCCACGATCTCGTCTGCGGCCTTCACGTGCTTGTCGGTCAAGTCTTGCACCTCGTCGGCCCACAGACGGTGCTCATCCTCCGACAGATCCCCGTCTTTCTCCATCTTCTTCAGAAGGTCCATACCATCGCGGCGGACATTGCGCACGGCGACGCGCGCCTGCTCGGCATAGCGCCCGGCGACCTTGCTCAGTTCCTGACGTCGCTCGGTGCTGAGCGCCGGGATCGAGATACGGATAAGCTGGCCGCTGGTCGCTGGATTGAGGCCCAGGCCGGAATCCCGGATCGCCTTGTCGACAGCGGCCACCAGCGACTTGTCCCACACCTGAACGCCCAGGGTCTGCGCCTCGAGAACGGATATCGTGCCGACCTGATTGAGCGGCATGGCCGCCCCATAGGCATTTACGTTGATCGATTCCAAAAGCTGGGTCGAGGCGCGGCCGGTTCTCAGTCCGGCAAGTTCCTTCTTCAGGACCTCAAGGGCCGCCTCCATCCGCCGCTCTAGATCGTCTAGGTCCGGGTCAGCCACAACACACCTCCCTCAATCATGTACCAAGGTGCCCGCTTGGGCGCCGCTCAAGACTCGCTGGAAACCGCCCGGCTCCAGGATGGAGAAAACCATGATCGGAATATGGTTCTCCCGCGCCAAAGCCAAGGCCGTGGCGTCCATTACCCCCAACTGTTTGGTCAAAGCCTCGGTGTAGGTCAATTCTTCATAGCGTTTGGCGTCTGGGTTGCTTGTCGGATCGGCATCGTAGACGCCGTCGACCTTTGTCCCCTTCAGCAGCAGCTCGCAACCCATCTCCGAGGCGCGCAAGGCAGCCGCGGTATCGGTCGTAAAGAAGGGGCTGCCGGTACCGGCCGCAAAGATCACGACGCGCCCCCGCTCCATATGACGCTGCGCGCGGCGACGGATGTAGGGCTCGGCTACGGATGTCATCGGCAGTGCGGACTGCACCCGGGTCGGCACCGAGAGAGTCTCCAGTGCGTTTTGCAAGGCCAAAGCGTTCATCACCGTGGCCAGCATGCCCATGTAGTCACCCGTCGCCCGATCCAAACCCTCGGTCGAGTTTCCGACACCGCGAAAGATGTTTCCGCCACCGACCACCAGGGCGATCTCCTTGCCCGTGGCGTGCACTTCGCGCACGTCGGCAGCGATCCGGCGCAGGGTTTGGGAATCGATGCCATAGCCCTCATCGCCCATCAGGGCTTCGCCCGATATCTTCAGGAGAACGCGCTGATAGTGTTGTGGCAGCGTCATCGAACGGAAGACCTTTCCCAAGCTGCAACCGAAGCCGGCCTATGCCGACAAAACGGTCGTAAAAGCGGGAGAGGTTATGACAGGCGAAAGGCGCTCTGGCGAGCCCCAAAGGGCTCGCCGTCGCGATTTTGCGGGTTGCGCTCAGCCCCGACCGGCGGTTGCTGCCACCTCGGCGGCGAAATCGCCCTCTTCCTTCTCGACACCCTCGCCCAGCTGCAGGCGCAGGAAGGCCTCGACCTCGACCGGGCTGCCAAGATCCTTGGCGAAGGCCTCGACGGCCTTCTTCACCTTGTTCTCGCCGTCGATGACGAAGACCTGCTCCAGCAAGCAGACCTCTTCGTAGTACTTGCGCAGGCGGCCCTGCACCATCTTCTCGACGATCTCCGGCGGCTTCCCGCTGGCCAGGGCCTGCTCGCTCAAGACCGCGCGCTCACGCTCCAGAAGAGACTGGTCGACATCGGCGGGCGAGAGGGCCTGCGGCGAGGCGGCGGCGACATGCATGGCCAGCTGGCGGCCAAAAGCCGCGAGCTTCTCGCCGTCTCCGGCCGACTTCAGCGCGACCAGCACGGCGATCTTGCCGAGCCCCGGGGCGACCTGATTGTGCACATAGCTGGCAACGACTCCCTCGGGGACCGACAGGCGGCCGACCCGGCGCAGCACCATGTTCTCGCCGATGGTGGCAATCAGCTTCGTCAGCTCTTCCGAGACCGCATGGCCGGCACCGGGGAAATCGGCCGCCAGCAGGCTCTCGACAGTGTCTGCGCCACCAAGCGCGATCTCGGCAGCCTTGCCCGCGAAGCCCTGGAAGGTCTCGTTGCGGGCCACGAAATCGGTTTCGGAGTTCAGCTCCGCAACGGCGCCGGCAGTGCCCGCGGTAGCGACCGCCACCAGGCCCTCGGCGGCAACCCGGCCAGACTTCTTGGCGGCAGCCGCGAGGCCTTTCTTGCGCAGCCAGTCGACGGCGGCTTCGACGCTGCCATCGTTCTCGGTCAATGCCTTCTTGCAGTCCATCATTCCGGCACCGGTCTTCTCGCGCAGCTCCTTCACCAGCGCAGCGGTGATTTGTGCCATCTCTCTATCCTTTTTCTCTTAACCTCTTCGGAACGTCCTAGAGCAGAAGCGTTACATTCAAAGGTCACGCCGCTCAAAAAGAACGATCCCTGTGCGCCGGGGCGCAGTCTATCCGGCTTACGAAGTGGCGCCGTGCCATAGCGTGATAGAACTGCGCCCTCTGGCTTACTCTAGAAACCTGACGCAGGGGCTAACCCGCAGCGCGGTTTTCCTCGGAGTCTGCTGCCGGCGCCTCTTCGGCCGATGCGGCTGCAGTCGCGCTCGCCTCTTCGGGAGACTCAGCGGTCTCGCTGGCAGCATCTGCCTCTGCAGCCGGCGCCTCGGCACCAGCTTCGGCAGCGGCCGCCAGTTCAGCGGCAGCAGCATCGAGCTCAACCGGCTCGGCCGGAGCCTCCTCTGCCGCAGCGGCCTCTTCCTGGACAGGCTGTTCGACCGCGCCGATATCGACCCCCGAACGCACCATCTCTTGCTGGATGCCGTCGATCACTGCTTCGGCAACGCTGTCGCAGTAAAGCGAGATGGCGCGGATGGCATCGTCGTTGCCCGGAATCGGGTAGGTTACACCTTCGGGATTGCTGTTCGAGTCGAGGACGGCAACGACGGGAATGCCCAGTCGATTGGCCTCGGCCACGGCCAGATGCTCTTTGCTGGTGTCGATGATGAAGAGCAAGTCGGGCAGGCCGCCCATCTCCTTGATGCCGCCCAGCGCGCGATCCAGCTTTTCACGCTGGCGCGTCAGAGTCAGAAGTTCGCGCTTGGTGAGACCGTCGACCTCACCGTCCAGCTTCGCATCCAGCTCTTTCAGCCGGCGGATCGACTGGCTGATGGTCTTCCAGTTGGTCAGCATGCCGCCGAGCCAGCGATGGTTCACGTAGTACTGACCGCAACCGCTGGCCGCCTCGGCTACCTTCTCGGCTGCCTGGCGCTTGGTGCCGACGAACAGCACGCGACCGCCACCGGCGACCGCATCGCGCACGGCGAGCAACGCCTGATGAAACAGCGGAACGGTCTGCTGAAGATCGATGATATGGACGCCGTTGCGCTGGCCGAAAATAAAGGGGGCCATGCGCGGGTTCCAGCGCCGGGTGGTGTGTCCGAAATGCACGCCAGCTTCCAAGAGCTGACGCATAGAGACGTCAGGAAGTGCCATTCTTAGCTTCTCCGGTTCATGCCTCCGCGGGGAGTTAGTCGGCCACCTGGCCCACCACCGGAGCGTCAACGAGGAGAATTTGCCCCAAGTAACGCTGTTCCCGCGTGCGAGTTAGCCAGCGGGACATAGGCGAGGTCCGGAGCAAATGCAAGCGCCAAGTGGCCTCGCCAGGCCGGTCGCATGCGTCCGATGGCCGGATCACGGCTTTGGGGGTTCCGGCGTGGACCGTCTTGCCGCCAAGGAGGCCATCTCCGTCGAGCGCAACGGCAAAGGACGTGAGAGCATCATACTCAAGATCTCTGGACTGACGGCTGCAGATCGCTTGACCGCGACGGACTTTCTGGCTCTAAGAGTCCTTTTGGAAATGAGCAGGTCTGCTCATTTCCGAAGCGGCACCGGCCCTCACCCCCGCCCGACCGCCCAGTCCATAATACTTTCGTGGGCGGCCGGGCGGGGGTGAGGGCCGGTGCCGCGCTTTTCCAAAAGGACTCTAAGCGGGGATGCTGGTCAGCCACACGCACAAATTCATCTTTCTTAAGACCCCCAAAGCTGCCGGGACTTCAGTGGAGATCTCCTTCGAGCGGTTCTGCCGGCCCGATCCGCAGAACATCGCCCACGGCACCGATGAGATACAGTCCGATGTCGGCATCGTCGGCGCGCGTATTCCCGTTTCGCGCAGAGCGGGCCGGAGCAGCTATTGGAACCACATGACCGCCAGAGAGCTTCGCGACGCTGTCAAACCGAAGATCTGGGCGGACTATCTAAAGTTCTGTCCGATCCGAAATCCCTACGACCAAACGGTGTCCCTGTTTTGGATGCGCTTGGATAAGGACATGAGGATCACAATGGCGCTGCATGAGCCTGCAGCACTTCGGGACGCCTTTCATAGATGGCTGAAGAAAGAAGAGGCGCCGCTGAACCCCAGCCGCAACTACTGGTCGATCGACGGGGTTATCGTTGTCGACTGCGTTCTTCGCTACGAAACGCTGGAGGCCGACGTCCAAATGCTGTGTCAGAAGATCGACGCCCGCTACGCGCCGCTGGGAACCTACAAGACCAATATCCGCAAAAGCCCTCTCCCCTTTCAAGCTTACTATGACCCTGCCTCCGCAGACCGGGTGCGCGCTGCCTACGATCTTGAGTTCGAGCAGTTCGGCTACGCTCCGGATTCTTGGATGGCTTAGCTCGGCCTGGGATGGGCGCCTTGCTTTCGTACAGTCTTGGCCACTCTCTAAACGTCAAACGTCCTCGACGACCAGGCCGGCCAGGTTCTTCATTGCGCGCCGACTGTCCGGCGTGAGGTTGAAGCCGCCGTCCAGTTCGAACTCCAGCTCCTCGCCCGGTCCGATATCGAGCACGACCGAGATCCGGCCGCGCCCCCTGCCCTGCCTTTCCAGCAACGCCTTCAGTGCACTCAAGGGTTCCGGGTCGTTCACGAAGACCTTGATGCCCTGCGCCGCATTGGCCGCGGCGTGCTCCAAGAGTTCGACCTCCTGCACCGTCATCCTAAGTTCATCGCCGCCGCCGCGTAGATCCACGCCCAACAGCAGGGGCTCGCCGGAATCCAACACCTCGCGCGAGCGCGCCAGCACCTCGGAAAACAGCACCACCTCGTAGACGCCCGAGGGGTCGGAGAGCTGCAGGAAGGCGAAGCGATTGCCGCTCTTGGCCCGCCGCTCCTGCTTGCCGACAACGATCCCGGCGACCTTGCGGCGCCCTGGGGCAAGCCGTGCCGCACTCTGCAGCTCAGCCTGCATGACGACACCCAAGCGTTTCAACGAGGTTTGGAAGCTGTCCAGCGGGTGGGCCGAGAGATAGAAGCCGATCGCCGTGAACTCATGCTGCAGGCGCTCCAGCGGCGGCCAGTCGGCGACCTCGGGCAGCTTCAGGCTGGGCGCCGCCATGGCGTCTCCGCCGAAGAGCGATACCTGAGAAGAGTTGCGCGCTTCGGCGGCCGCACTGGCGTGACGGACAAAAACATCGGCGCCCTCGAAAAGCTGACGACGATTGCGCGACAGGCGGTCGAAAGCACCGGCAGCCGCCAAGGACTCCAGACTGCGCTTGTTCACCTGTTTGGGATCCAGGCGCTCGGCCAGGCTGCCCAGATCGGTGAAGGGACCGGCCTCGTCGCGCTCGGCAACCAAGCTCTTCATCGCCGCCGCACCGACATTTTTGAGCGCACCTAAGGCATAGCGAATGGCCTGCTTGCCCTCGCGCTGTTCGACCGAGAAGACGCTCTCCGAAGCGTTGATGTCCGGTGGCAGAAGGTCTATTTTAAGCCTCTGTAATTCTTGCCGAAAGACGTTCAGTTTGTCGGTGTTTCCCAGATCCAGGGTCATGGAGGCTGCCATGAACTCCACCGGATAGGTCGCCTTCAGATAGGCGGTCTGATAGGCGACCAAGGCATAGGCTGCCGCGTGGCTCTTGTTGAAGCCGTAGCCTGCGAACTTGGCCACCTGATCGAAGATCTGCTCGGCCTTGGCAGGCTTGACCTTCTGGGCAACGGCGCCGTCGATGAAGGTCTTCTTCTGGGCATCCATCTCCGCCTTGATCTTCTTGCCCATGGCGCGACGCAGCAGGTCGGCACCGCCCAGGCTGTAGCCGGACAGCACCTGGGCGATCTGCATCACCTGCTCTTGATAGATCATGATCCCGAAGGTCTCCTTCAGGATCTCTTCCAGCAGCGGATGCAGGTAGTCCGGTTCCTCTTCGCCGTGTTTGCGGCGGATGTAGCTGGGGATGTTGTCCATCGGCCCCGGGCGATAGAGGGCGACGACGGCGATGATGTCTTCGAAACGGTCGGGACGCAGGCGTTTCAAGACATCCCTCATGCCCGAGGATTCCAACTGGAACACACCCACGGTATCGGCTCGGGTCAGCATCTCGTAGGTCGGCACGTCATCCAAGGGGATCGTGTTGACGTTGAAGCCCGGGTGACGACGGCGGATCAGGATCTCAGCCTCGGCCAGGACGGTCAGCGTCTTGAGACCCAGGAAGTCGAACTTTACCAGCCCAGCCTCTTCGACGAACTTCATGTTGAACTGCGTCACCCGCATGTCGGAACGGGGATCGCGGTAGAGCGGGATCAGCTCTTGCAGCGGCCGGTCGCCGATGACGACGCCTGCGGCATGGGTCGAGGCATGGCGGTAGAGACCCTCCAGTTGCAGGGCAATGCCGATCAGGTCGGCGACGCTTTCGTCGCTTTCCATCTGCGCCTGCAATTGCGGCTCGCCGTCGATCGCCTGCTGCAGGGTGACGGGGTTGGCCGGATTGTTCGGCACCATCTTGCAGAGCTTGTCGACCTGGCCATAGGGCATCTGCAGGACGCGTCCCACGTCGCGCAGCACGGCGCGGGCCTGCAGCTTTCCGAAGGTGATGATCTGAGCGACCCTGTCCTGGCCGTACTTGTCCTGCACATAGCGGATCACCTCGTCACGACGATCCTGGCAGAAATCCACGTCGAAATCCGGCATGGAGACGCGTTCGGGATTGAGGAAGCGCTCGAACAGCAATCCCCAGCGCAGCGGGTCGAGATCGGTGATGGTCAAGGCCCAGGCGACCACGGAACCGGCGCCCGAGCCGCGCCCCGGCCCCACGGGGATGCCCTGGTCTTTTGCCCACTTGATGAAGTCGGCAACGATCAAGAAATAGCCGGGAAAGCCCATGTTGGCGATGACGTTCAGCTCGTGCTCCAGCCTTTCGCGATAGGGCTTTGCCAGGGCTTCGCGCTTCTCCGCATCATCCGCCTCGCCGTAGACGTGTCGCACGAGGCGCTGTTCCAGCCCGGCGGCGGCCTGAGCACGCAACTCTGACTCCTCGCCCCGGCCGCCCTCGGTCGGGAAGGCGGGCAGGATCGGATCGATCTTACCGGGAAAAAAGTGGCAGCGACGAGCGATCGCGAGGCTGTTGTCACAGGCCTCGGGCAGATCGGCGAAGAGCTCCCGCATTTCCTTGGCGGTCTTCAGGCGATGATTGGGCGTCAAGCGCCGCCGCTCGCTCTCACCCACATAGGTGCTGCCGGCAACGCAGAGCAAGGCGTCGTGCGCGCGGTAGACCTTCGCTTCGGTAAAGAAGGCCTCGTTGGTGGCGACCAGCGGCAGGTCCTTGGCATAAGCCAGGTCAAGCAGGCCGGGTTCTGCCAGGCCCTCGGCTTCCGTGTCGTGGCGCTGCAGTTCGATATAGAGCGTGCCGGGAAATAGCACCCTCAAACGTTCAAGGTAGGCCTCTGCCGCCGTGTCTTGACCATGCACGAGCAAACGGTTGACCGCCCCGGAGGGACCGGCCGTCAGGCAGATCAGCCCCTCGCTGCGCCCCTCCAACCGCTCCAGTGCGATTTGCGGGCTGAGCGGCGGCTCCGTCTCCAGGTAAGCCTCGCTGATCAAGGCCATCAGATTCAGATAGCCCGCTTCCGACTGCACCAGCAGCACCAAGGCATCGGGCTCCGGCGGCGTGGCGTTGCGTTGGTCCTGGCCCTCTTCGCAGGTGATGGGCAATTGGCAGCCGATGATCGGCTGTACGCCCAAGGCCTTAGCCGCATTGGCAAACTCCAAGGCTCCGAAGAGGTTCGCAGTGTCGCAGACGCCGACGGCCGGCATGCCCATGGCAGCACAGCGCGCGACGAGATCCTTCAGCTTGATCGCGCCTTCCAGCAGCGAATAGGCGGAATGCACCCTGAGGTGCACGAAGTCGGCATGGCTCATGGGGAATAGGATCTCACGTCGCCTCGTTGGCCTGCCAGTCCCCTTCGCTGTGGAAAACAGTCATCGATCGGATAAACGGGAGGGCTGCGCTTGAAGGCGCTTAACCAGGCTTCCCTTCCCCGGATCGCCGCTGTGGGGTGCGACGAAGGGCGCCGGGCTTTCGTCTTCGCATCTGCAAAGGCAATCGCCAGGTAGAAGCCTTGCAGGGGTATAGGGGCGGCGTTACGCGCTTTGCAGAGGCAAGGCGGCACGACTCCTCTATAAAACTGGTGCTTACCCCGACTTTGAATCGGCTTGGAGAGGTTCATGCAGCAAGAAAGCTTGGTGGCCGAAGAGACACGCCCGGCCCTTCCCGCGTCGCTCACGCGGCAAAGGGTGGTCTCTGTCCATCATTGGACCGACCGGCTGTTTCATTTCCGCATCACGCGCCCGGCCGACTTCCGTTTTCGCTCCGGCGAGTTCGTGATGATCGGGCTGGAGCTGAAACCCGGCAAGCCCCTGCTGCGCGCCTACTCGCTGGCCAATCCCGCCTGGGACGAGGAGCTGGAGTTCTTCTCGATCAAGGTGCCCGACGGCCCGCTTACCTCCAAGCTGCAGCTGATCCAGCCCGGCGACGAGATCGTGCTGGGCCGCAAGCCGACCGGTACCCTGGTGCTGGATGCGCTGGTGCCCGGCTCGCGCCTCTACATGTTCTCGACCGGCACCGGTATCGCCCCCTTTGCCAGCCTCGTGCGCGACCGCGAGACCTATGAGAAGTTCGAGAAGGTGATCCTGACGCACACCTGCCGCCAGGTGTCGGAACTGGCCTACGGCGAGCACCTGGTGGCCAACGCCAAGGAAGATCCCCTGGTCGGCGAGTTCGCCGCGGAGAAACTGCTGCACTATCCCAGCATCACGCAAGAGCCCTATCACCGCCAGGGACGCATCACCAATCTGATCGAGAGCGGCCAGATGTTCGAAGATCTGGGCCTGCCGCCCTTCGACCCGGCCAAGGATCGCATCATGATTTGCGGCTCCATGGCGATGCTGCAGGACACCAAGGCCTTGGCCGAGAAAGCCGGCCTGACCGAGGGATCCAACGCCAAACCGGCCGAGTACGTGATCGAGAAGGCTTTCGTCGGTTAGGCTATCGACACCTGCCTCGTGGTTCCCGCGAGTCCGCGACGCCAGCCGTCAAGCCGGCGTCGTCACTGTCCTGACTAGGCCGAAACCCGATCGGCGACCCAACGGTGAAAGCAGTGGGTGGGGCCATCCATCACCGGCGAGAACTTGCCGCCGTCGAACATGATGCCGTGTCGTCCGCGCTGCATGCCTTCGACGACGAAGACGTCCTCTTCGAAGACACCGCGCCAGAGCCGCGTGTTGGCAGCCCGCATGCCGGCCCAGTCGCTGTTCCGCATGGCGTCGCTGGCGTAGTAGATCTCGACATGCTCAATCGTCTTGTTCTCGGCTATCGGCTCCAGCAGGATCGAGAAGACATGATCGCTGTGCACGCCCAACAGGACATTGGGGTAAAGCGCGATGTACTCGCCGGCAACATCCCACTTCTGGGATAGGCCCGCGAAGCGCGAAAAGCGATTGCCGCTCTCGTCGATCATCGGGCGGTAGACCCTGGTCCCTTGGCCCGAAAAGCGGCCCGGTTCCTCGATGTGGTAGTGGTCTTCAAGCTTGGAGTAGCTGTTCAGACCCGGATGCACCCAGGGCAGATGATAGCTCTCACAGTAGTTCTCTACCGCAAGCTTCCAGTTGCAGTTGACCTCGAGGGTGAAGGAGCTGTCTGAGCCGCTGTGATGGATCGGCTGCGCGAACTCCGACCAGCGCGCGATCAGGTCGCCGGCATAGACCTCGAAAGGGGCCGCTTTGCCGTCGACATTGACGAAGATGATGTCGTTCCAGATGTGCGAGCGCACTTCGAATAGTCCCAGATCTTCGCGCTTGATGGCCGGATGCTTGTTTTCGCCCGAGCCGCCGACATGCGGCGTGCTGAGCAGCGCGCCGTCGTGCCCGTAGGCCCAGGAGTGATAGGGACAGCGGATCGCGCCGCGGATCCGCGTCGGCTCCTCGACCAGGATCATACCGCGGTGGCGGCAGGTGTTCTGGAAGACCCGCAGGACGCCTGCGCGGTCGCGCACGATCAACAGCGGCATACCCAGGAAGGTGATGGGCACGGCATCGCCCGCCTCGGGCACGTCTTTGCCGAAACCAATGGCAGACCAGGTGCTGAAGAAGAGCCGATCGCGCTCGACGGCGAAGACATCGGGGTCGATGTAGTGCGCGTTGGGCAGCCCCTTGGCCTCTTCGATAGCCGTCTTGACCCCTGCCAAGGCCTGCGTGTCGATGATCGACATGATCCTCCCCTTTTGGCTTTTGTGACGGCTCTAGCTGATCAGCTGACGCGGGTGTCGACAAGAGGATAAAATCTCACGCTCACGTTAATTGAACTCAAGCAGTGAGGACTTGGCTTTCTGCTACCAGCCAATCTCTCAGCGTCTTGGCTTCCGGGCTGATCTCGACGTCACGCGACCAAGTCAGATAAAAGCTGCCGGGCGCTTCCAGGCGAAAGGCGGAGAGGGAAACCAGACGACCGGCCTCGCGGTGCGGACGGGTGAGCTTGTCCCAGCCCAAGCAGACACCGTTGCCCTCCTCTGCGACCTGCAACGCGATCATGTAGTTGTTCACGACCAACCCACGCTCGATCGCTCCCTCGTAGCCCAAGGCCTGGAACCAGGTCGACCAGGTCGTCCAGTCGACAACGTCGCTGTGGAGGTGGATGAGAGGCAGGGCAGCCAGATCCTCTAGGCCGGCGGCCTGGCAGGCTTCGGCAAAGCGCGGGCTGCAGAGCGGCATGATCTCGTCATCGAACAGCAGTGTGGCCTCTTCTTCCGGCCAGGCACCCGCGCCATAGCGTATACGCAGGTCGAGGTGCGGTTGCACTGCCCCCTGCTCCAGATCGGAGGCATGCTGGTCAACCCGGAGGTCGGGATAGCTGCGCCAGAAGCGGGTAATTCGCGGCATCAGCCAAAGCGCGGCCACGGCCGTCGTGGCACCGATCGTGACGCTCTTCGGCCGATCCTTCACCCGCAAGCGCTCCACCACGGCGGCGGTCTGGCGGAAGCTGCGCGCCAACACCTGTTCCAGCTGGTGACCCTCCAAGGTCAGCAGGGTTCCCTTCGCCGTCCGCTCGAAGAGCGCACAGCCCAGCTCTTGCTCAAGCGCCTTGATCTGGTGGCTGACCGCCCCCGGCGTAACATTCAGTTCTGCAGCAGCGCCCTTGAAACTACCGTGCCTGGCTGCAACCTCGAAGGCGGCGAGCGCCGTCAAGGGCGGAAGATTGTAGTACCTGCGTGCCATCGCCCTAAACACCTTCCCTACGACAGGGTTGCAGGTGCTTTAGGCCTAGTCAGGCCTTGTCGCCACCTTTTGCTTTGCTCGCAAGGCTCTCCTGGACTTTGCGTGCGGGCGTTTCCCGGAGGGAGGCTGCGGTCAGCTTGTTCACCAGTTTGCTGGACTCGTCGCTTGGCGCGGGGGCGGGCGTCGCTGCCGGTTTCTCCTCTGGATCGACCTCCTCATGCAGCTTGTTCAGCGCTTCGGCAATGTCGATGGGGCCGGTCTGTACGTCGACGACCTTGCCCCCCTCCAGGCGGAGCGAGCGGTCCATACGCTCGGCCAGATCATAGTTGTGAGTGGCAATCAGCGCCGCCACGCCCTCGTCCTTGACGATGGTTCTCAGCAGCGCAAAGACCTCGCCTGCCGTGTTGGGATCCAGGTTGCCGGTCGGCTCGTCGGCAAGCAGCACCTTGGGTCGATTGGCCAGAGCGCGGGCGATCGCAACGCGCTGCTGTTCGCCGCCGGACAGCTTGGCCGGGCGATGGTCCAGACGTTCTCCCAGACGCACCTTGGTCAGGAGATCCCGCGCCCGCTCGCGCGCGAGCTTGCGGCTCTGCCCGGCAATCATTTGCGGGATGACGACATTTTCAAGCGCGGTGAACTCGGGCAGCAGGTGATGATACTGATAGACGAAACCGATTGTGGAGAGCCTGAGAGCGGTGCGCTTGCGGTCGCGCAGCTTGGCCGTTGCGGTGCCGCCGATCACCACCTCGCCGCTGTCCGGCTTCTCCAGCAGGCCGGCAATCTGCAGCAGGGTCGACTTGCCCGCCCCCGAAGGGCCAACCAGGGCCACCATCTCGCCAGGCTGCACCTCCAGATTTGCGGACTGCAGGATGGTCAGCTTGCCGGTGCCCTGGCGGAAGGCCTTGGCGACATCCGTCAGCTTCAGGCTGGCCGCCCTACTCATTGCGCAGTGCCACGACCGGATCCAGGCGTGCCGCCAGCCAAGCCGGCAGCAAGGGCGCCACGAAGGAGATGCCCAGCGCCATGACCACCACCTGGCCGACCTCCTCCCAGTTCAGCCGTGCCGGTAGCTTGGTCAGAAAGTAGACGGTGGGATCGAAGACCGTGGTACCGGCCAAGGCCTCGACCCAGCCTTGAATGGTCTGGATGTTGAGGGTGAAGGCGACGCCGCCGGCCACGCCGATAACCGTTCCCAAGATCCCGATCATTGCGCCCGAGAGGAAGAAGACTCTCAGCACCATGCCGCTGGTCGCCCCCATGGTCCTGAGGATGGCGATGTCCCGGCTTTTCCCCTTCACCAGCATGTACTGGCCGGAGGTGATGTTGAAGGCCGCCACGATGATGATCAACGAGAGGATCAGGAACATGACCGTCTTTTCGGTCTGCAGCGCATTGAAGAAGCTGGAGTTTGCGTCCTGCCAATCCAGTGTGCGGTACTCGATGCCGGCAGCACGGCGGATCGGCACCCGCAGGCGCCTAACCTCGGTCGGATTGTCGACGAAGACCTCGATGGCGTTGGCCTGATCCTTCAGACGAAAGAACAGCTGGGCTGCCTCCAGCGGCATGTAGACATAGCTGGAATCGTACTCGTACATGCCCACTTCGAAGAGCGCGACCACGCGGTAAGTCTTGATCCTGGGGACCGAGCCGATGGTTGTGACGGTGAATTCCGGCGCGATCAGGGTGATGGGATCGCCGACCGTGATGCCAAAACGCTGCGCCAGGCGGGAGCCGATGGCCACCACATCCTCGCCGGCGAAATCATCCAGGCTGCCGGCCACGATGGCGTTCGCCACCTGCTCGCGGGCCTTCAGGTCCTCCGGCCGCATCCCGCGCACCAGGGCGCCGGTCGCCCGGCCCTGATCGGTCGCCATGACCTGTCCCTCGATGATGGGATTGGCGGAGATCACGCCGGCCACCGCGTCGACGCGCTTGGTCACGGCTTCGTAGTCTTTGATCGGCTGCTGGATGCCAAGCACCGAGAGATGCCCGTTCACCCCCATGATCTGGCCCAGCAATTCGTGCCGAAAGCCGCTCATGACCGACATGACGACGATCAAGGTGCCCACGCCCAAGAAGATGCCGACCAGCGAGAAAATCGCGACGACGGAGACGAAGCCTTCCTGCCGACGCGCACGCAGGTAGCGTAGGGCCAAGAGCCGCTCGAAGGATCCGAAGATCACGAGGCAAAAACTCCTTAGGCCGTCAGGCGGGCCAAAGCCGCCTCGGGCGAGATCTCTTCGCGGCTTCCCTCGGCCCGACGCTTCAGCTCGACCGTACCGGCCTTCACCCCACGCGGACCGACGACCAGTTGCCAGGGCAAGCCGATCAGGTCCATATCGGCGAACTTGGCACCGGGGCTCTCGTCGCGATCGTCATAGAGCACCTCGACCCCGGCGGCCTGCAGCTTGGCGTAGAGATCCTCGCAGAGCGCCGTGGAAGCGGCGTCGCTGGTCCGGATATTGATCAGACCGACCGCGAAGGGTGCCACCGAGTCGGGCCAGATAATCCCCTGCTCGTCATGGCTGGCCTCGATGATACCGCCGACCAGGCGCGACACGCCGATTCCGTAGGAGCCCATGTGGACGGGCACGGTCTCGCCGTCGGGGGTCGCGACCACGGCGCCCAAGGGTTCGGAATACTTGGTGCCGAAGTAGAAGATATGCCCGACCTCGATGCCGCGGCCCTGATAGCGCCGCTCGGCCGGAACCTGCTGCTCGAAGAGCGCCTGCTCGTGCTTCTCATCGGTGCGCGCGTAGGCGCCGGTGTGGCGTTCGACGATCGCACGCACCGCAGCCGAATCCTCGTTGTCGATGTCCTCGTTCAAGACGTCATAGGACAGCAGCTCGCGGTCGCAGAAGACCTCGCTCTCGCCGGTGTCGGCCAGAACGATGAACTCGTGCGAAAGGTTGCCGCCGATGGGTCCGGTATCGGCTTCCATCGGGATGACCTTCAGGCCCATGCGCGCGTAGGTCCTAAGATAGGCAATGAACATCTTCTCGTAAGCAACGCGCGCACCTTCGTAATCCAGATCGAAAGAGTAGGCATCTTTCATCAGGAACTCGCGCCCGCGCATCACGCCGAAGCGCGGGCGCACCTCGTCGCGAAACTTCCACTGGATGTGATAGAGGTTGCGCGGCAGGTCGCGATAGGTCTTGACCGCGCTGGCGAAGATATCGGTGATCAACTCTTCGTTCGTCGGCCCAAAGAGCATGTCGCGCTCGTGGCGATCGCGAATGCGCAGCATCTCCTTGCCGTAGTCATCGTAACGACCCGACTTGCGCCAGAGATCGGCCGACTGGATGGTCGGCATCAAGACCTCCAACGCGCCGCTGCGATCCTGCTCCTCGCGAACGATCTGCTCGATCTTTTTCAGCACGCGAAAGCCCAGCGGCAGCCAGGAATAGATCCCGGCGGACGCCTGACGGACCATGCCGGCGCGCAGCATGTAGCGATGCGAGAGAATCTCCGCTTCTGCCGGCGTCTCCTTAATGGTCGGCAGAAAGTAGCGGGAACGGCGCATGGGTTACCTCGACAGCAAAGTGGCGAAGGCGGCACCCGCCTTCAGGAGGCGGGAGAATAGGTAACCGGCGCTCGCTTGTCCATTGATGGCGAGTGCAGGTTGAACATGCCACTTAGATCAGAAGCTCGACCCTTCTCTTCGCCGCGTCCAGCCTACTCACTCGCGTAGTAGCGAAACGGATCCGCCTGTCCGCCATGCCCGCGGCGCTCTACAACACCAGAGTTCGCCAATCGGGCGCAGTCCTGATTAACGCGTTGCTGATAACCCCTTGCGCCAAAAATGGCTTGCGCGAGCTCGGCCTCTGTACGGCCCGGGCCCTTCTCAATAAGAAACCGAAGTACCTGCTCTAGTGTCACTTAGACCTCCCATATCCAACCGT
Source organism: Kiloniellales bacterium (assembly GCA_040219175.1). Lineage (GTDB taxonomy): Bacteria > Pseudomonadota > Alphaproteobacteria > Kiloniellales > JACOMY01 > JACOMY01. Next base: position 40,099 of record JAVJSY010000099.1, read on the forward strand.
ATTGTACGGGAGCCCACCAGCAGATGCTACTATTTGGTGCCGACGCCCAAACTTATGCAGCAGCGTCCTCCAAAACCATCCGCGCGCACTTCTCGCCGATCATGATCGCCGGTGCGTTGGTGTTGCCCGAGACGATCTCTGGCATGATCGAGCAGTCGGCAATGCGCAGGCCCTTGACGCCCCTCACCCGCAGTCGAGGGTCGACCACGGCGCCCTCGTCGACGCCCATCCGGCAGGTGCCGGTCGGATGGTAGATCGTGGTCGCCGAATCCCGCGCCCACTGCAAGAGCGCGTCGTCGCCTTCCACGTCAGGGCCGGGTCGAAACTCCTCCGAGATCTTGCTGGCCAAGGGCGGCAAGGCGGCGATGTTCCGAGCGATCTTGATGCCCTCCACGATTGTTGCGCAGTCGGTTTCGGTCGCAAGGTAGTTCGGGTGGATGGTCGGGTAGTCCTTGGGATCGGCGCTCTTCAGGCGGATCTCGCCGCGGCTCTCCGGCCGCAACTGGCAGACCGAGGCGGTGAAGGCAGAGAAGGGATGCACACCCTCGCCGGGGCTGTCGGCAGACCAGGGTTGGATGTGGAACTGAATGTCCGGCGTCTCCACCCCCGGACGCGCCTTCATGAAGCCGGTCGCCAGGCTGGCCGCCATGGTCATGGGGCCTGCTCGGAAAAGCATGTACTTCAGTCCGATGCGCATCTTGTTCATCATGCTGCGCACCTCGTCGTTCAAGGTCGGCTCGTTGCACTTGAAGATCAGGCGTGCCTGCAGGTGATCCTGTAGGCCTTTGCCTACGGCCGCTGCCGCGCGCCGAACCTCGATGCCGTGCGTCTTCAGCTGTTCCGGATCGCCGATGCCCGAGAGCATCAGAATTTGCGGCGAGGCGATGGCGCCGGCCGAGAGCACGATCTCGCGCCGCGCCCGCACCTGCTGTTCGCGGCCACTGCCGTCGCGGTAGGCCACGGCAACCGCCCGATCGCCATCGAAGACGACAGCAGTGGTGTGCGCCCGGGTGACGATCTGCAGGTTCTGGCGCTGTTTGGCCGGCTTGAGGTAGGCGACCGCAGCCGAGCAACGCCGGCCGTTGCGCGAGGTCAGCTGAAAATAGCTCACCCCCTCTTGCTTGGCCCCGTTGTAGTCGGTGTTGAAGGGATAGCCAGCCCTCTGGGCGGCGGCGAGCCAGGCATCGCAAATCGGCCGCCGCAAGCGCATGTTGGAGACCGAAAGCGGTCCGCCGACACCGTGATACTCATCCTCTCCGCGCTCTTGATCCTCGGCGGCCTTGAAGAGCGGCAGGATCTCGTCCCAGCCCCAACCCTCGTTCCCCATCTGGCGCCAGCGATCGTAGTCCTCGGCCTGACCGCGCACGTAAAGGAGGCCGTTGAGCGAGCTGGATCCACCCAGCACCTTGCCGCGCGGCCAGTCCAGCTGCCGGCCGTTCAAACCCGGATCGGGCTCGGTCCGATAGCACCAGTCGACGGAAGGATTGTGCATCGTCTTGAAGTAGCCGACGGGGATATGAATCCAAGGATTCCAATCCTTTCCGCCCGCTTCCAAAAGCACGACACGATTATTCGGATCGGCGCTCAAGCGGTTGGCCAGCACGCAGCCGGCAGAGCCAGCCCCAATGACAACATAGTCCGCTTCCAGGCTTTCCATCCTTGTTATCCTTTCCGGGCCTTGGTGCCAGCCCTTTTGTCCTTGTCATCCTTATCATACTATGTCTTAATGAGACTGCAAGTCTCAATATGAGGCATATCATACAGGGAGAACCACATGCTTATCTCGGACAAACTGCGGGGAATATCCCGTCGCGATATCTTCCGCCTGGGCGGTCAGTTCGGACTGACCTCGACCCTTCTGGCAGCAGGCAGTTTTGGCGGGGTCATGACCCTGTCGGAGCTGGCCAAAGCAGCCGAGTCGACCTACGACAAGCGCTTCAAGAAAGAGGCCAAGATCAATCTCAAGTTCGGTGCGGCCGGTTTCAACGCCCGCAACCTGCTGATCGAGCGTGCCGGCGTGTTGGAGTTTGCGCGCGATCTGGAAGAGCGTACCGAAGGCGAGATTCGGGTCGAGTTCATCGGCGACAATCAGATCTGCGGGCAGTTGAACTGCGTTGAAAAGACCCAGCTGGGCATCGTCGACATGTATGCGGCCTCGACCCAGAACTCGGCCGGTGGCGCGCCCTTCCTGAACGTCTTGGACTATGCCTACGTCTTCCCCTCCCGCGCCTCGCAGTACTATTTCCTCTACAGCCCAGAGAGTAACAAGATCCTGCGCGAGCCCTTGGAGAAGCGCCATGGTCTGAAGTTCCTCTTCAGCCACTGCGAGCTTCGCGGCCTGCAGATGGGCCTGGCGTGGGAGAAGAAGCCGACCGTCACCAAGCTGGAAGAGCTGTTCGGCACCAAGAACCGGGTCACGGGCACGCAGCTGGGCCGCATCGCCATGCAGCTCTTGAATCTGAACCCCGTCCCGATCGCCTGGGAAGAGACCCTGGACGGTCTGAAGCAAGGCCTGATCGACGGCGCAGAGACCTGGGCCTCGGCCGTGGCCTACGCCAACATGGCCCCGGTGGTCTCGCAGTCGGTGAACCTGAAGTTCTTCTGCGGCACCGAGCACACCTCGATGAGCGCCAAGGTCTTCGACAGCCTTGATGCGCATCTGCAGGATGCCGTGATGGAGTCGGCCTACCTGGCACAGGTCCATGTTCAGTCGGCCAACGAGGCAGCTCTGGTCAACACCGTCGGCTTCTCAGAGCCGCAGCTGCCGGGCACGATCTTCGTCGAGAACAACGTGCGTCCGGCCTTCCTGGCGGACGACCAGATCAAGATGGCCGAAGAGATGTGCTCGCCGGAGTATGTTCCCGAGCCTTGGGAAGGCTGGCGCGAGCGTTTGAACAAGTGGGCCGGTGGCATCGACACCTACACCGACCTCTACAATGTGGCTCGTCAGATCCCGGCCGATACCAAGGCCGAAAACGTCGAACCGCGACGCTGGTGGCGCTCAGCCTAAGGCATCGAGGAAAGACAGGGCGGCTTGGACAGAGCGTTCAAGCCGCCCCTCTAACGAAAAGAGACGCCGACACAAGTCGGCGCAGAGGGAGGGGAATGATGAGCGTTTTCGCCGAGATCGGCGCGGTGTTTGCTGCCTTTGCCACCAATGATGCCTGGGAGATCAGCCAGGCCCTCACCGGAACCGGTGCCTGGGTCTTCGGTCTGATCATCACCCTAGGCGGTGGGGCGCTCTTCCTGCTCCTCTATCGTCTGGTGCCCTTCATCGATCGGCACTTAGAGCGCACGGTCATGGTCTGGACCTATCTGATCATCGCCGGGATCATCTTCGTCGAGGTCTTTAGACGTTTCGTCTTGAGCCAGCAGGCGCCCTGGTCGACCACACTTCCCCCCTTCCTCTTCCTGATCATGACCTGGTTCGGCTGCGCCTATAACGTTCGGCTGCGCACGCACCTCTCCTTCGCCGAGTTCCGCACCAAGCTGCCGCGCACCGGTCAACTGTTCTGCTTGTGCATGGATGCAGCCCTCTGGCTCGTCTTCTGCTGGATCGTCGTCGTGACCTCCGCCAAGGTGACGGCAAACTCGGCCTCGAACTTCCAGATCCTGCTGGGCACCGACCATACCCTGCAGTGGTGGTTTCTGATCTCTGTGCCGCTTGCCTTCACTATGATGGCGGCCCGCGTTCTTGAGAACCTCTTGGAGGATCTCAAGAACTATCGCAGCGGCGAACCGCTGATCAACCAAGCCGTCATCGGCGCAGATTGAGGGCTAGAGAGATGGCAGACGGAACTTGGATCACCCTGATCTCGATCGGTGTCACCCTCCTCTTCATGTTCGGCGTCCCGGTCTTTCTCGTGATCGGCTATTGGGTCATCGGCTGCAGCTTCGTGCTGGGCATGACCCTGGATAACATCGGCGCCGCACTGGCCGACGTCTTCACCGATGGCTTCGCGCTTCTGGCCATGCCGCTCTTCATCCTGACCGGCGATCTGATCAATCGCTCCGGCATCGCACGACGACTATCGGACTTCGCCTACTCCTGCCTGGGATGGATTCGCGGCGGCCTAGCCATGGCCAGCCTGGGTGCCTGCGGCCTCTTCGCCGCCATCTCCGGCTCCAACTCGGCAACCACGGCCACGATCGGCTCGATGCTGCATCCCGAGATGGTCAAGGGCGGCTATGACGAGCGCTTCTCCGCCGCCACGGCAGCAGCCGGCGGCACGGTCGGTATCATTATCCCGCCGTCGATCATCTTCATCGTCTACGGCTTCTTGATGAACCTGCCGATTTCGGATCTCTTCATGGCCGGCATCGTTCCCGGCGCCCTGATGGTCCTGGGGATGATGTTCGCCTGCTGGATCATCTGCCAGTTGAACGGCTGGGGTCACCTCATCGCGCTGGACCTGGTCCGTGTGCTGAAGACCGCGCTCGGTGCCTGGCTTGGCTTCTTCGCCATCGCCCTGGTGCTCTGGGGCATCTACACCGGCAAGTTCTCCCCGACCGAGGCAGCCGGCGTGACCGTCGGCTTTTGCATCATCGTCGGCGTGGTCTCTCTGCCGCTGTTCCGCATGATGGGTTCCCTGGACCCGAATCGTTCGCCGGTCGAGAAGAAGACCCGCGAGATGCTGGTCGTCGAGGGCTTCAAGGTGACCGAGATCCCGGCGATCACCATGCGCTCGGCCCAGATCACCGGCATTCTGGCGCCGCTGATCGCCGTCTCCGTGGTGATGCAGCAGATCCTCTCGCTGCTGGGTGCCCAACAGATCATCGGCGATTTCGTGACCAGCATGGGTGGCTACTACGCCGTGCTCTTCACCGCCATGGCCATCGTCTTCGTCTTCGGCATGATCCTCGAGAGCCTGCCGGTCACCATCATTCTGGCGCCCATCCTGGCGCCGGTCGCAGCCTCGGTCGGGGTCGATCCGATCCACTTCTCGGTCATCTTCCTGGTCGGCGCCTCAATCGGCTTCATCACCCCGCCCTATGGTCTGAACCTCTATGTGGCCAGCGGCGTTACCGGTGTTCCCTACTTCCGACTGCTACGCTATGCAGTGCCCTACCTGGTGGCCCTGATCACGGTCTGGATCGTCGTCGCCCTGGTTCCGGATCTGTCGAGTCTCCTCCTCCCGAACAGAGGGGGCTAATCTAAGCGGGAGTTTCAGCTGTGAGCGAAGCGGGCATAGAAGAACGCGGCGAGACCATCCCCACCAACCTGCGGCTCCTCCTGGTCTTGGAGGAGATCGCGGCCTGGGGGGAGCCGGTAACGCCGACCGACCTCAACCAGAAGATCGGTCTGCCGAAGCCAACGATCCATCGCCTCTTTGCGACCTTGGAGGCAGAGGGTTTCCTGCAACGCGAGATCGATGGGCGCTCCTACACGCCGGGGCGTCGCCTGCGCCAGCTTTCGACCGGCGTGCTGTCTTCGATCAGGGTGCGCAGTGCCAGACTATCGGTGATGCGTGCCTTGGCCGAGGAGGTCGGCGAGACCTGCAATCTTGCCATCCCCGACCGCGAAGGCATGACCTATCTGGATCGCGTGGAGACCAAGTGGCCATTGCGCATCCAGCTGCCGATCGGCACGCAGGTTCCCTTCTACTGCACCGCCAGCGGCAAGCTCTATCTCAGCAGTCTGCGCAAGACGCACCTGGAACGGATCCTGGGCTCTATTCCCTTGAAGCCCCATACCGCTCACACCTTGACCGACAAGCGGGCGTTGATGGCAGAGCTGGAAGAGACCCGGCGCCGCAACTTCTCTCGCGATGCCGAGGAGTTCATGGAGGGCATGATCGCCTTGGCCGTGCCGGTGCTCGATACGCACAAACGCCTGCTGGCCACCCTCTCCTTCCACGCACCCGTCCAGCGCATGACCCTGGAGGGCGCCGTCAAGCATCTGCCCCACCTGCGCGGCGCGGCATCCGAACTGGAACTGCTGGTTCGTTAAGACAGAAAACTCGGCTTTGCGGCTGTCGTGTCGCCAAACTGGAACCTATCTGCTTCACCCAGATGTGATTCTTGATGACGCGCAATCCTCACTGGTGTATCAAGACGGTGCGTGATCGCGACGCACCGAAACGCCGAACGCTCGAGTTCGGGGAGGAAAATCGGCCGAAAAGGCCAAACGTCTGAGCCGGACTTAGGTCCGGCTCTTTTTATGGCAGTCTGGTTTCGGCGCGCGACGAGAGTAGGAATGCGAGCCTTCGCGACCGATCACTCGCCGACTGGCAGGACGTTAAGCGTACCTCGGCGACAGTCGCGGCGTTCCAGGGACGGGCAGGCGCGCGGCGTCTCGTCCTTGTCGAAGCAGATGCGAACCTCACGTAACCCCTCCCCTGAGCAGACGAGTGAGACCATGTCTGCGCTAAGATCTGGATTGGCCGAAAGGAACGCGGCCTCAAGATCCCAGCTGGAGGTTTGGAGAGGGCTTTCCGGCTCCCGATAGGCCTCGGGGACATCGACGCTCTCATAGAGTGCCCGCGACAAGGCAAAGTAATGCTCTGCCGAAAGACCCGAACATTCGCCATGCTTGCGCCACTGGTGCCGGATCAGCCCCTCGGACGGCATGATATCCAACAGGGAGGCGATCAGGTATCGAGAGGGGCCTGGCTCCGGGCTGTCGCAATGCTGGGGATAGCCTTCCTCATACTGGGGCCAGAGGCCATGGAGAACGAAGCCGAAGGGCCGTCCGGAGTCACACTGCAAAGGACTGCGGCCCGGCTCGACGGAGGCGCAGTAGCTGGGCGACCAGGAGAGCGCCAGGACGTAGAAATCGAACCGGCCCGGCTGATCGGCCTCCGCCCAAACACGCCCCGGCAAGACCGCCAGAGCGATGAGGAGGGCAAAGCGTAGGATCATCCCTTCCCGCTCATCCAGGCTGGCTGCAGCTTGGCGATGCGCGCGAAGACCGGGCAGTCCTCGCGATGCGCGCCCGGCAGATAGCCACTGGACATCAGAAACTCGCCGACGATCTCGCCGCCGGTGAAGAGGAACTGCTTCTTGAAGAGCTTGACCCAGTCTGCCTTGTCGAGCGGGTGGTGGGCGTCCAGCCAGGCCTGAAACCCGCCGTGGCTCTCGCGTAGCGCCTGGATGCGTTTGGCGTTCTCGATCGCAGCATTGACCTTCAGCCGATTGCGGATGATGCCGGCGTCCGAGAGCAGGCGCGCACGGTCCGCCTCGTCGAAGGCAGCGACCCTATCGACATCGAAACCGGCATAAGCCGCCTCGAAGGCCTCGCGCTTCTTCAGGATCGTCAGCCAGGAAAGACCAGCCTGGTTGATCTCGAGCACCAGACGCTGGAAGAGGCCCGCCTCGCTGTCGATCGGAAAGCCGTACTCCTGGTCATGATAGGGGCCGTGCCAGGGGTGGCCGGGGGCGGCATCGCAATAGTGGCTCATGCGCCCTGGTTACCCACTTGCCCTCCGCCTGTCCAGCAAGGCGAGGGACCTAGAGCATGATGACGTCAAATCGAAACGATTTGTCGTCTGAATCATGCTCTCCAACTTTGAAAAGTAGAGCAGATTCACGCGAGCAGGTGATTCCACCTGATCGCGATCTGCTCTAGCCTGCGTCTGGACGGAAAGAGAGCATGTCGCTGACGATCAGCCAGTAGACGATCCCGAAAAGCACAGCGGAGATCAGGGTCGTCACCAGTGCCTTGCGCCACAGCATCGGCCGCTCCGGCGCCGAGGCGACGTGGCCGATCTCGGACTCCGCAGGCGGCTTCGCGCCGAAGGGCAGTACGGCGAAGAGCACCACCCACCAGATGATGGCGTAGACCAGGATCATCGTCGGCCAGGGCATGGCTGCGCGACCTTCTAGGCCTGTTCCAGTTCGACCAGGGTCCCGCAGAAGTCTTTGGGATGCAGGAAGAGGACAGGCTTGCCGTGCGCGCCGATCTTGGGCTCGCCGTTGCCCAGGATCCGCGCGCCCTCGTCCTTCAGGCGGTCGCGTGCGCTCAAGATGTCGTCCACCTCGTAGCAAACGTGGTGCATGCCGCCCGAGGGGTTCTTGTCGAGGAAGGCCTGGATCGGCGAGCCCTCGCCCAAGGGGTGCAGCAACTCGATCTTGGTGTTCGGCAGCTCGACGAAGACGACGGTGACGCCATGATCGGGCTCGGGAATGGGCTCGGAGACCTTGGCCCCGAGCGTGTTGCGGTACATCGCCGAGGCCTTCTCAAGGTCCGGCACGGCTATCGCAACATGGTTCAAACGTCCGATCATCTGGCCTCGTCCTCTCGCTTGGATCGTATCGTTAGGATGTGGCGCTGTGGCCTTCCAGGGCAAGGCCACAGCGCGTCCCTGCGCGCAAATGCGGCGCTGCAGCATTCCTAGAGTCGGATGAGTTGGACCTCAATCTGGATCTTCTTGCCGATGGCAGCCTGAACCTTGCGGCGCAAGGCCAGGCGTACCTGTTCGCGCAGCCGCTCGTCGTCGCGGCGAAGGCCGCTGCCGGCCTTGGCCACCGCCTCTTCGGCAGTCCGGATCAGCCAGTCACGCTCTTGATCTTGGGCGCCGACGCCACGCTCGCTCACCTTCGGCTCGGCCAGAAGATCGCCGCGGCTGTCGACGACCAGGCTTGCCATCACCAGACCACCGCCGGAGAGGCGCCCCCGCTCCTTCAGAGCAACGGCATCGACCGGCAACAACCTGGTACCGTCGAGCGCCAGGCGGCCGCTCACGACTTCATCGACGATCGCCGGCTCCGGTCCGGGTGCCAGGCGAATCACCTTGCCATTTCCGCCGACCACGGCTTGGGGCACCTGGCAAGCCTTGGCGAGCTCGGCATGGGCACGCAGGTGTTGCGGCTCGCCGTGCACCGGGACGGCAACGCGCGGGCGCACCCAGTGGTACATCTGCGACAGCTCTTCGCGGGCTGGATGGCCCGACACATGGATGAAGACCTCGTCGTCGGTCAGCACCGTCGCACCGGTCGCACGCAATCGCTCTTGCAGTCTCTGAATCGGTCGCTCGTTGCCGGGAATGACGCGAGAAGAGAATATCACCGTGTCCTGCGGCTCCAAGACAACATGGCGATGCTCGCCACGCGCGATGCGCGGCAGGGCGGCGCGTGGCTCTCCCTGGCTGCCGGTCGCCAGGATCAGCACCTCGTTGCGCGGCAGGTAGCCGACCTCCTCCTCGTCGATCAGGGGTGCCGGGCTGTCGAGATAGCCGGTCAGGCTCGCCGCGTCGTAGATCCGCTTCATCGAGCGGCCGACCAGGCAGACGCGCCGCCCGGCCCGCTTGGCCGCCACCATGGCGCTCTCCAGCCTGGCGACATTGGTGGCAAAGCAGGCGACGAGAACGCGCCCCTCGGCTTCTTTCACCAACTGGGTCAGGTTCTCGCGCACCTCGGCCTCGGAGCCGGAGCTGCCCTCGACCATGGCATTGGTGGAATCGCCGACCAGCGCCAAGACCCCCTCCTCCGCCAAGGCCTTCAAGGCCTCCTCGTCGAAGTCGTCGCCGACCAGGGGATCGGGATCGATCTTCCAATCGCCGGTGTGCAGCACAGTGCCCAGGCTGGTGCGGATCACCAGGGCATTGGGCTCGGGGATCGAGTGAGTCAGCGAGATCAGCTCGATGTCGAAGGAACCAAGGGAGAAGTGGCCGGAAAGCGGGATCACGTGCAACTCTACCTCGCCAAGGAGGCCAACCTCCGAGAGCTTGCGGCGCAGCAGCTCTGCGGTGAAGGGCGTGGCATAGACCGGGCAGCGCAGCCGCGGCCAGAGGTAGGGGATGGCGCCGATGTGATCCTCGTGCCCATGCGTGACCACCAGGCCGATCAGATGGTCCCTGCGTTCTTCGATGAAGCGGGGATCGGGCATCAGCACCTCGACGCCCGGCAGGCTGCCGTCTTCGGGGAAGGTGATGCCAAGGTCCACCATCAGCCACTGGCCATCGTGACCGTAAAGATTGAGGTTCATGCCGATCTCCCCAGTCCCGCCCAAGGGCAGGAAATAGAGGGAGTCGGCGTCGGGGGCTGGATCGTAAGCGGGCATCATTTGGCCTTGGCGTGTTCGTAGAGCAGCCGCATGCCGCGCAGGGTCAGCTCGTGATCGACGTGGTGAATGCTGTCGGTGCTGCCGTAGAAGAGCGGCGCCAGACCGCCGGTGGCAACCACCGTCATGGGTTCCTCGAACTCGGTCTCGATGCGTTTTACCAGGCCCTCGATGAGGCCGATATAGCCCCAGAAGACGCCGGACTGCATCGCCGGCACGGTATCCTGACCGATCACCTGCTGCGGTTTCTCGATCAGGATGCGCGGCAGGTGGGCCGCCCCCCGATAAAGCGCGTCCAGCGACAGATTGATGCCGGGTGCGATCGAGCCGCCTTCGTAGCCGCCATCGGCCGCCACCACGTCAAAGGTGGTCGCCGTGCCGAAGTCCACGATAATCAGCGGACCCTTGTAGCGGTTATGCGCACCGACCGCATTGGCGATGCGGTCGTCGCCGATACGGTCCGGCCGATCCAGGCGAATCTTGATGGGGTAGGTCTCTGCCGCCCGTTTCACCGTCATCGGCGGACCGCCGATGTAACGCTCGCAGAGGCGTTGCAGGTTGTAATCGGCGGCCGGCACCACGTTGGAGAGCATGACGGCCTCGATGTCGACATCGCCGAAACCGTCCAGGGTCATCAGCTGGGTGAGCCAGACCGCATACTCGTCGGCGGTGCGGCGCGCATCGCTCGCCGCCCGCCAGCGGCCGACGACCTCTTCGCCGTGCAGCAGCGCGAAGACCACATTGGTGTTGCCGGAATCAATGGCAAGAAGCATGGCGTGCTCCCTTCGGAAAGTAGATGTCGCCGGCGGAGATCGCCCGCGGTCGGGTTTCGCCCGGCAGTGCCAACAACAGGTTGCCGTCCTCACCCAGGTCTTCGAAGCGCCCCTCCAGCACCGTCCCATCGGACAAGCGCGCTGTCAAAGGACCGCCCAGTCCTTGCGCTGCCGCCTTCCAATCCGGACGCAAGGCGGCAAAGCCGCCCGCCTGAAAGGCGCGGCGACGCCGATCGAAGGCCCAGGCCCAGGCCTCGACGATCTGCTCCGTGCTCGGCGATTCGCTCAGTGCATCGGCAAGCGCTGTCGCCGGATAGGGCGTATCCTGGGGCGCCCAGGCCAGGTTCACCCCCATGCCGATGATCAGCCACTCGGGCCATCCATCGGGATCGCTGCGGCTTTCCAGCAGCAGGCCGGACAGCTTGGCACCATCGAGCAAGAGATCGTTCGGCCACTTGAGGGTAAGGCGACCGGCCAGTCCGGGCTCGGCCGAGAGGCTATCGTGCAAGGCCAGGCCGGCCACGAAGCTGAGCAGCGCCACCTCCTGTAGAGGCGCTTGCGGGCGCAGCAAGAGGGAAAGGGCCAGATTGCCGGGCGGTGTCGCCCACTGGCGTCCGCGGCGTCCGCGCCCTGCGGTCTGCTCGTCGGCCAGGATCAAGGTACCGTCGGCCGCGCCGGCAATTGCCTGGCGCTCGGCCTCGCTCATGGTGCTGTCGATCGTTTCGAAGCGGATGAGCCGGTAACCCGGTGGAAGTCCCCTACCCGCCTCGCTCATTTCCCGAAGAGCGAGGCTGCGGCGGCAGCCGCACCGGAGGTCAGGGGATCCGGCACCAGGGTCAGCACGACCATCGCCAGGCTGGCGAGCGTGATGATCACGCCGACCTCGCGCGGGGTCTGCTTGTCGAAGGGCTCGCCGGCCTCGTCGAACCACATCAGCTTGACGATGCGCAGGTAATAGAAGGCGGCAACGGCAGAGCTCAGGACGCCGATGATGGCAAGGGTGTAGAGCCCGGCCTCGACGGCGGCTTCGAAGACATAGAGCTTGCCGATGAAACCGGCCAAGGGCGGGATGCCGGCCAGCGAGAACATCAGCAGCGAAAGCGCGACGGCCAGCAGCGGCTGATTGGCGAAGAGGCCCTTCAGATCGTCGATGTTCTCCACCAGGCGGCCGTCGCGGCGCATGGTCATGATGCAGGCGAAGGTGCCCAGGGTCATGACCATGTAGATCGCCATGTAGACCATGACGGCGACCGCGGCCTCTTCGGTGCCCGCAGACAGGCCGACCAGCGCATAGCCGACATGGCCGATCGAGCTGTAGGCCATCAGGCGCTTGATATTGGTCTGACCGATTGCGGCAAAGGCACCCAACACCATGGAGGCGATGGAGACCACGACGATGATCTGCTGCCACTGATCGACCAGACCCAGGAAGGGATCGAGCAGGACACGCATCAAAAGCGCGAAGGCGGCGACCTTCGGCGCGGCTGCAAAGAAGGTGGTGACCGCGGTCGGCGCACCCTCATAGACGTCCGGCGTCCACATGTGGAAGGGCACGGCGGAGATCTTGAAGCAGAGCCCGGCCAGCAGGAAGACCAGCCCGATGACCAGGCCCAAAGAGGGCGCATCGCCTGCTGCCGACATCTGCGTGAAGAGATGACCCAAGGTCTCGAAAGAGGTGGTACCGGAAAAGCCGTAGATCATCGAGGCGCCGTAGAGCAGCATCCCCGAGGAGAGCGCGCCGAGTACGAAGTATTTGAGGCCGGCCTCGGACGACTTCAGCGAGTCGCGCTTCATCGCGGCGACGACATAGAGCGCCAGGCTCTGCAGTTCCAAACCCATGTAGAGGCTGATCAGGTCGTTGGCCGAGATCATCAGCATCATGCCAAGGGTCGCGAACAGCAGTAACACCGGAAACTCGAACAGCTCCATGCGCTCGCGCTGCATGAAGTGATGGCTGAGGATCAGGGTGACGCCCGCCCCCAGCAACACCAGCAGCTTCATGAAATTGCCGAAGGGCTCGACGATGAAGAGGCCGTTGAAGGCAATCTCACGGGTGCCGAAGGAGACCAGGATGTCCAGGGCTGCAAGCGCAATGGCGACGACGCAAAGCCACAGCAGTCCGCCGGCCTTGGCCTTGCCGAAGAAGGCCCCGATCATCAGGATCGAAAGAGCGCCGAGCGCCAGAATGATCTCTGGCAGGGCGAGGAGAAGGTCGGTTCCGATTTCGGTCGTCATGCCTGCCTCTTAACCCCCAAACATCGCCAGAAGGGAAGGTGTCTCCACTTCCAGCAATGCTGTCTGATAGCGCTCGACGAGCAACTCGACCGACGGACCGATGATCTCCAGGAAGCTGGCCGGATAGATACCCATCCACAGCACCAAGGCGATCAGCGGCGCAAAGATCAGGCGCTCGCGCCAATTCATATCCAAGAGCTTCCTGACGTCGGGCTTGGTCAAGACGCCGAAGATGACCCGGCGATAGAGGAACAGCATGTAGGCCGCACCCAAAACCATGCCCGTCGCCGCCAGCAGCGCCACCCAGCTGCTGACTTGGAACGCACCGACGATCACCAGGAACTCGCCGACGAAGCCGCTGGTGCCCGGCAAGCCGACCGAGGCCAGCATGAAGACCATGAAGACCAGAGCATAAGCCGGCATGTTGTTGGCCAGCCCCTCATAGCGCTCGATCTCGCGCGTATGCAGGCGGTCGTAGACCACACCGACGCACAGGAAGAGCGCCGCCGAGACAACGCCGTGCGAGAGCATCTGGAACATCGCCCCTTCGACACCCTGCTGATTCAAGGTGAAGATGCCCAGGGTTACGAAACCCATGTGCGCCACCGAGGAGTAGGCAATCAGCTTCTTCATGTCCTGCTGGGCCAGCGCCACCAGGGATGTGTAGATCACCGCCACGACCGAGAGGAAGAAGACCAGCGGGATGAAGAAGTCGGTGCCCTGCGGCATCATCGGGACAGAGAAGCGCAGGAAGCCGTAACCACCCATCTTCAAGAGCACGCCCGCCAGGATGACGGAGCCAGCCGTGGGCGCCTCGACATGCGCGTCGGGCAGCCAGGTGTGGACCGGCACATCGGCATCTTGACGGCGAAGGAGGCGAAGAAGGCGAGCCACAGCCAGATCTGCATCGACCCCGGCATGTCCGCCTTTTCCATCAAGGTCGGGATGTCGCTGGTGCCCATGTAGAAGAAGATGGTCAGCACCGCGATCAGCATCAGCAGCGAGCCGGCGAGCGTATAGAGGAAGAACTTGAAGGCGGAATAGACCCGACGCGGCCCGCCCCAGACCCCGATGATCAGGAACATCGGGATCAGCACGCCTTCGAAGAAGATATAGAAGACGATGATGTCGAGCGCGGAGAAGGTGCCGACCATCAGGGTTTCCAGCACCAGGAAGGCGATCATGTATTCCTTCACCCGGACCTTCACCGAGTCCCAGCTGGCCAGCACGCAGATCGGCGTCAGCAGGGTCGAGAGCAGCACCAGCGGCATGGAGATGCCGTCGACACCGACCTTGTAGACGAGACCCAGCTGCGGCAACCAGGCGGCCTCGTCCACGAATTGGAACTCGGCCGAGCCACGCTCGAAATTGAACCAGATGAAGAGCGACAGCAGGAAGGTGATGATCGAGGTCCAAAGCGCCATGTAGCGAGCATTGCGCGCCACCGTCTCTTCGTCGCCGCGGATCAGCAGAATAAACAACGCGCCCACCAACGGCAGGAAGGTCACGATCGATAGGAGAGGCCAGCTCATAGCGGTTTCTTCTTTTCCCTTGCGCGCGTCTCGGCCGGCCTAGGTGGCCACGTACCAGGTGATGAAGACCACCACGCCGATCAGCATGGCGAAGGCGTAGTGGTAGACGTAGCCGCTCTGCAGCAGCACGGCACGCCGGGCAACCTGCAGGGTGGTGGCGGCGATGCCGTTCGGACCCAGGCCGTCGATCGTCTTCTGATCGCCGCCGATCCACAGTCCCCGCCCCAGAACGATGGCCGGGCGCACGAAGATCCGGTCGAACAGCTCATCGAAGTACCACTTGTTCAGCAGGAAGAGGTAGGCGCCGCGGAAGCGGGTCGCGATCTGGCCTGCCAGACCCGGCTGGCTGATGTAGCAGACATAGGCGATGAGGAAACCCAGCGGCCCTGCCAGGAAGGGCATCAGCTTGACCCAGGCTGCCACGTGATGGGCGGCCTCGACCGTATCGTGCTTGCTGACCAGTGAGCCGCCCCAGAAGTCCGCCCGACCGTCGCCGACGAAGTAATAGTAGCCGATCATGCCGGCAAAGCAGGCGCCGAAGGCAAGGACGATCAGCGGCAACAGCATCACCTTGGGCGATTCGTGTGCTTGCTCGTAGGCCTCCGGAATCGCCGGTTTGCCGTGGAAGGTCATGAACAGCAGGCGGCCGGAATAGAGCCCGGTCAGCACCGCTGCCGCAACGCCCATCCAATAGGCAAAGAGCCCCTGGCTGGTGTGTGCCGCGTGCGCTGCTTCGATCACCATGTCCTTGGAATAGAAGCCGGCAAAGCCGATGTCCCAGAGCCCGATCATGCCAAGCGGCAGACCGATGCCGGCGAGCGCCAGAGAGCCGATCCACATGTAGGTGTAGGTGAAGGGGATCTTCTTCCATAAGCCGCCCATGCGGCGCATGTCCTGGTCGTGGTGCATCGAGTGGATGACGCAGCCAGCCCCCAGGAACAACAGCGCCTTGAAGAAGGCGTGCGTGGTCAGGTGGAACATGGCCGCCGAATAGGCCGAAACACCGGCAGCGAAGAACATGTAGCCCAGCTGCGAACAGGTCGAATAGGCGATCACCCGCTTGATGTCGTTCTGGGCGATGCCGATCGTGGCGGCGAAGAAGCAGGTAATCGCACCGACGTAGGTCACGACCTCGCGGGCGACGTAGGCCTCTTCGAACAGCGGCGAGAGACGGCAGACCATGAAGACGCCGGCCGTCACCATCGTGGCGGCATGAATCAAGGCCGAGACCGGGGTCGGGCCCTCCATGGCGTCCGGCAGCCAGGTGTGCAGACCCAGCTGCGCCGACTTACCCATGGCGCCGATGAACAGCAGGATGCAGAGGATTTCCAGGGCCGGCGCGGTGATGCCGAAGACGGTGAGCGTGCGCTGGGCCTCGGCTGCAGCATGCGGGAAGATGTCGACGAAGTCGACCGCACCGAACAGCAAGAAGATGCCGGCGATGCCCAGTGCGAAACCGACGTCGCCGACGCGGTTTACCAGGAAGGCCTTCATCGCCGCGTTGTTGGCCGAGGGCTTCTCGTACCAGAAGCCGATCAGCAGGTAGGAGGCCAGGCCCACGCCCTCCCAACCGAAGAACATCTGCACCAGGTTGTCGGAGGTCACCAGCATCAGCATGAAGAAGGTGAAGAGCGACAGGTAGGCCATGAAGCGCGGGATCGACTTGTCTTCCGACATGTAGCCGATGGAATAGAAGTGCACGACGGTGGAGACGACCGTCACGACCATCATCATCACCACCGCAAGGCTATCGACCTTGATCGCCCAGGCGAGCTTGAAGGTGCCACTCTCGAACCAGGTGAAGAGCGGCGTGATCCAGGCCTCCTCCCCGCCCAGCGGCACGCGCGCAAAGAGGATCAGCGCGAAGAGGCAGGAGAGCACCATCAAGGTGCAGGTCACCAGCTGGGTGCCGCGGTCGCCCAGCGCGTGGCGGCCGAACCCGGCGATGATCGCCCCGATCAGGGGCAGAAAGACGACGGCTGCATCCATCTCGGCTAGCCCTTCATCAGATTGATGTCTTCCACCGCGATAGAGCCGCGGTTTCGGAAGTAGACCACCAGGATGGCAAGGCCGATTGCCGCCTCCGCCGCAGCCACGGTGAGGATGAACATGGCAAAGACCTGGCCGACCAGATCGCCCAGATGCGTGGAAAAGGCCACCAGGTTGATGTTGACGGCGAGCAGCATCAGCTCGATCGACATCAGGATGATGATCACGTTCTTACGGTTCAGGAAGATGCCGAAAATCCCCAAGGTGAAGAGGATTGCGGCGACCACCAGGTAGTGGTTGAGGCCGATGGCTTCGGTCATAGCGTCAGGCCCCACTTCCTGTCGGCACGTCTTTGATCTCGATCGATTCCTCGCGGCTGCGCGAGACCTGTTTCGCGATCGACTGTTTGCGCACGCCCTCGCGCTGGCGCAGGGTCAGCACGATGGCGCCGATCATCGCCACCAGCAAGATCAGGCCGGCCAGCTGGAAGAGGAAGGCATAGTCGGTATAGAGGACGCGCCCCAGGGCCAAGGTGTTGCTGACCTCCGAGGACGCGGGTATCGGCCGCTGGGCCATTTGGGCGGCCTCCGGCGCCACCACCCAGGCACCGAGAACCGCGGCCAGCTCGACGAAGAGAATGAGGCCGATCAGGCCGCCGATCGGCAGGTACTGCAAAAAGCCCTGGCGGAGTTCCGCGAAGTTGATGTCCAGCATCATGACGACGAAGAGGAACAGCACGGCCACCGCGCCGACGTAGACCACGACCAGGATCATCGCCAGGAACTCGGCACCCATCAGCACGAAGAGGGCGGCCGAATTGAAGAAAGCCAGAATCAGGAACAGCACGGAATGCACAGGGTTCCGCGCCGAGACCACCATGACCGCAGCCGCGATGGTGATGGCAGAGAAAAGATAGAAGGCTATCGTTTCGACGATCATCGAACCCCCTCGCGGTTGCGACCGTCCGCTTTGGACCCTCCCGCAACAGTCATCATAGCTTGCATCGGCTTTGCGCCCCTTGTCGTCTTGCTCTTACCCCCGCTGTCCTAGCGGTAAGGCGCATCCTTTTCCAAGTTCAGGGCGATCTCGTATTCCCAGCGATCGCCGTTATCCAGCAGGCGCTCTTTATTGTAGAAGAGCTCCTCGCGCGTCTCCGCGGCAAATTCGAAGTTCGGTCCCTCGACGATGGCATCGACCGGACAGGCTTCCTGGCAGAAGCCGCAGTAGATGCACTTGGTCATGTCGATGTCATAGCGCGTGGTGCGGCGACTGCCGTCATCGCGCGGCTCCGACTCGATGGTGATGGCCTGGGCCGGGCAGATCGCCTCGCAAAGCTTGCAGGCAATACAGCGCTCCTCGCCGTTGGCATAGCGGCGCAAGGCATGCTCGCCCCGGAAGCGCGGCGACAAGGGCCCCTTCTCATAGGGATAGTTCAGGGTCACCTTGGGCTTGAAGAAGTAGCGCAGTGTCAAGCTCATACCGGATAGCAGCTCTCCCAACAGGAGGCTGCGAAATCCATGAGACATAGCCGACATGGCCTCAAACCTTTCTCAAACGACGGCTGCCAGGCCGCGATGACACACTCATGCCCCGCCACCTGCTGCGGGCAACCAGTCGAAGGCGATCAGCGCGCCTGCGGTCAACACCAGCCAGAACAGGGACAGCGGCAGGAAGACCTTCCAGCCCAGGCGCATCAACTGGTCGTAGCGATAGCGCGGGAAGGTCGCCCGGACCCACAGGAAGCAGAACAGAACCATGCAGACCTTGAGTACGAACCAGAAGACACCCGGTATCCAGGTGAAGGGCGCGATCCCAAAGGGCGGCAACCAGCCACCCAGGAACAGGATGGTGGTCATCGCGCTCATCAAGATCATGTTCGCATATTCGCCCAGGAAGAAGAGGGCGAAGGTCATGGAGGAGTACTCGACCATATAGCCGGCAACGATCTCCGACTCGCCTTCGGCCAGATCGAAGGGCGAGCGGTTGGTCTCAGCCAGGGTCGAGATGAAAAAGACCACGAACATCGGCAAGAGCGGGATGCAGTACCAGAGGTCTTTTTGCGAGTTCACGATATCGGTGATGTTGAGCGAGCCGGCGCAGAGGATGACGGTCACGATGACGAAGCCCATGGAGACTTCGTAGGAGACCATCTGTGCAGCCGAGCGCAGCGCACCCAGGAAGGGATACTTCGAGTTCGAGGCCCAGCCCGCCATGATGACGCCGTAGACGCCAAGCGAGGAGATCGCGAAGAGGTAGAGGATACCGACATTGATGTCGGCGATGACCCAGCCATCGGCGACCGGAATGACCGCCCAGGCGATCAGCGCCAGCACGAAGGTCAGCATCGGCGCCAGCACGAAGACCACGCGGTTTGCACCGGCGGGCAGCACGGTCTCCTTGAACAGCAGCTTCAGCCCGTCGGCGAAGGGCTGCAGCATGCCGAAGGGACCCACGACATTGGGGCCCTTGCGCAGCTGCATGGCACCGATCACGCGGCGCTCGGCCAGGGTCAGATAGGCGACGGCCACCAGCAGCGGCACGATCATCGCCAGGATCGAGAGGACCGTCAGGATGGTTGGCCAGGCGTAGCCGGACCAGAAACCGAGCTCAGCCATGGGTGCCAGTCGCCTCCTCGTCCTTCTCGCCCGTAACGAAAGTGGCACTGCACTCGGCCATCACGCTCGACGCGCGGCTGATCGGATCGGTCCGATAGTAGTCGTCGATTGGAGACGCCAGCGGCGCCTCGTCCAAGGGCCCCTCCGTTCCGAAGCTACCCCAGGCACCCGGCACCTGGCGGTCGATCAGGCCAAATCTGGGATTGCTGTCGATCAGCAGCTTGCGCAGGGCACCGATGTTGTCGAAGGGCAAAGGCTGCTTCAAACGGCTCGACAGTGCCCGCAGGATCGTCCAGTCCTCGCGCGCATCGCCCGGCGGGAAGACGGCCAGTCGGGCCAACTGGACGCGCCCCTCGGTGTTGGCATAGGTCGCATTCTTCTCGGTATAGGCCGCACCCGGCAGGATCACGTCGGCGCGTCTGGCCCCAGCATCGCCGCTGTGGCCCTGATAGACGACGAAGGCCTTGCCCAGGCGGTTCATGTCGATCTCGTCCGCAGCCAGCAGATAGACCAGTTCGATCTCGCCGGCTTCGCATCCCTGGAGGATCCCCTCCATATCCCTGCCGTCGGCCTGCGGCAGGAAGCCCATCAGCAGGCCGGCGACCCGAGCGGCCGCGGTGTGCAGAACGTTGAAGCCGTTCCACCCCTCCGGCGCGCTTTCACCCGCCATGCCGGTCTTCTCGGCCAGCTGGCGCGCCAGGGCCAGAATGGCGGCACCGTCCTTGCGAGCCAACGCCCCCTGCCCCAGGATCAGCAGCGGCCGCTCTGCCTTGGCCAGAACCTCGGCGAAGGCACCCTCGCCTGCCAGCAATGCCTTCACTACCTCGGGTCCGGCGCCGAGGTGTTCGTAGCTGTAGGTCAGATCCGGTGTCGGGCCGATGACACCGACCGCAAGGCCGCCTTTCAGGCTGCGCTTACGCAGTCGCGTGTTGATCAGCGGCGCTTCCCAGCGCGGATTTGTGCCGATCAGCAAGACGGCATCGGCCTCCTCGATGCCGGCAATTCCGCTGTTGAAGAGATACCCCGCCTCGGGACCGCCGGCTGCCTCGCAGGCAATCTTGGCGCCGTCCTGACGGCAATCGAGGCTCGGCGCCCCCAAGCTCTGCATCAGGAGCTTCAGCGCCATCATGGCCTCGGCATCGGCCTGGTCGCCGGCCAGGGCGGCAACGCGCTCGCCGGAGGTCGCCGTCATCTTGTGGGCAATAACGTCGAAGGCCTCGTCCCAGGAACAGGGTGCCAGCTTGCCGTCGGCGTTGCGCAGAAAGGGCCGGTCGAGACGTGCTTTCTTCAGGCCGTCGATGGCATAGCGCGCCTTATCGGCCAGCCACTCTTCGTTCACGCCCTCATGCAAGCGCGGCAGCACGCGCAGGATATCGCGACCGCGGGCATCGACCCGGATGTTGCTGCCCAGCGCGTCCATCACGTCGATGGTGTTGGTCTTGCGCAGCTCCCAGGGGCGCGCGTGGAAGGCATAGGGACGCGCCGTCAGGGCGCCGACCGGACAGACGTCTATCAGATTTCCGGAGAGCTCGCTGTTGACCGCGTTCTCCAGGCTGGTGATCTCGGCATGCTCGCCACGATTGACCAGGCCAATCTCCTCGACGCCGGCGATCTCGGTGGCGAAGCGCACACAGCGCGTACACTGGATACAGCGGGTCATCACCGTCTTGACGATGGGACCCATCTCCTTCTCGGCCACCGCGCGCTTGTTCTCGCTGTAGCGGCTGCGGTCGTAGCCATAGGCCATGGCCTGATCCTGCAGATCGCACTCGCCGCCCTGATCGCAGATCGGGCAATCCAGCGGGTGGTTGATCAGCAGGAACTCCATGGTGCCCTGGCGAGCCTTTTGCACCAGAGGGGTGTCGGTCTTGATCACCATGCCCTCGCCCGCCGGCATGGCGCAGGAAGCGATCGGCTTGGGCGCGCGCTCCATCTCCACCAGGCACATGCGGCAGTTGCCGGCAACCGAGAGGCGCTCGTGATAGCAGAAGCGCGGAATCTCGACGCCGGCCAATTCACAGGCCTGCAGCACGGTGATGCCGTTCGGAACCTCGATTTCCCGTCCGTCGATCGTGAGTTTCGGCATGACCGCCTTTCGATCCTCTTCCTCTTACCTCGCGCCCGCGCGCTCTTACGCTGCCGCTCGGGCGCGATAGGCCTCGATTCGGCGCTCCAGCTCCGGGCGGAAGTGGCGAATGAGTCCCTGAATCGGCCAAGCCGCCGCATCGCCAAGCGCGCAGATGGTATGGCCTTCGACTTGATGCGTCACATCCAACAGCAGGTCAATCTCGCGCTTCTCGGCCTCGCCACGCACCATGCGGTTCATCACCCGGTACATCCAGCCCGTGCCCTCGCGGCAGGGCGTACATTGGCCGCAGCTCTCGTGCATGTAGAAATGCGAGAGGCGCGCGATTGCCTCGACGATGTCGGTCGACTTGTCCATGACGATGACGGCAGCCGTCCCCAAGCCCGAGCGGGCTTCGCGCAGCGCGTCGAAATCCATCAGAATGTCGGAGCAGACATCCTGCGGTAGACAGGGGACGGAGGAACCGCCCGGGATGATCGCCAGAAGATTATCCCAGCCGCCACGCACGCCGCCGGCATGCTTTTCGATCAGCTCCCGCAAGGGAATACTCATCGCCTCTTCGACGTTGCAGGGCTTCTCCACATGACCGGAGATCGAGAAGATCTTGGTGCCGTGGTTGCGCGGACGCCCGAACTGCTTCCACCAACTGACCCCGCGACGCAGGATCTCCGGCACCACGGCGATGGTTTCGACGTTGTTGATCGTGGTCGGACAGCCATAGAGACCGGAGGCCGCCGGGAAGGGCGGCTTCAGGCGCGGCTGGCCCTTCTTCCCCTCAAGGCTCTCAAGCAAGGCCGTCTCTTCGCCGCAGATGTAGGCCCCGGCCCCGCGATGCAGATAGATGTCGCAGTGCCAGCCGGAACCGCCCGCGTTCTTGCCCAGCAAGCCGGCGTCATAGGCCTGATCGATGGCCTTCTGCAGATTGGAGGCTTCGCTGTAGTACTCGCCGCGGACGTAGATGTAGCTGGCGTTGGCACCCATGGCAAAGCAGGCCACGACGATACCTTCCAGCAGACGGTGAGGATCGTTACGTAAGATCTCGCGATCCTTACAAGATCCGGGCTCGGACTCGTCGGCGTTGACGACCAGATAGCGGGGCCTGTCGTCCCGCTTCGGCCACATGAAGCTCCACTTCATGCCGGTCGGGAAGCCGGCACCGCCGCGGCCGCGCAGATCCGATTCCTTCAGATGCTCGATGATCTTGTCGACACCCAGGTCGATGATGGTCGGAATCTCGCTCCAGACCCCGCGCCGCTTGGCACCCTCCAGCCCCCAGTCGTCCTGGCCATAGAGGTTGGTGAAGATGCGGTCCTTATCCTGCAACATGGCTCAGCCGCCCTCCCCCTCTGCCAAGGCTTTCGCCTGGGCGATCCACTCGTCGCGCTCGATGCGTCCCGGAAAGGCCATGAAGGTCCCGACCCAGGCCGCCTCGGCCTCGCTCCAAGCCGCGATCTGATCATAGTGATAGACGCCGATGGAATGCAGCGTATCTTCGCCGACCGGCCCGATTCCTTTGATCTGCTTCAGATCGTCGGGTTTGCCGTTGCGCGCCTCTTTCAGGCCCTGAGGACGCTTGCCGACCGCATCGGCCTTCTCTTGCGCCGTCGGTTCGGGCGTCGGTTCGGGTGCCGGCTCGGGCTCCGCCTCTTCTTCGGCGTCGGCGCGCAGGATGCCCTTGGGCAGCGCCCCGCCGTTCAGCTTGTTCAAGGTGTGCGGCCCGTCGCTCTGGGCTGACGCCAGGCGCCCGGTCTGCGATCCCTGCTTTACCGGCCTGTCGTTCTTCAGGTCGTCCAACAGCTTGGCAAGCGAATCCGCATCAAGATCTTCGTAGTAGTCGTCGTTGATCTGCAGCATCGGCGCGTTGGCACAAGCCCCCAAGCACTCCACCTCCATCAAGGTGAAGAGGCCGTCACCGGACGTGCCGCCGATCTCGATGTCGCAGACCTTCTTGACCGTCTCGGTCAGAGAGTCGGAACCGCGCAGCCAGCAGGGTGTGGTGCGGCAGACCTGCAGCAGGTATTTGCCCACCGGCTTCTTGTTGAACATGGTGTAGAAGCTGGCAACCTCGTGCACGCGGATCGGCGCCATCGCAAGGCGCTTGGCCACGAACTCGATTGCCTCTTTGGAGAGCCAGCCGCCGTTCTGACGCTGCGCGATATCCAGCAGCGGGATCACGGCGCTGCGATGGCGCCCTTCCGGATAGCGCGCGATGATGCGCTGCGCCAGCGCCTCGTTCTCGGCGTCAAAGGCGAAGTCGCCGCTCTCGGGTTCGCGGAAACTGGTCTGGCTCATCGGTCAACCTCACCGAAAACGATATCCATTGAGCCCAGGATGGCGACGCTGTCGGCCAGCATATGACCCTTACAGAGGAAGTCCATCGCCGCCATGTGGGCAAAGCCCGGCGCCCGGATGTGGCACTTGTAAGGCTTGTTGCTGCCGTCGGAGACCAGATAGACGGCAAATTCGCCCTTGGGCGCCTCGACGGCGGTGTAGGTCGCCCCCGCCGGGACGTGATAGCCCTCGGTATAGAGCTTGAAGTGATGGATCAGTGCCTCCATCGACTGCTTCATCTCTGCCCGGCGCGGCGGTGTTACCTTGTGGTTGGGCGTGTGCACCGGCCCCTCGGGAATACGGTCCAGGCACTGCGCGATGATCGCCAGCGATTGCCGCATCTCTTCGATGCGCACCAGATAGCGATCGAAGCAGTCGCCGTTCTTGCCGACCGGGATCCCGAAGCTGAGATCGGCATAGCAGTCGTAGGGCTGTGCACGGCGCAGATCCCAGGCCAGACCGGAGCCGCGGATCATCGGCCCGCTGAAACCCCAGTCCAGCGCGTCCTCCGGACTGACGATGCCGATGTCCACCGTGCGCTGCCGGAAAATCCGGTTCTCGGTCAGCAGGCCTTCCATGTCGTCGATGACCTTGGGAAAGGTCTCGGTAAAGGCGCGGATGTCGTGGGTCAGGCCGGCCGGCAGATCCTGGTGCACACCGCCCGGCCGGAAATAGGCCGCATGCAGGCGCGCACCGCAGACCCGCTCATAGAACTCCATGATCTTCTCACGCTCTTCGAAGCCCCAAAGAATCGGCGTCATGGCGCCGACGTCGAGCGCGAAGGTCGTGATGTTCAAGATGTGGTTGGCGATCCGCGTGAGCTCGGAGAAGAGAACGCGGATGTATTGCGCGCGCAGCGGCACCTCTATGCCCAGAAGCTTCTCGACCGCCAGGGCATAAGCATGCTCCTGGTTCATCGGCGAGACGTAATCCAGGCGGTCGAAGTAAGGGACGGCCTGCAGATAGGTCTTGTACTCGATCAGCTTCTCGGTGCCGCGGTGCAGCAGGCCGACATGGGGGTCCGCCCGCTCGATCACCTCGCCGTCCATCTCCAGAACCAGGCGCAGCACGCCGTGGGCTGCGGGATGCTGTGGCCCGAAGTTGAGGGTCAGCGGCTTGATCTTGGCTTCAGCCATCCTGCCTCTCCTCAGGCCTCGCCCTTGCCGGCTTTTTCGTCACCCGGCAGCAGCGCGTTGTCTTTTGCGTTCAACATGCCCTCCCAGGGCGATTCAAAGTCGAAGCTGCGGAACTCCTGAACCATGGAGACCGGCTCATAGACCACACGCTTCTGCTCTTCGTCGTAGCGGACCTCGACATAGCCGGTCAGCGGGAAGTCCTTGCGCAGCGGATGCCCCTCGAAACCGTAGTCGGTGAGAATGCGGCGCAGATCGGGATGCTTGTCGAAGAAGACGCCGTAGAGATCCCAGACCTCGCGCTCCAGCCAGTTGGCCGAGTTGAAGACCGAGACGGCGGAGGGAACCGGGGTCTCTTCATCCGTCCGCAAGCTCACGCGGACACGCAGATTCTGCTTTACCGACAGCAGGTTATAGACGATTTCGAAGCGCTTCTCCTCCTCCGGCCAGTCGACTGCGGTCACATCCACCAGGCAGGTGAACTGACAGGACTGGTCGTCGCGAAGATGGGTCAAGAGACGCAAGACCTGGGCGGCCTCGGTGCGAAGAATCAGTTCGCCGCGATCCTCGTCGGTTGCCGTCACCGCTTGCGGCGCGGCCTCTTGAAGGTGCTCGGCTACTTCGCGAAGTGCGTCGTCCAATGCCACGTGTCCGGTCCCCTTACGTTAGCGGCTGATGCCAGCCTGACGGCGGATCTTCTTTTGTAGCTGCAGAATACCATAAAGCAGCGCTTCGGCCGTGGGCGGGCAACCCGGCACATAGACGTCGACAGGGACCACGCGATCGCAGCCCCGCACCACCGAGTAGCTGTAGTGATAGTAACCACCGCCGTTGGCGCAGGAACCCATGGAGATGACCCAGCGCGGCTCCGGCATCTGATCATAGACCTTGCGCAGAGCCGGCGCCATTTTGTTGGTCAGCGTGCCGGCCACGATCATGACGTCGGACTGGCGCGGGCTCGGCCGGAAGACGATGCCGAAGCGGTCCAGGTCATAGCGGCTGCAGGCGGTGTGCATCATCTCGACCGCGCAGCAGGCCAGGCCGAAGCTCATCGGCCAGAGCGATCCGGTGCGCGCCCAGCCAGCCAGCTTATCCAACTGGCCCAGAACGAAGCCGCGGTTCTGGATCTCTTCGGCGACGCGGCCCAGCACCCTTTGCTGCTCCGGTCCGGGAGCCAGTGCGGCGGAGTTGTCTGTCATGAGCTCAAAACCTCGTCCTTTTTCAGCGCTTGCCGCTCAAGGCGCGCCTACTCCCACTCCAAAGCGCCCTTGCGCCACTCATAGGCAAAACCGACGGTCAGCAGACCCAGAAAGATCATCATCGACCAGAAGCCGAAGGCGCCGATATCCGCCAGGCCAACCGCCCAGGGGAAGAGGAAGGCGACCTCCAGATCGAATATGATGAAGAGAATGGCAACCAGATAAAAGCGCACATCGAAACGCCCGCGCGCATCGTCGAAGGCCTCGAATCCGCACTCGTAGGCCGACACCTTCTCCGAATCCGGCCGCTGATCGCCAACGATGTAAGCGGCGATGACCATCACGGCGGCAAGCGCACCGGCGATCCCCAAAAACAGCAGGATCGGGAAATACTCGCTCAAGATTCCATCGTGCATAGGCCGGACCTCGCTCTCGCGGCGCGCCCTTAAGGCGCCGCCCGGCAGATCCGGGGTTGCCACAAAGGTGCCTTGGTTCTGGCGGGAATATAGAGGCAGCCGCGCACGCTGGCAAAGGGAAGCTTCGCACCAAATCGAGGCAATTTAGCCCGCCCTGTGCGCGGAGCGGTCACACCGGATGCTTCCCCACCTCCTTCGCTCGCTGCTCGGCGGTTAAGCGGCGATCTCTCGATCGGCCCAGACCTTGGCCCATTCGGCCGGCTCATTGGCGATGGTCACGCGGTGCGCTTCCCGGCGGTAGCCCTGGTAGTCGTTGATTGCCGAATGCTGGGTGCAACGATTGTCCCACAGCACCACATCGCCGACCGTCCAGCGATGGCGAACCATGAACTCCGGCGATTTCTGATGGCGGAAGAGAAAGCCAAGCAGGGCTTGGCTCTCCGCCTCGGTGAAACCCGCCAAACGTTTGGTGAAGACCGAATTCACGAAGAGGAAGCGCCTATCCGTTTCGGGATGGCGGCAGACGACCGGGTGGCGCGCCGCGACCTCGGCCGCTTCCGACACCTTGATCTTCATCGAGTGCAGATTGCCGTCGCGCACAGCATAGTCGGCGCGCGGACCGTAGGAATCCCCGGCATCGTGCTCGCCGACCAAGCCCTCCAGCATCGTCTGCATCGCCGGCGACAGCGCCTCGAAAGCCGCATACATGTTGGCCCAGAGCGTATCGCCGCCGCGTGGCGGCGTCTCTTTCATGTAGAGCAGCGAGGCCATGGGCGGGACCGACTCGAAGGTCTGATCGCTGTGCCACCCGGTCCCGAAGCTCAAGCGATCCTGCGGCTCCTTGACGATCGGAATGACGACCGGATGGTCCGCTAGCCCCGGGACGAAGGGGTTGACGCACGGCCGTCCGATCTTAGAGGCCGCTTCGACCTGCTGATCGGGCGTCAGCTGCTGGTCGGGAAAGACCAGGATCAAGTGCTGCAGCCAGGCCGCACGGACCGCCGTCAGGGTGCTACCCCGCAGATCCTTCTTTAGGTCCAAACCCAGCACCCGCGCACCCAATGCGCCCACGAGAGGTTCGATTGCCAAGTCCGCCATATCCACCGCTCCTCTGCCGTTGTTCCTCATGATGTGAGGCATGATGGCGCCTGTCTTGTCTTGATGCGACCTCCAGGGGCTTACTGTCCATCTGCCGATAGCAACGCAACCAGAGACCGACAGCCACGGTCGGGGACGAGACGATAGCGTCATCCGATTGACGCAAAGGGCGTCGTCTTGACGATGCGCCCGGCATCGCCGCGCGACGCTCTCCATCCTCTATGGACTCGCTCTCGTTCGCGCTTTCGAGGGAGGGTCGGGCGTTGTCAGAGGGAACTTGAGGGAGGCACTCTTCCTCGGCGGATGGCTCGCCGCCTTGGTGGTCGTGAGCGACGTCAGGAAAGCGACGGTCGCAGTTTCATCGGATTGAGACATCTATAGCTTTATCAAGGCTGGCGACAACTGGGCGGCACTCCGGACTCTACGGATCAGTAATTCTCATCAATCGAAGACAGTTTGTTCAGTGGCATTGCGAACACCTGCAAGGACAGGGTAACGGATAACGCGCTTCTTCAATCGAGAGGCCAGTTCGGAGGGGAATCGGAATGAGCGAAGAACAAGCACAAGAGGATCGTCTGACGGCCAAGGCTGTCGATCTGGCAACGCGTCTGGTCGTGGTCGGCCTGGTGGTCGCTTGGTGCTTCGTCCTGCTACGGCCCTTTGTAGCGGTGATCCTCTGGGGCATCATTCTAGCCATCGCCCTCTATCCTATCTATCTGAAGTTGCGGGGCTGGTTCGGGGGGCGCGGCAAACTGGCCAGCGTATTGCTGACTTTGGTCGGGATTATCATCATCGTCGGCCCGGTCAGCGTGATGGCGACCAGTTTCGTCACGAGTATCCAAGGCTTTATCGCGGACCTCTCGGCCGGGACGGTGAAGGTGCCGCCTCCACCGCCGGGCGTGGCCGACTGGCCGGTCATCGGCGACGTGGTCAGCGGGACCTGGGCGAGCGCCTCCAGCAACCTGGAAGCGGTTCTGGCCAAGTACGCGCCGCAGGTGACCTCGGTCGCCACCGTGCTGCTGGGGCTGGCAGCCGATGCCGGCCTGACGGCGTTGCAGTTCATCCTGGCCTTCATCATCGCCGGCATCTTGATGCCGAACGCCGGCGCGCTCGGCGATGGCCTGACGCGCTTTGCCGAGCGTCTGACACCCAACCGCGGGACCGAGTTCGTCGATCTGGCACGCAACACGGTGCGCAACGTGGCCCGCGGGGTGATCGGTATCTCCGCCTTGCAGACCCTGCTGCTGGGGATCGGCTTCATCGTTGCCGGTATACCGCTTGCCGGTCTTCTGACCCTGCTCTGTCTGATCCTGGCGATCATCCAGATCGGTCCGGGAATCATCGTGATCGGCACGATCGTCTATGCCTGGGCGGACATGAGCACGCTGACCGCGGTTCTCTTCACCGCCTACATGATCCCGGCCGCCCTGGTCGACAACGTGCTGCGCCCCATCGTCATGTCACGCGGTTTGCCGGTGCCGATGGTGGTGATCTTCTTGGGCGTCATGGGCGGCACCCTGGCACACGGCCTGATCGGCCTCTTCATCGGACCGGTCATCCTCGCCTTCGGCTACGACCTGGCCCGGGCTTGGGTCCTGACCCCGGACGTCGTCTCCGAGAACAAGAAACCAGAGGAATCCAGCTAGACTCTCGCAGAGAACAGGGCCGCGCAACCGACTCGTTCGGTCTCCACGTCGGAGAAGCGCTCTGTCAGTGCCGCCTCCAGATCCTGGAATCGATCGGCTGCGTTGCTGAAGACACCCTTGCGATTATAGGTCGCCATCAAGCGCCGGGCCGCCCAAGAGCGTGGCGCGTCGCCCTGCAGCAGGGTGGCGCCGAAGAGACGGGCACCCGGTTCCGCCCGCGCGGCCAGGTGATCGAAGACGATTGCCTTCTCCGCGATCCTGCCCGGCAGGCAATGCAACAGATAGGTCAGGCCGATCGAACGGAAGGGGCCGATTTCGGGCAGCGCTTGGAAGACGTCGGCCTGAACCGTTTGGGGGCGGTAGCGCTGGATGCGTTTGGCCGCGAAGGCCAGGCACGACGGGTTCAGATCGAGCAGCGTGATCTTCGGTTCGCTAGCGGGGAACCGCGCCCGGTCCAGAAAGTAGCCGCTGCCCACGCCCACATCGAGATGCCGGTCGGAAACATGGCGGTCATAAAGCGCGGTCAGGCGACGCGTCGGGCACCGCCAGAGCAGATGGTTCGATAGGCCATGGACGACCAGATCGTAGATCTTGAGCACGCGGTCGCTATAGACCGCTTGCCCTGCCTCGATCGCGGCCTGTTCGGGTACCTGATTGGGCGCCATTGGCCCGGAGCCCAAGTCGTTCGCCCCACCTATCCGCCGGCGATCAGGGCCATCTCGCGCATCTCTTGGCTGACCCGCCGTCCCTCTTGGATCGAGTCGAAGATGACGCGGTAGACCAGGTTGGTTCGGCCAGCTGCCGCGGCCACGATCTTACGCCGCCACCAGTCCGGCTTGCGCAAGGTGATGTGGGCGTTCTCGCCGTTCGGCAGATGCTTCTTGGCCGGATAGCAGGCAACCGTCAGAAAGACAAAACGGGTCGCGTAGTCGAAGATCTCGGTCAAAATCCAGTCCAGATCCTCTTCCGGGCAATGCTCCAAGACGTCAGTGCAGATGACCGCATCGAAACGCCCTTCGGGCAGGGTCGCAAAGGGCTCATATCCAGGATCGTAGCAGGTGATCTTGTCCAAATTCCAATAGGCCTGCAGGGTCTCGGCCGACTCGCCGGTCGGCAGGACGATGGGCTTTTGACGATAGGCAAGCCCCTTCCCGGCGCCATAGTCCAACAGGGTCTTGGAGTTGGTTTCCTTCAGCTCGGCGCGGATGCGGTTGATGTGCGGATAGAGGCTCTGACCGGCGAAGGTCTTGTCGGGCGTCAGGCCCATACGCTGCTCGCCCTCGCTGTGCATCTGCTCATAGAGCTTGCCCAGTTCGCTAAAGCGCTTGCTTGGCCGTGCGCGCGTGTAGACTTCCTGCTTCTTCTCTGCCTTTGCCATCGGCCAGGCTCCTTGTTGCTTTTTCTGTCTCGCGCATCGCTTTCCTAAAGGAGGGCCAGACTGGCCAATCCGAGGAAGGAGACGAAGCCGACGACATCGGTCACCGTTGTCAGGAATACAGTAGATGCGACTGCAGGATCGATCTTCAAGCGATCCAGAGCCAAGGGAATAAGAATACCTGTCAAGGCGGCGAAGACCATGTTGACCACCATGGCCAGGCCGATCACCAGCCCGACCTCGGGCAGATTGAACCAGACCAGAGCGATGATGCCGGTGGTCACAGCAAAGAAGGCACCGTTCAAAAGCCCGACGATCAGCTCTTTGCCGATGACGCGGGCGGCGTTGGCCCCGGTCAGGTCGTTCATCGCCAAGGCGCGAACCGCAACCGTCAGGGTTTGCGTACCTGCATTGCCGCCCATCGAGGCCACGATCGGCATCAGGACGGCGAGTGCCACGACCCGCGAGAGCGCATCCTCGAACAGGCCGATCATCACCGAAGCCAAGACCGCGGTTAGCAGGTTGAGGAAGAGCCAGGGCAGCCGGGCCTTGGTCGTACTGGCAACGTCTTCATAGAAGTCCGGGCGCGACACGCCGCCCAGACGCAGCAGGGTCTCCTCCGCCTCCTCGTCGATCACGTCGACCACGTCGTCGACGGTGATGCTGCCGACCAGACGGCCGTCCTGATCGACCACCGGGGCCGAGACCAGACCATAGCGGCGAAAGATATCGGCGACCTCGCTCTCTTCCTTATCGACGGAGATCGGCATCATCCGCTCTTCGCTCATCACCTCGGTGATCAGAAGCGGCCGCTTGGCGCGCAGCACGCGGCTTAGAGGCGCGACGCCGACCGGCTTGTGGCGCGGATCGACGATGAAGAGGTCGTAGAAATCGTCCGGCAGATGGTCGGCCGAGCGCATGTAGTCGATGGTCTCGCCGACGGTCCAGGCCGAGGGGACTGCAGCGACCTCGCGCTGCATCAGGCGCCCGGCGGTGTCTTCCTCGAAGGTGAGGCCTTCCAGCAAGACGCGGCGGTAGGCAGCAGGCAGTCCGGAGAGCAGGCGGCGCTGCGCGGTCTCGTCCAGATCCGCGAAGAGCTCGAGTGCGTCGTCCGACTCCAGCTCGGAGAGGATCAAGGCAAGACGCTCGAGCCCCAGGGTCTCGATGACCTCCTCACGCAGCGTGGGATCGAGGTAGATGAGGGTCTCGGGCTCCAGGTCGGCGCCCAGCGCGCCCAACAGAGTCTCGCGCTCTCCGGGAGACAGTGCCTCCATAAGATCGGCCTGATCGGCCGGATAGAGATCGCCCGCGAGCGCACGCACGCGCTCGCGCTTCTCCGCCTCTTCGAGTTCCCCCTCAAGGACCTCGCTGACGTCGCGGATGTAGGCGTCGGTCAGCGTGAACTCGCCGGTTCCCTGTTCCTCCGCGTCGCTGGCGACCTCCTCTTCGACTGTCTCTGCGTTCACGCCCGCTTCACCTCGGCAAGGTTGGCCGCGTCCGCTGCGGCGACAGCCGTCATGTTGACGATGCCACGCGACGTCACGGCCTGGCTCAGGACATGCGCCGAGCGCGCAGCGCCCAGGAGGATCGGGCCGACGGCGATACCCTGCCCTACGGTGCGCAGCAAGGTGGCCGCGATGTTGGCGGCATCCAGGCTAGGCATGACCAGAAGATTGGCCCGGCCGCTCAGGCGGGAATCGGGCAAGGAGCCCTCCCGCGCGACGGCGTCCAGCGCCAGATCGGCCTGCATCTCGCCATCGACCTCCAGGTCGGGATAGCGCTCATGCAGCAGACGTACGGCCTGGCGCATCTTCCGGGCCGATGCCGTATCGGCACTGCCGAAATTGGAGTGCGAGAGGAGGGCGACCCGAGGCGTGATGCCGAAACGCCTGACCTCGTCAGCGGCAAGGCAGGTCATGCGCACGAGTTCCTCCGGACTGGGGTCCTCGGCCAGATGTGTGTCGGTCAGAAAGATCGTATCGCGCGGCATGGACAGCAGGGTGATCGCCGAGTAGCAGTCGCAGTTCTCGGCAAAGCCGATGACGTCGCGCAGAAATCCGACACGCGTCGCGATCGCCGATTCCGGACCGGCCAGCACGGCATCGGCATCGCCCAGATCGACGGCAAG
Source organism: Kiloniellales bacterium (assembly GCA_040219175.1). Classification (GTDB taxonomy): domain Bacteria; phylum Pseudomonadota; class Alphaproteobacteria; order Kiloniellales; family JACOMY01; genus JACOMY01. The sequence continues at coordinate 72,655 of JAVJSY010000099.1, forward strand.
CGCCCCGATGACCGTGGTGTTGGTGCGCACCACGGTTCTTGCCCGTTCCGGCGTCACGCCGCGTCTGGCCATGATGTCGTGATAGCGTTTCCAGTAGGTCGGGAAGCGATGGTCGTTCTCGGGATTGATGATCTCGTAGCCGTCGCCCTCGATGAAGCGCAGTCCCAGGCGTTTGGCGCGGCTTTCGATAACCTGCGGACGGCCGATGAGAATCGGCTTGGCCAAACCTTCCTGCACCACGACTTGGACGGCACTCAAGACGCGCTCGTTCTCGCCCTCGGAATAGGCAACGCGGCTCTGGCTATCGCGCGCCTGCTCGAAGACCGGACGCATGACCAGGCCGGTGCGGAACACGAAACTCTCCAAGCGGTCGCGATAGCCCTGCATGTCCTCGATCGGCTTGCGGGCAACGCCACTGTCCATGGCCGCCTGGGCTACCGCCGGTGCGATCACCAGCATGAGACGCGGATCGAAGGGGCGCGGGATGATGTAGTCGGCGCCGAAAGAGGCCGCTTGGCCGCCGTAGGCGCGCTGCACCACGTCCGACTGTTCGGCCATGGCAAGATCCGCGATCGCACGCACGGCGGCCAGCTTCATCTCTTCGTTGATGGTCGTAGCAGCCACGTCCAAGGCACCGCGGAAGACGAAAGGAAAACAGAGTACATTGTTGACCTGATTAGGAAAATCACTGCGCCCCGTGGCCATGATGGCATCCGGCCTGGTGTCGCGAGCGACCCGCGGATTGATCTCCGGCTGGGGATTGGCCAGCGCCATGATCATGGGTGTCTCGGCCATCGACGCCAGGTACTCCGCCTTCAGCACATTGGGCGCCGATAGCCCCAGGAAGACGTCCGCTCCTTCGATCACCTCGGCCAGGGTTCGCTTGTCGGTCGGCTGTGCGTAGGGCGCTTTCCACTGGTCCATCAGGCGTTCGCGCCCTTCGTAGACCACGCCTTCGATGTCGGTGACCCAGATGTTCTCGCGCTTGACGCCTAGGCCGCAGAGAATGTTCAGCGAGGCGATGGCGGCCGCCCCTGCCCCGCTGGTCACCAGCTTGACGTCTTCGGGCTTCTTTCCGGCCAGCCGCAGACCGTTCAGGATGGCGGCGCCCACGATGATCGCGGTGCCATGCTGATCGTCGTGGAAGACAGGAATCCCCATGCGGTCGCGCAGATCCTGCTCGATCTGGAAGCACTCGGGTGCCTTGATGTCTTCAAGATTGATCCCGCCGAAGGTCGGCTCGAGGGCTGACACGATGGTGCAGAAGCGCTCCGGATCGGTTTCGTCCACCTCGATATCGAAAACGTCGATACCGGCGAACTTCTTGAAGAGGACGGCCTTGCCTTCCATCACCGGCTTGGACGCCAGCGGTCCGATCGCGCCTAAGCCCAGGACCGCCGTCCCATTCGAGATCACGCCAACCAGGTTCCCTCGCGCCGTCATCTCCGAGGCTTCGGCCGGATCGGCGACGATTGCCTCGCAGGCCGCAGCCACGCCCGGCGAGTAGGCCAAGGCCAGGTCATGCTGTGTTTCCAGGGGTTTGGTCGCGGCAATTGAGAGCTTACCCTTGGGGTGTTCACGGTGATAGGCGAGCGCTTCTCGTTTCAACTTTTCTGCATCGTTGGCGTCCACCGCTTATCTCCCTTGGTGTTTTTCGCTTGCCGGCAAAGCCTAGTGTCCCATTGCGGTCGCGCAAGCGCGAAAGCGCGAGCGGCATGCGAAAGTCTTGCAAAACGAGCCCGAAAGGCTCCATCAACTGCCGTCATGGTCACCTGGAAACGCAGCGCGCAGCCCGTCCCCTATCCCCAAGCCGTCGCCTTCATGGAACAGCGGGTCGCAGAGATCCGTGCCGGCGAAGCGCCGGAAACCGTCTGGCTGCTGGAGCACCCGCCGCTTTATACAGCAGGAACCTCGGCCAAGTCAGAAGACCTGCGCGACCCCGACCGCTTTCCCGTCTACCAGAGCGGCCGCGGCGGTCAGTTCACCTATCACGGCCCCGGACAGCGGGTCGCCTATGTCATGGTGAACCTGCGCGAGCGCGGTCCCGACCTCAGGGCCTACGTGTGCGACCTGGAAGGTTGGGCCATCGATACCTTGGCCCATTTCGGCATCACCGGAGAACGGCGCGACGGGCGGGTGGGAATCTGGGTGGACCGCGGCGGCGGTCGAGAGGACAAGATCGCCGCTATCGGCGTCCGCGTGCGCCACTGGGTGACCTATCACGGGATCGCGATCAACCTCTCCCCGAACCTAGAGCACTTTTCCGGCATCGTTCCCTGTGGTATCGCCGACTCCGCTTTGGGGGTGACATCGCTGTTCGATCTGGGCGTTACGCCGTCGGTCGAGGATCTCGACCAGATTCTGCAACAGACATTCGAGCAAAGATTTTGCCCGCAAGACGCTGAAAAACACGGGAAAGACGATGTCGAGCACAGCAGAGTTTAGCGGCCGCTACCCCACCACCCGCCTACGCCGTGTGCGCCAAAACGACTGGGTCAGGCGCTTGGTCGCCGAATCCGCAGTCAGTGCCAACGACTTCATCTGGCCGCTGTTCGTCTCCGAGAAGGACGACGTCGGCCCGATCTCCTCCATGCCAGGGGTCTCACGTCATGATCTGGACGGCCTCTTGCGCGAAGCCGAAAAGGCCTTGGCAGCCGGAATCCCCTGCATCGCGCTCTTTCCCCATGTGGCGGCAGAACTGAAGACCTCCGACTGCGCCGAGGCCGTAAACCCGGAGAACCTGGTCTGCCGCGCAGTGAGACACGTAAAGCAGCGTTTTCCAGAGCTCGGCATCATGTGCGACGTCGCCTTGGACCCCTTCAATGCCGATGGCCATGACGGTCTGGTCCGAGGCGAGGAAATTCTGAACGACGAGACCGTCGCGGTCCTGGTGACGCAAGCGCTTATTCAGTCGAACGCCGGTGCCGACCTTTTGGGTCCCTCGGACATGATGGACGGCCGTATCCGCGCCATCCGCCAGGCCTTGGATCAAGCCGGCCACCAGAACGTTTCGATCGTCGCTTATGCCGCCAAGTTTGCCAGTGGCTTCTATGGTCCCTTCCGAGACGCCATCGGTTCGGGCAGTTTCCTGCGCGGCGATAAGAAGACCTATCAGCTCAATCCGGCAAACCGGGCCGAGGCCTTGCGCGAGGTGGCTTTGGATGTAGCCGAAGGTGCGGATATGCTGATGGTCAAACCGGGCATGCCCTACCTTGATGTGGTGCGAGAGGTGAAAGACGCCTTCGGATTGCCTACATTTGCCTATCAGGTTAGCGGCGAGTATGCGATGTTGAAAGCTGCTGCCGGTAACGGCTGGCTGGACAACGATCGCGTCGTGTTGGAAAGCCTGATGTGTTTCAAGAGGGCCGGCGCCGATGCCGTCCTCACCTACGCGGCCCTGGAAGCCGCACAACTGCTGGCCTCTCGATCCTGATGCCAGCCGCTAGGAGTCCTCTCCCGATGAAGTTTCTGACCACCAGCCTGACCGGCTTGGCCCTTGCCGCGTTCCTGTTGCCTGGTGCTGCCTCTGCACAGAGTGCCGCCGAATTGAACCAGATGTTCGGCCAGCTTGACGGCAATGGTAACGGCCAACTGGAGCCGGCCGAACTCGGCTTGATGATGGGCGGTGCGCCGGCCGAATCGGGCCCGGTTCAGATGATGATCATCGTCTTGGACGTCGACGGCAACGGCGCGGTCAGCGCCCAGGAGTTCGAGGCCATTGCGCTGATGAGCAACGGGTCGATGAGCGACGAGCAGATGGGGCGCCTGTTCAATCACTTCGATTTGAATGGGGATGGCGCCATTGATCGCGGCGAGCTGACCACGGCCATGCAGTCGATGGGCGAGTACGAGAGCGAGCAATCGGTCGACGAGGCCCTTGCCGAATCCGACGCCAACGGCGACGGCCAAGTCGACTTCGAAGAGTTCAAGGCGGTCATCAACTAGCCAGCCATTCAAAGCCAACCACTTGCAAATGGGCGTCGGGTGATTGCATCCGGCGCCCATTTTCTTTTTGAGAGACCCTAACCGATTGCTTGATCCGCGGCGGTTTCACCAGCTGCATCCTTCAAGGGCTTTCTCTCGATCAAGGCCCAGGCCTCCTGTCCGTTCTGCGTAATCACGCCGCGAGCGCCGATTTCGACCAAGAGATCGCGACAGGCCTCGGGCTCCATGCCGGAGACCCGCCTCAGGGTTGAGAATGTCCGTGCCTCGAAACGCTCGTCCGCAAGCAGCTTTCGCAGGAGGTCGGCGCGCGGTTCCATCGCCGAGCGGCGGCGCGCATCACGCTGTTCCTCCAACCACTTCGGGCCCAGGTAGCCGGAGATGTAAGCAGCCCCCAGACCGCTCAACACACCGACGATGATTGCCAATAGAGTCTCCATCGCCCTACTCCCTCTCGTGTTTCGAACCAGTTTAGCAAACTTGCAGAGGCGCGGACGACGCAGTGCCGCCCTGCCAATCTCCCTCTGTCTGGGCGGTTCGCTCACAGGCATAGTACGGCCGATGAAGTACCCCATGAGATTGCGTCCGGATCCGGCGGCTGCATTGCACGCGGGACGGGGGATGCGCTGGTCGTCGGACTGGGACCACGAGCTGCGCCAGACCCTGGCGCTGGCCTGGCCGCTGGTGCTGATGCAGTTGGCTCAGATCGGCATCCATACGGTCGAGGTCATCTATGCCGGACGCTTGGGTCCAACTTACCTGGCAGCCGCCACCGTGGGCGCCCAGACCTTTCACGCCGGCTTCCTCTTTCTGCTGGGTCTGGCGATTGCGGTCGCACCGATGGTCAGCCAGGCGCGCGGTCGCCGGCAGTTTCGCGTGATCCGCCGGACCGTCCGTCAGGGGCTCTGGGCGACGACCCTGCTGGCGGTCCCCGCCATGGTGATGCTTTGGTACATCAAACCGCTGATGCTGCTGCTCGCTCAGCCGGAGGCCGTCGCCACCGCGGTGGAAGCCTTCGTGCGCCCCATGGCTTTCGGTCTGCCGGCCTGGATCTGGTACTTCGTGCTGCGGAACTTCGCCGCCGCGATGGACCGGCCAAGACCAGCCCTCTACGTCATGATCTTGGGCATCGTGGTCAACGCGCTCGCCGGCTACGCCCTGGTGTTCGGCAACCTTGGGGCGCCGCGGCTTGGCATTGCCGGTGCCGGGATCGCAGCCGCCCTTTCGGCCTGGGTGGTCTTCATCGGTATGCTGGTCTACGTGCTGCTGGACAGTCGGCTCAGCCGTTTTCGCCTCTTCGGTCGGCTCTGGCGTGCCGACTGGCCGCTCTTCATTGAGATTCTGCGGGTCGGGCTGCCGATCGGCACGGCGCTGTTTTTCGAGACGACCTTCTTCATGACGGCGCTCTACCTGCAGGGCCTGCTCTCAATCGAAGCCCAAGCGGCTCACGGTGCGGCAATCCAACTGATCGCAATCGCCTTCATGATCCCGCTGGGCATCGCTCAGGCCGGCACCGTCAGGATCGGGCTTGCCGTCGGCCGCGGCGACCAGGGTGCGGCCGGACGGGCAGCCGTCATTACCTATGCTCTTGGATTGATGGCAGCCCTTCTTACCGCGGCGGCCCTGCTGCTCTTCCCCGTATCCTTCATGAAGCTGTTCTTGGGCGCCGACCATCCCCAGACCCAGGCGGTAATCGCGCTGGGGATCGGTTTCCTCGCGGTTGGCGCGCTCTTCCAGCTGGTGGACAGCGGCCAGGTCATCGCGATGGGCTGCCTGCGCGGACTGAAGGATACCAAGGTCCCGATGTTCATCGCCGCCTTCGGCTACTGGGCAATCGGCATCCCGACCTCGGTCCTGCTCGGCTTCGGGACCGACTTGGCCGGCATCGGCATCTGGATCGGCTTGGCCGCCGGCCTGACCGTGGCCGCCATCTTGCTGACCAGGCGATTCTATCGCATGTGGCACGCCTGGGAGCCGGTCAGGTGACCAAGGTCAAGAAGCAGCGCGCCGACCAGCTGATGGTAGAGCGCGGGCTGGCGGAAACCAGAAGCCGCGCACAGGCCCTGATCATGGCCGGCCAGCTGCTGTGCGAGGATCGCCCCGTCGAGAAGGCTGGACAGCTGCTGGCCGGCGATGCCTCCCTGCGCCTGCGCGGCAAGGCCCATCCCTGGGTCAGCCGCGGCGGGGTCAAGCTGGCCGGCGGCCTCGAGCATTTTGCCATCGATCCGGCTGGGCTGACCTGTCTCGACGTCGGCGCCTCCACCGGCGGCTTCACCGATGTCCTGCTGCAACGCGGTGCTGCCAAGGTCTATGCCGTGGACGTCGGCCATGGCCAGTTGGCCTGGGGCTTGCGCCAAGATCCCCGCGTAATCGTGATGGAGCGCTGCAATGCACGCTATCTGACGCCTGCAGAGATTCCCGACACCATCGATCTGCTGGTCTGCGATGCAAGCTTCATCTCTTTGACCAAGGTCTTGCCGGCGCCGCTGTCTTTGGCCGGGCCGGGTGCGCGGCTGATCGCGCTGATCAAGCCACAGTTCGAGGTCGGCAAAGGTCAGGTCGGCAAGGGCGGCATCGTCCGCGACCCTGCCCTCCACACGGCGGTCTGCGAGACGATCGTGACCTTCCTTGAGGCCTTGGAGGGCTGGCAGGTCATCGGCGTGACCGAAAGCCCGATCAAGGGACCCGACGGCAACCTGGAGTTTCTGGTCGCAGCCGAGCGCCCTCGCGCCTAGCGCCGGGCTTTGCTATGCAGCTGCTCGCCTTTCCTGATGGAGAAGAGATCCAGCCATGCTTTTGCGCATTCCCCAGCTCATGCAGCCGCACGAAGTGCAGGCCCTGCGCCAGAAGATCGACGCGATCCCGCCCGAGGACGGTAATCAGACCGGCCATCCGGACCTCAAGCGCAACCTGCAGCTCACCGGCAACAATCCGGCAGCCCGGCCGCTGCTGGACGAGATCTACAAGCGCCTGACCGCGAGCCCGCAGCTCGCCGCCTTTGCCGTTCCGCGCACCTTCACCATCACCATCAACCGCTATGAGCCTGGAATGTATTATCATTTCCACAGCGATGCGGCCTTGATGGGCAATCCCGGACAGCCGCAGCCGATCCGCACCGACCTATCCTTCACCCTGGTCTTGAGCGATCCCTCGGAATACGACGGCGGCGAGTTTCACGTCCGCACAGGCTATGGCGAGATGACCTTGAAGGAGCCGGCGGGCACCTTGATCTGCTATCCCTCCAACATGCCGCACCGGGTCGAGACCATCACCCGTGGCGCGCGGGTCTGCGCCATCGGCTGGGTGCAGTCGCTGATCCGCAGTCCGGACCAGCGCATGGTCGTCATGCAGCTCTCTCAACTGCACCACGCCACCACCGGCAGCGATCCCAAGCACCCCCTGGATCAGCAGTTCAGCCAGCTGCGCGAGAACCTCATGCGTATGTGGGCAGAAAGCTGAGGCGTCGCGGCAAACCCGGCCGCAAGGCGGCCCAGCTCGACCCCAGCCCCTTTGAGCTGACCGTCGAGAGCTTGGGTGCGCGCGGGGACGGCATTGCCAGGCACAAGGGGCAGCCGGTCTATGTCTTCGACGCCTTACCGGGCGAGCGGGTTTCGTTACGACCGGAGACAAGGGAAGGCCAGGGCCTGCGCGCGCGACGGCTGGCGCTGCTCGAAGCCTCGGCGGAGCGGGTCGAGGCCCCCTGCCCCCAGTTCGGCGACTGCGGCGGCTGCGATCTGCAGCACCTGGCCGAAGCTGGCTACCGCGACTGGAAGCGCGATCTCTTGGTCGCAGCCCTGCAACGGCGCGGCTTCGGCGAGGCCGAGGAGTTGGTGCAGCCGCTGCAGGCAGTCGAGCCCGGGCGTCGGCGTCGCGCGACTTGGGCACTGCGGAAGGATGGCAAGGCCGTGCGTCTCGGGTTTCGGGCGCGCGCCAGCCACCGCATCGTCGATCAGCAGGACTGCTTGCAGCTGCTGCCCGAGCTCAGGGACCTCGCCAAGGCCTTGCGGCCCCTCTTCGCCGACTTGGCCGTGCAAGGCCAAGAGGGACAGGCGCGGGCGACGCTCTGCGACAACGGGATTGATCTCGTGCTGAGCCTTGAGCGGGAGCTGGACTTGGCGCAACGCGAAGAACTGGCCGCCTTCGCGGATCGCAATAACCTCGCCCGCCTCTCAATCGGCACAAGCGAAGGCGAGCAGCAGCTCCTGGCCGAGCGACGCCGACCCAGCTTGCGTTTCGGCGACATCGTCGTTGCGCCTCCCCCCGATGGCTTCCTGCAGCCCAGCAAGAAGGGGGAGGCGCTTCTGGTCCGCAGTGTCCTGGACGCCATTCCGAGCGATCTGAAGACGGTCGCCGACCTCTACGCCGGCTGTGGCACCTTCGCCCTGCCCCTGCTGGCGCGCGGACAGAGGGTGCTGGCGGTAGAAGGCCATCGCCCCTCCCTAGGCGCACTGGAGACCGCGGCGCGGAGCAGCGGCCTGGGCACGCAGCTCACCAGCGAGGTCAGGGATCTGGAGCGCCGCCCCTTGGCACGCGAAACCTTGAGCGCGCTCGACGCCCTGGTGTTCGACCCGCCACGCGCGGGTGCCGCGGCACTCTCCGCCGCCTTGGCGGAGGCTGGCCCGCCCCTGGTCGTCGCGGTCTCCTGCAGCCCGCAGAGCTTTGCGCGCGATGCCCGGACCCTGGTCGAGGGCGGCTATCGCCTGGAAAGCGCACTGCCGGTCGACCAGTTCCCCTGGAGCCATCATCTAGAGATCGTCGCCGTCTTCCGCCGTTCATGACGGATGCGGAATGCATTTTGGCGAGAAAAGACGCTTGAGCCGACCACGGCGCGCATAGTGTCCTGCGAAATTCAGCCCACCACCCCAAGAGGTGCCGTACATGCGTATCGTCGATCTGAAGACCTTCGTTGTCGGCAATCCGCCGCCGCATCAAGGCGGACGCTATTTCATCTTCCTGAAGCTGACGACGGACGAGGGCATCACCGGCCTGGGCGAAGCCTATGTCGCAACCTTCGGGCCGCAGACCGTTGTCTCCATGATCGAGGATGTCTTTCAGCGCCACGTCGAGGGCCGCGATCCGCACCGCATCGAAGAGATGTGGCGGCGCGTCTATGGCTCCGGCTATTCGCTCCGCCCCGACATCTCGCTGATCGGCGTGCTGAGCGCGCTGGAGATGGCCTGCTGGGACATCGTCGGCAAGGCGGCCGGCAAGCCTATCTACGAGCTCTTGGGCGGTCGCGTGCACGAAGGCCTGCGCAGCTACACCTATCTCTATCCGCCGGGCGGCAGTGCCAATCAGAAGGACGCGCCGGTCTACCACGACCCCCATGCGGCAGCTGAAGAGGCAGCAGCGCAAGTCGCCCTTGGCTTCACCGCCGTCAAGTTCGACCCGGCCGGCCCCTACACCGTCTACGACGGCCACATGCCGGACCTTGCCTCCCTCAGCCGCTCGGAAGCCTTCTGCAAGGCCATTCGCGAGGCCGTGGGCGACAAGGCGGATCTGCTGTTCGGGACCCACGGCCAGTTCACCGCGGCCGGCGCCATCCGTATGGCCCGCCGGCTGGAGGCCTACGACCCGCTCTGGTTCGAGGAGCCGACCCCGCCGGACCTGCCCGAAGAGATGGCCAAGGTCGCCCGCGCCACCACGATCCCCATCGCCACCGGCGAGCGCCTGGCCAGCAAGTACGAGTTTGCCAAGGTGATCGAGAGCGGAGCGGCTGCCATCCTGCAGATGAACCTGGGCCGCGTCGGCGGCCTCTTGGAGGCCAAGAAGATCGCCGGCATGGCGGAGGCGCATTACGTCCAGCTGGCCCCGCACCTTTACTGCGGCCCTGTCGTCGGTGCCGCCAACATCCAGCTCGCTGCCTGCTCGCCGAACTTCTTGATTCTCGAGAGCATCGGCACCTGGGGCGGCTTCCACGCAGAGCTGCTGAAGACGCCGATCCGCTGGGAGGATGGCTATGTCATCCCACCCAGCACCCCCGGCCTGGGGGTCGAGCTGAACGAAGAGGTTGCCCTGGCCCACCCCTACGAGGGGACGGCCCTGCACTTGGAAATGACACAGGATCCGGTTCGGACCTAACAAGGGATCGTAAGAACAATGCGCTATGGCTTCATTGGCTTGGGAAATCTGGGCCAGCACCTTGCCGCGAGCCTGCTCGAGGCCGGCTTCGCACTGACCGTCACCGATCTTCGCCGCGAGGCGGCGGAGGCACTGCTTGCCAAGGGTGCCACCTGGGCGGATAGCCCGCGCGCGGTGGCCGAGGCCAGCGATGCGGTGATCACCTGCCTGCCCTCGCCGGCCGCGGCGACGGCCGTGCTGACCGGTCCCGACGGCGTGCTGGAGGGTCTGGCTTCCGGCGGTGCCTGGATCGAGATGAGCACCAACGATGCCGACGAGGTCCAGCGCATCGCCAAGCTTGCCGCAGCCAAGGGCATCGACACCCTGGAGGCGCCGGTGACCGGCGGCGTGCACCGCGCAGCCAGCGGCCTGATCACCGTTCTGATCGGCGGCGACGAAGCCGTCTTCGCCCGCCACAAGTCGGCCTTCGAGACCATGGGCGGCGAGATCTTCCACATGGGCCCGCTGGGCTCTGCCGCCGTGATCAAGGTGATCACCAACATGCTGGCCTTCATCCACCTGGTCAGCGTCGGCGAGGCCTTGATGCTGGCCAAGCGCGGCGGGCTGGACCTGGCCCAGTCCTTCGCCGCGATCCGCGCCAGCTCCGGCAACTCCTTCGTCCACGAGACCGAGGGCCAGGTGATCCTGAACGGCAGCTACGACATCGGGTTTACCCTGGACCTGGCCGCCAAGGATCTGCACTTCGCCACCGAGATGGGCCGTCGTTTCGGCGTCCCCTTGGAGGTCGCAGGCCTGGTCGAGCAGACCTTCCGCCGCGCCCAACAGCAATACGGCGGCGATGCCTGGTCGCCCAAGGTGGTCAAGCTGCTGGAAGACGCGCTCGGCACCGAGCTGCGCGCCGAGGGCTTCCCGGCACAGATCACCGAAGAGATGATGGCCAAGGAGTGACAACCGGGGGTGACGCCATTTGGCGGTTGTCTGGCGTGATCAAGAGCGCGGCGGCTTTGGGGCGGCAGTAGAAAGCGGAGTCTTGCATAGATTCTGGAAGGAACGCCCCCCGTGCCCAACACCGTGCCGAAGCCGCCCAACATCGTTATCGTCATGGCCGACCAGTTGGCCCCGCACTTCACCGGCACCTACGGGCATCCCCTGGTCAAGACCCCCAATCTGGACCGCCTGGCCGCCCGCGGTGCCCGCTTCGATGCGGCCTACTGCAATGCGCCGCTCTGCGCACCGGCTCGCTTCAGCTTCCTGGCGGGCCAGCTGGGTAGCCGCATCGGCGCCTACGACAATGCCTCGGAGTTCCCCGCCTCCGTCCCGACTCTGGCGCACTATCTGCGCCTGATGGGCTATCGCACCTGTCTGGCCGGCAAGATGCACTTCGTCGGCCCCGATCAGCTACACGGTTTCGAAGAGCGCGTGACGACAGACGTCTATCCCGCCGATCACGCCTGGACGCCCAACTGGGACAAGGCCGACGAGCGGATCGACAAGTGGTACCACAACATGGATTCCGTGCGCGAAGCTGGCACGGCGGCCACCACCTTCCAGCTGGAGTTCGACGACGAGGTCGCCTTCTTCTCGCGCCGCCGCCTCTTCGACTATGCCAAGGAGAAGGTGGCCCCCTTCTTCATGGTGCTGGGCTTCATCCATCCGCACGACCCCTATGTCGCCCGGCCCGAGTGGTGGGACCTCTACAAGGACGAGGAGATTCCCCTGCCGCAGACTTCGATCGCATGGGAAGACCAAGATCCGCACAGCCAGCGCGTCATGCGTGGCGTCGAGGCCGACCAGGTGGACGACATTACCCAGCAGCAGGTTCGCAATGCCCGCCATGGCTACTTCGCCAACGCCAGCTACGTCGACGACAAGCTGGGTCAAGTCATGCGGACGCTGGAAGAGGCCGGTGTCGCCGACAACACCTTGATCATCTTTACCTCCGATCACGGCGACATGCTGGGTGAGCGCGGGCTCTGGTACAAGATGACCTTCTTCGAGCGTTCCGCGCGCGTGCCTCTGGTCATGGCCGGTCCCGGGGTTAAGGAAGGTCTGGTCGTTCCCAACGCCTGCTCGCTGATCGACCTGCTGCCGAGCGTGATGGAGGCGGCTGCCAGCGATGGCGCAGCGCTGCCCGACCTCGGCCAGAGCCTGGACGGGCGCTCGCTGATGCCGCTGGCTGCCGGCGGCGGCGAAGACGACCCTGACGTCGCTTGCGTCGAGTACCTGGCGGAATGCACGGCCCAGCCGCTTTTTATGATCCGGCGCGGCGCGATGAAATACATCCACTGCGACGGCGATCCGGCACAGCTCTACGATCTCTCGCAGGACCCCGAAGAGCTGGTCAACCTGGCCGATGACCCAGCCTATGCAGAAGCCGTCGCCGCTTTCGCCAAAGAGGTTGCGGAACGTTGGGACTCCGCCGCGATCCGGGCAGAGGTGGTTGCCAGTCAGCGCCGTCGCCGCGTGGTGCATGCGGCCATGGAGACCGGCAACTTGACCTCTTGGGACTATCAGCCAAAGCGCGACGCGGCGCAGGAGTATGTCCGCAACCACATGGACTGGACCGTCGCCGCCGAGCGCTCGCGCTTCCCTCCCCTGTCGTAGAGAAGTGTCTTAACGGTTACGTCGTAGAGAAGTGTCTTAACGGTTACGGGGGGAAGGCTTGCGTGGCGTAGCCTTCCCCGATGATCTCGCCGCCGGCATCCAGGGCCTGCACGGTCCATTGGTAGCGATGCGAGCCGCTGGGCGGACAGGGGCCCTTATAGGCAAAGGCGCCGGCCGGAATGTCCGGAGATCCGCTAAAACCAACCGTCCCGCCGCCGTGATTGTAGGTCGGCACATCCAGGTCTTTCATGGCGAAGCGCAGGCGCGTCGTCCCTTCCGGCACGCCGCCAATTGTAAAGGCCGGCGAATCCGACGAGCAGGCCTCGGTTCCGACCCATGTAAAGTCCACCTGCAAGGTAGCTGCGGTCAGCTGGCTGGATCCATCGCGCCCGGAATTCTTGGGCTGGCAGGCCGCAAGCGCGAGCACGGCGGTCGCGAGCACGGCGGTCGTTAAGAGTTTCATGAGATACCCCTTCTTCTGCTTCCCCTGCGCATGAGCATGCTGAATTTCCAGCGTGACCACAAGCAGGCTGCGCTCGAGGCGGAGTCACTCAAACGATGTCGCGGATCCGGAGCAGGTCGAGGCGATCGCGGCGCAGCTCTTGCCCGGGCAGCACCAGGCTGGTCGTGGTTTCTTCCTCGACAAGACAGGGTCCTACGACCGCTCGGTCAATAGGCAGGGCTGCACGTCGATAGACGGGGCAGTCTGGGAAACTGCCCTCCGGCAGAAGCAGGTTTCGCCGCGCGATGACCTCCAATTCCTCTGGAGTCGCAGCATTCTCCAAAGCTTGCAGAGAGAGGGTCGGCCAGTCGAGGCGGCTGGAGAGGCGCAGCCCGACCAGTTCGACCGCACTCTCGGGGAGCGCGAAGGTGTAGCTCCTGGCGTGTGCTGCGTCGAAATCTTGGCGCAGCTGCGAAAAGGATGCACCGGCGTCGAAGGGGACGCTTACGGAGTGCTCCTGACCCAGATAGCGCAGGTCGAGGGCAGCTTGATGGGTCATGGCCGTACCCGCTGCAAAGCGATCGAAGTGCGCCACCGCCGCCGCCTCCATCGCCGCGAAGCCGCTGGCCGTCTCCTGGAAAGCTTGCTCCGAAAAGGGACTGTGCAGGGCCTGCTCCCGATCCAGGCGCGGCACGGTTGCCAGCATGCCCCAGGCGGAGAAGATGCCGGCATGCGGCGGCACCAGGATCTCGGCAGCACCCAACTCTCGTGCCAGCGCGGCGCCGTGCATGGCCCCGCCCCCGCCGCTGACCAGCAGCGCGAAGTCGCGCGGGTCGTGACCGCGCTGCACGGAAATCAGCTGCAGCGCATTGATCATATTGGCCTCCGCAATGCGGATGACGGCGAGTGCCGCCTCCTCGACGCTCAGCTCGAGCGCAGAGGCCAGGGCGGCCATCGCCCGCTCGGCGGCTGCAACATCCAGCGGCATGCTCCCGCCGGCAAAGGCCTCGGGATCAAGGACCCCGGTCAGCAGCTTGGCGTCGGTCACGGTCGGTTGGTCGCCGCCGCGCGCATAGCACGCCGGACCGGGCGCAGCACCGGCACTCTGCGGACCGACCTTGAGGCTTCCGACCTCGTCGACCCAGGCAATAGAGCCGCCGCCGGCGCCGATCTCCACGATATCGACCACCGGCATCAGCAAGGGGTAACCGGGATTGATGCGGCTGCGCTCCAGGCTGTAGGTCGTGCCGACCTTGGGCTCACCGCCCTGGACCAGAGAGCACTTGGCCGTGGTGCCGCCGATGTCGAGCGAGATTATGTTGGCGATACCGGCCGCGCGCCCGACTGCCGCAGCACCGCTAAGGCCGCCGGCAGGGCCCGATTCCACCATCTGCAGGGGCTGCTCGGCCGCCCAGTCGAAATCGGCCGAGCCGCCGTTCGAGAGCATGGCCAGATAGGGCGGCCGAAAGCCCTGCTCGTTCAGCGCGTCTTCCAGCCGGCGCAGATAGCGGGCCATGACCGGCCGGACATAGGCGTTCAGCACCGCGGTGTTGCTGCGCTCGTACTCGCGCCAAGCTCGCGTCATCTCAGACGAAGCGGTGACCGAGACCTCGGGCCAAGCCGCGGCGATCACGGCCTTGGCCCGCTCCTCGTGTTGCGGATTGGCGTAGCTGTTCAGAAAGGCGATGGCGATCGCTTCGACACCTGCGCCCCGACAGGCCTCCACAATCCGCGTCAAGGCTGCCTCGTCCAGCGGCTCCAGGACATCGCCACGCCAATCGATTCGCCCCCCCACCTCGAAGCGCAGCGCGCGGGGCACGAAGGCTTCCGGCGAGCGGAAGCGCAGGTTGTAGAGGTCCGGACGGTTGCCGCGGCCGATCTCCAGAACATCGCGGAAGCCCTGTGTGGTGATCAGCGCGGTCCGCGCCCCCTTGCGCTCGGTCAGCGCATTGATGACCGTGGTACCGCCGTGGATCAGGAAGGCGACCGAGCGGGCGGCAAGACCGCTGTCGGCAATCGCTGTCAAGACACCTTGGCTGGGGTCGGGCGGTGTGGTCAGAGTCTTGGCGGTGATGAGTTGCCCACTCTCCGGGTCATAGGCGACGAGATCGGTGAAGGTACCGCCGACGTCGGTGGCCAGGCGGACCCGCTGGCCGCTCATGCGCGCCACCCCCTGCCGTAGGCCGCATCGGCCTGGTTTGGCGAAAGGTATCCGGCCGCGACATCGGCCGCGACCGCTGCCGCCGGACGCGCGCCGGCAGCGCCATAGCCACCACCGTTACCGGTGACGATGCGCACGCGGTCGCCAACCTCCAGGTCGAGGTGCGGGCTGCGGGTCAGCACCTGAACCTCGCCTGCGCGCTCGACCTCGATCCTGTTGCAGCTGCCCGGCCCGCCGCCGTCCATGCCCCAGGGTGCGGTCTTGGAACGCCCGACGCTGCAGAACAGAAAGTTGCCCTCCTCCAGGATCTCGAACTCGCGCACCAGGCCATAGCCGCCGCGATACTCGCCGGCGCCGCTGCACTCGGCCGTGTTCAGCGCGTAGCGCCTGAGCCGCAGAGGAAACTTCGCCTCGATCACCTCTGAGGCATAGTTATAGGTATCGCCGTCGGTGAGCGCGATCAGCGCCGATGCCCCATCGGCGTCGCGGCTGGCCCCCCAGCCGCCATGCGCCGGCTCGATATGCACAAACTCGCGGCTGCCGGCAAGGCCCCGGCCGCAGATGTAGGCGACCGTCAGGCTCATGTAACTGCCGGCGCTGAAGCGCTCCGGCGCCAGAGGCGCCAAGGCCTTCCAGACCAACTCCGAGGCCTGCGCCGAGCCTTCGTAGTACCAGCCCACCGGCGAGGGCGGTTCGGCGGTGAAGACCGTGCCCGGCGGGCAGATTAGCTCCAGCGGCTCGAACCAGCCGTCGTTGGCCGCTGCTTGCGGATCGACCAGGGCCTTGAAGACCGTCTTCACCGAAGAGAGCAGCGCACCCCGGGTGCAGTTGATCGGCGCGTGACGGGCTTCAGCGCTGCCGGTGAAATCGATGGTCATGCCGGAGCCGGCGATCGTGACCTTGACCCGGACGGGAATGCGATCGGCCACGACACCGTCGCCGTCGATCCAGTCCTCGGCCTCATAGCAACCATCCGGCAGTGCGGCCAGCGCACGACGGCTGGCGGCAGAGTCGCGCTCGATGATGTGGTCGAAACAGCTGCGCAAGGCCGCGGCACCATAGCGTTCGGCGACCTGCAACAGGCGCTTCTCCGCGATCCGGGTTGCCGCCAACTCGGCATTGAGATCGCCGATGGCCAGATCGGGGAAGCGCAGATTGGCTTTCAGCAGGTCCATGAGGCCGGGATCGATCTGGTTGTCTCGGCACAGGCGCAGGCAGGGAAAGCGCAATCCCTCTTGATAGATCTCGGTGGCGTCCGGCGGGATGCTGCCGGCTTTCGCGCCACCGACGTCGATCCAGTGCGCAACGGCCAAGGAAAAGGCCAGAAGACTGCCATCCGGCAGGAAGATCGGACGCATGATGGCGACGTCGCAGGCATGGGTGCCGCCGTCGTAGGGCTGGTTGGAAATGTAGACGTCGCCGGGGGCGAAGCTCGTGCCATGCTTGGCGATCAGATGGCGCACCTGCTCGGAGAAAGTCCCGGTGAAGAGGGTGATGCCGTTGCCCTGCGCGATCAGGCGCCCGTCGGCATCGCAGAGCCCACAGGCGAAATCCAGGATCTCGTAGATCACCGGGCTCATAGAGGTGCGGGCCAATACGGCGCCCATCTCGTCGACGGCAGCCGTCAGCTTGCCCGAGAGAATGTCCAAGGTGATGCGGTCCAAGAGCTCTGGATCTCCGTTCTCGAAAGGCGGTGCGCGAGAGCGCACTGAAGTCTAGGCGCCATGCAGCCTCCGAGGCCAGCGTTACGGCGGACTGCTCTTCACGGTCTTGAGACCTTGCCTTCAATTCACACCAACGATGTGCTATATTGTCTCATCATCACTGCCAAGATGAGAACCCGGCAAGATCAGAACCCGGCAAAACGAGAAACTGGCAAGACGAGATGAGGAAGCGAGAAGAGGACGCGAGAGGGGGAAGCGAAGACAGGCCAAAAGGAGGTTCCCATGGCGCTATCGGAAACCCTGGACGAAGGCACTCAGGTCAGGATACTGCACGCCGCTGATTTGAAACGTGCATTGGCGATGGGCTGGAGCGACTTTCGTGCAGCACCGACCCACCTCTACTTCCTGATCCTCTTCTATCCAGTCGCCATGTTCGTTGGCGTTTGGGCAGCCATCGACGAGAACATGATCCCGCTCTTGTTCCCAATCCTAAGCGGTGCTGCACTGCTAGGGCCCTTCACCGCCATCGTCCTCTACGAGGTCAGCCGGCAACGCGAAGCGGGCAAGAGGGTTGCATGGTGGCAGGCCTTTGGACTGATTGCGGCGCGCTCGGCTCTGTCGGTCGTGGCCCTGGCCCTCGCCCTTATCGTCCTCTTCGTGGTGTGGATCTGGGCTGGGTTGGAACTCTATCGCGGTCTCATGGGCTCGGTCGTCGACCCCTCGCTCACAGGCTTTCTTGGCGAGGTTTTCTCGACCTCGGCAGGCTGGACGATGATCGTGATCGGGAACGGGGTCGGCCTGCTCTTCGCGCTCGTCGCCCTGGCCGCCTTCGCTTTTCCCTTTCAAGTCCTGGTTGACCGTGGCGGCGATCCGATGACGGCGGTGCTGCTATCGCTGAAGGTCTTTTTTGCCAACCCGCTGGCCATGCTGACCTGGGGCCTGATCGTGGCCGCACTGCTGGCAGCCACCATCGTCACCCTCTTCGCCGGCTTGGCCGTCGTGCTGCCACTGCTGGGGCATGCCAGCTGGCACCTCTATCGCGCGGCGGTTCCCTCCGACTAGCGCTCGGGAGCCGAGGGCAGCGGCTGCGGCCGAGCGGCACCGCCGGTCGCCGCCGGTTCGCGCGACTGCGGGCTCGGGCGCTTCCAGGGCGTCGACTTGAACCAGGCCACTGTGTAGGCGGTCGCCGTCAGGATCGCGAAGCCGGTCAGGTTGACCAGGGCTGTAATCAGGTCACTTCGCCCGGCGCCGTCGTCGCTTTGGCCAATCCAGTCCAAGATCATGCCGGCGCAGCGCGCCAGGAACATGGACATGAGGAAGACCGCCAGGGACTGCTGACCGACCTTGCGGATGACGTCGACCAGGGGCCGCAGGCGCTTGACCGCCATGATGCGCGCGCCGTTCTCTCCCGCCGCGATCCAAGCCAGGTAGGCCAGGGCCAGAAAGTGCAGATAGCGCAGGATGCCGAAATGGGTCTTGTCTCTCAGTGGCTGGATGTTCTTCCACCAATCGATCAGCGGCAGGAAATCAAGCGTGTTGCGCGCCCGGTACCAGGCAATCGGCATGGTCAGGATCAAGACGGCAATGCAGGCGATGACCAGGCCCCCGGTCGGCTTGGGCGGCTTGATCCAGCCGACCCCGATGAAGAATCCGGTGTAGAACACCAGCTGCCAGCCGAAGGGATTGAAGAACCATGTTCGCTCCGACCAGGGTTCGGCCGGGAGATCCAAGGCACCCGTCAGGTTCACGCACCAGGTCAGGATAACAAAGGCCATCGCCGCCTTTGGATCGATGCGCCCCAGGGCCACCACGACCGGCATCAAGACCAGAATCACCAGGTACATAGGCAGGATATCGAAGTAGTTCGGCACGTAGGTCAGGGTTAGATAGGCCGGCAGCAGGCTCGCCGGGTCATTGAAGAAATGCATCAAGTTCAAGCTGTTCTTGTAGTGCGTGTCGAGCGCGAAGATACCGTCGACACTGGCCATGAGGGCTGCCACGGCGACGAAGAGGCCGATGTGCGCCCAGTAGACCTGCCAGACCCGGAACCCGACCCGCGCCGTGCCCATCGCCCAGCCCTGCCGCTCGAAGACCCTGAAGAAGGCGATCGACGAGGCGACGCCGGAGCAGAAGACGAAAATCTCGGTCGCGTCGGAGAAGCCGAAGCGCGCCGGGATCCAGAGCGTCCAGCTGTTCCAGGGCGTGTGGGCCAGATAGATGATGAACATGCCCAAACCGCGAAAGAAATCGAGCCTGGGGTCGCGCTGTTTGACCGGGTGCGCAAGCGTGGCTGTCGAACTGCCCATGGACGATCCTGGTGCTGTTGTGGCGGCCCCAGCGCAGGCCTTTCGGCCGCGCCCCCAGGGCGGTTAAAGCTGATATCTATCACGCTGGGCCATTGCGGCGCTTTCAAGGAATGCCCCCAATACCACAAGCCTTCGTGATCCAGCGCGTCACTTTGGGTTCGCTTGCTACGCTCTCACCGGCTCGTGACCGAACGGATCGGGCGAAGCGCGTTATACCAAGGCAGGAAACAAAGTCCGATTTCACCGGTCATTGTTTCCTCCCTTGGTGTTTGAGAAGACCTCATGACAAGCGTGACGATGGAACAGCAGCGCCCCGGCCCGCAGGCCCTGGTTCTGCTGTTCGCGGGTTTGGCGATCCTGGCCGTGGCGATCCTGGCCTGGCAGGCAGGCGGACCACGGCTGGCGGCGGCGGTGGGCTTGGGCCTGATCGGCGGGGTCGCGCTCTATCACGCCGCCTTCGGCTTCACGGCCGCCTGGCGCCGCATGGCGCGCGAACATCGCGGCGCCGGCTTGCGCGCCCAGTTCCTCTTGATCGCCGCCGTTATCGTCTTCTCCTTCCCGCTGATCGGTTACGGGCGCAGCATCGGGCTGGCGACCGGCGGCTTCGTCTTTCCCTTCGGGGTCTCGGCCGCACTGGGTGCCGCCGGCTTCGGTCTTGGCATGCAACTGGCCGGCGGCTGCGGCTCGGGAACGCTCTTCACGGTCGGTGGCGGTAGCACGCGCATGGTGATCACGCTTGCGGCCTTCGTCTTCGGCTCGCTGATTGCCACTGCGCATATGCCCTTCTGGAACGGGCTGCCGCGCTTCGGCGGCACCTCGATGATCGCGGCACTGGGTGTCGAGGCCGCCCTGCTGGCCAGCCTGGCCGCCCTGGCTCTGCTGTGGTGGTTCACGCGCTGGCTGGAACTGCGCCGCCACGGCAGCTTGGAAGCACCCAAGCAGGCGGTATCGCTGCTGCGCGGGCCCTGGCCCTTGGCGTGGGGCGCCGGGTTGCTCGCCATCGTCTCGATCGGCACCTTCCTGGTCTTGGGACGGCCCTGGGGCATCACCTCGGCCTTTGCGCTCTGGGGCGCCAAGATCGCCGCCGGCCTTGGCGTGCCGGTCGAGACCTGGGCCTACTGGCAGGGGCGCAGCGGCGCGCTGGAGCGCTCGCTCTTCTCCGATGCGACCTCGGTGATGAACTTCGGCGTCATGCTGGGCGCACTGGTCGCCGCCGGCCTCGCCGCCCGCTTCAGCCCGATCTGGCGGCTCTCGGCGCGCGACATCCTGACCGCGCTCGCCGGCGGCTTCCTGATGGGCTATGGCGCCCGTCTGGCCTGGGGCTGCAACATCGGCGGTTTTCTGGGCGGCGTCGTCTCGGCCAGCCTGCACGGCTGGTGGTGGTTGCTGTTCGGCTTCATCGGCAGCGGCCTGGGTGTTCGCCTGCGCGCCAGGCTGGGCATGGACCCGCCGATAGGATAAGCATGAGAGCGTGATCGTCGCGCTATCGGCCGCTGAACTCCCGGAACGCAGCGATCACCGCGTCGAGCTTCGCGTCGTCGACGTCGAGATGGAGCACCAGGCGTAAGACCTTGCCCATGCTGACCGCGATCCCGCGTTCCGCCATGACGGCCTCCAGCGCAGCGTGACTGCCGGGCTTAGGCGTGACGAAGACCATGTTGCTGTCGACCTCGTCCGGCGCGACCTCCAGATCCGGCAGTTCGGCCAAGGCCTCGGCCAGGCGTTTGGCGCGCGCGTGATCCTCGGCAAGCCGATCCCGATTGTGGTCGAGAGCATAGCTACCGGCAGCGGCCAAGATGCCGGCCTGGCGCATACCACCACCCAGAAGCTTGCGGTTGCGCCGCGCCTTCTTAATGAAGCGCGCCTCCCCCAGCAACAGCGAGCCGACCGGTGCCCCTAGGCCCTTGGAGAGGCAGATGGAGACGCTGTCGACCTCTGCTGCCAGTGCATCCGCCTTGAGGCCCAGGGCGACGCTGGCGTTGAAATAGCGCGCACCGTCCAGATGCACCTTAAGACCGGCACCGCGGGCTGCAGCCGCCGGTCTCGCGATCTCCTCCAGCGGCAGGACGCGGCCCCAGACGCTGTTCTCCAGGCACAGCAGGCGGCTGATCGCATAGTGCGAGTCGTCCGGCTTGATGGCAGCTGCAACCTGCTCGGCCGATAGAGCACCAGCGGCCGTCACCGGCAAAGGACAGGGCGAGATCCCACCGAGGACGGCCGCCCCCGCGGCCTCGCTGGTGAAGATGTGGTAGCGATCGCCGGCGATGTACTCCTCGCCGCGCCCGCAGTGGCTCAGCAACGCTGCCAGGTTGCTCTGCGTGCCGGATGCGAAGAAACAGGCCGCCTCCTTGCCCAGCAGATCGGCGGCACGCGCCTCCAGCTCGGCGATGCTGGGGTCCTCGCCATAGACGTCGTCGCCGACCGGCGCTGCGGCCATGGCAGCACGCATCTCCGGCCCCGGGCGGGTTACCGTATCGCTGCGCAGATCGATCTGGGCGTTGCTGTTGGCAGCGCTTTTGGCGTTGGCATACATGGCTCAGCCGATCCGTCCGGCCGGCAGGGCCGCCACCAGGTGCACGCGATGATACTCGCCGCCGTTCAACGCCGTGTGATAGCCGCGCGTGTCGGTGAAGTAGACGGAGCCGTCGGCCGGCAGATGCGTCACATGATGGTTCACGATGAAGAGCGAGCCGGGGTTGGTCACGATCGGGATATGCAGCCTGGGTTCCGGATCGCGGTGCCAGGAATTGCAGTTGTAGAGCCCCTTGGACAGCACGCGCATGCGCCCGATCGGAAAGCGCTTGGTCAGCTGGCGATGCACCTCCTCGAAATAGGTGCCGGCAAAACGCGGCACGAACTCGGTGAAGGCCGCCTCGTCGACGAAATCCTCGCGCGGCTCTTCGAGATAGCGCTCGTCGGCGCGCAGCCAGTAGCGGCCCGAGAGATCGTTCCCGCTCCAACCCTCCTGCCCCGGCCTTTGCGTCAGCGGCAAGGCAGAAAAGCCGTGGTCTTGCATATCGCCTTTGTAGTCCTCCTTCGCGAGGCACTCCGCCAGTGCTGCCTGTAAGGCCGCAATGTCGAAGCGCAGCGCCAGCCTTTGAATGCCGGGCCCCGGCACGAAGTCCGCCACCGAGCGGGTGTCGGGCGGGCTGGCCAGCCAGGCTTGCATGTTTGCGATGTCGGCATCGTCCGACATGAGGGCTTGGGTCATTGCTGTCTCTCCCGATGAACTGCGCCCATCAAGAATGCCGCGCTGCGCCGTCGCTGTCCTCCATACGATGACTGCTGTCCAAAAACGGTCCAACCCATCATGGTTTCGACAGGGGATTTTGAAACGCTAGACTCCAGGTAGGTCATACCCCTTTCAAGAACGACCGTTTTTGGCCAGCTCCATATTGCATCACACAACCCTAGACAGAAACCCACTGCCGCGCCGAAGGTCGGCTTCGATGCCCATTCCGCCGGATGCTGTGGGCGGCAAACGAATGTCCGCTCTAGAGGTGGAGCATCGGCAGCCGCATCACACCTGGGCGGATCAAAGCTCCCAGCTAGAGCGCGATGACGATAGATCGAATCGATCTATCGTCTGAATCGCACTCTACTTGTTTGAAAGTAGACCAAGATTCAGACCGCGGGTCGTTTCGATCTGCGATCATCTTGGTCTAAACCCCGTCGCTTTTTCACTCACATCCCAGAGACGCGACATGACAGGTTTGTCGTGCGCATGAGCGTTCAGGGTGCCCTTGCCGACTGGGCCCACCGCTTCCATGCGGCCCGTCGGACCGTAGAGGGCGTGTTGCTCGGTCAAGGCCTCTTCGGTCGCGCACATGACCTCAGGGTATGAGCCTTGTTCCGCAGTCTGTACCATCGGCGTCTTCGTCATAAGCCACCAAATGAAACGCATCGTGCGGCTGCCGCTTGTTGTGATCAGAGACGTCGCCGATGAGCCGGGATGGCAGACGAAGACCTTGACATCTTTGCGCCCCGCAGCGGCCAGTCGGTCCTGCAATTCGTAAGCGAACATCATCTGTGCCAACTTGCTCTGCGAATAGGCGGTGTTTGCGCCGTAGCCCTCATCCCAATTCATATCGTCGAACTTGATGGTCTTGAGACCAAGGTTGTAGCCGAGGCTCGCGACGACCACGATCCGGCCTTTGCTTTCGGCGATGCGGTCAAAGAGCAGACCATTGAGCAAGAAATGTCCGTAGTGGTTGGTGCCAAGCTGGCTTTCGAACCCGTCGACGGTCAGCCTGCGCGTCGGCACCTGCGCGATGGCCGCGTTGTTGATCAGCGCGTCGATGCGGGGCACGGTCTTCAGGACCTCTTCGGCGGCCTCGCGCACGCTGTCCAAAACGGACAGGTCCATGCGGATGAAACTCACGTCGGCTTTCGCGCCGAATTCCTGTTTCAGGTCCGCGATTGCTGCCTCGGATTTCTCAGCCGAGCGGTTCAGCATCACCACCTTAGCGTTCTTCTTCAGAAGAATGCGCGCGGCTTGAAAGCCTGCGCCAGCGTTGGCGCCGGTGATGATGTAGGTCTTGCCTAACTGGTCGCCGAGGCACTCGGGTGTCCAACCCTTAGGTCCAAATGTCGTATCTGCCACTTTCTGTCTCCTGCCAGCCCAGGCTGGCGGTTTGAGGTTCTTCTGAAAGAACAGATAAAGCCTACATGCGCGCAGAAACAGGCGATATTCTCTCAATTACTTGCCCAATCGTCTCAACTCCATTGCAAAGTTGAAACTCCTATGCCAGCTAGAGCGCATGAGCAAAAAGCAAATCAAAGACCTTATCGAGCACCGCCTGCCCAAGGCGGGCCTTGTCGATAGCGCGTTGAAGGGCGTCCAGCTTTTCCGGGTGACTGAGGCCATGCCCTGCGTGCCTGCAGTCTACGAGCCCACGGTGGTGGCCATTCTCAGCGGCACCAAGGAAGCTGTGCTGGACGGTAACCATCACGTCTATGGCAGCGACAAATACCTGCTTTGCCCGATGACCATGCCGGTCGAAGCGGGCACGCCGCAGGCTTCCAAGGACGATCCTCTGCTCGGCGCGGTGATCACGCTGGAGCCACGGATGATGCGCGAGCTAACCATGGAGATCGAGACCGCCGCCGGTGGCAACAGACAATCGCGGGGTGACGCGTCATCGGCTTTGGCATTGGCGTCATGGGATGTTGGTTTCACGCAGGCACTGCTGCGGCTTTTCGAGCTGCTCGACAATCCGGTTGATCTGGAGGTTCTCGGACCGGGGCGAATGCGCGAGTTGTGTTACGCGGTGCTCATGGGCGAGGCCGGGGCCGCGGCAAGACGTGCCTTTGGCGTCGGCAACGAAATCGCGCGCACCATCGACTACCTCTCGAACCACCTGAACGAACAGGTCACCATCGACGACATGGCCGATCACGTGGGCATGAGCCGCGCCGTGTTTCACCGACGGTTCAAGGAAGCCACGACGATGTCCCCGATACAGTTTGTCAAAACGATGCGGCTGAACAACGCCGCGATGAAGATTGCCGAAGGAAAGACCGTGTCGGAGGCGGCCTGGGACGTCGGTTATCAAAGCTCATCTCAATTCAGCCGCGAGTTCAAGCGGATGTACGGCCAGTCGCCCCGGCAATGGAGCAAAACTGCGCAGCTGCCAGAACGACTGAATTAAGGGCGCACTCCGCACTACAGACACACAGCCCGCTGAATGAAAGAGACACTATGGACGTCCTCAAGACATCGACCGACTGGGCCCGGTCGGAACTGCTGTCAAACGGCCTCTTCGCCCTGTTCGGGGTGAGGTTTGTCGGCGCCAGCCTCCTGTTTTGGGCCCGGGGCGAGACCGATATGGCGCGGCGACCACCTACTGGTAGCGAAGCTCAGGCGCGCCAACATCGACGCCAGCGCTGGCGCCAAAGAGGAGGTCGCCCGCATCGTCGCCCAGATCCGACAGCACTGGCCCCACGTCAAGATCCTGCTGCGTGCCGATAGTGGCTTTGCACGCGAGGAACTGATGGCCCTCCGATCGCGATGCGATCGGGTCCATTGGACGAGGGCGCGCCGCTGCGCGGCGGGGCGGAGGACAACTAGGTCGACTACCTCTTCGGCTTGGCCCGCAACGCCCGCCTGGTCGACCACATCCATATCGATCTCGCCTGGGCCGAGAAAGAGGCACTCGAGACCGGCAAGGCGGCCCGGCGCTTCGCCGACCGCACCTCTGCCGCCTCCATGGAGGCCTATCAACTGCGCCTCTGGTTCGCCTCTTTGGCCTATGTTCTGCTCTCGGCCCTCAGACGCCTCGTCCTGGCACACACCCAACTTGCCAGGGCCACTTGCGGCACCATCCGACGAACCCTGCTCAAAATCGGTGCACAGGTCACCCGCTCCGTCAGACGCGTGCGCTTCGCCATGGTCTCTGCCTGCCCCTATGAGCCCGAGTTCCGCATCGCGCATGCCCGATTATGCAACTGACCGCTTCTCAGCACACCGCCGAACGCCCAACAATAACAAGGATACAAGACCCAGTGAACCAGAACGCGCCAACAGCGCGCGGCCACGCTTGCCAGCGACAGCACTCCTGCTTGACCACTCACCTGATCAAGACGACTCCCTATCTACCGCGACAATGGTGAGGTATCCAGGCTCGATGTCAGTCGGCATGAATTCGCGTTGACTAACCACAACGCTTCTTCGTTGCAGGGAGCAAGAAATCGTCTGCACTTGATCCAATTCAAATTAAATGCGGATTGTTCTAAAGCAGGTCGGCCGGAAACTTTGCTGCCAAGTGGTCGATCAATGCGCGCACTGCCGGCGGGAGGCCGCGCCGTGTCGTAAAGACAAGATGAACAATGCCTTTCTGGCCGCACCAACCGGGCATGACTTGGACCAGTCGCCCGGACTCGATCGCCTGAAGGCACGTATGCCAAGGCAGCAGCGCTACCCCGAGGCCATCGATCGCCGCCTCACGCACCGCAGTCATATCCGCACATCCAAGGCGCGCCTCGTGCCTATGCGTCATTGCACGGCCATCCCTCGTTTCCAGAGCCCATTCAGTTTCAGTTACGGCGTCATTGGTAGCCAGCGTGGGCAATTGGGCCAGATCGGCGGGCTCGCGTATGCGTCTGGCAAGCGCCGGACAGGCGACAAGAATGCGGGTGGAGGCGCCTAAGGTCCGCATGGTCAATTCGGCGTCGCTCGTGAGCGCAACCCGGACCCGCAGCGCCAGGTCGATCCGCTCCCCGATCAAATCGACCGGCCGATCCGTCGCCAGCATCTGCAGCCGGACCTTTGGGTACTGTTGGAGGAAGCTGCTGACCAAGCCTGAGATAATCTCGACCAATCCGGTCGGGCAGCTGAAGCGAATGCTGCCCTGGGGTTCGGAGCGCGCCTGCCTGACCAGCGCCTCCGCCTGCTCGGCTTCCAGCTGAATCACTTTGCAGCGTTCGTAGAACGCCTGCCCGATATCCGTCACCCGAAAGCGACGGCTCGAGCGTTCGATTAGTCGCAGCCCCAGACGCTCCTCTAGTCCGGCGATGCGCCTGCTGAGTTTCGACTTGGGTTCGCGCAGAGCGCGGCCGGCCGCTGCGAACCCGCCATGGCTAACGACTTCGGCGAAGTAGGCAAGATCGTTGAGGTCGGTTTTCATTGTTCCGTCAGTAGAACGTTGCGGCCTAATTTTGGCTTCTACCAGTCTCTTCGTTTCAAATCCATCTCTTTTGCGAGCGGCGAGATGGTTTCGACCGCCAGAAAGGGAAGGTCAAAATGAGCAAGTTCGACAACAAGGTCGTCGTGGTCACTGGCGGCGCCAGCGGCATCGGCCTCGGAGCGGCGAAGGCGTTCGCGGCTGAGGGCGCGGCGGTCTACATCACCGGCAGACGCCAGGAGGCGCTCGACTCCGCCGTGCGGCAAATCCGCGGCGACGTGACCGCCGTGCGCGGGGATATGTCCAGTCTCGCAGATCTCGATCGTCTCTACGACGTCGTCCAGCAGAGGCATGCGCAGATCGACGTCCTGTTCGTGAACGCCGGTGGCGGCGCGTTCGCGCCGCTCGGCGCGATTACGGAAGATCACTATCAGCAGGCCTTCGACACCAACGTGAAAGGGGTTCTCTTTACCGTCCAGAAGGCCCTGCCGGTGCTGCGCGACGGCGCTTCGATCATTCTCACCTCGTCGACAACCGGGACCGCCGGCACGGCGAACTTCAGCGTCTACTCGGCTAGCAAGGCCGCGGTGCGCAACTTCGCCCGCAGCTGGATCCTTGACCTCAAGGACCGCAACATCCGCGTCAATGTCATTAGCCCGGGGGTGACCGAAACCGCCGGGCTCGACGAACTGTTTGGCGGCGGCAAGCAGGCCGCAGACGCAAAGGCTGCCTTCATCGGCGGCATACCTGTCGGACGGATTGGTCAGCCCGAAGATATCGCCAATGCGGTGCTCTTCCTCGCTTCCGAGGATTCGAGCTTCATCAACGGGATCGAGCTGTTCGTCGACGGCGGCATGAACCAAGTGTGAGGCGCGCGAAACACGGACGGCGTCGCGGTAAAGGCGCCCTGCCCGCCAGCCACTCTGCCAGCCACTCTGCCAGCCACTTTGGGGCTAGGTCTTGACGGCACGCGCGCAAATGTTTGGCCGCTTGGGCTGTGTATAGCGCCGTAGTTTCCTCTAGGCCGTTTCTTAGGAGAACTGACAGTGAAAATCGGAATTCTCGGCGCAGCCACGGTCGGGCAGGCCCTCGCTGGTCGACTCGCCGACGCCGATCACGACGTCGTCATCGCAAACAGCCGTGGACCTGAAAGCTTGCATACGGTGGTCGCGCCGCTCGGCCGACGTGTTGCCGCCGGTCACGTCGCAGATGCTCTGGACAATCCGGTCGTTATCCTGGGCGTGCCATGGACGCGCGTTCGCGACGTTCTCACGCCCGACATTGACTGGCGTGGTCGCGTGCTGATCGACGCCACGAATATCTTCACGAGCTATACGCCTTCTTTCGAGATCGATGAGCTGGGGGACGACTCGGGGAGCGAGGTTGTCGCGCGCCTGGCGCCGTCGGCGCGGGTGGTGAAGGCGTTCAACACCCTTCCGATCGATGTGATGTTCGCGCCGCATCAAGCCGACGGGTTTCGTCGCGTCCTCTTTGTGGCTGGCGATGATCCTGAAGCTGTCGAACTGGCGCAGAAGCTTATCGCCGATCTCGGGCTTCACCCTGTTTCGATGGGGTCGCTAGCGGTCGGCGGAAGGCTGATGCAGCTCGGTGGCCCGCTGAGCGGACTGGAGCTCTTCAGCGCCGGGAATGCGGCAGAGCAGAAGACTTGACGGTAATTCTCGGACGGTCAGGGCGCCATGACTGTCGGCTTTGGAGGCGACAATCTGCGAGAATTCGCTGTCGATCGCCCAAGGGTACGCACCTCCCTGGGACGGCCGGCGCAGGCTAGATGGGATGCCGGAAGGAGGGCGGCTCACCTAAAACCACCCAATCCCCCATCGGTAGTGTACGGAAGTTTCAGCAAAAGGTCTCATCGGAGAGATGGTCATGGCATGCTGGGTGTCGACCCGCAAGGTGAAGGCGATCACCGAAGAGCTCTGTGGCCACAGCTCTTCGGCCTCGGCGACCTCGGCGATCTCGGCGATCAACAAGAAGATGGACGTTGCCTTGGAGAGCTTCGCGCGACGTCGTCTGTCTGAGCGCTACCCCATCTCATCCTCGATGCCCGTTACGAGAAGCTGCGCGAGAATGGCGTCATTACCTCGCAAGCCGTGCTGATCGCACTGGGCATTGACTGGGAAGGCAGGCGCCAGGTTCTGGCGGTGGAGATGGCCAATCGGGAGAGCCTCTCTTGTCAATTCGTAGCGAGGCAATTCCACGTTCAGCGAGCGTCTCGGCCAGCAATCTGTAGGCATCCGTCGACAGGCCCATTTGCGGAGAATTTCCGTCCCTGTCTGTCGGCCCAGACCCAGGGATGATGACCACAGCATGAGCTGCTCCCTCGACGGCGATTTGCTCCGCTTCAAGCGGTCCCTGAGGTCCGGCAATGTGAGCAGGTTCGGCGGCTGCCAATGCGGGAAAAAGCAGGGGAGAAGACAAGCCAGACGCATTAAAGCCCCCAGTTGTAGCCTGCAGATACCTGTAAGCGTTTCCGACGCATCCGGCAACGGCAGCAAAGTCCGAGCAGCGAACAGTCATCGGCGCGGCTCGGTCTGCAAGGAGCCCGGAGCTACCACGCCAGAGCTACCTCGAGCGCCCCTGTTCACTGTAGTCTCTGCGCGGTGGCGAAAAGTAGGCTGAGTGAGAAGCTCAATGACCAATAGAACCTCCTCCGCATTCTATCGTCGTCATGGCGCGTGGAGTGATCCGCGGGGCTGTGCGGACGCGTTTGATGGCGTCGGCGATGCTGTTTCAGCGGTCACATCGAGCGTGCAGGGCCTGCTGCTGCACGACTACTTCGGTGCGCATCTCTACGCTGAAGCACCGGCTGGGATTGCGGAGGCGTCGCGTGCGACCCTGCCGATCTCGGAGAGACTGCCGACCCTGTCCGGCTTTGGCGAAAGGCCGCTCACGGAAGCGCGGCGCCCGTCAGGTCGGGCGATCGGAACCTGCCGAGACTTCGCCCTGCTGACCTGCTCGATGCTGCGGCATAAGGGCGTCGCAGCAAGGGTGCGCTGCGGCTTTGCCCGTTACTTTCACCCGCCGACCTACGAAGATCATTGGATATGTGAGTACTGGGACGAACAAGAGCGATCTTGGAAGATGGCCGATGCCCAGCTGGATCATGAGCACCGGCAGCACCTGTCAATCACCTTCGACTCGGACGACATGCCAAAGGAGGCCTTCTTGTTTCCTTGGCAAGTCTGGGAGCGCTTTTGCGACGACCTTTCCGGTCTTGAGCGCTTTGGGCACGGTGACGCCAAGGGCTTCTGGTTCGTCAGGGTCAACCTCGCCCGAGATTTCTTGGCCTTAACGAAGCGTGAGGTCACTGCCTGGGACACCTGGCGAGATCATCGCGCAGAGGACAAGGTTGTCGATGACCGTGCCATTGCCCAGTGCGATGAGCTGGCGGCCGCAGGTAAGCTGTTGGACAGCGCCAAGACCTTCGACATCGATGGCCTCGATGACCTCGTCGCCAGCCATCAGAGGCCGCATTGGAGAGGCTGAGAGACGGCGCAGATCAAAAAGCACCGTCGTAGGCGCGCCGGCCGATGCGACAGGCCAGCAGGGTGAAGGTCTCGCGCGCGAGTGCGGCTTTGGCCTCGCTGGCCAAAGTCTCCGCATCGTCAATCCAGCAGCCGACACCGCCAAGGGCTGCGGCGACGGCCGGGAAGTCGCTGCCGCCGAAATCGACGCCGAGGTTTGCGCGTTGGCTGGAGCGCTGCTTCAGCTCGATCAGCGCCAGGCTCTCGTCCACCAGAACGCAGATGATCACCGGCAACTTGAGATCGCGCAGGGTCGCGAGCTCGCCCAGCACCATCTCCAGCCCGGCATCGCCGACGAAGACGACGGCCGGGTTCTCCGGCTTTGCCAGCTTGTGTCCCATCGCCAAGGGCAAGGCACAGCCCATGGTGCAGAGCGCCGAGGACTGCAGCAGGCTGCGCGGGCTGTTGCAGTGCCACTGCTGGCTCAAGAGGATCCGATGGGCACCGCTGTCGGCTGTGGCAACCGTGCTGGCCGGCAGGGTGTCGCGTAAGGTGCGGAACACGCGCGCCGGGCCGAAGCCCTCCTCGGCTGGCTGAAAGGCGTCGATCAGCGCCGCTCGCGCTGCGCCGGGCTCGCCGCCGGGCCAGGTCGCTTGCGGCGACAGATCCTTCGTGAGGGCCTTTAGGCTCTGGCCGACATGACCGATCAGCAGATGGCTGACCGCGTGCATACCGTGGCTGCGTTCCAGCGGGGCGATCTCGACCACCGGCGTATCAGCCGGCCAGGGGTCGCGCCAGCCGACGCGCATCTCGATGGGGTCGTAGCCCAGCAGCAGGATCAGATCGGCCTCGGCCATCAGAGGCATCAGGATCTTGTCCGCCTTGGGCGACAGCCCTGCCCCGCCGAGCGCCAGGGGATCGGCCTCGTCGAGCAGGCCTTTGCCCTTGTAACTGGTGATCAGCGGCACCGAGAACTGCCGGCAGAACTCGGTGATGAGCGGACCGGCCGCATCGTTCACCGCATCCACGCCGGCAAGCGCCAGGGGACGCTTGGCCTTCGCCAGCAAGCTGCGGGCGTCTGCAAAGACCGCATCTTCGCTCCGCGGGGTGCTTTGTGTGCGCTGCGGCGGCGCATAGCCGAAGGGTCCCTCCCCCAACTCCCCCTCGGCGACGGAGATCGGCACGTCGATGTGAACCGGACCGGGCTGGCCGGAGAGCGCCAGCGCGATGGCCTTATCCATCACCACACCCACGCTCTCGGCCGTGGCGCAGAAGCTGCCCTTGACGACTGGGCGCAACAGGGCCTGCTGGTCGAAAACCTGGTGGGTATAGCGGTCGTACTCGCCCAGATTCACGCGCCCGGTGAGGAAGATCAGCGGCACCCGATCCTGCAGCGCGTTGGCGACGACATTGATGGCATTGGCAACGCCGGGGCCGATCGTCGCCAGCAGGACACCAGGCGCGCCGTCGGCATGCCAGCTGCCCTCGGCCATGAAGCCGGCCGGGTTCTCGTGCTTGGACAGAACGAAGCGCAGGCCGGCCGCGCTCAAGGCATCCATCACCGCCAGGACCTCGCCGCCGGGAATCCCATAGGCCCAGCGGCAGCCGGCATCGGCCAGCTTCTTCGCAATGATTTCCGCTCCGCGCATCTCTGCCCCTCATCCTTGTCTGCAGCCCCGCCTGTCGTGGCCTCCGCCAGCCTGCTGTAGCACAGGTGACGCCAAGGCTGGCAAGCGCGGCAAACGGCAGTGAGCACCGCCTGCCGGCGCGAGCGGTGCTCTCCGAGTCTGTCTTTCGGCGAAATGCGGATCAGGCTTGTCCGGGTGTGCGCAGGTGCACCACTCCGGCGATCACCACGGCGAAGAGACGGTGGCCGGGCTCGCCTGACAGCCGCCGCCTTCACCGGGTGCCGCGCTGCGCGCTGGATAAACATGCGCACGCTTATGCGCACACAAAGAGTCACCTTGGCTCAAGCCCTTTCGACCTCGCGTTCTTGCAAATTCTGGGCGTTTCCTCTCTGCCGGCACTCTATCTGGTGCAGGCAAGCGACGACGCGCTGCTGCGCCGCATCACACTGGATCTCTTCGGCCAATCCGTGATGGTCACGACCGACAACCCGCTCTACGCCGACCGTGAACCGGTCGCCCCCGACCGCCTGCAAGTAGCGGGTTCGGTTCTTTGGATTGGACGCAGGCTCTAGCGAACAGCCGTGGATCGAGCCAGCAGATGCCGATGCTGGCGTGGGGGCTTGCGGTCTTGCGATCGGCTGCTAGCCGACCGCAGCCACGGCCTCGCGGCGGGCAGCCTGCAGCTTCGCGAAGTCGGCATCGGCATGGTAGGAGCTGCGAGTCAGCGGCGTTGCCGAGCACAGCAGAAAGCCCTTGGCGAGCGCGGCACGCTCATAGGACTTGAACTCCTCCGGCGTCACGAAGGCCTCGACCGGATGGTGCTTGGGCGTTGGCTGCAGGTACTGCCCGATGGTCAGGAAGTCGACCTCGGCAGAACGCAGGTCGTCCATCACCTGCAGCACCTCTTCGCGGGTCTCGCCCAGCCCAACCATCAGGCCCGACTTGGTGAAGCTGTTGGGGTCGATGCGCTTGGCGTCGGCCAGAAGGCGCAGCGAGTGGAAATAGCGCGCACCGGGGCGCACAGTCGGATAGAGCCGCGGTACGGTTTCCAGATTGTGATTGAAGACGTCGGGGCGTGCCTCGATCACGATCTCCAGGCCGCCGTCCTTGCGCAGGAAGTCCGGGGTCAGGACCTCCACGGTGGTCTCGGCATTCAGCTCGCGGATCGAACGGATGGTCTTGGCGAAATGCTCGGCGCCGCCGTCCGGCAGGTCGTCGCGATCGACCGAGGTCACCACGACATGGCGCAGGCCCAATTTTTGCACGGCCAGGGCCACGTTCATCGGCTCCATCGGGTTCAGCGCGTCGGGCTTGCCGGTCGCCACATTGCAAAAGGCGCAGGCGCGCGTGCAGATCTCGCCCATGATCATCATGGTGGCATGGCGCAGCTTCCAGCACTCGCCGATGTTGGGACAGGCGGCTTCCTCGCAGACCGTGGCCAGGCCATGCTCGCGCACGATCTGCTTGGTCGCCTCGTACTCCGGCGACATGGGCGCGCGCACCCGGAGCCACTTGGGCTTGCCGCGGCGCACGGGATTGTCGGGCTTGTGCGCCTTCTCCGGATGGCGTTCGCGAAGCTGTGTCTCGCTGTTCTGCGACATGACGGTGAGGCTCTTTCAACAAGGCAGTCAAAGACGATGGGTCACCCTAGCGACACCCGATCATATAGCGCTAGCCCCGCGGGGGACAAATGATCGGGATCGGAGGCAGACGCGCGCCTACATATGAATGACCCGACCGTAGGCGTCGAGCACACTCTCGTGCATCATCTCCGACAGGGTGGGATGCGGGAAGACGGTGTGCATCAGGTCTTCTTCGGTGGTCTCCAGGTTCATGGCGACGACGAAACCCTGGATCAGCTCCGTTACCTCGGCGCCGACCATGTGTGCACCCAAGAGCTGACCGGTCTTGGCATCGAAGACGGTCTTGACCAGGCCCTGATCCTCGCCCAGCGCGATGGCCTTGCCGTTGCCAACGAAGGGGAAGCGCCCGACCTTGACGTCATGCCCGGCCGCCTTGGCCTTGGCTTCGGTCAGGCCGACTGAGGCCACCTGCGGATGGCAGTAGGTGCAACCGGGAATCTTGAGCTTGTCCATGGGGTGGCTGTCCAGCCCGGCGATGGCCTCGATGCAGATGACGCCCTCGTGCTCCGCCTTGTGCGCCAGCATCGGCGGGCCGGCGACGTCGCCGATGGCATAGAGGCCCGGCAGGTTGGTCTTGCCGTGGCCGTCGACGACGATGCAGCCGCGCTCCGTCTTCACGCCCAGCGCTTCCAGTCCCAGGTTCTCGATGTTGCCGACCACGCCGACGGCGGAGATCACGCGATCGACCTCCAGAGTCTGGCTCTTGCCCTTGGCCTCGATGGTGGCGGTGATCGCCTTGGCGCCCTTGTCCAGCTTGGTGACCTTGGCGCCGGTCATGATCTTCAAGCCCTGTTTTTCCAGCTGCTTGCGCGCCATGCCGGCGATCTCGGCATCCTCGACCGGCATGATCTGATCCAGCAGCTCGACCACCGTCACCTCGGAGCCCATGGTCTTGAAGAAGGAGGCGAACTCGATCCCGATGGCGCCCGAGCCGACCACTAGGAGCCGCTTGGGCAGATCCTTCGGCACCATGGCCTCGAAGTAGGTCCAGACCCGCTCCTTGTCCGGCTCCAGGCCCGGCAGTACCCGCGGCCGCGCGCCGGTGGCGACGATGATGTGCTTGGCCTGGTAATCCCCGACCGGCTTGCCGTCCTTGCTGACCTTGACCTTCCCGACCGCGGGAATCGTGGCCTCGCCGTCGATGACCGTCACCTTGTTCTTCTTCAGAAGCATGCCAACGCCCTTGGCGAGCCGGCCGGAGACATCACGGCTGCGCTTCACCACCTTGGACATGTCGAAGCCGACCTTCTCGGCCGAGAGCCCGAAGTGCGCAGCCTCGCCCATGTTGCGATAGACCTCGGCCGTGCGCAGCAGCGCCTTGGTCGGAATGCAGCCCCAGTTGAGACAGATCCCCCCCAAATGCGCGCGCTCCACCACGGCGACCTTGAGCCCCAACTGCGCGCCACGAATGGCGGTGACATAGCCGCCGGGCCCGGCACCGATGATGATCACGTCGAAGGAGGTATCTGGCATGGCGTCGGTTTCTCACTCAAGTATGGCTCAAGCTTTGCGCGCTTAAGGCTTTGATATTGCGTGCAATGCACCTACAGCAGCATCGTCATCGGGTCTTCGATCAGGCGCTTGAAGGCGGCGAGGAATTCGGCGCCGACGGCGCCGTCGACGACGCGGTGGTCGACCGAGAGGGTGCAGGACATGACGGTCGCAATCGCAAGCGCGCCCTCGCGGACCACGGCGCGCTCTTCGCCCGCGCCGACAGCCAGGATGCAGCCCTGGGGCGGGTTGATCACGGCCTCGAACTGCTTGATGCCGAACATGCCCAGGTTGGAGACCGAGAAGGTGCCGCCCTGGTAGTCCTCGGGTTGCAGCTTGCCGTCGCGGGCGCGCGCGGCCAGATCCTTGGTCTCGGCGGCGATCGCGGCCAGGCCCTTGCCGTCGGCGCCCTTGACGATGGGGGTGATGAGGCCGGCGGGCGTTGCGACCGCGACCGAGACGTCGGCACGCTCGAAGTAGACCAGGCCGCCGGGGTCGTAGGCGGCGTTGGCTGCCGGGACCTCAAGGAGGGCCAGGGCGACGGCGCGCACCACGAAGTCATTCACCGAGATCTTCACCTCGCGCTTGGCCTTGGCCAGCTTCTCGTTCAGCTCTTTGCGGGTCTTCAGAAGTGCGTCGATCTCGCAATCGATCGTGAGATAGAAGTGCGGCACCTGCTGCTTGGACTCGGTCAGGCGCTGGGCGATGACCTTGCGCATGGCCGAAAGCTTCTCGACCCGGTGCGGGATAGCCATGGATTCGGCAAACGCGATGCCGCCGGGACCGCTGGCCACCGGGGCTGCAG
Organism: Kiloniellales bacterium; assembly: GCA_040219175.1. Classification (GTDB taxonomy): domain Bacteria; phylum Pseudomonadota; class Alphaproteobacteria; order Kiloniellales; family JACOMY01; genus JACOMY01. Next base: position 108,529 of record JAVJSY010000099.1, read on the forward strand.
CCTGGGCCGAAGCCGGTGATGCTGCCGCTGCTGCCGGCGCATCGGCCTTGCCGCTGCCGGACTTCATGGCCGCCTCGATATCGACCTTGATGACCCGGCCGTGCGGGCCGCTGCCGGTGATCTTGGCCAGATCCAAGCCAGCCTGACTGGCCATGCGCTTGGCCAGCGGGCTGGCGAAGATCCGCTCGCCCGCTGCCGGCGCCGGGCTCGAGACCGCCGGTGCGGCAGCCATGGCCGGTGCGGCAGCCATGGCCGGCTCAGCAGGAGCTGGAGCAGGCGCAGCGGGGGCCGGGGCCGCAGGAGCCGGTGCTGGCGCTTCTGCTGCACCGGCAGCCGCGGTTGCAACATCCTCGCCCTCGTCGGCCAGGATGGCGATCGGCGTGTTGACGGCCACGCCCTCGGTTCCCTCGGCGATCAGAATCTTTGCCAGCGTGCCCTCATCGACGGCTTCGACCTCCATGGTCGCCTTGTCGGTCTCGATCTCGCAGACCACGTCGCCGGCATTGACGGCCTCGCCCTCCTGCTTGACCCAGCGGGCAAGATTGCCCTCCGTCATGGTCGGAGACAGGGCCGGCATCAGTATGTTGGTCGCCATCGTTGCACTTCCCTCTTTAGCGTTCTTGTCCCAAACGTCCTTGTCCAAGCCAACCCGGCGTCAGCGATAGCAGGCGTCTTTGGCCGCAGCGACGATGGTCTGGGCCTGCGGCAGCGCCAGCTGCTCCAGATTGGCGGCGTAGGGCATGGGGACGTCGGCCCCGTGCACCCGCTTCACCGGTGCGTCCAGCCAGTCGAAGGCCTGCTCCATCATCAGGGCCGCCATCTCCGCGCCCATCCCGGCGAAGGGCCAGCCCTCCTCGCAAGACACCAGTCGGTTGGTCTTCTTCACGCTCTCGACGATGGTGGCGGTATCCAGGGGACGCAGGGTGCGTAGATCGATGACCTCTGCCTCTATCCCCTCCTTCGCCAACTCCTCGGCCGCCTCCAGCGCTTTGCCCACCATGATCGAGAAGGCGGTGATGGTCACGTCGCTGCCTTGGCGCAGGACCTTTGCCTTGCCCAGCGGTACGGTCCAGTCGTCACTCTTCGGCACCTCGAAGCTGCGGCCGTAGAGGACCTCGTTCTCGAGAAAGATCACCGGGTTGGGATTGCGGATCGCGCTTTTCAGCAGACCCTTGGCATCGGCCGACGAATAGGGCGCCACGACGACCAGACCAGGGCAGTGCGCATACCAGGAGGCATAGCATTGCGAGTGCTGGGCAGCGACCCGCGCGGCCGCCCCATTGGGGCCGCGGAAGACGATGGGAGAGGCGATCTGCCCGCCCGACATGTAGTGCGTCTTGGCAGCCGAGTTGATAATCTGATCAATGGCTTGCATGGCGAAGTTGAAGGTCATGAACTCGATGATCGGCCTGAGGCCATACATGGCCGCGCCCACGCCCATGCCGGCAAAGCCCTGCTCGGTGATCGGCGTGTCGATCACGCGCCGCTCGCCGAACTCCTCCAGCAAGCCCTGGCTCACCTTGTAGGCGCCCTGATACTGCGCCACCTCCTCGCCCATCAGGAAGACCTTGTCGTCCCGGCGCATCTCCTCGGCCATGGCATCGCGCAGGGCCTCGCGCACCGTGTGGGTCTCGGTCTCGCCGTCCCACTCGACCTCCGGTGCTACTGCGGCCGCAGGCGGGGCTGCTGATGGCTCAGGAGCTACCGAAGCAGGCGCCTCGGCGGCAGCGGGGGGAGCAGCAGCGGGCGTAGCAGCAGCGCCTTCGGCCTGCGCATCGGCCAGGCTCTCCCCCTCGGCGGCAAGGACGGCGATCGGCGTATTGACGGCCACCCCCTCGGTCCCCTCGGCGATCAGAATTTTTGCAAGCCTGCCTTCGTCGACCGCTTCGACCTCCATGGTCGCCTTGTCGGTCTCGATCTCGCAGATGACGGCACCGGCGGAGACCTCTTCGCCCTCCTTGATCAGCCAGCGGGCCAGATTGCCCTCGGTCATGGTCGGCGAGAGGGCGGGCATCAGAATTTGAATCGGCATGGTCTTCCCTCCGGCCTCCTAAGCGGCGTCGTCGACGGTAACCTCGGTCCAGAGCTCGGCGGGATCCGGCTCCGGCGAGGTCTGGGCGAAATCGGCGGCATCGGCCACCTCGTCCTTCACGCGCTTGTCGATGGCTTTCAGGTCCTCTTCGGTCATCATCTTAGCCTCGAGAATCCGGTGCTTCAGGTTCTCGATGGGGTCGCGCTCGCCACGGTACTTCTGCACCTCGTCGCGGGTTCGGTACTTGGCGGGGTCGGACATGGAGTGGCCGCGATAGCGATAGGTCTGCATTTCCATGATCTGCGGCCCGCTTCCGCCCTTCACCTCGGCAATCACCTCTTTACCGGCCTCGTAGACGGCGATCACGTCCATGCCGTCGACCTGGCGGCCTGGAATGCCGTAAGCCATGCCGCGATGATAGAGGTCTTGGGAATGGGCGGCTGCACGCTCGACCGAGGTGCCCATGCCATAGCGATTGTTCTCGATCACGAAGATCACCGGCAGGTTCCACAGGGCGGCCATGTTGAAGGTCTCGTAGACCTGGCCCTGATTCAGCGCACCCTCGCCGAAGTAGGTGAGGCAGCAGGCCTTCTCGTCCAGATACTTGTGCGCGAAGGCGATGCCGGCGCCGATCGGGACGGAAGCACCGACGATGCCATGCCCGCCGAAGAAGTTCTTCTCGCGGCTGAACATGTGCATGGAACCGCCCTTGCCCTTGGAATAGCCCCCTGCCCGCCCGGTCAGCTCCGCCAGGACGCCCTTGGGATCCATCCCGGTGGCCAGCATGTGGCCATGGTCGCGGTAGGTGGTGACGACGGTGTCGGTCGGCAGCGCGCCGGCCTGCAGGCCGGTCACCACCGCTTCCTGCCCGATATAGAGGTGGCAGAACCCACCGATCAGGCCCATGCCGTACATCTGGCCGGCCCGCTCCTCGAAGCGGCGGATCAGCAACATGGTGCGATAGAGGTTCTCGACCAGCTCCCGGTCATAACCCTCGAGCGCGCCCTTTACTGCGGCCTTCTTGGAAGACGCCCGCCTAGTGGGCGCTTTCCTAGCTGGGGCCGCCTTTGCCGAGGTCGTCTTGCCGCTTCGTGTCGCCATGGGTTCTCCCCTTCACCAGGCATACCGGCTGGCTGCAGGCGCGGCCGGCAAAGAATCTCTTGTGAGCTGAAGAATAGGTGGCGGCTGCCCGCCGAACAAGGAGAGGAGGTGTCAGTTTTCTTGGTTCAGCCATCCAGCGCCCTCATCATCGGGCAGGATAACAACGACCTCCTCCGGACGGGCGTAGTTCAAAACGGTCTGCGCCCGCTCTTCCAAAAGGTCGAGATCAAGGGATTGAACGCTCAGTGCATTGACCCGCAAGCGCTCCTCGGCCAGTTCGTCGCGCAGGCTGGCTTCCTCCGCCCAGGCGGCCTTCAGTTCCTGGCCCAGCTTGGCATAGGTGCGCACGCCCCTTTCGCCCTCCACCAGGTGAAAGGCGAAATAGCCGAAGATCGCGAGGCCGATCAGCTGCGGCACAAGCATGCCGACGCGACGCCCCAGGCTGGAGACAACCCATCTCATGGGTGCCATGATAGCCGGGCCTGACGGGGCCGGGTCAAGCACCTGCCCAACTTTCGCCAAGATGTGTTACCCGCGCCGCACAGTGGTCCCCGCATAGATCGCCGCCGGGCCCAGCTCTTCCTCGATACGCAGCAGCTGATTGTACTTCGCCAGACGGTCGGAGCGGCTGAGCGAACCGGTCTTGATCTGCCCGCAGTTGGTGGCGACCGCCAGGTCGGCGATGGTCGCATCCTCGGTCTCGCCGGAGCGGTGGGACATGACGGCCCGAAAGCCCGCCTTATGCGCCAATTCGACCGTCTCCAGGGTCTCGGAAAGGCTGCCGATCTGATTGACCTTGACCAGGACGGCGTTGGCGGACTTTTCCTCGATACCGCGCTGCAGGCGTTTGGCCGCGGTGACGAAGAGGTCGTCGCCGACGAGTTGGACCTTGTCGCCGATGCTTGCGGTCAGGTGCTGCCAACCGGCCCAGTCGTCCTCGGCCAGACCGTCCTCGATGGAGATGATCGGATAGTCGCGGCAGAGTTCGCCCAGATAGTCGCTCAGCCCCGCCGCATCGAGCGCCCGGCCTTCGCCGTCGAGATGGTACTTGCCGTCGCGGAAGAACTCGGTCGAGGCACAGTCCAGAGCCAGGGCGACCTGCTCGCCCACCTTGTACCCAGATGCTTCGATAGAAGAAAGAATAAAATCAAGAGCTTCCTTGGCTGACTTCAGATCCGGCGCAAAGCCCCCCTCGTCACCGACGTTGGTGCTGTGGCCGGCGCTCTTGAGCGCTGCCTTCAAGGCATGGAAGACCTCAGCACCCATGCGCAGGCCCTGGCTGAAGCTCTCGGCCCCCAGCGGCATGATCATGAATTCCTGGAAGTCGATCGGGTTATCGGCGTGCGCACCGCCGTTGATGATGTTCATCATCGGCACCGGCAGGGTGCGGGCGTAGGCACCGCCGACGTAGCGATAGAGCGGCAGGCCGGCCTCTGCGGCTGCCGCCTTGGCAACCGCCAGGGAGACGCCGAGGATGGCATTGGCACCCAGGTTGGCCTTGTTCTCGCTGGCATCGAGGTCGCGCATGGCCTGATCGATCGCCAGCTGCTCTTCGGCGTCACGGCCCGATAGCAGGTCGAAGATGTCGTGATTGACCGCGCTCACGGCCTTCTGCACGCCCTTGCCGCCATAGCGCTTCTTGTTGCCGTCGCGCAGCTCGACTGCCTCGTGCGCGCCGGTGGAGGCGCCCGAAGGCACGGCAGCGCGGCCGAAGGCGCCGCTTTCGAGGGTCACGTCGACCTCGACGGTCGGGTTGCCGCGCGAATCCAGAATCTCTCGCGCAGTGATATCGATGATGGCGCTCACAGGCTTCTCTCCGATGCTCAGGTCTCTTGGTTCTTGTCAGGCGGCGGCAGATCGATTGCCGGCGGTGGTGGCTCTCCGCGACCGTCGCGTCTGTGCCCCAAAGGCCCCTTGGTGGCTTTCTGGGCCGCCCATTCCTCCGGCAGCATGCGGAAGACGGCGATGTCGTAGCGATTGCCATCGGGATGCGCCATGGCAGACTTGAAGGTGCCCTCGTAGGTGAAGCCCTGGCGGCGATAGCCGGCCAGGGCGGTTCGACAGCCGGTAACCGGCGTCCCAAAGACCCGCTTCATCCCCCAGCCGAAAAGCCAATCGATCACCGCGGCGCGCGCCTCCAGCGCTGCCGAGGTGCCCCAAAGCTTGCGGTCGCCAATGAAGTGATGGCTGCGCGCGTTCTTGTCGTCCAAGGCAACGTCCAGCCAGAGGAAGCCGACCAGGCGACGGTCGCGAAAGATGCCGATCCAGAACTTGCGTCGATTGTCGTGCTGGCGGATGTAGCCGCGCAGATCGTTGATGGAGGAGAGCGGCCTGGGGCCGCCCAGATAGTGCATGAGCTTGGGGTCGGTCAGCCAGGACAGCAGCAGCGGCGTCGCATCGCGCTCGTTCAAGGAGCGCAAGGTGAAGCGTCGCGTCAGCAGGGTCAGCGGCTCGCCGACTTTCCAAGAGAGGATCATGTGCCGGTCGCCAGCCTTTGCGGTTGGCGGGCTGCGTCCTCCGGTTTGCGCGCGGCGTCCGGGTCGTCGGCGCTCAAGATGAAGGTGGTCATGGTGAAGCGCTGTCCGCGGGTCACCGGCAAGGCCTCATGCAGCAGCGAGCAAGAGAAGATCGCCCCGCCCCCGGCCGGCGGGCGGTAGTGCTGGTCGCTGTATTCGGGAAAGCGCAGGGTGCCGCCGTCGTAGTCGTCGTTCAGGTTCAGCGACATGGCAAAGCGGCGCGGATGCTCCGGTCGATAGCGGTCGCGGTGCAGGCCGAAGAAATCCTGCCGTTCGACCTGATAGCCCAGCACGATGAAATTCTCGAAGCGGTAGGGCAGATGATAGGCAAAGACCTTCGCCAGCTCGGATCCAAGCCGACGAACCAGCAGCAAGGTGATGTCGTGCAGCAGATTGCGGTCGGAGACCACATGCTCTTGATTGCGCTTCTTGCTGGGGTCGTAGAAGTTCTCTTTGCCGCCGGCCGATACCGCGCCCTCGTGATGTTCTCGATGCCAAGCCGCGATGATGTTCCGGCACAGATCCGGCGGTAACAGATCGGGGACGATGAGAACCGGTGCAGAGGCCTGCGGGTCGCCTGCCCGCCAACGACGCCAGAGCCCCATACGCTCGACCGCCTGCGGCAGGGCCTGGTCCGGGTGGTCGGGACTGGCAAGGCCGATCACCCGCTGATTGGCATCCAACAGAAAGAGGCCGACCCGACCCGGCGGCATGAGATTGAGGCGCGATTGGGGGTCGGCCAACATCAAGGCCCTGACGGCGCCGAAATCGACCCTGGGCAGCGCCTGCGGTGCAGCGCCGACGATCACGTAGAGTTCCCCGTCGCGCTCGCGAATCCGATCGGCCTGGGCCTGCAAGGCGCCCAGCCATAGGCTCTGCGCGGTTCCGTCCATTCCCGCCGGTAGCGAAATGACAAGAGCCGGCCGGCCGCCGACTTCGCCAAAGAGGTCGCGCTCCAGCCCGGTGTGATCGGGCAGTCGCACCATCGGAAAGGGATCACCGACACCGAAGGGCGGCGGCACGACGTCTGACTGCTGCATAGGCGCAGGGGTTACGCCAGCTGGCCGCGCACGGCAAGTGCGCGGATCGGCGCTTTTTTGCATCTCGGCTGTGCCAATGCCTCGAAGGCGATTCGCATGCGACCGGCCAAGCTCACTGGAAGGCCCGGCGGCCGGTCGTTTCGGGGGCGTGGCGCACCCGACTACATCAAGCGGGACTGTTCGACCGAGGCACGTACGAAATCGGTGAAGAGCGGGTGCGGTTCGAAGGGCTTTGAGCGCAGCTCCGGATGGAACTGGACACCCACGAACCAAGGATGACCCTCCAGCTCGACGATTTCCGGCAGCTGTCCGTCCGGCGAGAGGCCGGAAAAGCGCAGGCCCACCGCCTCCAACTGCTGGCGGTAGTTCACGTTCACCTCGTAGCGGTGGCGGTGACGCTCGTGGATCAGCTCCGCATCATAGATCGACTGCACCTTGCTGCCCGGCACCAGAGTGCAGGGATAGGCGCCCAGACGCATGGTCCCGCCCAGGTCGCTGCCGCTGCTGCGCCGCTCGACCTCGTTGCCCTTGGTCCACTCGGTCAGCAAGCCGACGAGCGGCACTTCGCAAGGGCCGAACTCGCTGGAGCCGGCACCGGCGATACCGGCAAGGCTGCGAGCCGCCTCGATCACCGCCATCTGCATGCCGAAGCAGATGCCGAAGTAGGGCACCTGGCGCTCGCGAGCAAAGCCGGCTGCGCGCACTTTCCCCTCCGCCCCACGCTCTCCGAAGCCGCCCGGTATCAGGATGCCGGCGACCTCTTCCAGCTCGTGCAGCGGACCGTCACGCTCGAAGATCTCGCTGTCCAGCCAGTTGATCTTGACCCGCACGTTGTTGGCGATGCCGCCATGGGTCAGAGCCTCACCGAGAGACTTATAGGCATCCAGCAGACTGGTGTACTTGCCGACCACGCCGATGGTGACCGAGCCATCGGGCGAGCGCACGCGCTCCACCACGCGGTCCCAGCCGGAGAGGTTGGGCTCTGGTGCCTGCAGCATGCCGAAGTGCTGCATCACCTGATGGTCCAGTCCCTGCTCGTGATAATCGCGCGGCACGGCATAGATGCTGTCGCTGTCGAGCGCCTGGATCACCGCATCGGGCCGCACATTGCAAAAGAGGGCGATCTTGCGCCGCTCCTCGACCGGAATCGGCTGTTCGCTGCGGCAGACCAGGATATCGGGGCTGATGCCGACCGACTGCAGCTCCTTGACCGAGTGCTGGGTCGGCTTGGTTTTCAACTCGCCGGCAGCGCGCATGTAGGGCAGCAGGGTCACATGCATGAACAGGCAGCGCTCGCGGCCCAGTTCGTTGCCCAGCTGACGGATGGCCTCGAGGAAGGGCAGGCTTTCGATGTCGCCGACCGTGCCGCCGATCTCGCAGACGGCAAAATCCTCTTCCTCGACGTCGGCGGTGACGAACTCCTTGATGGCGTCGGTCACGTGCGGGATCACCTGCACGGTGGCGCCCAGGTAGTCGCCACGACGCTCTTTGGCCAAGACCTTGGAGTAGATCTGCCCCGTCGTCACGTTGTCTCCCCGGCGTGTGGCCACGCCGGTAAAACGCTCATAGTGGCCCAGATCCAGGTCGGTCTCGGCACCGTCGTCGGTGACGTAGACTTCGCCGTGCTGGTAGGGGCTCATGGTTCCCGGATCGACATTGAGATAGGGATCGAGTTTGCGCAAACGCACGCGATAGCCGCGCTCCTGGAGGAGCGCACCGAGTGCGGCCGAGCAAAGGCCCTTGCCGAGGGAGGAAACCACGCCGCCGGTGATGAAGATAAACCGCGTCATGGGCGGACAGTAACAGCAGAAGCGGGGCGCCTGGGCAAGCCCTCAGATCGCAAGCCCGCCCTGCCGTCTTGTGCGAAGGCCGTTAGCGTGCGGCCTACTCGACCTGCGGTGCTGAATTGTCGCTGCCGCCGGTGCTCGGCAAGCTCAAGCCGTCGGCCGCACTGCCACCCGACTCGCCGCCACCCGACTCGGGCAGGGTGAGTCCCCGCTGGAACTCCTGCTGAAGGCCATCGGTCAAGGATCCGGTGCCGCCGACCTCCTGATTGAAGAAGATCGTGAGGCCCATGCTGGAAATCATGAATAGCGCGGCCAGGACCGCGGTCACCCGGGTCAGCAGGTTGGCTGTTCCCCGCCCGGTCATGAAGCCGGCCATACCCCCGCCTCCACCGCCGCCGCCGCCGCCGATGCCCAGGCCACCGCCCTCGCTGCGCTGGAGCAGCACGATGCCGATCAGCGCCAGCGCGATCAGCAGATGTATGATCAGAAGAATGTTGCTCATGTCGATCCGGAAGTCGTGTCGCCGCACAGGGAGTGCAAGCCCCTGCTTGCGCTCATCACGCGTGCTGTCATCGCTAGGCGGCCGGATGTCTCACAGAAGACCCCTGACAATCAAGCCTTCTTCGCCACAAGGCCGCTACGCTCTCACCTCATGCAGCTTTCACGATGGCCCAAAAATCATCCAGTTTCAAACTGGCACCGCCGACCAAGGCGCCATCGACGCCCGCGGTGGCGAGGATCTCTGCCGCGTTGCCCGGCTTGACCGAGCCGCCGTAGAGGATCGGGGTCCGATTCGAGCCCATGACCGAACCCAGCGCTGCATGGATTTCGGCAATGTCGTCTAGGGTCGCCGTCAGGCCGGTGCCGATCGCCCAGACCGGCTCGTAAGCGACCACAGCCGTCTCGGCACGGTAGCCCTCCGGCAGGCTCTCGCGAAGCTGCTGGCTCACCACTGCGATGGCTTCGCCTGCCTCACGCTGCTCTTTCGTCTCTCCAACGCAAACGATCGGAACCAGGCCGGCCTCCAAAGCGCGCTCGGCCTTGGCCCGCACCAGGGCGTTGGTCTCGCCATGGCGTTCACGCCGCTCGGAGTGGCCGACGATCACATGACGACAGCCGGCAGCTGCCAGCATCTCCGCCGAAATCTCGCCGGTGAAGGCGCCCGGCCCTGCCTCGGGGCTACAGTCCTGCCCGCCCACAGCGAGCCTGGATCCGGCCTCAGCCACCGCGGCTGCGAGCAGGTGTGCCGGTGGGCAGACCGAGACCTCGCAGGCGACACTGGTCTCACCCAGGCGCTTGGCCAAACCGGCGACCAGGTCCCCAACCAGGGCGGGCGATCCATTCATTTTCCAGTTACCGGCGACCAACGGCATGGCTGATGCCTCTCCCTCTGCGCTCATAAACGACGGGGCGGAGCCTTATCACGTTCGCCTCATTGGCGCCAAGAGAGGCCGTCTATGGGAAACAGCGTGCCGACCTGGAACCCGACCGGGCCGTTCCTGTTGCGCCGCATCATCGCCCCTGCCTTTCGGCGTGGCCGAGGCCTTTGGTCGTTGCCCAGGGCAGACGGGGCGCCTAGTATGCCGCCAAATTTGCTAAGGACCCGTCCCACCGCGACGCGAGATTGCCAGCGGTTCCGGACTGACACAGGTGAAGCCAACATCCCATGGACGATCTGCGTTCCAAATCGCCTCTCGTGCGCATTACCGTTTATGCGCTCTTCGGTCTCCTCATCCTCTCCTTCGGCCTCTGGGGGGTCGGCGACTATCTGACCAGCTCCGAGGCACCCAACGAGATCGCGGATGTCGACGGGACGTCGATCCCGCTGTCCGACTTCGAGAACCGGCTGCGAGTCGAGGCACGCCAAATCCAGCAACGCACGCGCCAGCCGCTCACCCAAGAGATGCTGATGGCCACCGGGATCGCACAGCGCTCCATGCGGGTCTTGGTCGAGCGCGCACTGCTGGACCATCAGGCCAAGGACCTGGGCCTCTCCGTCGCACCGGTCCAGGTGCTGGAGCGGATCGCCCAGCAGCCGCAGTTCCAAAACGCGCGCGGCCAGTTCGATCAGCAGCGCTACCTCCTCACCTTGCAGAGCAGCGGCCTGCGACCGGAGCAATACGAGGCCGAGGTGCGCTCGGATATCGAGCGGCAGTACATCGTCAGTTCGGTTATTCTGGGTGCCGAGATGCCCAACAGCGGCAGCGAGCGCATCTTCGCCTGGCGCGAGGAAGAGCGCACACTGTCCTACGTGACCGTGCCCGCCCCTTCCCTGGACAGCCTGGCCAAGCCAGACCAGGCCACACTGGAGGCCCTCTACGAGGAGCGCAAGTCGTCCTTCCGGGCGCCGGAGTACCGCAGCGTGACGCTTCTGCACATCCAACCCGATGCCTTCATGGAGACGGTGGAGGTCGATCCGGCGGAGCTGGCCGAAGCCGTCGCCGCGCAGCAGGAGAGCTTTGGCTCGCCGGAGCTGCGCGCCTGGCGCCAGGTGATCTTTCAAAGCGAGGCCGAAGCGGCCGCCGCCAAGGCCGAAACCGAGGCCGGCAAGAGCCTGGTCGAGGCGTCGAGTGCGCACAACGGCTCGGCGCCGGCTGCCCTGCCGCTGCAGCCGAAGAGCCGCGTCGAGGGGCTTCTGCCGCAATTGGCCGACGCGGTCTTTGCCGACAGCAAGGAAGGTGACATCGTTCTGGCCCGCACGCCCTTGGGCTGGCATGTCATCGAGATCACCCAGGTCGTCGAGCGCGAGGCCGCACCGCCCGAGACGGTGCAGGCCTCCGTCGAAGAAGACCTGAAGATGGATAAAGCCGTCTCGGCCATGGTTTCCTTCGTGAACGAGGTCGACGCCGAGCTTGCGACCGGTGCCACCCTTGACGAAACGGCAAACCAGTTGGGCTTGCAGCTGCGCACCATCGATGCCATCGATCGCCGCGGTATGGACGATTCCGGTATGCCGGTGACGGACCTTCCTGCACCGCAGGAGTTTCTGGAGCTGATCTTCACCTCGGACAGCGGTGTCGATTCCCTCTTGCAGGAGGCCAACGACGGCAGCTTCTTCGCCTTTCGTGTCGATGAGATTACACCGGCCGCCGACCGCCCCTTCGCCGATGTCGAAGCGCGCGTGCTGAGCGTCTGGCAGCGCGAAGAGGTTCAGCGCAAGGCGGTGGCCGAAGCCGAGGCACTTGCTCAGCGCATTCGGACCGGCGCGTTGACCTTCGAGGCGGCGGCACAGGAACTTGGCCAGCCGGTGATCTCTGCACCGGCGATGTCTCGCGTGCGCACGCCGCCCCAGTTGCAGGCCATGCCGGAACTGGTTCGTGCCGCCTTCAAGCAAGAGGCCCAGACACCCTTTGCGGTCGGGATTGCCAGCGGCGCGGCCTTGGCGCAGGTGACGAAGATCGAGGCCGTCAAGTCCGCCGACAACAGCGAGGGGTTCGAGGCCCTTCAGTCCGCCCTCAACCGCGATATGCGCGAAGATCTCTTGAGCGGTTTCATCGCCAGCCTCGAGTCGGTCTATCCCGTCCGCTACAACGGAGAGGCGCTCGAGCAGGCGCTATCCCGCTTCTAGGCACAAAGGCGCCATGCAAAGCTCTCCCGACTATGCCGCTTTCGTAAAGACCTACGATGCCGGCAAGCCACAGGTGCTCTCCACCCGGCTGGTTGCCGACCTGGAGACACCGGTTTCCGCCTACCTGAAGCTCTGCGGCGACCGCCCCTTCAGTGCGCTTTTCGAATCGGTGGAGGGCGGGACCACGATCGGCCGCTATTCCTTCATCGTGACGCGCCCGGATCTCATCTGGCGCTGTGATGGCCCGAAGGCGCAGATCAACCACAAGGCCCGCTACGATCTCGAGGCCTTCGAGGATCTGGACGAGGCGCCGCTGGACAGCCTGCGCGTGCTGATCCGCAGTTGTCGGATCGAGTTGCCGAGCGACCTGCCGCCCATGGCCGCCGGCCTTGTCGGCTTCATGGGCTATGACACGGTCCGCCTGATGGAACGCCTACCGGAAGACAATCCTGCGGTGCTGGATATCCCCGACGGGCTATTCATGCGGCCAACGCTGGTTGCCGTCTTCGACCGCGTGGAAGACATGATCACGCTCTGCACGCCGGTCTGGCCGTCTACAGAGGTCTCGGCACGTGCGGCCTATGGTCAGGCCATGGAACGGCTGGCGGACGTCGTTGCCGACTTCGACCGCGCGCTGCCGCCACAGCGGTCGAGCGAGGCCCTAGACGCCCTGCCGGATGCGACCGAGAGCAATCTCTCGCAAGAGCAGTACGAAGCGATGGTGCAGAAGGCCAAGGACTACATCCTGGCCGGCGATGCCTTCCAGATCGTCCTCTCGCAGCGCTTCTCCCTGCCCTTCAGCCTGCCGCCCTTCGCGCTCTATCGCGCGCTGCGCCGCCTCAACCCCTCGCCCTTTCTGGTCTACGGCAGTTTTAGCGACTTCTCGATCGTTGCCTCCAGTCCGGAAATCCTGGTGCGTCTGCGTGGCGACCAGGTCACGATTCGGCCGCTGGCCGGCACCCGGCGCCGCGGCGTCGACAGCGACGAGGACAAGGCCTTGGCCGAGGAACTCTTGGCCGACCCCAAAGAGCTGGCGGAGCACCTGATGCTGCTGGATCTGGGCCGCAACGACGTCGGCCGAGTCTCGGCGCTGCGCAGCGTGCGCGTGACCGAGAAGTTCGTCATCGAACGCTACAGCCACGTCATGCACATCGTCTCCAACGTCGAGGGACGCCTGCGCGAGGGATTCGAAGCCATCGATGCCCTGGTCGCCGGATTCCCGGCCGGCACACTCTCCGGCGCGCCCAAAGTCCGCGCAATGGAGATCATCGAGGAGCTGGAGCCGGATCGCCGGAGCCTCTATGGCGGCTGTATCGGCTACTTCGGCGCCAATGGCGACATGGACAGCTGCATCGCGCTCAGAACCGCGGTGGTGAAAGAGGGCCGCATGTACGTGCAGGCAGGCGCGGGAGTCGTCGCCGACAGCGATCCGACTTCGGAGTATCGCGAATGCCAGCAGAAAGCGAGCGCTCTGCTGCGTGCAGCGGAGGAAGCTGTTCGTTTCGCCAGTCGTCAAGGAAACTGAAGATGCGGACTCACCGTCGCACGTGAGTCCATTCCATAACGGTCAATCCGGGTCCATTACGGTCAATCCGGATCCATTACAATCAATCCGAGACGCCGAAAGTCGCTGCCCACCAAGTCTGCTTGGATAGGACGGCAGGCTATCCGCCCTGTTTAGACGGAGCCGACTGACCAACTTGCTTCGCCGGTCCCGACTGGCCACCCTGCCTTGCTGGTGCCGACTGGCCGCCCTGCTTCGCCGGTCCCGGCTGGCCACCCTGCCTTGCTGGTGCCGACTGGCCGCCCTGCTTCGCCGGTCCCGACTGGCCGCCCTGCTTCGCCGGCCCCGACTGGCCGCCCTGCTTCGCTGCGGCCGTCTGGCCGCCCTGATTCGCCGGTCCAGACTGGCCGCCCTGCTTCACCGCTGCCGACTGGCCACCCTGCTTCACCGGAACCGGCTGGCCACCCTGCTTCGCCGCGGCCGTCTGGCCGCCCTGCTTCACCGGAACCGGCTGACTGGCCTCGCTTGAGGGCGAGGGCTCGCTGGCTTGCTTGGCCTGGATCGTATCGCCGCGCAGTTGCGCCATCTTTGCTTGCCAGACTTGACCGTAGAGTTCGAGGACTTCGTCCCGGTTCGGTGCGCGGACAAGCTTTCGGCCAACTTGCTTGTAGGGCTTAAAGGGCCACTTCAGCTGACCGCCCAGATAACGACGATTGAACTCTTTCAGATCATCCAGCAGGCTTTCGCGCAGCGTGTTCGAGATCGCCTTGGGAACCAGGATACCTTCCTTGTTCGAGAGCTGCTCGCAGATCGGCCCGAGATCGGCGCGCAGTGGATTCACCTTGTTGTCGACATAGCGGGGAACCTGCTTGTTCACCTCACGCAGGAAGCCGGCCATGACATGATCAAGGCTCCTGTTCGGGCCGGCACCACCGAGATCGCTGAAGTCCAGCCCCTCTTCGCTGACGTCGATGAGCTGCAGGAAGTCTTTGCGGATGTCCCTGCCGGCGAGCGCGTCGCGCGCATAGACCCTGGCGATGATGTTGTCTTTGCCGAATACCCGTGCCCAGCGCTTGCAGATCGCAAAGTAGTTGTATTTTCGATCCAAGGCGCGACCGACCGGGCATTTCATCTCGTGGGTCGCACCCATCTTTAGCAAAGTAGAGTAGCTGCTCGCCAAATACTCGCTGGGTTCCCGAAAATAGATGATGACCTTGACCGAGTGTCCGGTCGACGTGAGCAGTTTGTGAAGACGGGTAATCTCCGGCCCGGTGTGGAGGTGCGCCGAGCAGTGCTCGTTAGATAGAACGTACTTCTTGCCGGGTTGAATGTGTTCCTTGAACTGCTTGTCGATCTCCGTACGGAACGCTTCGATCTGGGCCGGTTCGGTCAGCCGCAAGTCGATCTTTACCGGCGCGATCGCGTCGACATCCATCGCGTAGGCCGCCAAACGCGTGTGGTTGTCCGGCCCGAGGAAGGACGGGAAGACGCACCCCTTACTCTCGAGTGCGGCGCGGTTGTTCTTCAAGAAATGCTGCAGCGATGTGGTGCCGGTCTTGGTGGTTCCGGCATGAAATAGAATCGTCACGCAAAGCTTCCTCTCACTGGCGACACTCTCAAAGACCCGTGCAGACCGACTAGACGCGATTCCGCAGCCCGCGCACTTCGGTAGTGAGTCTTCTTAGGTGCGTACAGACAACTTATGTCGCAGCGGCCTGTTTCGCCACCTGCCGTCCACGGAGACCGGGAATTCGGTACTGGCGCAGAGCCGCAGACTCCAGAAGTCATCGTACGTTCGGTCTCTTAGCCGCTCCGCGTCGCAGGTGCAAGCGCCGGCCCTTATGCTTCTGTGGCATATCGGGGACCAGGTCTTGTTGGCGGCCCAGGGGAGAGTGCCCTTCGCTTGCAGTGTGTCACGCAGGACACCGAGAATTACGACGCCCTCTTCCCCGCCGTCCCCATCGCGGCGGATTGCGGTACGTGGGAGGCGATATACTTTGCAAGAAAGGTCGCCGTCTTAGCTCGACTTTGTACGTTACGCGGCGAAGCAGAGGGCCTCTGCCATGCGTAGGAGGCGGTCAGGCGGGATTTTGTGCCGTTCGCGGTGTGGCGGGGAGTGTCGGTAAATGTCACCGACCCATAGGGCAAGACGCACGGCACCGATGGCATCGGTGAAGGTGAGGCTGGTTTTTCGATACCATGCTGCGGCATGGGGAATGCTCGATGCGGTGAGCAGATCGCACGCCCACAGCGAGACGAGGCTGTAGAGGCCGAGCAGGGCTGGCGTGGTTCGGGCGATGGCCTTGTCGGACCATTGCCGCTGTGTTTCGACGCCGAGATGGGCCCGGGTTTCGGCGAAGGTGACTTCGACCTGCCAGCGGCGGACGAACAACGCGATGATCTCGGCGGGATCGAGCGTGGTGTCGGTGCTGAAGAAGGCTTGCGGGGCACGCTTGCCTTCGGGATCCCTGACGAGCACCCAGCGGATTGGCCTGGGTGGCGTGCCGCGACGGTACCACAATGCGGTGTCCGAAGTGATCTCGAGTGTCTTGTGTTTCTTGCGGCCATACCATGAGGACACGGTGATTCTTCGCCAGGGCGTGGCAGGGTTGGAGAGCAGCATCTTCAGCTTGGGCAAGGGAGGGCCCTTCTGCGCCGGGCGCCCGATGGTATGGGCGTCACGCTTTGCAGGGGGCGCGAAGAGATTGGCGTCGAGCCGCAGTCGGCTGATGAGGGTCGCTCGCCCGTTGACGGCATGGGCGAGCTCATGGACGGCGAAGCTGCTGTCGCCCACGAAGACGATGTCTCGCCCGGGCAGCCAGCGGCAGAGCTGAAGTGCCCCCTGGCGGGCCCAGTCGGTCAGCAGCTTGTGCCTGCGACCACGCTTGTGGTTGGCGCGCTGCGATGGAGCGAGCAGTGTCAATACTGGCAGGGCCTTCACGAAGCCTGCCCAGGGGACCGGCGTCAGCACCATGAAGCTCAACCAGCGCAAGCCGCTGGCCTTGACGAAGTGGCCATGACTGGAGCGTACAGGATCGCGATAGATACCACGCGCGGTGATCCTGCGTCCCCACCGGCGTTCGATGGTGTCGTCCATCCCAATGACCACTGGACCATCCGGAACGAGGCGGTCGATGATCATGACCAACAGGCGACATGCCATGGCGCGGGAATCCCAGCGGGCGCGATTGAGAAGCTGATGGTAGCTCGAGAAGTTGTGCGCCTCGGCGCGCCCCGTCATCCTGAGGCAGGCGCTGACGGTACGCTTGCCCGGGGCCAGCACGGCGCCCATCACCAGGACAAGCACGTGCTCCCAGCTGGGAGCCGTAAAGCACGAGCGCAGCGCCTGCAGCCAATCGCGCAGGATCTGGGGAACGGGATCGCCAGGAGACGGCGGGAACACAGGATGATGTTGCATCCCATGCTTCGAATCTTTCACCGTCCAGCATGCAAGTTGGCGCTTCGCGGCGAAGTGAATCACCCGCTCTCGCGGCATTCCCGCTTATAGTTGCGCCATGCAGCACGACGATATCGCCGTCCGCATCGAGGCCTTCGACGACGCCAATGGCGGCGGCGTCGGATTCTACAAGGACAAGGGCGCCTACCATCTTTACCTGTTGGAGACAGAAGCGCCGATTGCACGGCTCAAACCGACAGGCAACAGTGACGAAGTCCGGCTCGGCTACTGGTCACACCACCGCAAATGGCAGGACGTTGACGACATGGGCGGCGTCGTCATGCCCCTCGACGACGCCCTCGAGTTCATCGCCAATGAGGCTATCTTCTGGACCTGGACCTGAACCAGAAATCGTACAAAGTCGAGCT
>JAVJSY010000100.1:0-50800 GCA_040219175.1 Kiloniellales bacterium
ACGAACTCATGCACCGACGGCGGCAGCAGCAGGCTCTGATCGACCTGCCAGGGACGGAACGTCTTCTTCATGCAGATCTTGAATCAAATCCCGCCGCACGCCGCCACCTAAATCTGGCAAATTCTCGGACAGGCTCCTAGCGCGCCCTTCCTGGAGGTGAACCTGGCACGCGAGCCGAATGTCGAGCAGACACTCTTCGCAGACGCGGGCGCGCTACGGGAAGTAAGGGACGGCGTGCTCTTGCTGACAGCAATCGAACGCCTGAAGCCGGCGTTGCAGGATCGCCTGGTTGAAGAACTGGCCAAGGGTGTCTCTTGTCGGCTGCTCTCGACCACTGGCCCCGACCTGGCGTTGGCCTTCGCGGAAGAGCGGTTCAGACTGGATCTCTTTGCCAGACTGAGTTCTGCGGAAATCCCGATCCCGCCGCTGTCGGAGCGCAAGGAGGATGCGGTCTGGCTGTTGCACGCGCTCTTCGCGGACATGAATGCGAAGCGCGGCCAGCCCCTGAAAGGGATCTCCAGTCTGGCTGAGGAAGCCGTACGGGCGCATGACTGGCCGGACAACGGCCGCGAGGTCCGCAACCGGCTGGAGCGTGCCCTATCGCTCGCTAGCGAGGGCTGGATCCTTCCGGCCGACCTCTTCCCCGAGCGGCAAAGCGAACAAGCCTTTCGATCGCTCGTCGAGGTCCGCGAAACCGCCGAACGCGATCAGATCGTGGCTGCCTTGGAGCGAACGGACGGGCAGGTCGCTGCGGCGGCGAAACTCCTCCGCATATCCCGCACCACCCTGTGGGAGAAGATGCAAAAGCTGGATCTGCAATCTCGCTGAAAGGCGTTCGGAAATCCGAACGTTTCTATTTAATAATTAGTTTCAGTATACTACCGCACTGCAGCATGAGAAGGAATGCTGTTGTGACCTGTCTCAGTCGACTCTAGCCTCAATGCCAAGAGCCAACAGACAAGGAGGATTTCAGCCATGAAATGCAATCGATTGGTGGAGACTGGCAGGCGTCAGTTTCTGCGTGGCGGCGCTGCGGCGACGGCCGGTGCTGCGGCAAGTGTCGTCGTCGGCAAGCAAGCGCAAGCGCAAGCGAAGAGCGCGACGGCGCTGGTCGACTATCCGGCCAACCGTCTGGCGAACCTGAGCGAGCTGGTCGTCAACGAGCCTCTCGATGTCAGCTATCCCGATGAGGACAGCCCCGGCGTCCTCCTGAAGCTTGGCCAAGCCGTGGAGGGCGGCGTGGGTCCGGACGGCGACGTCGTCGCCTTCTCGGTGCTCTGTCCGCACAAGGGCTGGTACCTGCAGTACAACGCCGGCGACAGGACCTTGAACTGTCCCGGCCACTACTCCCGCTTCGACTGCGAGGCCGGCGGCCAGCAGACCTGGGGGCACGCCACCCAGAACCTCCCGCAGTTCGTGCTGCGCGTCGACGATGCCGGCGACATCTACGCCGAGGGCGTGGACGAGCTGATCTACGGCCGCTTGTCGAACGTGCTTTAAGGAGGGAAGAAACAATGGCTTACAAAAGACAAATCGATCGCCTGCCGATCATCCCTGCCGATGCCAAGGTCCACAACGTGACCTGTCATTACTGTATCGTCGGATGCGGTTACAAAGCCTATAGCTGGCCGATAAACAAGCAAGGCGGCACCGCAGCGGGCAGCAACTGGGCCGGGGTCGATCTTGCAGAGCAGCAGCCGCTGGAGACGGACGCCTGGTATGCGCCCTCTATGTACAACGTCGTCCAGCAGGACGGAAAGCCGGTCCACCTGGTGATCAAGCCGGACAAGGACTGTGTGGTGAATTCCGGCTTGGGCTCCGTCCGCGGTGCCCGCATGGCGGAGAACCGCCGCTCGGACATCACCGGCACGCAGCAGCAACGCCTGACCGAGCCGATGGTCTGGCGCTATGGCACCTGGCAGCCGACCAGCTGGGCCGATGCGCTGGACTTGGTCGCGCGCGTGACTGCAAGGGTGATCGACAAGGACAACGAGGACGACCTCTTCGTCTCGATGTTCGACCACGGCGGCTCTGCCGGCGGGTATGAGAACACCTGGGGCACCGGCAAGCTCTACTTCGGCAGCATGAAGGTGAAGAACTGCCGGATCCACAACCGGCCGGCCTACAATTCCGAGGTTCACTCCACGCGCGATATGGGCGTGGGAGAGCTGAACTACTGCTATGAAGACTATCACCTGACCGACACGATCTTCATGGTCGGCGCCAATTCCTTGGAAACTCAGACCAACCTCTTCCTGAACCACATGGTTCCCGGCATGCGCGGCGATTCGATTGCGCAGAAGAAAAAGGAACTTGCCGGTGAGCCGCACGATGCGGCCAAGGTGGTCGTCGTCGATCCGCGCCGTACGGTCACGATCAACGCCTGCGAGGAGGTGGCCGGTGCAGACAATGTGCTGCATCTGGCGATCCAATCGGGCACCGATCTGGCGCTCTTCAACACGCTCTTCACCTACATTCTCGAGCAAGGCTGGGTCGATCAGGACTTCATCGCCGCTTCGACCTTCCAGGGCGGCATCGCCCAGGCGCAGAATGCGACCTATCCGGCGGCACTGGGCGACCTCGAGGCCGCGAAGGCCGCGTGTCGGATGTCGCTGGCCGAGGGTGCCGCGATTTGCGGCGTCGCGGAAGCCGACATCGTCAAGGCGGCGGAGTGGATTGCCAAGCCGAAGGAGGGCGGTGCGCGGCGGCGCTGTGTCTTCCCCTATGAGAAGGGCATCATCTGGGGCAACGACAACTATCGCACCATCGGCGCTCTGGTGAACATCGGCCTGATTACCGGCAACATCGGCCGGCCCGGCGGCGGTGTCGTGCGCCTGGGCGGGCATCAGGAGGGCTACATGCGCCCGTCGGATGCGCATGTCGGCCGGCCTGCGCCCTACATCGACGATCTTCTGATCCGCGGTCGGGGCAAGGTGCATCACATCTGGGCGAACGACCACTTCAAGACGACGCTCAACGCCTCGGAATTCAAGCGGGTCTACAACCGGCGCACCAACATGGTGAAGGAGGCGATGGATGCGCGGGCCGGTGCCACCCGTGAGGAAATGGTCGATGCCATCGTCGCCGCGATCGAGGCCGGCGGCCTCTTCTCGGTCAATGTGGATATCGTCCACAGCCAGATCGGACAGCAGGCCCATGTGATTCTGCCGGCCGTCGAATCCGGCGAGATGAACCTGACCTCGATGAACGGCGAGCGGCGCATGCGGCTGGTCGAAAAGTACATGGATGGTCCGGGCTCGGCCATGCCGGACTGCATGATCGCCGCCGGCCTGGCCCAGCACCTCGAGAAGATTCTGCGCGAAGAGGGCCGCGGCGACTATGCCGATCAGTTCAAAGG
The DNA here is from genome assembly GCA_040219175.1 of Kiloniellales bacterium. Lineage (GTDB taxonomy): Bacteria > Pseudomonadota > Alphaproteobacteria > Kiloniellales > JACOMY01 > JACOMY01. The sequence continues at coordinate 3,359 of JAVJSY010000100.1, forward strand.
CTACGACTGGAAAAGCGAAGAAGACGCCTTCATGGACGGCTACTACGCCAACACCGGCGAGATCGTCACCTATGACCGCCTGCGGGCGATGGGCAACAACGGTGTCCAGGAGCCGGTGACGGCTTATCAGGACGGCAAGCTTGTCGGCACCAAGCGGCTCTACGCCGATGGCAAGTTCTCGACCGCCGACGGCAAGGCGCGCTTCTGCGCCGGCGCCTGGCGCGGTCTGGAAGCCCCCGGCAAGGCCACGGAGAAGAAGACCTTCGCCTTCCTGATCAACAACGGGCGCTCCAACATCAACTGGCAGAACTGGTTCCTGGATAAGGACAACGACTTCGTTGCCGACCGCTATCCCTATCCCTTCCTGGAGATCAATCCGGAGGATATGGCCAAGCTGGAGCTGAAGGCAGGGGATCTGGTCGAGGTCTACAACGACGTGGGGGCGACCCAGGCGATGGCCTATCCCACGCCGACGGCCAGACCAGGCGAGACCTTCATGCTGTTCGGTGCGCCCACGGGCACGCAGGGCAACGTGATCAATGCCGGCGTGAACGAGCTGGTGCTGCCGAACTACAAGCAGACCTGGGCCAACATCCGCAAGATCTCGGATGCGCCTGCCAAAGTCTCCCACCTCTCCTTCAAATCGAAGGAGTACGATCTGGGATAGCTGACTGAGGGACTGGCCCGAGGGGTAACGCTCGGGCCAGCCTCGCGACTGTCGCCGAAGAAGGGGGAATCGAGGCCGCCACTGCGGTTAGGCGATTCTCGCCTACGCCGCCTAAGAAGAAGGCGTCATCTCCGGCTCGCCCGGCCAGCCCGATCACGGTTTACCAGCGCGGTGATGCGACAGTAACCCTAGCTTGGGCGGCATCGACCAGAGGCCGCAGTCACAACGCCCTGCACCGCCTCACTCTCCATCGCAGTGGATGTCCAAGTTGCAGGAGGTGGCGCCGGCGTAGAGGGATCTGGTTTTTGTGCAGGCCGAGGCGTCGCGTTGCGGAAGGTCCAAGAGCGCCTCAAACAGACGCTCGGCGCGCGCCAAGACCTCGGCGTCAGCCGCCTGGCCGGCAGCGTTCTCCACCTTGAAGGAGAGCTCCGCCAGGAGCGGTCGGTCAAGGGATCCGGCCTCGCTGTCGAACCAGAGCGTCAGCGAGAAGGCGGCTCCCTGCTCTCCGAGAGACGCCAGCGGACCCTCGTAAACCTGCTCCCGAACCGTAAGATCGGCGACGACCGACAAGGGCGCATCTTCGTCGAATTCGGCGCCCTGCGCTTCCAGATCCGCGGCCAACGCCGGGTAAAGGCCCAAAGGATCGTCGAGCCTGTTCAGTTTCTTGCCGCTCTTGATCGTCTGCGTCGTCGATTTCGAGTAGATACTGCGCGGAGGGCTGTTTGGCTCACGACCTGCCGTCACGTCGCGCTCAAACTTGCTTTTCCCGCTCTCTTTAGAGCTTAGGTCCTTGGCGGCCGCCGTTGCGCGTTCCTCGTTGCGGTATTTCAAGGTGACCTTGCGCTTGTCCTTGCGTTCGTCGCCGTCCTTGATCTTGACCCGCTCGCGAAATGCGTAGCCATGGCGGAGCAGCAGGCAGCTCTCGTTGTCCCAGAAGCGCACGGCCCGATCCTTTTCTGGAAAGAATGAAGTGCCGCTGGCCTCTGCGCCCGATACTGCCGACAGGCTTTCGGCAATGTCCTTGTTCCAAAGCGCGACAATGGATTCATCGCGTCTGGATTCCAAGAAGCCCTCCGGCTGCAGCATCAGCTTGTACTCATAGGAATCGAGCGCCTGCTCGTCAGAAAGAGCGGCGCCGGCAAACCAGAAATTGCAGGTTGTGAAGATGAGGACGATTGCGGCGCGGCGTAACCAAGCTGCGTTCATGGGACGATCCTCCTGAGAAAGCGACCTGGCCGAGGGGCTGCGATAAGGGTTCCAAGACGTCCCTCAAATTTTTCAATCCTTGGTCCATATTGTATCCGGTGAAACATCTTTTGGAAATGGACAGTTGCTGAGTAGGGTGGCGTAGTCCCCACGTTCTGCGCCACACAGCGGCCGTTTCAATGGCGGGGGGCAGGGGCGACCTGCTGAAGCTCGTGGAGCTGCAAGGGTATTCGTCGCCCACGACCACCTATCGTGTCTATGCCCGATTCTCGCCCGGACATCTGCTGGAGGCGGTCGTTTCCCCTGAGGGGGAGGTTTCAAAGGACTGTAGTGGGAACGCCTTCGACAGTGGCTGCCCCATTGAAAACAATGGTGGGCGCGGCTGGGATTGAACCAGCGACCCCTACGATGTCAACGTAGTGCTCTCCCGCTGAGCTACGCGCCCTGCCGCTGTCGAGGGCGTGGGATGTAGCATTGGCTTGCCCTGGCCTGCAAGAGGCAAATGGTGGCTTTCGGGCCGGAGACCGCAGGGCTGATCGTGGTGCAGCGAATGGCGGCCTTTTGCGTGGGCAATGCCCTCGTTTTGTCGGTTTGCCGGCACCAATTAGGACAAAGGCCTTGCAAGGCTTGCGGTCGGCGCGCGCTTGGCTAAGCTTGAATCAGCATCACCAAGGGGTTTGACGTTCACATGTGGGAAGGCCCGGCCTTCGTAATCAACCAACCCAGGATCGGCGATCTGCCGCTTGTCGTGGCCTCGCCGCACTCGGGCGACATCTATCCCGCCGATCTCCTGGAGGCGAGCTCGCTCACCCCGCACGAGCTCCGACGCTCGGAGGACTGCTATGTCCACGAGTTGATCGAGGGCGCGGCGGAGTTGGGGATCGTCTCTATCCGGGCACTGTTTCCGCGCGCCTACGTCGATGTGAACCGCGAACCCTATGAGCTGGACCCGCTGCTCTTCGACGAAGACCTGCCCGACTATGCCAACCAGCGCAGCCCGCGGGTTGCCGCCGGGCTTGGCACCTTGGCGCGCGTGGTGGCGAACGGGCGGCCGATCTATCGGCGCAAGCTGGCGGTCTGGGAGGGGCTGGAACGCTTGGAGCGTTGCTACATTCCCTATCACCAGGCGCTGCGCAGCCTGATCGACGAGCGGCTTGAGCGGCATGGCTTTTGCGTGCTGCTGGACTGTCATTCCATGCCCAGCCTCTTGCCGGGCCCTGGCGGGGAGCCGCCGGCGCAGGTCGTGCTTGGCGACTGTCACGGAGCGGCGGCCGGGGCCAGCCTGGTCGACCTGGCATTGCGCTCCTTCCGCAGCCTGGGCTACCGCGTCGCCTACAACAGTCCCTACGCCGGCGGATTTGTCACCCGGCAGTACGGCCGGCCGGAGCGTGGCGTGCATGCCGTGCAGATCGAGTTGGCGCGATCGCTCTATATGGACGAGACCAACCTGGAGCGCTCGCTCGGCCTGATCTCCTTGCGCGATTCCTTGAGCCGCGTGCTGGCCGAGGTCGCCGAGTGGACCGCCAAGAGCCTGCCGCTGCCGCGCGCCGCCGAGTAACGCGCGGGGCGCTTCCCCCGAGGAAATCTCCCGAGCAAAAAAAGGGGCCGTGCGCGAGGCGCGGCCCTTCCCCCCGAGAAAAAAAAGTGGCCGTGCGCGAGGCGCGGCCCTTCCCCCCGAGCAAAAAAAAGGGGCCGTGCGCGAGGCACGGCCCTTCCCCCCGAGCAAAAAAACGGGGCCGTGCGCGAGGCACGGCCCGAGTTCAGGGAGGAAACGCCATAGAGACGTACGGCAATGCAGCGAACTGCATATGCCGCGCTGCACAATATGTTTGGACTTGCTTCCGAGTGCAAGTGAAATCGGCCATCTATATGATTTAAAGATGCTTTTCTGGGAAAATGAGACTCGGCAACCAACCCTTTATGCCGCAGTGCACAAAAAATGGTCTTCAACCGCTAGGCTTGCTCTCGTCCGCACTTCTCCTCTAAACCCCTGAACAGAAGGCCAATTGTGTAAGGAGGGGCGGGGCATGGACGTAGCCGCACTGCGAAAAGAGACACCGGGCTGCAAAAAGGTTGTGCATCTGAACAGTGCCGGCGCATCCCTGATGCCCGAGCCGGTCATAGCTGCGCAGATCGACTATCTTCGCCTGGAATCGGAGATCGGTGGCTACGAGGCCAAGGCCGAGCAGTTGCCGCGGATCGAGGCGGTCTATGATTCCATCGCGCGCCTGGTGAACGCCGATCGCGACGAGATTGCGCTGCAGGAGAACGCGACCGTAGCCTGGATTGCGGCCTTCAATGCCGTGCCCTTCCAAGCCGGCGATCGGGTGGTGACCGGCGAGGCCGAGTATGCCAGCAACTATCTGAACTTTTTGCGCGCCAAGGAGCGCCTGGGCATCGAGATCCTGGTGGCGCCCAGCGATGTCAGCGGTCAGATCGACGTCGATGCGCTGGAGGCCCTGCTGGACGAGCGGGTGCGCCTCATTGCCATCACCCACATCCCGACCAACGGCGGTCTGGTCAACCCGGCGGCGGATATCGGCCGCCTCGCCCGCAAGCATGGCATCCTCTATCTTCTGGATGCCTGTCAGTCGGCCGGTCAGCTGCACCTGGATGTCGAGGCCTTGGGCTGCGATCTCCTCTCGGTCACGGGGCGCAAGTACCTGCGCGGCCCGCGCGGGACGGGCTTTCTCTATGTGCGCAAGGCCGCCCTCGCGCAGCTGACGCCGCTCAACCTCGATCTTCTTGCCGCGCATTGGGTGGCGCCCGATCGCTATGAGCTGCTTCCCACGGCCCGTCGCTTCGAGAACTGGGAGTTCAACTTTGCCGCCGTGCTCGGCCTCGGCGCTGCCGTCGACTACGCGCTCGCCCTGGGGACGGAGGCGATCGAGGCGCGGGTCCAATGGCTGGCCCGGCGCCTGCGTTTCATCTTGAGCGACTATGCCAAGCTCGAGGTGCACGACATCGGCGAGACCAAGAGCGGGCTGGTCACCTTTTCCGTGCCCGACCGTACGGCCAGCGAGGTGCAGCGCGACCTCAGGGCCCGGAACATCAACGTCTCGGTCTCCGATCCAGGCAGCACCCTGCTGGATGCCAGCCGGCGCAAGCTGCCGGACCTGATTCGTGCCTCCGTCCACTACTTCAACACGGAAGAGGACGATTTCCAGGCCTTGACCGCTGCCCTGTGGGAGACGCGGCGAAAGTAGCGCTGCCTTCTCACCATGGTCTTCGGACTGTTCCTGCGCGGCTCGGCAAACACCGCCTGCAACAAAGAGACGGCTGGATTTAGCATTTCTGGTTTGCGGTTAGGCTCGCACTCTGTAACGTGGCGGCAAAGGAGTGCGTCTTTGCTGGAACGGCCTGACTGGACGGGCTGAACCGAAGAAGCGGACGCGCGATGTGAGGTGGATAGGGAGAGCCAAGCGGTGGCTGTGGTCGCGGAAGAGGCCGCGCCGAAACCGTCTGGTGTGGGTGAAGCCGTTCTATCGGTTGAGAACCTGCACAAGCGTTTCGGTGACAACGAGGTCTTGAAGGGTATCAATCTGGAGGCTCGGAAGGGCGATGTGATCGCGTTGTTGGGCGCCTCGGGCTCCGGCAAGAGCACCTTGCTGCGTTGCCTGAACCTGCTCGAGGTGCCGACCCAGGGCCGCATCGTGGTCCATGGCGAAGAGCTCAAGATGAAGCAGACCGTGGGCGGCAGCCAGAAGCCGGTGGATCGCCAGCAGGTCGACCGCATCCGTTCACGCCTGTCGATGGTGTTTCAGCAGTTCAACCTTTGGAGCCACATGACCGTCATCGAGAACGTCATGGAGGCACCGGTGCACGTGCTGAAGGTGCCCAAGGAGGAGGCCCGCAAGCGGGCCGAACACTATTTGACCAAGGTCGGCCTGTCCGACAAGTTTGCCTCTTATCCAGCCGAGCTTTCCGGCGGCCAGCAGCAGCGTGCGGCAATCGCGCGTGCGCTGGCTATGGAGCCGGAAGCTCTGTTGTTCGACGAACCCACGTCTGCTCTCGACCCCGAACTGGTCGGCGAGGTCATGCGCGTGTTGCGCGCCTTGGCCGAAGAAGGACGCACCATGATCGTGGTCACCCACGAGATGGGCTTCGCGCGCGAGGTCTCCAACCGCGTGATCTTCTTGCACCAAGGCGTGATTGAGGAGGACGGACCGCCCGAAGAGGTCTTCACGGCCGCTCGTTCGGAGCGCTTCCGTCAGTTCATGGCAAGCCGGCTCGTCTGATCGCCGGCCCATTCCCGAAGGAGGAGAGAATCCATGTCCCTTTTGAAGACGGCGGCCATTGCCGCCTTGGCCACCCTGGTGGCAAGCGGTGCTCTGGCAGAAGACAAGCGCAAGGTGCGCATCGGCACCGAGGGCGCCTACCCGCCGTTCAACTACATCGACACCGACGGTGAACTGGTCGGCTTCGATGTCGAGATGGCCAACGCGCTTTGCGAGGCCGCCAATTTCGAGTGCACCTTCGTCGTCCAGGATTGGGACGGCATCATCCCGGGCCTGCTGGCCGACAAGTACGATGCCATCATCGCCTCCATGTCGATCACGCCGAAGCGCGCGGAAGTCGTGGACTTCACCAACAAGTACTACAACACCCCGGCGCGCTTCGTGGTGCTGGAGGGCGAAGAGCCGGACGTGACCATGGGCAGCGGGCTGGACGGCATGCGCGTCGGCGTTCAGGGCGCCACCACACATGAAGACTTCGTTCGGGCCAAGTGGCCGAAGGCAGAGGTCGTGACCTATGGTACCCAGGACGAGGCCAATGCCGACCTGATCAACGGCCGTGTCGACCTGGTGATGGCCGATTCCGTGGTCCTGCAAGAGGGCTTTCTGAAGGTCAAGGGCGGCGACTGCTGCGTCTTCTATGGTGAGTCCTATAACGATCCCAAGTTCCACGGCGATGGCGCCGGGATCGCGATCCGCAAGGGCGAGCCGGAATTGGTCGAGGGCTTCAATGCGGCTATCGTCAAGATCCGCGACGACGGCACCTACAAGTCCATCAACGACAAGTACTTCGAATTCGACGCCTACGGCACCGACTGATCGAAGCAGGGGGGAGCGAGGCCGGAGGTTTCGCTCCCCCTCTTTCTATTGATCGCTGGCATGCGGAGAGCCTGAGGCGCGATGTTCGACTACCAAGGCTATGGCTGGGTGTTTTTCGACGGACTGCAGATCACCCTGGCAGTGGGGCTGGCTTCCTTGCCGGTTGCCCTGGTCCTCGGCCTGGTCGGCGCCTGGGGTAAGCTCTCCAAGAACGTTGTCCTGCGCAATCTGGCCGGCGCCTACACCACGGTGGTGCGCGGCGTGCCGGAGCTGGTGCTGATCACGCTGGTCTACTACGGCTTTACCATCATCCTGCAGGATCTGGCCTCGTCGATCACCGGCGAGCGCGAGCAGATCGATCTCAACCCCTTCGTCACCGGTACCATTGCCTTGGGGTCGATCTACGGTGCCTTTGCGACCGAGGTCTTTCGCGGCGCCTTCCTGGCCGTCGACCGCGGCCAGATCGAGGCCGCGCGTGCCTATGGCATGGGCTCGGTGCTGGCCTTCCGCCGGGTGATCTTGCCGCAGATGTGGCGCTTTGCGCTGCCGGGTCTGGGCAATCTTTGGCTGGTACTCTTGAAGGCGACAGCCCTGGTCTCGGTCATTCAGCTGCCGGAGCTGATGCGCATGACCTCGATCGGCGTCGGTGCGACTCGTGAGCCCTTTACCTTCTACTTCACAGCCTCGCTGATCTACCTGGGGATCACCGCGGCCTCCTTGCTGGTGATCCGCAGCGCCGAGAAACAGGCCTCGCGCGGCGTCGCGCGGCGGCTATAGGGGGCGGCGGCGATGGATTGGCTCTGGCAAGGCATCGGCGAGCAGGCGACGGCAGCCTGTCTGGTGGTCCAAGGCGGCTTGCTCGACATCTTCGGCGATGGCGGATCCATCGTTCCGGCCTTCTGTCGGCTGATGGGCGGTGCCTGGCTGACCATGAAGCTGACGATCGTCTCGCTGCTGATCGGCTTCGGCCTGGCCGTGCCGATCGCCCTAGCGCGCCTCTCGCAGAACCCTTTCATCAACTGGCCCTTCCTGGCTTACACCTTCTATTTCCGCGGCACGCCCTTGCTGGTCCAGCTCTTCCTGATCTACTACGGCAGTGGCCAGTTTCGCCCGGAGCTGCAGGAGATCGGACTGTGGCGCGGCGGGTTTCGTGATGCCTACTTCTGCGCGCTCTTCACCCTGACCCTCAACACGGCCGCCTACACGGCAGAGATTCTGCGCGGTGGCATGCTGGGCGTACCGTCGGGCGAGGTCGAGGCCGCGCGCGCCTACGGCATGTCCGGGACGATGCTCTATCGGCGCATCATCTTTCCCAAGGCCATGCGTATCGCGCTTCCGGCCTATTCCAACGAGGTGGTCTTCCTCTTCCAGTCGACCTCGCTGGTCTCGCTGGTCACGCTCTTGGATCTGATGGGGGTGGCGACCGACGTCATCGCCGACACCTTCCGCCATTTCGAGACCCTGATCTTCGCCGGCTTCGTCTATCTGCTGCTTTCGGGCATGATCTTCGCCGTCTTCAAGCGGGTCGAACGAAGGTTGATGCGGCACTTGCGGCGGAGCGGCGACGAGGATGTCAAGAAGGCGCCTCTGCCGCGCGGCGTGCCTGGAAGCACGCGGGCGTAAAAGGCGACCCGGCAGCGACCGAGACGGTTCCCACCGCTACTTCTGTCGATGTTTCCGTTCCTCAGGCTGCTCTATGTTGCAAACGTGCATAGCAGGAGATGGCAAATCGCTTCGATTTGACATCATCCTGCTATAGCCTGGGCCAAGGGCCAAACCGGGAGCAGCAACGTTCTCTCCCACAAATGCCGCCACGAGCGCGCTTAGAGCAGATCGCGATCAGTTGGACTCACCTGTTCGCGTGAATCTGCTCTATGTTTCAAACCTGTATAGCAGGATTCAGATGGCAAATCGCTTCGATTTGACATCATCCTGCTATAGAGCGCTTAGACAGTCGATCGGGAGAGGAGCCATCGGCTCTATGAAATCTCGCAGGGCCGAGAGCCGCGGCACCCCCTTTGAATCGCGGGTGCGCAGCGGCGACCGCCCCAGCAGCGGCGACCGCCCCGTAGGATCGCCACCGATCGTTGCGAACTTGGATTGGACGGGCGATCTTTCTCCGCGATCAGCGCAGTGACCTCATCCTACCGCGGTCTCGGACCTGCCGTTGCGTGCGCGCCGGCCGTCCGGGTCGATACCGAACTTGTGTACGCTGATACCATTGCCTTTGGATGCCCGCTCAACCTCTTGGGTCAGTCCACGGCGCATCAATTCGCGCACCGCGGCCGATCGGGTCGGCATGCGATTGGCAAAGCGCCAATCTTCGATCATCTGCAGCTCTTCCAGATTGAGCATGAGCTGGAGTTTTTCGGTACGTTTGCTCTGTCCAGAGCGGGCCATTCGATTCTCCAATTGCTAGTTCACGAACCCATAGTCGGGATGCGCCCAGTAGTAGCGGGCCGCGTCAGGGGCCGCTCTAACCTAGGTTAGCGGCAAGATCGAAACTCACACACTCGTGATCACATCCTCAAAGTGTACATTATGATGCAGTGCCGTAAGTCATGGTGATAACGTCACTTACTTTAATAACGCCGGTCCCTATCATTAATAAAAATAAGTTAGGATAGGTTGATAGTGAACATGCGCCTGCGAAAGGGGTTTCTAAATTGGGAAAAATCTGACAAGATAGCCGCTTAATTGAAATCGAATGGAGCGGAAATAATGTCAAATTACATGAAAGGCGAGATTCAAGATTGTTTGCCGTGGCTGAACAGACATGCATTGCGCCTGACCCGAAACCGCGATAGTGCCGATGATTTGGTGCAAGCCAGTCTTGAACGCGCTCTGCGCGGCCAGCATCAGTTTCAAGAAGGGACGAGCTTTCGGTCCTGGATGTACCGGATTCTCAGGAACACCTACATCAACCAACTGCGCAGGGACAGCCGCTGGCAGCAGACCATCGACATCAGCGAGCATGACGAGCTGCATGCGACCAATGCCAGTCAGCTGGCTCACATGGAGTTTCGTGAAGTCGCCGATGCCTTGATGGACATGTGCAAGCGCGATCGGGATATGCTGATCATGGTCGGCGGCGAAGGCCGAACCTATGAGGAGGCAGCCCAAGCCTTCGGCATCGCCATAGGCACAGTGCGTTCTCGCTTGTCGCGCGCGCGCACCCGCTTGGCCGACCGTTTGGCTTTCGACGCGGCCGCCTGACTCTTTTTGCATCTGATATCGGAACTCTTTGCCGGCCTCAGGCGTTCCTATCTCAGCAACCCGCCCTCAGTGGGCATAGCAACTGGAATGGAGAAAGCGATGAATTCCGACGAGATGAAAGGCAACTGGAACATCCTCAAGGGGAAGGTGCGTCAGACGTGGGGCGACCTGACTGACGACGACGTCGAGCAAGTGGCCGGCGATAGAGACGAGCTTGTCGGCCGCATCCAAAAGCAGTATGGCATTACGCGTGAGGAAGCCGAGCGGCAGGTCGATAGCTGGAAGACCTGACGACACGGAGAAATCAGGCTGTCGTGCGGTTCCGGATGGCAGGCAGCTGTTGGCACGGGGCGGCCAACGAAACTGGGCGGCCAATGAAACTGGGCGGCCAAAGAAAACGGCGGCCAAAGAAAACGGCGGCTAAAGAAAACGAGGACATGAGCCATGCTAAAATGGGCAGTCATCTTCCTGATCGTTGCGATCATTGCAGCGGTGTTCGGGTTTGGCGGAATTGCCGAAGCCTCGGCCGGGATCGCACAGGTCCTGTTCGTCATCTTCATCGTCATCTTTGTGATCGCGCTGGTGATGCACCTGGTGCGCGGCCGCCGGCCGCCGGGCTAAAGCAGATCGCGCGCTGGTGGGATCACCGGCGACGACGATTTGCCATGTGAAACAACAATGCTCTTGGGGCCCCTCGTTGGGCATCCACGAAGGGCGGCGGAAGGTTTGCTTCCGCCGCCCTTCTTTTTTTCGCCACCCAGCACACTGTTTGATGGGATGCGGGAACTCTTATGCCCTCTCCGACGTTCATACAGTGTGACTGAACAAATCTGGAGAAGTGGCATGACCGACGAGCGCAAGAATCAAGGCGAAGGCAACAAGCAGGCCGACCGTCGCTATCGCGAGAAAGCAAAGGACTTCGCCCAGAACGAAGATATCAAGGCCTTGGCAAAGAAGGCCAAGGAGGCCATCAGCGGTGAAGAGGGCGAGGCCCTGCGCGAGGCTGAAGAGCGCGGGAAGGCAGCATCCAAAGGTGAAGGATAATCGAGCGTTCCGGGGAGGCCTGTCGCAGCCTTGCAGGGACTTGGAACAGGAGAGTGAGCGTGGACAGTAATCAGCCGCCGCCGGCATCTGCAGCAGCCATTGCAGCCCTGTCCATCTGCGAATCGCTTATCATCTCCCTGATCGAGAAGGGTCTGCTCGATCCGGCCGAGTTCGAGGAGATATTCGAGGTGGCCCGCGATGCGCATCTGAACGCTGCGCCGACCGACTTTTCCCTTAACGATCATCGACGTGCCGCCAACATCCTGCGCCGCATTCAGGTGAGCGCCAATGCGGTACGCGGCTCTTCCTACCTATGATCGCTTGCCATCGGCCCCTTCTGCCCTAAGATCCTGTGGATCATGTCGTACGATCGGGGCAGTGGATGGGTAAAGATGCCTTCGCAGAGGAACTGGCCGAGGTGACGGAGCACTTGGTCAAGAAGCTTGCCCCCTTCCTCTCGATAACGGAGGAGATGGGCAACGCGATCCGGGTGCTCACCCAGGACGAAGGGCAGTTTGCCAGAGGCGATCAGATCGTCGCTGCCGGGGATCTCTATAGCCATGTCTATCTGGTGAACGAGGGCTGGGCGGTGCGCTACAAGCTCTTGGACAGCGGTGAGCGGCAGATCGTCAATTTTTCCCTGCCCGGCGACTTCCTCTGCTTCAATGCGGCACTCTTCAAGAGGGCCGACTATTTCCTGGCGGCGCAGACACAGTTGCGGGTCTTCGTGATTCCCGTCCTGCCCTTCACAAAGATGCTGGCGCTGCAGCCGGAGTTGGCGTTGGCGCTCTGTTGGACCAATGCGCACGAGGAATCGCTGATGGCCGAGCGCATCGTCTCGCTCGGCCGGCGCACCGCCAGAGAACGCATGGCCCACCTTTTTTGCGAGCTCTGGCGCCGGCTCGAACTGCTCGATCTGACCGACGACAATCGCTTCCCGCTGCCTCTGACCCAAGAAGACCTGGCTGACATTTTGGGCTTGAGCTCCGTCCATGTGAATCGGACGCTACAAAAGCTGCGTGCATCTCAGCTGCTGGCGACGGCCGCAGATCACATGCGGATCCTGGACCACAAGGGCCTGGAGCATCTGGCCGGATTCGACTCCGGCTATCTGCATTTCACCGAAGTGGGTGATCTCTGCACGACTTCCTGACCGACGTCACAGCAAGAAAAGACAATGGCGGAGGGTGATCTCTTGGAGGAGTCCCGGTCTGAGGAACGTGCCCGTCGCGCCTTTCAAATGACTTATGGCGCGCCCTTCTTCGAAGGCAATGCCATTGCTGTGCTGCGTAACGGAGACGAGATCTTCCCAGCCATGCTGGAGGCGATCCGATCGGCCGAGCAGTCGATCAAGTTCCTGACCTTCGTCTATTGGACCGGCGATATCGCGGTCGCCGTTGCAGACGCTCTTGCCGATCGCGCAAGAGCAGGGGTCGAGGTCAAGGTCTTGCTGGATGCCTTTGGCGCACACAGCATGTCGCGCGACCTGGTCCGCGACATGCGGGCGGCAGGGGCAGAGGTGCGGTGGTACCGGCCGATCAGCAGCTGGCGCCTTTGGGCCCTGGACAACCGCACGCACAGAAAGGTTCTCGTCACCGACGATCGGATTGGATTTACCGGTGGAGTCGGTATTGCGGCTGAGTGGGAAGGAAATGCACGCAATGCCGAGGAATGGCGCGACACGCATTTTCGCCTGACCGGTCCTGTGGTCGACGGCCTGATTTCCTCTTTCCTGGATAACTGGACGGAGGGCGGGCAGCCGATCAGCGAAGAGCTACAACAGACGCGCCTGCTTCCCGAGACCGGCGATGCCTCCATTCTTGTGGTCCGCTCCACCGCGGCAATCGGCTGGAGCGACATTGCCAACCTGCTGCAAACCCTTGTCGCGCTTGCCGAGTCGCGCCTGCGAATCGCAACGCCCTACTTCACACCGGATGCGCGCACTGCCTCCCTCCTGATCGCCGCTGCCAAAAAGGGAGTCGACGTCGAGATCCTCATTCCGGGTCCGCATGTCGACAAGCGGGTTTCCGAGTTGGCATCCTCCGAACACTTCCGGCCAATGATGGAGGCCGGCATCAAGATCTGGCAGTACCAAACCTCCATGCTGCATTGCAAAGCGATCATCCTGGACGGTCGCTTTGCCTGCATCGGTTCAGCCAACTTCAATCGGCGCTCCATGCGCAAGGACGACGAAGTGGCCTTGATCGTGAATCATCCGCAGACGCTTGCAACACTTGAGCGCCACTTTGTCGAAGATCTGGCGGAGAGCGCGCTCTTGGATCTGGCGCAATGGAGGCGACGAGGCCTCGGGCGTCGCGCGTTGGAGCGAATCTCTACAATCATGAGGCCGCACGTTTAGCGAGACGTCGCGAGTCCGGCACCCTGCCACAAGAAAAGAGGGCCAAGGTGCTGACCGGGCGACACCGCACGCAGAAGAGGGGCTAACCGCCCTTCTTCAGACGTCTGGCATTCCTTGGCATTCCCTTCGAAGAGGAGGCCGCGCTGCGACTGGCCGTCGGCCGATCGGTCGATCGCGAAAGGTCCCTGTCTGCAGCGATTGCAGCAGCGCCGAAGGTCGTGGCGGATCGGGCCACTAGATCCTTTCAAACGTTGCTTTGTCACCTTGGTGCCGCGGTGATCGGGCGCCTGGTTCGCAAACGGTAAATCGTCGAAAGGGTTCCAGAAGCCGGCATCGGCATTGTGATCTGCAAAGGGGGAAATGCCGGCAGGGATTGGATTGGGAACCAATCGGCTTTGCATGTGTTCTTGTTGATCAGTGCGCCGTCGATAGCGGGCTTCTCTTCGGGGCGGCTACCGCTCGGATGGCGCTGGTTCAACACCTCGAAAAGCGGGGAAACGGGTGAATGCATTCAATCTTCTGGCTAATCGGTGTCGTTGTCGTGGTGCTAGCCGTCCTATCACTGGTCGGACTGGCTTAGGCGGGCAAGACCAATGGTCGAGAGACGGCTTCTGTCGAGAAGGAGAGCGACGTGTCGGCTGAGATGAACAAGGGCCGTTCTGAGAAGGCATCTGGAACAGAGAGCCTGAAGCAGAAGGCAAGAGAGACGGCGTCTGCAGCGAAAGAAGAGCTGGAGACGCTGAAAGAGAGCGGCCAAGGCTTGGCACGAGAGGCCGGCGAACAGGCGAAAGAGGCCGCAGAGGAACAGCGTGCCAGGGCCGGTGGGCAAGTCGCCCAGATGGCACGGGCGCTCGGCAAGGCTGCGGGAGAGTTGGACGAGGGCTCTGCCCAGCGACAGATCTTCGAGAAGGCCGCCGAGGGCGTGGACGACTTGGTAGCCGAGATCCAGGGCAAGAACGTCGGCCAACTGGTCGGGGAGGTTGCCGACTTTGGCCGCCGCCATCCGGCTGCCTTTGCCGGCAGTGCGGCCTTGTTGGGCTTCGCGCTGGCACGCTTCACGTCAGCCGCCCCTGTCGAGGATGCCAGCGTCGAGGATGCCAGCGTCGAGGATGCCGCCCCTGTCGGGGATGCGGACCGCGAGGGCCAAGAGCCGGCCGTCGTGGACCGCAAAGCGCCGGGAGGAGAGGGCGCATGAGCGATCTCGATGCGAAGTCAGCTGTCAGTTTGGTCGGTGACCTGCTGCAGCAAGTGACTGATCTCTTCCGCAAGGAGTTGCAGCTGCTGCGGACCGAGTTGGCGGAGAAGATGGATCAGGTCGGCGTCGCGCTTGGCCTCTTGGTTGCCGGGCTGGTCTTTGCGCTGGCGGCAATCAACGTGCTGGCAGCGGCGCTGGTTGCCGCTGCGGCTGCACTTGGAGTTCCCGAAGGTTTTGCGGCACTGCTGGTCGGCGTTGTGATCGCCGTCGGTGCCTATCTGCTGATCCAACAGGGGCTTGCCAAGCTGAAGGCGGCCCGGCTGAAGCCCGAGCGGACCTTGCGCTCGCTCAGGAAGGATGCGGCTACGATCGAGGAGACGATGAAATGATCGACACAAAGCAGAGCGCTGCCGAAGTCGAAGAGGAAATTGCTGCAGGACGCAGCCGTATCGCCGAGACCGCAGAGGCGCTTCAGCGCAAGGTCTCCGTTGGATCGCTGGTCGACGAGCTTTTGGGGGCAACCGGCCGCCACGGCGGCACCTTCGCGCGCAAGCTTGGCTCCACGATCCGCGACAACCCGATACCGGCGACCCTGTTGGGGGTCGGCCTGATATGGTTGATGGCCAATGGAGCAAACGACGAGGACCGCCGGCGAAGCGAAAAGGACGAGGGCGTGCGTCCGCACGCTTGGCCTGAGCCCTCGGATAGCCCGCAATTCGCCGAGGCGAGCGCGCGATCGCAGGGTTCCGCTGAACCGACCTCCAGCGATCGGACATCGCAGGCTTCTCCCGGGCACCTCGGCGTCGTGCAGGACGGTGACGGCGACCAGGACCCATCCCTGAAGGATAAGGCCGTTGCCGCCGGCAAAGCCGCCGCCGGTTCGGTCTCGGACAAGGCTGGCCGGGTCAAGGCAGCGGTTTCGGGAGGAGCAGACCAGGCGAAATCGACCTTATCGGAAGGTCTGGATCAGGCTGGCGAGTCTCTATCCCAGGGAGCCGACAGAGCCAAGGAGGCCCTCCACGAGGGCGCGGAAGCGGTGGGCGAGCAGGCGCGCCGTGCGCGGCATCGTGCAGCCGAACTTGGCACGGAAGCACGGGAAGGGGGAGGCAAGGTCGCCACCAGGGCCCGCGGCAGCCTCGAACGCTTGATCGAGGAGCAGCCCCTGGTCATCGGCGGCCTGGCACTGGCATTGGGCGCGGCAATCGGCGGTGCCGTGCCGAACAGCCGTGCAGAGAACCGTCTGATGGGACGAAAGGCCGAGCAGATGCGCCAGGACATCCGCGGAACAGCGAAGGCCGAAGGCGAGAAGCTGCGCTCGGTCGCGAAGGCCGCCGGCGAGGAGGCACGGGAGGTCGCCAAAGAAGTCGCCGGAGAGGCGCGGGAGGCGGCCAGGCAAGCCGCCGACGAGCTGGACCGCCGGGTTCCTGCCGGGAAGGACTTGGTGGACAAAGCGGAAGCCAAGGTCAGTTCCGCAGCAAAGCGGGTCGGAAAGGCAGCTGAGGCAGAGGCCGAGCGGGTAAAGCTGGCCAAGGGCAAGACAAAGCCGGCCACCGAGTCGGCCACCAAGCCAGCCGTACAGCCGCCCACAAAACCAAGCACCAAGAGCTAGCGGCCTGAGGACGACGGATAGGGCCGGCGATAGAAAGGGGCGCGCCGGCTCTACCCGACTTGTCGGTCGAACGGCAGAGAAGAATCACTTCTCGAGGCCTTGTCGGCTAGGACCGACCCTTGAGGAGGACGGTTATGCTCGCTGTTCCGCGTTTGACCGGGTGCGGCATGGCGATGGAGAGACAGCCAAGGGATCGGCCGGTTTACAGCCCGAAACCGCGATCGCTAGAGAGTGATCCCGGGCCCTCACAACAGCGCTGATCGTTGCTCATTGAATTTCCTCTGTATCTTACCTGTCATCCTGTAGTCTGGCGCTCATCGCGCAGCCGAAGCACCGGCGTCGGCGCAAAGAGACTTAGAATGAGCCTTTCCTCACAAATACGCATGCCGATCTGGATCCTGGCGGTCCTCGCAATCGTCTACACGCTCTATTTTGCGCGTGCCGTTGCCATTCCGATCGCTTTGGCGGTTCTGATCGGCTTTCTTCTGGCTCCCCTGGTTCGTAGGCTGGTCCGCCTGGGTGCACCGCGTTGGCTTGCTTCTTTGAGTGTGGTGTTCCTGATCGTCGGCGGCCTGTCGACCGTCCTGTTTCAACTGGCTGCGCCGGCGACGGAGTGGATGGAACGCCTGCCGAGCGCCATGGACCGCGCCGCTTGGCGATTGCGTGGCTTGAGCGAAGCCATCGAGGACGTCGAGTCCATCTCCAAGGATGTCGCCGCCGTCGGTGGCAAGGAGGCGGCCGAGACCGTGGTCCTGCAGCAGGGGAGCATCGCCCAGACCTTCTTCATCGGCACGGCCGATACTCTGGCTACCCTGCTGATCATGGTCGTCCTGATCGTCTTCCTGCTGACCTACGGCGACCTCTTCCTACGCAAGACGGTCTTCATGCTGCCGAAGTTCTCGGACAAGCGCCGGGCCGTCGATGCCGCGCGACAGATCGAGCAAGAGATCTCGTCCTATCTGCTGACCATAACCGCGATCAACCTGGCCTTGGGCGTGCTGACGAGCCTGGCCATGTACCTGCTTGGCCTCGGCGATCCCTTGATGTGGGGGCTCTTTGCCGCGGTCGCCAATTTTGTCCCCTATATCGGCCCCCTGATCACAGTCGCCTCGATCTTCCTGGCCTCCTTGCTCACCTTTGTTGACTGGCTGCAGATACTGGCGCCACCGGCTGCCTTCCTGGTGCTGACGGCGATCGAGGGTAACCTGGTGACGCCTTCCCTCGTCGGCCGCAGGATGCTGCTGAACCCGGTGCTGGTCTTCGTCGCATTGCTGCTGTTGAGCTGGCTGTGGGGCATCCCCGGCGCGCTGATCGCCGTGCCTTTGTTGGTCGTGGTGCGCATAACCTGCGACCGCTTCGACGTCATGCGACCGGTCGCCGAGTATCTGAGTTCCGCGCCGCCGGCGGAGCGGCCCGACAGCGGATAGCCGACATCTTCGCACCATCGGCCATCATCGATGGCCGATGGTGCGAAGCTGTGCCTACTGCGAGAGCTCGGCGATGTAGCTGCGCAGAGCCTCTCTGGCCTCTTTCACCTTGGCCAGCCCCGTCTTCTCGGAGCTCCGCAGGCTTTCCAGCCGATCCTCCTGATCGGAGAGCTGGCGCAGGTAGCGGCGACCGAGATCGCTGTCGCTGGGGACGGCGGCCAGATTTTCGCGCAGGCGGCCCTGGTCCTCGACGATGCCTTTCTCTTCCCGTTGCAGGTCGGAAACCGCGCGTTCGGCCGCTGCGACAACGCTCTTGAGGGTCTTCAGCCGGGTCAGCTTCGGCTTCAGGTCGGCTGGCATGAAGCGGGCATCGATCAAGTAGGCCAGGCTATCCGGGTTGAGATCGTCCAGCACCAGGCGCTCGCCCTGTGGCCGCTCGAAAAGGAAGGTCACCTCCCTTGTCTCGCCGGCCTTCAAGGAGACGGCATAGCGATAGCCGCTCGCGGTTTCTTCCGCGCCCTCGGCCGGCTTCAGCAGCTTCCAGCCGCGCCGCAGTGGCTCTTGTAACAGCACTTCGCGCGGGGCATCGGCTGCTCCCTTGATGCGATAGATCCGGCTCCAGAGGTCTTTGCGCTCGATGGTGAGCACGCCGTCGCTCAAGCTGACGCCGGTGATGGTCTGCGTCTGGTCGTTCCTCAGATCGACATCGACCTTGCCATCCTGGGCAAAGCTGATCAGACGGTTCTCGCCTGGCGGCAGCAGCGCGAGCTGGGCATCGCCCAGGTAGGAGACGCGACCCTCGTCGCCACGCTCATAGAGCGTGATCAGCCCTGGCGGGAAGCTGATGTCGCCGTCATTCTCCAGCTTTAGAGAGGCCAGCGGATGGTTGCCGGAAACCTCGGGCTGGAAGAAGGAGAGGCGCTCGACCGGCAGTTGGCGATCGAGGAAGGGTACCAGCAGCGAGTGACCGTCTTCCACTGTCACCGGGGTGGGAAAGCGATAGATGGCTTGGCTGACGCCTTCCTGCGCGGCCGCTTCCAGGACCCCGGCAGACGCGGGGGTTCCGGGCTGCGGCGCCGGCGCTGCCTGGGCAAGACCCGTGACGATGCTATCGGCCTCCATGGCCTCGGCGCGGGCATAGGTTCCGCCCTTGGCCAAACCGACGCGATCCACCGGCGGCAGGATGCGGTCGACGACCTGCACCGGGATCTCCGGGCGATCCAGGTAATAGCTCTCGTAGAGTGATTGGCGAAAGGCGACGGGATTGCCGGAGACCAGGCTGAGCTCGATGCCGTCCCAGTTCTCGCCGCTCTGGTTCTCCAATACGGCCCAGCCCTGCAGGCCTGCGGTGCCGCTGCCGGAGGCCTCGGGTAGGGTCAGGCGATAGCTGGTCTTCCACAAGGGCACCGCGACGACATAGGCGACGCGCAGCTTGCGTGCGCCCTCGCCCGGAGCGGTCAGGGTCAAGACCCGCTTGTCGCGCTCGCCGTGCTTGGCCATCGCGGCCAGCGCGTCTCCGACGCTGGCCTGCAGCGCCGGGTCGACGAAGGCAATATCCTGCGCGTCTTCCAGGACGAACTGGCTAAGGCCGCCCTCGCCCATCAAGGTGACCCGGGTGCGGCTGATGACGCGCCCCTTGTCGTCCTCTACGAACTCGGCGACGACAGAGAGGATGCGGCCTGCGGTCTCCTGCTGGCCCGAGACGCGGACCTCGGCGCCGGAGAGCGCGCGCAGCAGGGCTGCCGGCGACTCGAGGGCAGCTTCGTCGAAGGGCAGCCCCTTGAAGACCTCGGCCAAGGGCTGGCGTCCGGGCAGGGAGACGGTGCCGATACGGCCTTGGTCGTCATAGACGACCAGGGACTTCAGCACGTCGTCCACCTGATCCAGGGGCACGCTCAGGTCGACGCTGGCGTTGCCGGTCACCTCTGTTTCGTACTCGAAATAGCCCAGACCGCCGGTCGAGAGCGCAACGCGCTTCAGTTCCAGCGGTTCGGCCACCGCATAGGCGGGCAAGGCCAATAGGGTCATCGCGACCAGGGCTGTCTTGACGGGGGGCAGGCTCATGACAGTCTTGTGCTCCTCTTTCAGTCGATGCCGATGCTTGCGCTGCAAGCCGGCGCGTTCAGTCTATCCTCAAAGCAAGGGCTTTGCCTGCGACCTCTTGATGACGGCTCGGCGACCATTGCAGGGCAGTCTTGCGCCGAGGGCGGGATGCCTAAGCCCGTTCACTCGGGCAGCTTGCCGCCGATGAGCGGAGGGTCTGGGCGAATGGCTAGAGGAAGAGGGGGTGCTTCGGGCGACTGGCTGCTGGCGGCCGTGCCGGCGCTCTTCGTGCTGCTTTGGTCGACCGGATTCATCGGCGCCAAGCTGGGCGTGCCCTATGCCTCTCCCCTGCTGTTCTTGGCGGTTCGCTTTGCCGTCACCGCACTGCTGCTTTTTGCCTGGGTAGCCCTGCGCGGCGAGGTCTGGCCTCGCGGTTGGCGGCTCTACGCGGATCTGGCAGTGGTCGGCACGCTTTTGCACACGATCTATCTGGGCGGCGTCTTCGTGGCAATCTCCTGGGGGCTCGAGGCTGGGACGTCTGCCCTGATCGTCAGCCTGCAGCCGGTTCTGGTGGCGGCTCTGGCCGGCGCCTTCCTGGGCGAGCGCGTGACGCGCCTGCAGTGGCTTGGCCTTGTCCTGGGCATGGCAGGCGTGGCGCTGGTGGTGTGGCGAAAGGCCGGTCTCTCCGCGCAGGGCTTGGACGCGGCCCTGCTCTGTCTGCTGTCGCTCTGTGCCATCACCGGGGCCATTCTCTACCAGAAGCGCAGACTGGGGGCGATGCCGCCAATTTCCGGCAATGCCATGCAGTTCGCCTTTGCCGCGGTCTCCTGCACCGTCGCCGTGCTGCTGTTCGAACCGGACGCCTACATCGTCTGGAGCACCTCCTTCGTCATCGCCCTGGCCTGGCTGGTGCTGGCGCTGTCTATCGGCGCGGTGGGTCTCTTCTTGCTGATGGTGCGGCGCGGCGCTGCCTCCAAGGTCTCCAGCCTCTTCTTCCTGGTGCCTCCCTGCACGGCGGTTATTGCCTGGGCATTCTTCGGCGAGGTGCTCGGCTGGGTGGAACTGCTGGGCATGGCCATAGCCGGCTTGGGTGTGGCCCTGGTCAATCGGCGCTGACGAAGGGCTTGAGTGGGATCGGGCCGCTTCTCTAGGCTGACGCGATAGGGGTCAAGGGGGAGAGCGCCATGCTGCGTCTTGCATTGCTGATCGTCGTCTTTGCGGCGACGGCTGCGACGGCTGAGGAAACCAAGAGCTACTGGGGTCATCAATACGCCAGCGACTGTGCAGCCGAACGCGCGGCCATGATGGAAGAGGCCAAAGCCAAAGCCTTCTCCTTCTGTCGCAAGCACGGCGGGGTCAACAAGAAGAAGACCGACTTCATCTACGTGATCGACAAGGGCCAGAAGCTCGGCTCCGGCTTCAAGACTCACTTTTGCGAGGTGAAAGGCGATATCTACTGCAATAAGTAGGGCTGCTGGATGAATTCCTTCGGCGATCCCGGATTGAGGCGGATGGGCTTTGCGGATGCGCTGTTGCGGTCTAGTCTCGCTTCGCTGCCCCATGGTGAGAGGCCAGGCTGGGTTGATCGGGGCGCAGGCCTGCGCCTTCCTGCTGCCGTCATTCGCCACTATATCCGGGTCTTGCATGAGACTCTGAAGACGAGGACTGTCCATAAATGACTCTCACCAGCCGCCGCTCTCTCCTGATTTCAGCCGGCTCTGCGCTTGCCCTCTCGACGATGGGGCGGGCGGCCTATGCACTGACGGACGAGGAAGAGCTTGTCGACCGCGCACGGCTCACCGCGCTCTCCATGCTCTCGGCCAGCAATTACAAGAACCTGCAGGACTACATGACCCGCGCATCTGCAGTCCTGGTCTTCCCCTCGGTGATCAAGGGCGGCTTCATCATCGGTGCCGAGGGCGGCCGCGGCGTCCTGGCGGCGCGCAAAGGCGGGGTTTGGAGCTATCCGGCCTTCTATCATCTGGCTGGAGCCTCCATCGGCCTGCAGATCGGCGGGCAGATCTCGCAGGTGATGATGGTCATCATGCACGAGAAGGCGCTGAAGCGGATCCTCGAGAACAACATAGAGCTGGGCGCTGGGGCCTCGGTTGCGATCGGCCCGATCGGCAAGGAGATCGGCGCCGGCAGCAGCGGCGAGTTCGAGGCCGACGTCTATACCTTCGCCATGACCCAAGGCCTCTATGCCGGCATGAACTTCGAAGGTGCCTCCATCGGCGAGGATCAGGATCGCAATAACTATTACTACGGCAAGCGCCTCTCGGCCGCCGACATCGTGCTGCGCAATCGGGCGGCCAACAGCCAGGCGGAGTCTTTCCGCCAAGCCTTGAACAGCTAAGGATCTGCACGTGCGCCGGCTGCGACAGGCAGGCCTGATCGTGGCGGCGTTGGCGCTCGCCTTTGCCTTCGGTCTGGCGGGGGCCTGGTACTTGGGCGATGGCAGTATCGAATCGCGTGAGGGCAGCCAGGGTTTGGCCGGCGGGCTGGAACGCCCGCCCGGCGGGGCCTTCCTCTTGAGCGATCAGGAGGGGCGCGCGGTCGACAGCCGCGATCTGGGCCATCAGTACCTGTTGCTCTACTTCGGCTATACCCAGTGCACCGATGCCTGCCCGATCGCCATGCAGACGATCTCTGAGGCTTTGGCCCAGCTCGGCGCCGAGGAACGCGCCGGCTTGGCGCCGCTCTTCGTGACCATCGATCCGGCGCTCGACACCGGCCCCGAACTCGCCCGCTATCTAGAGAACTTTCACCCGAGCTTCCGCGGCCTCACCGGCGAGGCCGAGGCCATCGCCTCGGCCGCCGCGGCTTACCAGGTCGGCTTCGAACGCCAGGCGCGTGAGGATGAGACCGGGCTGCGCCTTATCGATCACGGCACCAACATCTACCTGATGGCGCCGGACGGCGGTTTCTTGCGCAAGTTCGACTACCGTGTCGCTTCCGACCGCTTAGCCGAGGTGCTTGCCAAGGTTCTCTCGGCGCAAGAGCAAGGGTGAGTGGGCCGATGCGAGAGGGGGCAGCCACACCCTTTTGGGCGTCTCTTTTCGGCGTCTCTTGGACAGGCAACAAGAAGGGATTTCTTCGATGATCGCACGCTTCGCAGGCTTCTTCTTCTGCATCGCACTGAGCGTCGGCCCTGCTGCTGCGGAAAGCCTGCAGGAGCGGCTTTCCGAACCGGGCTCTCATGTTCTGGCCGTGTTCGATCTGCCGCTGGCGGATCTCGAAGCGGTCTTGAAGGCACGCGCGGAAGGTGACCAAACCGGCAAGCGGTCGGATGCAATCGACCTCTTGAAGGACGATGTCCTGACCTGGCGGATCGGCCTCAAAGACCTGCGCATGACTGCCGAACAGGGCAAGCTGCTTGCCAGCGCACCGATCGCGGGTGAGGTCCATCTGCGTGGGAAGCTCGGCAGTGGCTTCTTGTCGGTGGACGTCTCGCAGAAGGCGCAGTTGAAGGGGCGTATGTTCCTATCGCTGGACCCCGCCTTGAAGTCCGACTGGACGCTCGATCCCCGTGCGCTGGGCCGGGTCGAACTGCAAGAGCTGCAAATGAAGTTTGCCGGTGCGCGCCTGAACTTGGGCGGTGTGATGCAGCCCATCGTCAACGCGCTCTTGCAAGAGGCACTGGCGAAGCTTGCGGACTCGCTGTCCGATCCGAGGATTCTGCGAAAGTGGATTGAACCGATTTGGCAGGATGCCTGCGTCGAGAAGGCCTTGGGCGTGGAGCCGAACGAAGCCTTTCTTGTCGTCACGCCGCGGCAGATTGCAGCCGAACCCATCGCGGTCGCCGCAGAGCGCATTCGCGTCTCCATGATCCTCTCCGCGGACAGCAATGTTGCCCTCGACCCCGGGCAGCGGAGCTGTCCGCCATTGCCCGTTTCGCTTCAGCTCTTGGATTAGGGCCGGGTCTTCGCTTTCCCACGGCCGGCGTTCACCAGGGCGAAGCCGCCCAGAATCAAGGCCGTGCCGGCGTAGATCCAATGGCTGTGCTGCTCGCCGAAGAAGGCCATGCCCCACAGCAGACCCGACACGGTCACGATGTAGCCGACCTGGCTGAAGTAGACCGCGCCGGCAACCTGGACGATGTGAAAATAGATCACATAGGCGACCGAGGAGATCGCAATCTGCGCGAAGAGGGCAGCTTCGGCCAAGCCCCAGGGCGGGAGTGGCAGGTAGGCTGGGATGAAGATCAGCATCAACGTCGTCTGCGTGCTGCCGGCGGCGATCAGCATGCCGCAGGCAAGGCCGAGAGACGACTGGCCAGGCGGTCGATAGCGGGCTGCGTAGAGGTTCGAGAGCGCATAGCAGAAGGGTGTCAGGAAGCCGAGCAGCACCCAGGTCAAGTCTATGTCCGCTGGCAGGCTGTTCTCGGGCAGGACGATGACCAGCGCGCCGATGAAGCCCAGACCGATGCCGAAGCTGCGCAACCAGCTGATGCGCTCGCTCGCCGAGGCCAAGGCCAGGCTATAGGTGATGATCGGCGCGGTCGTCACCACCACGGCCATCAGGCCGGCCGGCATGTGGCTGATGACGAAGTAGAAGATCAGGTTGGGGATACAGATCCCCAGCAATCCGGCGACGATGCAGAAGCGCCAGGCCTGGCCGCCGCTGGGCAGGGCCGCGCCGCGCAGCTTCAAGACGGCAAACAGCACGAACGCCGAGCCGCAGGCTTGCCAGGCGGCAAAGCCCAGCTCCGGTATGCCGCCTTCTATCGCCAGCTTTGCGATCGAAAAGCTGGCGCCCCAAAGGCTGCCGAGAAAGAGGAGCAAGAGCGGGATGACGATCATGCCGCCCCAAGGCGCACCGCGCTCCTGCTGCGTGGAGGTTGACATCGCCGCACTATGCCCGTTTTGCGCTTGCCTGGCACCTCGTTGCCTGCGCTGGTCGGCCATGTTCTGGAACGCCTTGCCGCTATCTGCAACGGCGTTCGAACAGAACGTCTTCCATCAAGTAAAAGAACAGAAAGTTTGTCATTTCATCAATAGAGGTTTCTCCTTGAAGAGCCACTAATTTTGGGATTAACGTGCCTCAACACGAGGGTAGGCGTAGGCTTGGTAATTTGGGGCTTGGCAATTTGATCGACAGCGCGGGGGAAATGAAGACATGAGCGAGGCGACTCCGCTCCGCCGGTACTGCTTGCGAGGCCTGCTAGTCTTCGCGTTTAGTGCGGGCATTTGGCTGGTTCAACCAGCGCTCGCGCAAGACGAGTCGGCAAGCGAAGGCGAGGCCGAACTGGCTAACGGCTCGGAAGAGGAGGGCGGCGATCCCGCCTCGGAGGAGGCCGAAGCCGAGGATGAGACCGAAGCGGCCGTGGATCTCTTCAGCGAGGAGGATCTGGACACGCTGGTCTCGCCCTACGCGCTCTATCCCGACACCTTGTTGGCGCAGGTCTTCATGGCCTCGACCTTTCCCTTGGACATCGTCAAGGCCGATCGCTGGGTCGAAGACAATGCCGAGCTGGAAGAGTCCGAGCGTGCGGAGGCCGCCGAGGCGGAGGGTTGGGATACCAGCGTCGCGGTCTTGGCGGCCGGCTTTCCCACGGTCATCGACACGATGAACGAAGACCTCGACAGCACCGAGGACTTGGGCAACGCCCTGCTGGCGCAGAGCGACGACGTCTTCGATGCCGTACAGCGCCAGCGTGCACGGGCGGCAGCGGTCGGCAATCTGGAGAGCAACGAGGCCCAGGTGGTCGAGGTCGAGGACGATGTCATCACGGTGGAGCCGGCGGACCCCGATGTCGTCTACGTACCCACCTACGACACCCAGCAGGTCTACACCACGCCGCCGCCGGCTCAGACCGTGGTGGTCGAAGACAGCAGCGGGTCGGATGCCGGAGCGCTCATCACCACCGGACTGCTCTCCTTCGGCGCCGGCATGCTGGTGAACGAGATCTTCGACGACAACGACCCTTGGGACGACTACTGGCGCGGGCCGCCGCGGGTCGACTGGAACGACGGCAACTTCTATCCGCGGCCGGGCGTCAACATCGACGGCGACGTCAACATCGACGTCGATCGCGGCAACATCGATATCGACCGCGACGGTGCCTGGCGGCCGACGGACGAGCGTCGCGACGAGGCGCGTCAGAAGATCGAGAACAGGAAGGGCGACGGCAAGCTCAGCGGCGCCAAGCGCGACGGCAGCAAGCTTTCGGGCGCGAACACGCCAAACCTGAAGAAGCGGGACAGCAATCGTCAGAAGCTGGATCAGAAGCTGAAGGCGCGTTCCGGCGACGGCAAGCTCGGCAAGAGCACGAGCAAGCGCAAGGCCAAGACCAGCACCAAGTCGCGCAAGGCCTCGAACACGGCGCTCAAGGGCAACCGCAAGGCCGGCCTCACCGGCTCCAAAAAGGCCAGCGAGCGCGGCAAACTGAGCAAGGGGAAGAGCCAGCGCAAGGCGACCGCCACGAAGCGCGCGTCGACGAAGCGGTCGGTCAAGAAGCCGTCGAAGACGAAGCGGGCAAAGCCACAGAAGTCCAAGCGCAGCTCTGCGCTCAAACAGAATCGCGGCGGCGGCAAGAAGGCCAGGCAGCAAAAATCCAGAGGCTCGAAGAGCCGTAAGCGCAGCGGCAAGCGGAGATAGTAAGATGCGGAGAAGCAAGATGAGCGGTCGTGTTGCCGCCGGAGCCCTGGCCTTGACCCTCTGGAGCCTGCCGCTTGCCGGCGCTTCCGCCGAGCCGGCCGAGTACGAAACGCCGCAGATGGCGGTGGACGCGGTGATCGATGCTCTGGAAGCACGCGACAAGGAGGCCCTGCTGCATGTCTTCGGACCGGAGGCCGAAGATGTGATCCTGACCGAGGAAAAGGCGGAGAACCGCGAGGTTTGGGGCAACTTCCTGAAGGCCTATCAGCAGATGCACCGGATCGCGATCGACAAGAGCGGCGATAAGGCGACGCTCTACGTCGGCCGCAATCAATGGCCGGTACCGATCATGCTGGTGAAGCAGGCAGACGGCCTCTGGGCCTTCGACGTCGACGAGGCGCGCGAGGAGATCCTCGACCGCCGCATCGGCCGCAACGAGCTGGACGTGATCGAACTGCTGCGCGGCTATGTGCGCGCCCAGCAGGCCTTCCGCCAGACCGACTACAACGACGACGGCGTGCGCGAGTTTGCCAAGTCCATCATCAGCTCCTCCGACCGGCGCGACGGCCTCTATTGGCCCGACGCCGAAGGCGTGCCGGAAAGCCCGGTCGGCGACTTCATGGCCCGCGCCGAAGCCGACGGCTACAACCTCGACGGCGAAGACCGCGATCCCGAGCCCTATCTGGGCTACTATTACCGCCTCTTGGACGCGCAGGGCGAGAACGCCCCAGGTGGCGCCATGAGCTATCTGGTGAACGGCCGCATGCTGGCCGGCCACGCCCTGCTGGCCTTCCCCTCGGCCTACGACAATACCGGCATCATGACCTTCATGGTCGGCGAAAACGGCATCGTCTACGAGCGCGACCTTGGCGAAGACACCATCGACATCGCCGACGACATCACCGTCTTCGACCCGGGCCCCGGGTGGGAGGTTGTCGAGGACGCGGAGGGATAGGTCTGCGGGCTATTGGCCTCGTCCTGCGGGGTCCTGGACCCTTAAAGCGTTAGCCCGGCTTGAGCCTCATCTGCCGACGGACACGCGCCGCAAGCCGCATGTTGGCGACCGGTGGGCGCCGGGTTGATGCTCCGGAGATCGATGGTCCTCGAAAGATATGGTCCTCGACAGACGCTGCACAGTCGCTTGGTTCGCTGGGCCGCCAAAGGTTTATGGACGGATGTTTTTAAGGCCTTGGCCAAGATAGGGATCGATAGCACGATCGTGCCTGCACATCGCTGTGCGGCCGGCGGCGGTGCTCATGGAGCGCTTGCCCCAGACCGACCTCTTACCTGGCGATTTTGTGTAGTGTCACCGCTCCAGCACGATCCGCCGCCCGCTCTCCTTGTCGAAGAGGTGCAGCGCCTCAGGCTTGGCGGCAAGCGGCATCGTTTCACCGGGCTTGACGGACTGGCTGCCGGGTAGCCTTAGGGTGAGGCTGGGGCCCTCTCCGGCGACGCGGCCGTAGGCCAGGGTGTCGGCGCCCAGGGTCTCGACCATCTCGACGACCAGGATCAGCGTGGGGTTGTCGGCTGCCGGGTGCAGATGCTCGGGGCGGACGCCAAGCGTGATCTGGCGGCCGAGGTGGGCGCCCAAGTTCAGGCCGGCGCTGTTGAGGTGCGTGCCGTGGTCCAGCAGAAAGCCCTGTTCCTCGATCGTCGCCGCCATGAAGTTCATCGCCGGTGAGCCGATGAAGCCGGCGACGAAAATCGTCTCGGGCCGCTCGTAGATCTCCAAGGGGCTCGCGATCTGTTCGGCCACGCCGGCATTCATCACGATCAAGAGGTCGCCCAGGGTCATGGCCTCGACCTGATCGTGGGTGACGTAGAGTGCGGTGGTGCCCAGGCGGCGCTGCAGGCGCTTGATCTCCAGGCGCATCTGCACGCGCAGCTTGGCGTCCAGGTTGGAAAGCGGCTCGTCGAAGAGGAAGACGGCCGGGTCGCGTACGATGGCCCGGCCCATGGCGACCCGCTGGCGCTGTCCGCCCGACATCTGCCGCGGGCGGCGATCCAGCAAGCCCTGCAGCTGCAGCAGATCGGCTGCCTGCTGCACCCGCTGCTCGATCTCTTCCTTCGGCACCTTGGCCAGTTTCAAGCCATAGCCCATGTTCTGGCGCACGCTCATGTGCGGATAGAGGGCGTAGTTCTGAAACACCATGGCGACGTCGCGGTCTTTGGGCTCCAACTCGTTGACCACGCGATCGCCGATGGCGACCTCGCCAGCGGTGATGGCTTCCAGGCCCGCCACCATGCGCAGCAGGGTAGACTTGCCACAGCCCGAGGGGCCGACGATGACCACGAAGGCGCCGTCGGCGATCTCCACGTCGATGCCGTGGATGACCGGGGTCTTGGCGTAGCTCTTTTTCAGACCGCGTATGGAGATACCGGCCATGCAACACTCCTACTTTTCGGTCTCGACCAGGCCGCGCACGAAGAGCTTCTGCATGGCCACCACCACCACCACGGGCGGCAGCAGGGCCAGGACGGCGGTGGCCATGACGGCCTGCCACTGCGGCTCTTGGTCGGCGACGTTCACCATGCGCTGGATGCCCATGACGATGGTGGTCAGGTTGTGATCCGTGGTGACGATCAAGGGCCAGAGGTACTGGTTCCAGCCATAGATGAAGAGGATGACGAAGAGGGCCGCCAGCATGGTGCGGGTCAGCGGCAGCAGCACGTCGATGAAGAAGCGCCAGGGGCCGGCACCGTCGATCCGCGCGGCCTCGACCAGCTCGTCGGGGATGGTCATGAAGAACTGGCGCAGCAGGAAGGTGGCCGTCGCCGAGGCGATGATCGGGATCGAGAGCCCGGCGAAGGAGTTCAGCATGCCCAGGCTGGCGACCACGTCATAGGTCGGCGTGATGCGCACCTCGACCGGCAGCATCAGGGTGATGAAGATCAGC
Organism: Kiloniellales bacterium; assembly: GCA_040219175.1. Taxonomy (GTDB): domain Bacteria; phylum Pseudomonadota; class Alphaproteobacteria; order Kiloniellales; family JACOMY01; genus JACOMY01. The sequence continues at coordinate 32,676 of JAVJSY010000100.1, forward strand.
CAGAAGCAGAACTGCCGGCCGGGAAAGCGGAAGTAGACAACCGCATAGGCCGACAGCAGCGATATGATGATCTTGCCGATGGCGATCGCCAGCGCCATGACCAGCGAGTTGAAGAGCATGCGCCAGACCGGAATGGCGCCGGAGCTGGAAAGGCCCTCGCCCAGGATCTGGCTGTAGTTCTCGAAGAACTTGTCGCCGGGCAGCAATGGCGTGACGCCGCTGATCAGGGCCGAGGGATCGTGCGTCGAGGCAACGAAGGCAATCCACAAGGGCAGGGCCACGAAAAGAATGCCGGCGATCAGGGTGCCGTGCGCGATCGCGTTGCTGATCGGGCGATGCTCGATCATTCGTAGTGCACCTTCCGCTCGACATAGCGGAACTGGATGATGGTGAGACCGATCACCAGCAGCATCAGCACCACGGACTGTGCTGCGGAGCTACCCAGCATCTGCCCGCGGAAGCCGTCCTGATAAACCTTGTAGACCAGGGTGGTCGTGGATTGTCCGGGGCCGCCGCCGGTGGTGGCGTCGATGGTCCCGAAGGTATCGAAGAAGGCATAGACCAGGTTCACCACCAGCAGGAAGAAGGTGGTGGGGCTGATCAGCGGGACGATGATGGTCCAGAAGCGGCGAACGGGTCCGGCGCCGTCGATGGCCGCAGCCTCTATCAGCGAGCGCGGGATCGCCTGCATGGCCGCCAGGAAGAAGAGGAAATTGTAGGAAATCTGCTTCCAGGCGGCAGCGATGATCACCATCACCATGGCGTCGGTGCCGTTCAGGAACTGGTTCCAGGAAATTCCCATGGACTGCAGGATGTAGGAGAGAATGCCGACCGTGGGGTTGAAGAGGAACCACCAGAGCACGCCGGCAACCGCGGGCGCCACCGCATAGGGCCAGATCAGCAGGGTCTTGTAGGCCGTGGCGCCGCGGATCACGCGGTCGGCCATGCCGGCCAGCAGCAGCGAGAGGCTCATCGACAGGAAGGCGACGGCAAAGCTGAACAGCAGAGTACGCCAGATCGCGGCGTAGTAGAGGCTGTCGCCGAACAGCCGCTCGAAGTTGGCAAGGCCGACGAACTGGGTCGAGGTGCCGAAGGCAGAGGTCCTGAGGAAGGCCTGATGGATCGCCTCGGCCGCCGGCCAGATAAAGAACACCAGGGTGATCGAGATCTGCGGCGCCACCAGCAGATAGGGCAACCAGGTGTGTCGGAAGTGGACGCGCTTTTCCATCGCTTGTCGGGCGCGCTTTCTGAACGAGAGCTAGCGGGAAAAAGGCCCCCGAAGTCCAGGACCTCGGGGGCGCAAACCTATCGGCCTAGCTGTTGGCGTCTTGGAACTGGCGCAGCAGATCGTTGGAGCGTTCCACAGCGTCCGCCATGCCCTCCTCAGGGGTCTTGTTGCCGCTGAAGATCTCTTCCAGCTCTTCGTTGATCACGTCGCGGATCTGCACGAAGTTGCCCAGACGCAGGCCCTTGGAGGCTGGGGTCGGCGGCTTGAAGTTGATCTGGTTGATGGCGGTGTCGGTGCCGGGGTTCTTCTCATAGAAGCCCTGCTTCTTGGTCAGCTCGTAGGCCGCCGTGGTGATCGGCAGATAGCCGGTCTCCTGATGCCACCAGGCCTGCACCTCCGGCGAGGAGAGGTAGGTGAAGAACTCGGCAACACCCTTGTACTCTTCCTGCGGATGGCCCTGCAGGACCCAAAGCGAGGCACCGCCGATGATGGAGTTCTGCGGTGCGCCCTCGACATCGGCGTAGTAGGGCAGCATGCCGACACCGAAGTCGAAGTCCTTGGCGTTGGCCTTGATGCCCGCATAGCCGGCCGAAGAGCCGAAGTACATGGCGCACTCGCCGGAATAGAACAGCGGGGCCGACTGGCTGCGGCGACCGCCGTACTTGAACTTGTCGCCCTCTTGCCAGGCGTTCAGGTTCTTGACGTGGCGCATCGGCAGCGCATCGGTCAGCAGCAGCTCGGCACCCATTCCGGCGAAGCCGTCGTCCTCGCTGGCGAAGAAGCTGTTGTGCCAGGCCGAAAAGTTCTCCAGCTGGATCCAGGAAATCCAAGAGGTGGTGAAGCCACAGCTGGCGCCGCCGCCCGATCCGGCGATCTTGGTCGCCATCTCGGCCATCTCGGACCAGGTCTTGGGCGAGGATTCCGGATCGAGACCGGCTTCCTTGAAGGCGTTCTTGTTACGGAAGATCACCGGGGTCGAGCTGTTGAAGGGCATCGAGAGCATGTGCCCGTCGTTGTCGGTGTAGTAGCCGATCACCGCCTGCAAGTAGCCGGCTGGATCGAAGGGCTCTTTCGCATCGGCCATCAGCTGATAGACCGGGTAGATCGCGCCCTTGGCTGCCATCATGGTCGCGGTGCCGACCTCGAAGACCTGCATGACGTGCGGCTGCTCGCCGGCGCGGAAGGCGGCGATGCCGGCGGTCAGGGTCTCGGTGTAGGTGCCCTTGTAGATCGGGACGACCTTGAAATCGCTCTGCGTCGCATTGAAGTCGGCGGCGATCTTGTCGACCCGTTTACCCAGCTCGCCGCCCATGGCGTGCCACCAGGTGATCTCTGTCTGTGCCAGGGCCGGTGCAGCCAGGCCGAGGCTTAAGGCGGCGGCCGCTCCGAACAGGGTTCGCTTTAGCATGGAGTATTCCTCCCTAGGAGTTGATCGTGCTGAGCGCAAGATAAGGGAGCCTGAGCGAAGCAAGGCCCCGCAGGCGCGTCCGCGAAGAGTGATCCGCTTCCAAGACGTTTGGCTTTCAGCCAAGTGAAGCTTCTATGACTGCAACGGCCGGATAGCGGCATAAAGGGCGGTCCCCTACATCGAGGTCGGCAAGCTTGAGGAAAATAGTGCGTCTTCGCAATGAAAATGAACAGGACCTCGGGCAAGATGGCGTGATGAGGAGAGAAGGAATGAACCAGATGAGCGGCGATCGAACGATCAGCAGCGTGTCCGAGGCCTGCCGGCTGATCGAACAGGCCGACGGCGAGAGCGTAGATCTGGCCGGCCTGGCACGCTCCCTGGAGATGAGCCCCTGGCAGCTGACCCGCAGCTTTCGCAAAACCATGGGCATCACGCCCAGCGCCTATCTGCACCAGCGCCGCGCCGATCGCTTCCGCCAAGAGCTGAAGCAGGGAGAGAGTGTGGCCGGTGCGACCTACGGGGCCGGCTACGGTTCCTCCAGCCGGGTCTACGAGGGTGCGGCGCGCCGCTTCGGCATGACGCCGGCCTCCTACGCCAAGGGTGGGGCAGGGGTGGCGATTGCCTACTCGCTGGCGGCGACGCCCTTGGGCCTCTTGCTGGTGGCGGCGACCTCCAAGGGGATCTGTTTCCTGGTCGTGGGCGAGGTAGAGGAGGAGATGATTGCGCTTCTCGAGGCTGAGTTCCCAAAGGCCGAGCGCTTGGAGCGCGACGACCTCTGGATGAAGCCGGCAATCGACGAGGTGGTCGACTACCTCTCAGGCTCCATCCCGCACGCCGAGCTGCCGCTGGACGTGCGCGCCACGGCCTTTCAACGCCAGGTGTGGGAGCAGCTGTTGGCGATCCCACCGGGCGAGACCCGAAGCTATGGCGAGGTTGCCGAGGCCGCGGGCTCACCGCGGGCAGCGCGCGCCGTGGGGTCGGCCTGTGCCCGCAATCCCGTTGCGCTTCTGGTACCCTGTCACCGCGTTACCCGCGGCGACGGCGATATGGGCGCCTATCGCTGGGGTCGGGAGCGCAAGGCCTGGCTCTTGGCGCAGGAGGCTGCGGCGCAGTCGCGGCAGGGCCAAAGCGGACTTGGCGAAACCGGCGCTGCTCCCGTATAGGAGCGGCATGCCGAGGGGTGAGACGCCACAAGTGGTCCGCATAGGCGGGCAGAGCCTACCGCTCCGTGTCCGCTGGAACGCGCGGGCGCGGCGGCTGACCATGACGGTCGATCACACCCAGCGCTGCCTGCGCCTGGTGCTGCCGCAGGGGGTGGAGGCCAAGACGGCCCTCACCTTCTGCCAACGCAACGAGGATTGGATTCTGGAGCGCTGGGCGGCCCTGCCGGCGATCATCCCCTTTGAACCGGGCAGCCGGCTGCCGCTTTACGGTCTCGAGCACGAGATCCGCCACTGCCCCGACGCGCGGCGTGGCGTCTGGCAGGAAGCGGGGCTGCTCTGTGTGTCCGGTGCCCTGGAGTATGTACCCAGACGGGTCGAGACCTATTGCCGGGACGAGGCCGGGCGCCGCTTTCGCACAGCGGTGAAGAACAAGGCGGCCGCTGCGGGCTTGAACGCCGGCCGGGTCACCCTGCGGGAGAGTCGCAGCCGCTGGGGCAGCTGCTCGCCCAAGGGCGATCTCTCATTCTGCTGGCGGCTGATTTTTGCACCGCCCGAGGTCCTGGACTATGTCGCAGCGCACGAGGTGGCGCACATTCGGCATATGGATCACAGTCCGGCCTTCTGGGCGCTCTGCGCCTCCTTGGTGCCCGACATCAAGGCGCCGAAACGCTGGCTGTCGCGCAACGGCGCCGGGCTGTGGCGCTACGGGTCGGGAATCGAGACGCCGGGCACCCAGATGTAGCCATCGCCATCGGCCAGAAAGGCCTCGCGCTGGCCATGCGGCTTGTCGCTGGCAGCGGCCAGAACGTGAAATCCCGCCGCCCGACAGCGCGCCTCTGCGGCATCGGGGTCGAGGTCGTAGAGCCGGAGTTCGCAGCCGGCACCGCGGACGACGCCATCGCCGACCAGGCCCAGCAGCGGGTGCGAGGAATAGGTGCGGTCGCTGTGCAGCATCCACGCGCTGCCCCGGTGGCTGAGCACGGCAAAGTCGGCGTCTTGATAGACCGGGGTCAGCCCCAGAACCTGCGTCTGGAAGGCCAAGGCGCGCGCCATGTCGGCGACCAGCAGGTTGACGCCCATCCCCTTGAGACTGCGACCGTAATCGCCGGCCGACATGAAGCCCTCACTCATCCTCGTCATCCCCGTGCTGTCCATTTTGCGTCTCTACGAAGAGGCTAACCCGCCTAAGTTCAGACGGTCACTGCCTTTGTGACGGCGACGAGTATGAAGAGGGGATCGCGAGGCTCCATGCAGCGTGCAGGTGAAAAGAAGGCCGATACCTTCGAGGTTGCGGTCATCGTCACGCTTTGCGTGGCGCTGGGGCCCTTGGCGACCGACCTCTATTTGCCGTCCTTGCCGTCGATTGGTCGGGCCTTCTCTGTCGGTGTGGGCGAAACGCAGCTGACGCTCTCGGTCTTTCTCATCGGCTTTGCCTTCAGCCAGCTGATCTACGGTCCCTTGTCGGATCGCTTCGGGCGGCGGCCGGTGATGCTCACCGGCATCGCGATCTTCCTGCTCGCCTCGATCTTCTGTGCTTTTGCCTGGTCTCTGGAGTCCTTGCTGGTCGGGCGTCTGCTGCAGTCGCTGGGCATCTGTGCCGGTCCTGTGCTGGGACGGGCCGTGGTGCGCGACGCCTGGGGTGCGGAACGCTCGGCGCGGATCCTTTCCTACACCGGTTCGGCCATGGCGCTGGCGCCGGCGGTGGGTCCGATCATCGGTGGATTCCTGGAAGCCGCCTGTGGCTGGCGCTGCAACTTCTTTGCCTTGAGTTTCCTGGCCGTGGCCCTGCTTGCCTGCGTCTTCCTGCGTCTACCGGAGACCAACCTCAGGCCCGACCCCATGGCACTGCGGCCGCTGCGGATCGCCGGTAACTTTCTGGTGCTGATGCGCCATCGCAGCTATCTGGGCTACGTGCTGGTCGGGGCGCTGAGCTATGCCGGCCTCTTCGTCTTCATCTCCGATTCTTCGTTCTTGCTGATCGGCGGTCTGGGGCTCAGCCCTCAGGCCTATGGGCTCAGCTTTGCGGCGGTGATCGGCGGCTTTATTCTGGGCAGCTTCGTCTCCGGTCGCTTCGGCGAGCGCTTCGGTCGGGATCGCATGCTGGCCTTGGGCGTCATTGCCGCTTTGCTGGCGGCCTTCTTGGGGATGGGCCTGGCGCTGTCGGGAGTCTTGACGGTCTGGAGCGTCGTCGGCGCAAACACGCTATTCTTCCTCTCCAGTGGCTTCACCTTGCCCAACGCGGTCGCCGGCGCGCTGCGCCATTACCCGCAGATGGCGGGTGCGGCCTCCTCGCTGATGGGTTTTGTTCAGATGGGGATCGCAGCTGGCTTGGGCATCGCGGTGGGTCAGTTTCACGATGGAACCCATCTGCCCATGGCGGCTGCCATCGGTGTCGTGGCCGGCGGGATTGCGCTCGCCTGGGGATTCCTGGTGCGGCCGGGCCTGCGCGAAGACCGGCTGAGAATGGCAACTTGAGTGTTTGATTAGAGGAGTGATAGCGATGGATAAGGCTGATGTGACCGCCCGCGCGGAGCGTTTTCGCGCGCTGCACCAGGGCCCCGATGTCTTCGTCATGCCCAATCCCTGGGATCAGGGCTCGGCCCGTATCCTGGCCGGGCTCGGCTTTTCGGCGCTGGCCACGACCTCGGCCGGGCATGCCTACACTCTGGGTCTGCGGGACAACGAGGGTGCGATCGGTCGTGACCTGGCCATGGCGCACGCGCGCGAACTGGTCTCGGCGACGGACCTGCCGGTGAACGGCGATCTGGAAAAGGGCTATGGCGACAGTCCGGAGGCAGTCGCGGTCACGATCCGCGCCGCCGCCGAGGCCGGCCTTGCCGGCTGTTCCATCGAAGACGCGACCGGCCGTGAAGACGATCCCATCTTCGAGAAGAGCCTGGCGGTCGAGCGGATCGCCGCCGCAGTCGAAGCCGTGCGCAACCTGGACCGCCCCTTCGTGCTGACAGCCAGGGCCGAAAACCTGATCCACGGCCGCCCCGACATCGACGACACCTTCCAGCGCCTGGCGGCCTTCGCCGAGGTCGGCGCAGAGGTTCTCTATGCACCCGGCCTGATGGATCTGGCGACCATCGAGCGCTTCTGCAGCGACCTGCCGTGCCCCGTCAACCTGCTCTACGGCCTCAAAGGCCAGGACTTTCCGGTCTCTGCGGCAGGCGAGGCCGGCGTTCGCCGGATCTCGCTCGGCTCCGGCCTCGCGCGCGCGGCCTACGGTGCGCTCCTCACCGCCGGCCGCGAGCTGGCAGATCAGGGGACGGCCGGCTATGCCAACGATGTACCGGGCTTTGCGGCTCTCGATCGGTTCATGCGGGGGTCGTAGGAGGGGTCGCACCGCTCGCTTGACCTTTTTGTTTCATGTATTAACATCGGCTGAATAGAATAGTTGTGTGCACAGGAGGTTTCGCCCGAGGGGGAGTCCAATGAGAGAAGCGCAGACGGGGCCGATCGTGCAGTCCATTGAAAGGCTGAAACTGGACGGAGCGCTCTCAAGCTAACGCTCGTCAGATTTCCGGGCTAGGAAACTGCTTTGCAATCTCTTCGAACGTACTTGAAATCTCTTCGAACGTAACTGCAGCACCGAACTTTTTCAGCTGATCGGAATAATCGAAGCGTCGTTTCTCGGCGTAGACCAGTACCGTATCTGCATCTTCATGCTCAAGCACGCTTGCAGGGGCAGAGTGGGCCCAACAAGCCGCACGGAGGCCATAGTTTCTCGCCTGATCCTTGTGCGTTGGGAATCGGTCCTTCGGCTGCTTGATCTCAATGTGCAGGGCAAACCGCGCTCCGCCTGACATGAAGATCGCGAGCATGTCGGTTTCTTGGCCCGAACAGCCCTGACAACGGCATTTTTCAGTGAAATACGAACGCCACCAGGTTTCGGCGTTCGCACTCCTCCTCGCCTTCATTTCTCTATGCAGCAAGATTGCCTGATCCGCTTGGTGGGCAAAGCGCGTTTTCTTAAGAAGCCAGCCGCGAAATTCTGAGGATGCCACCAGTGCATCTGCAATCGGCGCAGCATACTCCCATTCAATACCTCCATAACGCATCTATTAGTCCCTTTTTTGTGCGACACTGGCCCGGATGCCTCACAAGATTAGGCGCATCGTGGGCCCGAGCCGGTGAAAGTGTGAGTGTGAACAGACGCTTGCGCTGAATCTGGAGAACCCACGATGCCGACAGACTGTAACCCGGAGCCGATGGACTTTGCACGCCTGGAAGGGCACCGTGTGGTCGCGGATTTCGATAGCGGAGCGATCAGTTCGGATGCCCGGCGCACTGCCACTCGGCTCCGGGCATCCGCGCCGTTGGCCGAACCTTTAACGCCTTCATCAGACCGGCCTCTTCGAGCAGACCCTCGGGACGCTTTCAGCCCTTTAGTAACTCGTTCAGCAGCTCGTTCGAATTCGTCATCGTCTTTGCTCTTTCCAGGACGAATGGCACTTTCAGCCGTACACAGAAGACCGGACACCCACCTGGCGCGCGAAAAACAACAGCCAGACCGTGCCGTCTGACGAGGAGGGCGAAGACAGCTTCGATCCAGCAGACACACCCCACGTTGAGATCGAAACTGGCAGACCAAATCTAGATTTTTACACCTGATGGCAGCGCAACCCCATCTGACTGATCCTCACATCATACCCTGATGCTCCCTCGAGCTATCGTTCGTGAGTTTTCCGGGCTAATGTGATGGTCATGGCTCTCACCTCCGGGCTCTGAGAGAGGTGGTCAGCAAATTGGAGTCACTCCGTATTGGTGGGCTGGTTTAGCGGGCGTCGGCGTTGGGGTCTGCCATGCGCGGCAGTGGCATCTTGGTCTCCGCATCGCGTTCGATGCCGCCGATCAGGCTGCCGATCAGGTCGGTCGGCTCCTCTTTCACGGCAGGCTTGGCCGCGACCGGCTGGGGCGGTGGGCTGCGGGTCGGGTCGCTTGCGGCCGGGCGTCCGCCACCGGGCAGCGGCTTGATCGGCTGGCCGTCCAGGGCAGCAGTCACCACGCGGCGCCAGATCTCAGCAGGCAGGCGCCCGCCGGAGACCTTTTGCATCGGCGTGCCGTCGTCGTTCCCGACCCAGACGCCGACCACCAGGTCTGCGGTGAAGCCGACGAACCAGGCGTCGCGGTGTTCTTGACTGGTGCCGGTCTTGCCGGCGGCCGGGCGGCCGGGATCGGCGCGCTTGCCGGTGCCCCAGTCGACCACGGCATGCAGCAGGTCGTTCATGGCGTTCACCTCTGCCGGCGAGACGACCCGATGGTAGGCCTCCTCCGGCCGGCGGAACATCGTCGTGCCCTCGGTGCCCTTGATCGTGTGAATGCCGTAGGGCCAGACGCTGCGGCCTTCGTTGGCGAAGACGGCAAAGGCGCCGGTGAGTTCGAGAAGCGTCACCTCGGCCGCACCCAGGGAGACGGCCAGGTTCTCCGGCATGGGCGTGGTGATACCCAACCGCCTTGCGGCGGCGATCACGCGGTCGAGGCCGCTCTGCTGGATCACCTGGACTGCGACCGAGTTCAGCGAGCGGGCGAAGGCCTCGCGCAGGGTGACCTCGCCGCGGTAGCGCTCGTTGTAGTTTCCGGGCTCCCAATCGCCGACCTTGACCTTCTTGTCGACCACGCGGCTGTCGGGCCTCAGCCCGCTCTCCAATCCGGCCAGATAGACGAAGAGCTTGAAGGCGGAGCCCGGCTGGCGCAGCGCTTGCGTTGCCCGGTTGAACTGACTGGCGCGATAGCTCTTGCCGCCGACCATGGCCAGGACGGCGCCGTCCGGGCGCATGACGACGACGGCGGCCTCGCCGGCACCGACGGCAGCCCCCTGCTCCTCCAGGACCTGGGTGACGGCTTGCTCGGCGATGGCCTGGATCTTGGGGTCCAGAGTGGTCGCGACCAGCAGATCCCGATTGACGCTGCCCATGGTCTGGCGGGCCTGGGTCAGCGCCCAGTCGCCGAAGTAGCGACCGCGCTGAAAGCCGCGAGGCTTGGACTGGCTCTTCCCGGCATAGGCTTCCGCCGCCTCGGCCGGCGTGACGAAGCCGGTGTCGACCATGGAGTCCAGCACCAGCTTGGCGCGCTTGTCGGCCAGATCGCCTTCCCGCGTCGGATTGAGGCGCGAGGGCGCCTTCAAGAGTCCTGCCAGGACGGCTGCCTCGTAGAGTGTGACCTCGCGGGCGGACTTGCCGAAATAGCGCCTGGCGGCGGCATCCACGCCGTAGGTGCCGGCACCCAGATAGACCCGGTTCAGATAGAGCGTGAGGATCTGGTCCTTGCTGTAGCGCGCCTCCAGCTGCAGCGACAGCAAGGCCTCTTGGATCTTGCGCTTCAGGCTGCGCTCGGGCGTGAGGAAAAGGTTCTTGGCCAGCTGCTGGGTGATGGTCGAGCCGCCCTGGACCAGGCGCCCGGCCTGCAGATTGGTCAGCATGGCGCGGGCGATGCCGATGGGGTCGATGCCGTAGTGACCATAGTAGCGGCGGTCTTCGATGGCGATCACCGCCTGCGGCAGGAAGGCCGACATCTCCGCGACCTTCAGGGGCTCGCCATAGACGTCGCCGAAGCTGGCGATGGTGGAGCCGTCGGCTGCGGCCAGCGTGATGCTGGGCTGGCGGCTGTCGTCGGCAAGTCGGTCGATCGGCGGCAGATCCTGGCTGTACCAGAGCGCCACCCCGACCAGCGCGATCGCCAGCCAGAAGCAGGCGCCGGCACCCCAGATCGTCAGCTTCAGCCAGCGCGGCCTGCTTCTTCTCTCCGAAGCTTTGGGGTCGCGGGTCTTGCTGCGTGCCGCCGCCTTCGGCTTGGCCGCCTTGGCTTTGACCGTCTTTGCGGCTGGCTTCGTGGCACGCGCAGGGCGCTTTTCCGCCACCAGTTGCGGTCGTCCTCTGCTGCCGCTTGCCTTGGTCGCCCCCATCGCGCTATCCAGCCTCGCTTCCCTTTCGTTCTGGGCACTTGGCAGCGCCCCTACCCGATCCCCATGAGCCTTCGATCTGCACGCGAAAGATGACCCGATGACGACAGACCTTGGCCATTTCACGATTCGCCCGATCGCCCCTGGCGATGCGGCGGATATCGCCGTTATGGTCGCCGAGCTTTCGCGGCATGAAGGCGCGCCGCCGCCGCTGATCGTTGCCCAGGATGTGGAGACGGAGCTTGCGCGGCCCGATTGCGTCCTGCAGGGGCACATGGCGCTGCAGGGCAAACGCGCCGTCGGCTACGCGCTCTTCACCATCTCTTTCGACACGGAAAGCGGGGCTCGCGGTGCCTACATGTGCGATCTCTACGTGAGGCAGGAGGCGCGCCGCAATGGGCTTGGCCGAACCTTGGTGGCGGCGATTGCGCGCGAGACCGCGGCCCAGGGCGGAACCTGGATCGCCTGGGGGGTACTTGCCAAAAACGAGGAGGCGCAACGCTTCTATGCCAAGCTGGGACGGCCCGAAGAGGGGGTACAGCTCTGGAGCATTTCCAACCAGGTCTTTGCGCAGATGAAGGCCGCACTCTAAAAGTCGCTGCAGATGCCCTTGCGTTCCCAGTCGCCATAGCGGGTCGGTTCCGGCCCGCTGGGGCCGCCGATCTCCTCGACCTGGCCGTGCTTCGCTTCGCGCTCCGCCTTCAGCTTGGCCTCGGCCTCTTTCAGTTTCTCCGGCGAAACCGGCTTGGCCTGCGGGCGCGGCGCCTCGACAGGCGCGGCGCTGGGGTTGGGTTTGTGGCTGACGAAGAGCTTCATAGCGGCCTTCCATGCATTGCGCTTTGCCTCCTTTAGCTAGAGCCTTCCCGTCAGCAAATCAACGAAGGCGCTGGGTCAAAGCGACGCCTCGCCTGCATTGCGGGATCCTGCGGTTCCCAGCCTTGCGGTCAGGGGCGTTGCTCCTTACGTCTGGCTTAAGCAAAGGCTTTTCCTGGAACCAGCATGAACTACCTTCGGACCACCTTCTTGCTTGCGCTCATGACGGCGATCTTCGTCGGCGTCGGCTATATGCTGGGCGGTCCGACCGGCATGGTGATCGCCTTTGTGGTGGCGGCCGGTATGAACGTTTTCGCCTACTGGAACAGCGACAAGATGGTGCTGCGCATGTACGGCGCCAAAGAGGTCGGCGAGCGCCAGTCGCCGGAGTTCGTCGGCATGGTGCGCCGTCTGGCAGAGCGTGCTGGCATGCCGATGCCGCGCGTCTACATCATCCAGTCCGACCAGCCCAATGCCTTCGCCACCGGCCGGAACCCGGAGAATGCCGCGGTCGCGGCCACAACCGGGCTGCTCGCAAGGCTGAACTTCGAAGAGATCGAGGGCGTGATGGCGCACGAGCTGGCGCATGTTAAGCATCGCGACACCCTGACCATGACGGTCACCGCAACCCTGGCCGGTGCGATCGCGATGCTGGCCAACTTCGCGCTATTCTTCGGCGGCAATCGGAATAATCCGCTGGGCATCGTCGGCACCATCCTCATCATGATCCTGGCGCCGATGGCGGCCATGCTGGTGCAGATGGCGATCAGCCGAAGCCGCGAGTACGAGGCCGACCGCCTGGGCGCGGAGATGAGCGGCAAGCCCTTGGCCCTGGCCTCGGCTCTGCAGAAGATCGCGGGTGCTGCGGCGAAGATCGACAACGATCAGGCCGAGCGCAATCCGGCGACCGCCCACCTCTTCATCATCAATCCGCTGCATGCCCACTCGGTCGACTCGCTTTTCTCCACCCACCCCAGTACGCAGAACCGGATTGCGCGTCTGGAGGAAATGGCGCGCAGCGGCGACTTCTCGCGACCGCGTAGCCGTGCGACGGCGACCCGGCGGCGTAGTGGCCGCGGCTCCGTTCCTTCCAGCGGCGGCGGCAAACGAGGACCCTGGTCATAGCGATTCCATTTTATGGCGGATAAGCGCGCCGGCGAGGCTGCCGGACTGAAGGCAAGGCGCCTGGCCTTGGACCTGCTGCAGCAGGTGGTCGACCGCCACCGCCCCTTGGACGAAGCGCTGGCCTCCGAGTCGAGGCTGGACGGCTTGTCCGGCCGTGACCGCGGCTTTGTCCGCTTGCTGGTGTCGACGACCCTACGCCGCCTGCCCGAAGTCGATCAACTGCTGGCGGGCCTGATGGCGCGCCCACTGCCGCGCAAGGCTGCGGAGGTCCGTTGGATCCTGCGCCTGGGCGCCGTTCAGATCCTCTTTATGGAGACCCCACCGCATGCAGCGGTGGCGACCTCCGTCGACCTGCTCCGTGGCCCCACCAGCGGCTTCAAGGGGCTGGTCAACGCCGTGCTGCGCCGCCTTTCGCGCGAATGCCAAGCCTTGAGCGAGGCGGAAGCCGCGCGGGCCAACACCCCGGGCTGGCTCTGGCAGAGTTGGGTCCAAGCCTATGGCGAGGCCGAAGCGCTGGCGATTGCTGCCGCCCACCTTTGCGAGCCGCCGCTCGATCTCATGGCGCCCAGTGACCCGGCGCTCTGGGCGGAGCGGCTCGGCGCCGAGCAACTGCGCCTGGGCGGCTTGCGCCTGGCCAGCGGTGCGGGCGATCCGCAAGCACTGCCGGGATATGCGGAGGGTGCCTGGTGGGTGCAGGACTTGGCGGCGAGCTTGCCGGTCACGCTCTTCGGGCCGCTTGACGGACGCCTGGCTCTCGATCTCTGCGCAGCCCCTGGCGGCAAGAGCTTGCAGCTGGCCGCAGGCGGCGCGCGGGTCACAGCCATCGACCGCAGTGGCCAACGTCTGGACCGTGTTAAGGCCAATCTGGCGCGCACCGGCCTAAGCGCCGATCTGGTGGAAGCCGACGCCGCGCTCTGGCGGGCGGGAACAGCGGTCGACCTGGTCCTCCTCGATGCGCCTTGCAGTGCGACGGGAACCATCAGGCGGCATCCCGACATTTTGCGCAATCGCCGTCCCTCGGATGTCGCGGCACTGCTGCCCTTGCAAGCGCGCTTGCTGCGGACGGCTTGGCAGCACCTGCGTCCGGGCGGGACCTTGGTCTATGCGGTCTGCTCGCTGCAGCCGGAGGAGGGGCCGGAGCAGGTTGCGGCCCTACTGGCGGGCGAACCTGCCTTGCGACGACGCAAAATTGCGCCTGAAGAGCTGGCCGGACTGGAGCAGTTGATCGATGCCGAGGGCGATCTGCGCTGCCTGCCATCGCACCTGGGCGACCAGGGAGGAATGGATGGTTTCTACGCGGCGCGGCTGGAACGGCTTGCCTGATCGGCCCCGGGGCGCTTAATGCTCTCCGCCATGGCTAAAGCAACGCGCATCGCTCCCTCGATTCTCTCCGCCGACTTCGCCAAGCTGGGGCAAGAGGTCCAAGCCATCGACCAAGCCGGCGCCGACTACATCCACGTGGATGTCATGGACGGTCACTACGTACCGAACATCACCATAGGGCCACAGGTCGTGAAGGCCTTGCGTCCTCACAGCGCCAAGGTCTTCGACGTGCACCTGATGATCGCACCGGTCGATCCCTATGTCGCAGCCTTCGTGGAAGCCGGCGCCGACATCATCTCCTTCCATCCCGAAGCCGGCCCGCACGTGCATCGCACCCTGCAGCTGATCCGTCAGCAGAAGGTGAAGGCCGGCTTGGTTCTGAACCCCGGAACGCCGGTCGAGGCGGCCTTGGCGGTGCTGGACCTGCTGGACCTGGTCCTGGTGATGAGCGTCAATCCGGGTTTCGGCGGCCAGGCCTTTCTGCCTTCGGTCCTGCCGAAGGTCGAAGCGTTGCGCCGCGCCATCGACGCCAGCGGGCGCGACATCGATCTGGAAATCGATGGCGGCATCACGCCAGAGACGGCACCGCTGGCGATCGCAGCCGGGGCCGACGTCCTGGTGGCCGGCACCGCGAGCTTCACCGGTGGACCGGCACACTATCGGGACAACATCGCCCAGCTGCGCCAAGGCTGAGGTCGGCGCGATGGCAAACAGCGCGGCGGGCGGAGGAGATGCAAGGCAGGCGAAAGCGCGCTTGCCGGCAAAGCTTGCCCTGCCGCGCCTGCGTTATCGTCTGGCCTGCCTGGTCTATGCTCTGCCGCTCTATGAGTTGAGCCTGCGCAGCACGGCGACCAGGGGCAGTTGCCCGACGGTTCCCGATTCCTGGCCCGGCAAGGCCCAGCTTGGCCAAGAGATCGTCAAGGGCCGCTTCCTGCTGGGCGGGCTGAAGGTTGCTCTGAAGCTGGACTTTCGGCAGTCCGGACTGCCGGAGGGGGCTTTGGCGGAGCTGCACGGCTTCAGCTGGCTGCGCCATCTGCGCGCCTATGGTGGCGATGCCGCCAGGCGCCGCGCCCGCGAGCTGGTGACCGCCTGGATCCCACAGCAGCGGCGTTGGTCGCGACAGGTCTGGGCGCCCGAGGTCATCGGCGACCGCATCGCCAATCTGATGGGCCACTATGAGTTCTTCGCTGCCTCCGGCGAGGTTGCGCTGCGGCAGAGCCTGCTGCGCTCGGTCGCGCGCCAGGCCAAGCACCTCTCGCGCTGCATGCCGGCCGGCCTCACCGGCTCCGCCCTCATCGCCGTTGCCAAGGGGCTGGTTGTCAGCGGTGCCTGTCTGGCTGAGGGACGGCCCTATCTGGATCAGGGCTGTCAGCTGCTCACCAAGATCCTGCCCAAGCAGGTGCTGGCCGACGGCGGTCATCTGGAGCGCTCTCCAGCCAGTCAGCTGCGCGTCTTGCGCGACCTCTTGGACATTCGCGCCTGGCTGCATCTGGCCGAGGTCGAGACGCCGCCAGCCCTGGTCGACGCGATCCAGCAGATGGGCCCTCTGCTGAAGCTGTTGCAGCATCCCGACGGCGGGCTGGGTCTCTTCAACGGCGCTGCCGAGGAAGAGGGCCTGATGGTCGATCTGGTTCTGCAGCGCGCGAGCGGTCGGCCGCGCCAGCTGCTGTCCGGACCGCAGAGCGGTTTTCAGCGCCTGCAGGCCGGACGCCTCTCGGTGCTGGTCGACGCCGGACGGCCGCCGGGTCCAGGGCTGGATCATCTGACGCAGGCCGGGACCCTGGCCTTGGAGGTCACGGCCGGGCGGCAAAGGTTGATCGTCAACTGCGGGGCCTTCGCCAACGATGCCGAGTGGGGACCTCTGCTAAAGGGGACGGCCGCCCACTCCACGGTTACGGTGGAAGAGCGCAACTCCTCGGAGGTTCTGATCGGCGGCGGCCTGGGTCGGCGACCAGGGCAGGTCACCTGCCGGCGCGACGACCGCAGCGGCAGTCAGCTCTTGGAGATGAGCCACGACGGCTATGTTCCGCTCTTCGGTCTCGAGCACCACCGGCGCCTGGCGCTGAGCGAAGATGGAGAAGCCCTGGTCGGCGAGGATCGCCTGACCGGCGGCGGGGCCCGGCTGGCCTATGCCGTGCGCTTTCACCTGCATCCCAGCGTCCAGGCCACCCTGATCCAGGGTGGCGGCGCCTGCCTGCTGCGCCTGCCCCGTGGCGAGGGCTGGCGCTTCCGCACCCAGGACATGGAAATCGCCCTGGAGCAGAGCATCTACTTCGGTCGCGTGGAGGATCCGCGCCGCAGCCTGCAGATCGTGCTCTCCGGCGAGACCGACGAGCAGGGGGCCACGGCTTTGTGGTGGCTGCAGCGCGAGGCACAGTCCAAGAGGTAGGTCGCGTCTTGCCAAAGACGCCCGGCCCATGCTCTTTGGCGCCAGCTTCAGCAAACACATCGGGAAGACCCGCTATGACCGCGCTCCTCAAGCCTGCCCGCGCCCTGCTTTCGCTGTCTGACAAGCGGGGCTTGGAAGATTTCGCACAGGGCCTGGCGGATGCCGGCGTGGCGCTGATCTCGACCGGCGGGACGGCAGCCGGCCTGAAGGCCCTGGGGCTTGCGGTCCAGGAAGTAAGCCAGGTAACCGGCTTTCCCGAGATCATGGACGGCCGGGTCAAGACCCTGCATCCCAAGGTGCACGGCGGTCTGCTCGCCCGCCGCGATCGGCCCGACCACCTCTCGGCCATGCGAGACCAAGGGATCGAGGGTATCGATCTGCTGGTGGTCAATCTCTACCCCTTCGAGGAAACGCTGGCAGCCGGTGGCGACGGCGAAGCCTTGATCGAGAAGATCGACGTCGGTGGTCCGGCCATGCTGCGGGCGGCGGCGAAAAACCATGCCTTCGTCGCCGTGGTGACCGATCCCGACGACTATCCGGCCGTGCTGGAGGAATTCAGGACGACGCGGGGCATCGGGATGGAGACCCGGCAGCGCCTGGCCGCCAAGGCCTTCGCGCTGACCGCGACCTATGACGCCGCCATTGCCGGCTGGTTGGCAGCCCAGCAAGGCACCCGCTTTCCCAAGCGCTTTGCGTTGGGTGGGGTGCGGCAGTCGAGCCTGCGTTACGGCGAAAATCCGCATCAGCAGGCGGCGGCCTATCGCAGTGGGCGTCCGGTGCCGGGCGCGATCGCCGCGCGCCAGCTGCAAGGCAAGGCGCTCTCCTACAACAACCTGGCCGATGCCGATGCCGCGTTCGAGTGTGTGGCCGAGTTTCGCGAGCCGGCGGTGGTGATCGTCAAGCACGGCAATCCCTGCGGTGTCGCCGAAGCCGAGACGCAGGCCACCGCCTATGACGCCGCCCTTGCTACCGATTCGACCAGTGCCTTCGGTGGGATCGTGGCGCTCAACCGGCCTTTGGATGCGGCGACGGCGGAACGCATTGCCAAGCTCTTCACCGAGGTGGTGATCGCGCCTGGTTTCGACGAGGAGGCCGCGGTGCTGCTTGGCGCCAAACAGAATCTGCGTCTGCTCGACACCGGCGGCCTGCCGGAGAGCGGTGCCGAGGGATTGGTCGTCAAGGCCCTGGCGGGTGGGTTCCTGATCCAGGATCGCGATGCTGGCTCGGTGGCGGCCGAAGGCCTGACAGTGGTGACCAAGCGCGCACCGGACGCGCACGAGTTGGCAGACCTGCTCTTCGCCTTTCGTGTCTGCAAGCATGTGCGCTCCAACGCCATCGTCTATGCCCGCAACCGTGCGACAATCGGTATTGGCGCCGGTCAGATGAGCCGGGTGGACTCCTCGCGGATTGCCGCCTGGAAGGCGCAGGAAGCCTTCGGCGCCGAGGGCGGCAAGGGTTCGGTCGTCGCCTCCGACGCCTTCTTCCCCTTCGCCGACGGATTGCTGGCCGCCAGCGCCGCAGGTGCGACGGCGGTTATCCAGCCAGGGGGATCTCAACGCGATGCCGAGGTGATCGCGGCGGCCGACGAGGCGGGCCTCGCCATGGTCTTCACCGGTCTCCGCCATTTTCGTCACTAGGCGGTGTGGACGAAATGACTCATGTAGAGGGGATTCCTCGGATCGGAGGAATTGTGATTCGTAAGGAGCCGATGCTCATTGGAGGGATCGGCGATGTCAACACAGATGACGGAAGCAGACTGGGAGATTGCAGTG
>JAVJSY010000101.1:0-55835 GCA_040219175.1 Kiloniellales bacterium
GCCACTGCCCGCTCACGCAAGTCCATCGATAGGGGTTTCGGCATACCTTGCTGGCCTCCTTACCCAGCCAGCATCTTGAATCACTTTTACGACCGCGCCGGAATCCCCTTCCGATTCAAACTATCCTCACTCCGCTCTAGATCGAAGTCATCGCTGGGTCGAAACGAACTGCGACTACTGCTGGTTCTCGCCGTCGGTCTCCAGGTTCTTTGGCGCGAAGACATCGCCGAAACCGTCTTGGGCTGGAGCCTCTGCCGGGGCTGACTCCTCTTCGCCTTCGGCGTCCAGGTTGTCGGGTGCGAAGACTCCACCGAAGGCGCCGGCATTGGGGTTCTCGGGCGCGGCTGGTGCGTCTTCGCCTTCGCCGTCCAGATTGCCGGGATTGAAGACCCCGCCGAAGGCGCCGGTGTTGGGATTGCTGGAATCGGCGGGTGTGGCCGCAGCGGGCTGCTCGCCTGCCGCTTCGGCGGCCTTGCGGCGGCGCTCTTCCAGCTGCTGCAGCATCTCCTGGCGCCGCTCTTCCGCATCCAGGCGCTTCTGCTCTTGAACCTCGGCCTTGCACTGCGCCGGGCTGTACTGCTGGGCGTAAGCAATGGTTCCCAGGAAGCCGATCCCCAGCAGGATGAGCGCGATTGAGGCCGGGTTGCGGGCAAGGAAGGCCGGCAGGCGCGGTGTCTTGGCAACATCCTTGATGCGCAGACCGGCCTTCAGGGCCTGGCGGCGCTTATAGGCCTCGTTCAGCAGAGCGCCGGCGATGGTCAAGACGACGATGATGACCGCCAGCGCCGAGATCGAGGGATTGATTCCGTAGCGCACCTTTTGCGCCAGCTCGATGGTGAGAGTCGGATAGCTGCCGAAGGTGAAGGTGGTGGTGTTGTAGTTTTCGAAGGAGGCCAGGAAGGCGATCACGGCAGCCGAACCGAAGGCCGGCTTCAGGAAGGGCAGCATGATCTTGCGAAAGGCCTGCGTGTGGGTCGCACCCAGATCAAGCGCTGCCTCGGTCTGCCCGGTGTCGAAGCGCTGCAGGCGGGCGACGAAGACCAGCATGCAGTAGGCGGCGATGAAGGTCGATTGACCCAGCACCGTCAGGAAGATGCCGTTGCGCAGGAAGCCGTCGTCGGGCAGACCCAGAAAGGTGTTGATGCGGCCCCAGAACACCAGGGTAGAGATGCCCAGCACCACGCCCGGGATCAAAATCGGCGCGATCACTGCGGTGTAGTAGGTCGCGCGCAGTCGCGGCCAGACCTGCGTCAGCATCAGCGCGCCGGCCAGGCCCAGGGCGACGGAAATCACGACGGTGAAACCGCCGACGATGAAGGAGTTCAGGATCGAATCGGTGATCCGCTTGTCGCCGGCCAGGACGTCGAACCACTCGAAGGTCAGACACTCCCAGGGCGCTGCGCGGGGAAAGGCCGAAGAGTTGAAGGCGGTGATCCCCATGATCACCAGGGGGCTCAAGAGATAGCCGAAGAAGAGCGCCAGATAGAGGCCCAGCAGAATGAAGGGCAGGGGCCGCCACATCATTTACCGATCTCCCCCATCTTCACCTTGAAGAGCCGCATCAGGCTCAAGACGATGATGATGCAGGCGACCAGCAGCACCACGGCATAGGCCGAGCCGCGGGCCCAGTTCTGGCCGGTATTGAACCACTGGTAGATGATCTGCGTGAACCAGAGCGACGAGGGGCCACCCAGGATCTGCGGTGCCGCCAGCGCGCCGGCCGACAGCATGAAGACCATGGTGCAGCCCGAGACGATGCCGGGTTTGGCGAAGGGGATGACGATCCGCCAGTGGATCCGCCACCAGGGCGAGCCCAGATCGCGCGCCGCCTCGATCTGATTGCGATCCAGGCTCTCGATGGCGTTATAGATCGGGAAGATCATCAAGAGGATGTAGGCATAGCCCAGACCGGCGAAGAGCGCGACGTCTCCGCGAATGAAGTCAACCGGCTGATCGACCAGACCCAAGGTCATGAGCGCATAGTTGATGACGCCGGAATCGCCGAAAAGGATGCGGAAGGCAAAGGCCCGCAGGATCTCGTTCACCCAGTAAGGAATGATCAGTAAGAGTATGAAAATACGCCCGAAACCACCGATCTTCGACTGTCCCAGATAGTAGGCGAGCGGATAGCAGAGCAGCAGGTCGAAGAGGGTGACGATGAAGGCGGCGATGATCGTGCGCACGAAGACCGACATGTCGATCACGTTGATCGGAACCTCGGTCTCCCAGCCGAATATGCTCAAACGATCGGGGTTGCCGGGATTGCCCACCAGGAAGTGGCGATAGTTGTCCAGGGTGTAGACGTCCTGGTCGCTGCCGACCAGGGAGGGTGGCAGATTATGCCGAAACGAGAGATCCAGCATGGCCAGCTGCGGCAGCAGGATCAGCACGAAGATCCAGAAGCCGACACCCATCAAGAGATAGATCCCCAGCAGCAGCCCGTTGCGTTCGAAGAAGCCCCTGACCACGCCCATAGGTTCTGCCTCTACTCCGAGGCCAGTTCGCCGGCCGGCAGCACGACGGCCTGCTCTGCGGAAAATGCCAGGCTTTGGCGCGTGCCGGCGTGGGTGTCGCGGATGGTACCGCGGTTTACCAGCGACATGCGGACTTCCTGTCCGGCGGGTGCGCGCAGGAAGAGGTGCGTTGCCTGACCTTCGAAGGCCTCGGTTTCCACTTGGGCGGCTAGGCTGTTGTCGCCGCTATCCGCCAGGACGATCGCCTCCGGCCGGATGAAGAGCATGGCTTCGTTGCCGGTCTGGAGGCTGGAGGCGGCCGTGGAGGCGACACGGCCGCGGAAGCGACCGTCCTCCGTCTCGATAACGGCATAACCCTCGGCGACCTCGGTTACAGGTCCGCGGAAGACGTTGTTCTCACCGACGAAGGAGGCAACGAAGGGGGAGGCCGGGTCGTCGTAAATCGTGCGTCCGTCAGAGATTTGCTCGATCACGCCGGCCTTCATGACGGCCACGTGGTCGGACATGGTCAAGGCCTCGCCTTGATCGTGGGTGATGTAGATGAAGGTGATGCCGACGCGCTTCTGGATCTCGCGCAGCTCGGCACGCATGTGCTGGCGCAGCTTCAGGTCCAGCGCCGACAGTGGCTCGTCCAGTAGCAGCACGTCCGGTTCGGCGCAGAGCGCGCGGGCGATCGCCACGCGCTGCTTCTGTCCGCCGGACAGCTCTGAAATCATCTTGTCGCCGGCCCCGTCCAGCGCGATCAGCTCCAAGAGCTCGCCGGCGCGTTTCTGGCGGGCGGACTTGCCGGCCCCTTTCACCTCCATTGAGAAGGTGATGTTCTCCCAGACTTTCATCAGCGGGAAGAGCGCCAGGTTCTGGAAGATCAGCGCGGTCGGCCGTCGATTGGGTCCGATCCCGGCCATGTCTCGTCCGCCGATGGAGACCCGACCCTCGCTCGGGGACTGGAAACCCGACACGGTTCTGAGGATCGTCGTCTTGCCGCAACCGGAGGGACCCAGGAAGCTGAAGAACTCCCCGCCCTCGATAGAGGCATTGGCATCGCGAACGGCCACGAATTCGCCGAAGCGGACCCAAAGGCTGTCCAGCTCGACACCGACGTTGCGTGACATGAAACCCCTCTCCGATCAATTGGCAGCGGCGGCCGGCTCCGCCAGGGGAAAACCGGCCGCTGCTGACCTGCGCTTCTTAGGCGTTCACGAAGCGATTGCGGTACTCCGTGCGGATTTCCGCATACCAGGGTGCTTCTGCCGGCCAGGGGTTCAGGTTGGCCAGAGAGTCGCCCGGATAGGCCTCTGCAAAGTTCTTCTTGTACTGCTCGCCGGCATACTTGTCGGCGCCCAGAACCGGTGAGTTGTAGCCGTGCTCGTCGATCGCCTTGCCGGCGGGCTCGGGCTGGTAGGCATACTCGATGAAGGCATAGATCTGATCGATGTTCTTGGCACCGATCGGAATGGCCATGCCGTCGACCCAGGCCATCGAGCCCTCCTTGGGGGCCTGATACATGATCGGGTCGCCCTCGTTCTTCAGCGCCAGCGGCGGGCCGTCCCAGGTCTGGCCGACGATCACGCCTTCATTCAGCAGCGAGTTCTTCTGCGTATCGGCGTCGTTCCAGAGGACCTTGATGCGGCTCTTGCGGTCGATGCACCACTGGGTGACCTTCTCCCAGACTTCGCGCATCTTCTCCGGGTTCTCGTAGGCGGCCCACATGGAGCCGGGCTCGAGCTCGCCGATGGTCTCCATGTAGAGACCGGCACCCAGCATCATGGAGTGCGGGCGGCCCATGGTCTTGCCGGCATTCTCCTCGGCCCAGACATCGCCATAGCTCGGCACGCCGCCGGCCGGGGTCCAGAGGTCGGTACGCCAGCCAATGCCTTCCGTGCCCCAGATGTGTGGCAACCAATGCACCTCGCCGTCGAAGCCCCAGGCGGTCGGACCGATCTGCGCCATGGCCGGGTTGACGTTGTCGATCGGCACGCGGCTCATGTCGACGGGCTGCAGCAGGCCAAGCGGCTGCCACTGCAGGTTCCGGTTGTTGGTCGGCGACACGATGTCGAAGCCCTGGCCGTTCGAAGCCTTCATCTTGTTGATGATCTCTTCGTTCGAGCCGATGCCGGTGTAGTTGATGGTGATGCCGGTCTTGTCGGCGAAGTTCGCGATGTAGTCGTCCGGTAGATAGTCGGACCACATCAGCACATTGACCTCTCCGGAGCTGGACAGCGCGCTGGAGACGATCGCCGGTGCAGCGACACTCGCCACGCCGAGTGCCGCACCGTTGCGAAGAACCTTCCGCCGACTGACGTGGTTGATTTTCGAGATAATCATGATCCTACCTTCCCTGTTGTTCTCTGGTTGACCCCATGGGAGTCGACTGGGTGCCGCTGGTGAGCCGCCAGGGCTCTGCCTCTCCCGAGCAAGCAGCAGGTCGAGACGCTAACCTACCGAGAGGCAGGGGTCCATATGCCTTTCTGTACCCTGTCGCTTCCGGCGTCGTTTCGACCGCAAAAAAGTTGCAGTGAGCGAGGCTATGTCGCACCGCTTTGGGTGAGAACGACCCCGGCCTCGCGCATCTGTCGCCTGGCTTCGGCAAGCGAGCCCTCCAGGTCGATGGCGCGGCAAGCATCCTCCAGGATCCGGACCTCGAAGCCCAGCTTGATCGCATCCAGGGCCGAGTAGCAGACGCAGAAATCGGTTGCCAGTCCGGTCAAGGTCAGGGCGGCAACGCCACGTTCGCGCAAATAGCCGGCCAGGCCGGTCGGCGTGCTTCGGTCGTTCTCGAAGAAGGCGGAATAGGAATCGATCTCGGGTCGAAAGCCCTTCCGGATGATCATGTCGCAGCGATCGGTGTTCAAATCGGCATGAAAGGCGGCACCCTCGCTGTCTTGAACGCAGTGTGTGGGCCAAAGGACTTGGCTGCCGTAGTGCAGGTCGACGGTCGAGAAGGGGGCCTTGCCGTCATGATTGGCATGAAAGCTATGATGCTCCTCCGGGTGCCAGTCTTGCGTGGCGATGACGATCGCAAAGTGCTGCTGCAGGCTGTTGATTAGCGGCACCACGGCCTCGCCGTTCTCGACGGCCAAGGCGCCGCCGCTGCAGAAGTCGTTCTGAACGTCGATGATCAAGAGGGCTTCGTCATTGCGCTTATGTGCCATGGTCGGGCCTCCGCTGGTTCAGGTGAGTTTGGCAATCAATGACAAGAGCTGATGGGCTTCGCCAGGGGTCAGTGGCGCCAAGGTCGCCTCGCTGATCTTCTGTGCATGCGGCAGACAGGATTGGATGAAGCGCGCTCCCATCTCGGTGAGAGAGACCGTAAGGCGCCGGCGATCCGAAGGGTCGGCTTGCGTCTCGACAAGCTTCTTTGTCAGCAGCCGACCGATAACGCCCTTGATCGTGGCGGCGTCCATCGCGGTCTCTCGCCCCAGGCGGTTCTGCGACAGCGGCCCCATCTCCAAGAGCCTGGCCAGGGCCGCGAACTGCCGCGGCGTGACCTCGGCAATCTCGTCAGCGAAGATGGTGAGGTGGCGCTGATTGGCCTTGCGCAAGAGGAAGCCGATCTGTGCGTCCAAGCGATAGCCGTTGCCTTCCTGGTTCTCCATCGGCCGAAGCGGCTCGGAGTCGTTCATGACATTTTTATCTTTCTGTTACGTTTTTCGCTTTGACTAAGCCTGCGAAGAGCATAGAATTCCGTTTGTGTACAAACAAGTCGCCGATCTCAAGTGGCCGGTCTCAAATCGACGGTCTCAAGTCGCCTGTTTCAAGTCGACGGTCTAACGAGAGAGATTTTCCTGAGGGAGGGGAGGCGAGCGATGACCTACCTTCGACCGAACAGTCTGGCAGAGGCATTGGACCTGCTGGCCAAGGCGCCCTGCCGGATTCTGGCCGGCGGCACCGATCTCTATCCGGCAACCACACGCAGCAGTCTGACTGGCCCCATCCTTGATATCACCGCCATTGCGGAGCTTTCTGCGTTGCGTGATGAGCGCGATTGTTGGCGGCTCGGCGCGACCATGCGTTGGACCGACGTGATCCGCGCCGACCTACCCGCCGCTTTCGATGGCCTGAAATTGGCGGCGCGCGAGGTCGGGGCGCAGCAGATTCAGAACCAGGGCACCTTGGCCGGCAACCTTTGCAATGCCTCGCCGGCCGCAGACGGCGTCCCGCCGCTCTTGACCCTCGATGCGCAGGTCGAGCTGGCCTCGGTGGCCGGTGTGCGGCAGTTGCCCCTGCTGTCTTTCATCACTGGTGTTCGCCAGACTGCTTTGAGACAGGACGAGATGGTCACGGCGGTCTTGGTGCCGAAGGCCAGCGCCGAGGGCCGCTCTTCTTTTCTCAAGCTCGGGGCGCGCAAGTATCTGGTGATCTCCATAGCCATGGTGGCCGTGCGGCTGGCCGTGAAGGACGAGCGGCTGATCGAGGTTGCGCTCGCAATTGGGTCCTGCTCGGCGGTGGCCCGTCGTCTGCCCGCCTTGGAACAACAGCTTTTGGGCGCTACGACCGAAGCGGCCTGTCAGCGGCTGGACGATCAGGCCGTGGCGGCTCAGCTGGCGCCAATCGACGACATTCGTGGCTCGGCCGCCTATCGCAGTCGGGCGGCGGCAGAGCTGCTGCGCCGCTGCCTGCGCGCTGCAGCCGACCCACAAGAAGAGGAGCGGGCGGCGTGACCCTGATTGAGCCTGCGCGGGCGTCGGATCTTGGAAGCCAAACCAGCCTCCGCGTGAATGGTCGCGACGTCTGTGTCGCGGCGGCACCCACCAAGCGGCTGAGCGCTGTTCTGCGCGACGACCTTGGATTAAGCGGAACCAAGGTCGGTTGCGATGCCGGCGACTGTGGCGCCTGCACCGTCCTGGTCGATGGCGCGCAGGTCTGTGCCTGCCTCATGCCGCTGGGCCAAGCTGAAGGGCGGGCGGTTACCACCGTCGAAGGGCTGGATCGCAACGGCCTTTCCGCTTTGCAGCAATCCTTCCTCAGGCATGGTGCTGCGCAATGCGGGATCTGTACGCCGGGCATGCTGATGGCCGCCTCCGCGCTGCTGGCGGAGGTGCCGCGACCAAGCCCGGCAGAGGCCGAGGAAGCGCTGGGCGGCGTGCTTTGCCGCTGCACCGGCTACCGCAAGATCCTCGACGCCGTCTGCGATGCCTGGCGCCAGTCAGAGGGTAGAGCCGGGGGTGAGAGCGAGGCGGTTGCCGGCTCTGCCGTCGGGGCCGCCGTCCTGCGCCTCGACGGTCCGCCAAAGGTCACCGGCCGCGATCGCTTCGGCGCCGACAGCTGGCCCGAGGCAGCACTTGGCGTCAGGGTCCTACGCTCGCCGCACCATCATGCCGCCTTCTCTTTCGGCGATATCGAGGGCTGGTCGGCCACTTTGCCCGGTGTCGAGGTGGTGCTTACGGCAGCCGACATCCCCGGACGCAATGCCTTCGGCGTGATCCCGCCTTTCGCAGATCAGCCGGCCTTGGCGCCCTCGCCGGCGCGTTTTCGCGGTGAGGCCGTTGCCCTGGTGGCAGGCGAAGCAGCGGTCATAGAGGCCCTCGACCTGGAGAGTTTTCCAATTCAGTGGGAACCGCTCCCGGCAGTCCTCACCGCGATGGAAGCAAAGGAGGCGGCGGCGCCACAGCTGCACGATTCACGACCCGGCAACCTGCTGACTGCCGGCTTTGTCGAGCGCGGCGAGCCCGACGCTGCCCTTGCTGCCGCCGCACATCTGGTCGAGGGCGCCATCGAGACCGGCTATGTCGAGCATGCCTACATCGAGCCGGAGGCCGGAATCAGCTGGATGGACGGCGACACCTTGGTGATCGAGGCCGGCACGCAGGCGCCGGCTATGGACCGCAGCGACACCGCAGCCGTGCTCGGCCTACCGGAAGAGCGTGTTCGCATCGTGCCGACCGCGACCGGGGGCGGCTTCGGCTCCAAGCTGGATCTCTCTCTGCAGCCGCTGATCGGGCTGGTTACCTTGAAGACCGGCCGTCCGGCACGCCTGGTCTACAGCCGTCGCGAGTCAATGATGTCGACCACCAAACGCCACCCGGCGCGCCTGCATGCCAGCCTGGGCGCGGATGCCGAGGGTCGGGTGACGGCCATGAACTTGGAGGGCGACTTCAACACCGGCGCCTATGCCAGCTGGGGGCCGACCGTTGCCAACCGCGTTCCCGTGCATGCCTCAGGCCCCTATCGCACACCGCACTACAGGGCCACCGGCCGGGCGATCCACAGCAACGGCCCGATCTCCGGCGCCTTCCGCGGCTTTGGCGTGCCGCAGGCGGCTATCCTGCAGGAAACGCTCTATGACGAGATGGCAGAGCGCTGCGGTCTCGACCGCTTGGAGTTCCGCTGCCTGAACGCCTTCCGCGACGGCGACGTGACCGCAACCGGACAGCAGATCTTCGGCGTCGGAATCCTCGAGTGCCTGGAGGCGCTGCGCGAACCCTGGTCGGAGGCACTGGCCGAGGCAGACCGACAGAATGCGGCCGGGGGACAGCTGAAACGCGGGGTCGGCCTGGCCTCCTGCTGGTATGGCTGCGGCAACACCTCGCTGTCCAACCCCTCGACCATCAAGGTCGGAATTGCGCCGGACGGCGCCGCCGTCCTGCACCAGGGCGCGGTCGACATCGGCCAGGGCTCGAACACGGTGATCGCGCAGATTTGTGCCGACGCTCTGGGCCTGCCGCTCTCCAGCTTCCGCTTGCTGGGCGGCGACACGGCGATCACGCCGGATGCCGGCAAGACCTCGGCCTCGCGTCAGACCTATGTCACCGGCAAGGCAGCACAGATGGCAGGGGCTGCGCTCAGGGCAAAACTGTTGCGCCACGCCAATGTCACGCACTCGGCGAGGCTCTCGCTGGACGGCGGTAGCCTTTGCCTCGTCGACGAGGGGGCCGAGCGCCGCCTGGACCTCTCCAGCCTGCCTCGCGATGCCGACGGCTATGTCTTCGCCGCGATGGAGAGCTATGACCCGCCGACCACGACCTTGGACGCGAAGGGGCAGGGGATCCCCTATGCGGTCTATGGCTATGGCGTCCAGATGGTCGAGCTGGAGGTCGACTGCCGCTTGGGCAAGGTTCGCTTGTTGCGCTTCACGGCAGCGCACGATTTAGGGCGTGTTATCAACCCTCTATTGGCCGAAGGTCAGATCGAAGGTGGTATAGCCCAGGGCATCGGTCTGGCCTTGATGGAAGAGTATCTGCCGGGCCGGACCGAGAACCTGCACGACTATCTCATTCCCTCGGCCGGCGACGTGCCGGAGGTGCGCTCGATCCTGATCGAGAAGCCGGATCCCGAAGGGCCCTTCGGCGCCAAGGGCTTGGGCGAGCATGCGCTGATTCCCACCGCGCCGGCGATCCTGAACGCCATCCGCCACGCCACCGGTGCCAAGATCACCAAGCTGCCTGCACTTCCGCACCGCGTGCTGGAAGCCATTGAGGCGGCGGGAGCCGGCACATGAAGAACCAGGAGAAGATCCGCTGCGATGCCTGTCCGGTGATGTGCTACATCGCCGAGGGCAAGAGCGGCGCTTGCGACCGCTATGCCAACGAGGGCGGGCGCATCGTGCGCTGCGACCCCTTGACGATCCTGGAGCGCGCGCGCGACGGCGGCGGCGACCTGGTGCCCTTCCTGCAGGAAGAGGCGGCGCCCTGGGATGGCGAGATCGTCCCGGATGCAGAGCGTTTCGTGACGGCGATCGGTGCCGGCACCACCTATCCCGACTACAAGCCCGCCCCCTTCATCGTCAGCCGCGCGGTCGAGGGCGCCGATCTGGTCACCGTGGTGACCGAGGCCATCTTCAGCTACTGCGGCGTCAAGGTGAAGATCGACACCGACCGCCACCTGGGGCCGGAGCAGGCAACGGTCCGCGCGGCCGGAGAACCGGTGGGCCACGTCACCACCGGCGAATATGGCTCGCAGATGCTCTCGCTGGGCGGCGTGCGTCATCTCACCGGCGGCAGCAAGGCCGAAGGGCGCGTGACCTGCCAGGCCCTCTTGGATCTCTGTAACCGGCAAGCCGTCGAGCTGACGATCGATTCCGGCTCCAGCGTGATCGTGGAGGCCGGCGCTGCCCCCATCGTCGACGGCCAGCAGGAAAAGCGCATGCGGGTCGGTTGCGGGTCGGCCACCATCGGCATGTTCGCCACCCAATGGAAGGACAAGGTCGACGAAGTCGTGGTGGTCGACGATCACATCACCGGCGTCGTCTCCGAGCACCAGGCCGGCAAGGTGCTGGGCTGGCCGGACACCGGCATCAATGTGTGCGGCCGACGCTCGACCCCCGGCCGCTATTTCCAGGTCGCCGAGCCCGGCCTCGGCTGGGGCGGCGCCGCCATCGAGGATCCGCTCGAGATCCTAGGCCCCTTCAACCCCAAGAAGGGTGCACGGCCGGGTCTTAGCATGCTAATGGTCTCAACGACGGGTGAGCAATACAGCTATTTCGTGCTTGATGAAGAGCTGAAACCGGTCAAACGCCCCCTACCGGAAGCCTTGGAGAAATCGGTGCAGTTGATCGACGAGAACTGTGAGCCTGCACTTTGCACAGTGCTCTTTATGGGCGGTGCCGGCGGCTCTCTGCGCGCCGGGGTGACCGAGAATCCTGTGCGTCTCACGCGTTCGGTTCAGGGCATGGAGACCCTGGTGACCTGTGGCGGGGCGCCGGTCTACGTCTGGCCGGGCGGCGGCATCACCTTCATGGTGGACGTGACCAAATTGCCCGACAGAGCCTTCGGCTATGTGCCCACACCGGCCTTGGTGGCGCCGATCGAGTTCACCTTGAAGCGTGAGGTCTATCGTCTTCTGGGCGGGCATGCAGCCGCAATTCGCAGCGTCGACGACGTGCTTGCCACCGGCGGCGAGTATGGTTCGTCGAAACGCGGTGTGGCAGCATCCGACGCTGTGCCCTGGCCGGCTCTGGGCTAGGTCGCGATCCATGCAAAACGCGCAAGCCGAAATGCTGCCCGACGGGCGACGCCTTCACCTGCACCATGGCCCGATCGACTTGATCATAGAGGCCTATGGCGAGGCCTCCGAGGTTAAGTGCGCCTACAGCCAGGCCGAAGCCCGCTTCGCCAGCATCCTGGCAGAGTTGGTCGAGGAGTTGCCGCTGCTTCGTAGGCCGTTGGGAGCCACCCTGCCGACCTTCAGAGGCAAGGTCGCTCGGGCCATGTGCAAGGCCTCTGCGCCGCATCGTTCGGGCTTCGTGACACCGATGATCGCGGTCGCAGGCGCGGTGGCCGACGAGATCCTCGCGGCATTGGTCGCAGACCGCCAGCTTGAGCGCGCCTATGTGAACAACGGCGGCGATGTGGCCCTCCACTTGCCACCGGGCAGCCAGTTCACCACGGCAATCTTCGGCACCGATGCCCAGGTGACCTTGCGTGCAGAGGCTGCACCGCGCGGCTTGGCGACCTCAGGCTGGCGCGGACGCAGCTGGTCCATGGGAATCGCCGATTCGGTGACTGTGCTTGCCGCGAACGCGGCGATTGCCGATGCCGCTGCGACCTTGATTGCCAATGCCGTCGATTTGCCCGGTCACGACGCGATTGCGCGTGCCCCGGCGATCGCGCTGGACCCCGACTGCGACCTTGGCGAGCGCCTGGTGACGGTTGGCGTCGAGCCGCTGACCCGCGGCGAGGCGCGCGCCGCGCTCTATGGCGGGCGGGTCGCTGCCGAGGCGCTCCTGCAACGCAATGTTATCTGTGGTGCGGCCCTATTCCTGCAGGGAGAGGCTGCTTTCTGTCCGGCTGGATTGTTCGAGCCCGCCTTAGGCTTTGCGCGCGCGGGTAAGCGCAAGCAAGGAAACAGCGGCGATGCCCAGCAGCGCTATGGCGCCGGCGGCTGGTATCACCAGATCATAGCCGCCGATTTCCCACAGCAGCGCGCCGACGAAGGGCGCGACGGCATAGCAGGCAAGGTAGGGTAGGGCGAGCCAGCCGGCGATGGAGCCGAAGGCGGCGCGACCGAGGAAGTCTGCGGTCACCACCGGTTTCAGGATCGAGATGATGCCGTAGGCAGCGCCCTGGGTCGCCGCGAAGGCAAAGGCCAATGCCAAGGAGGCACCGGCCAGCATCAAGAACAATGCCGCCAAGGCAACGCCGGCGAAGGCGAGGATCGTCAGGGTCAGGCTGCTGACGTGACGCTCGCTCAGCATCATGCCCACGCGCCCGGCCACCTGCATCGGTCCGATGACCGACGCGATGGTGACGGCTGTCGCCTCGGTGAAGGAGCTGTCGACCAGCAGCGGGACGATGTGATTGATCAGGATGCCGTGGTTCATCGCCATCGCCGGAAAGGCCAGCGCGATCAGCCAGAACTGCGGGCGCTTGGCAGCGGCCTTCAAGAGCGCACGGCTCTCCTTGCGCCTTTCGGCCGGCACCACCTCAACGGAGCCTGCCTCCAGCAAGCTGGCGCCGATGAAGAGCATCGGTGCGGCGATCAGGACGACGACCGCTGCCATGACCAGGACCGCACCCTGCCAGCCCAGGCTGTGCGCCAGCAGGGCGCCGGTGGGAAAGGCGATGGGCGAGGCGAAGCCGGCGACCAGGGTGACCCGCGTGATCACCCGGCGAGAGGCGCTGCCGCTGACGCGGGTGATGAAGGCAAAGCAGGGCTCATAGAGGCAGGCGGCTTGCGCCACGCCGATTGCCGACCAGATCAGCACGAAGATCAAGGGCGTCTCCGCCGTGGCGAGCAGGGCCAGCGCAGCGCCGCCGCCGAGGGCCCCCAGGCTCAAGAGCCAGCGCCCAAAACCAGCATCGATGATACGCCCCGCCATCGGCGAGCCGACGGCCGAGACCAGCACGGCAGCCGCCAGCCCCAAGGTCAGCTCGCTCTTCGACCAGCCCAGGTCGCGTTCCCAGGTCAAGAGCAGTGCGGCGAAGCTGTAATAGAGCGCTGCCCAAACCAGGGTCTGGCCGGCCGCGAGCAGGAAGACTGCCAGGCGCTGCGACCCGAAGGGCCGTTTGTGCACAAAAGTCTCCAGGGGACTCGCGCGCGGACCCTTGCCGGGTCGCTTGTTCTGACTGGCGTCCATTCCCCGCTCCGCGCTTTGGCCCCGCTCCGCGCTCTGGCCCCACTTTGCTTCTGGCCCGGCGCCAATCCTCACTGATCGCGGGGCGGGCTGGTAGCCCCTCGTCGCTCGCGGCGACTATGCCCCTACTGCAGGGCTTGGCTAAGACAGTTCAAATACTCTCGGATCAGAGGCGTCGTCCCTGCCTGCTTCCACAAGACGCCGACAGAGATGGTGGCGTCGAAGCCGCCGAAGGGAACCCAGCGCAGGCTCGCCGGCAACAGCGAGGTGCTGTAGTCGCTGGCCAGAAAATGTCCGCCGCCGGCCTGGACCATGGTGAGCGCGGATTGAACCTGTCGGGTCTCGAAGACGATGGTCGCGCGCACCCCGGCTGCGCGAAGGCGGGCCAGCCAGCCGTCGTAGACCCTTGGGTTCAGCGGCCGACGGAAGAGGATCAGCGGCAGCGCCTCCAGGTCCTCCAGCCGCAGCGATTCGCGCCCGCCCAGGGGGTGGTCGCTGGGCACGACCAGACCCCATCGACCCTCAACGATCGGCCTGACGGCGAGACTGGGTTCCGTTACCGGCAGCACTGCAAAGCCCAGGTCCAACTGGCCGTGCTTCAGGGCCTCGATCACCTCCAGCGGCGGCAGGTCGCGCTGTTCGACCGCGATCTCCGGGTGCAGGGCCCGATACCTGGCGATGCTGGCGGCGATCGCGGCGATGTTCAGATACTCGATGTAGCCGATACGCAGCAGATCCGGACGATGGCCGGCGACGGCGCGCGTCTCTTGGACCGCTGCATCGCAGGCCGCGAGGATCGTGTCTACGTGCGAAAGGAGGGTCTCTCCGGCCGTGGTCAAGGCCACACCGCGGCGGTTTCGCTCGAAAAGCTTGACCTGAAGGGAATCCTCCAAGGCCTTGATACGATGGCTTAAGGCCGGCTGGCTGAGGTTCAGCTGCCAGGCTGCTTGTTGAAAATGCAGCGTCTCTGCGACCGCCTTGAAGCTGCGCAGCTGTTTCAGGTCCATCCGCCCGCCAATCCGCTCTGTGATCGAATTTTCGAATAAGTATCGCCGAATTAGGAATTTGTCATCATCGCTTGGGACCGTTAGCTCTTGAGGGCAGCAGAAAAGCGCCGGCAGTGCGATGGCCGGATGGGAGGGATCAGCCTATGACCAGACTCTCTAGCGTCGTCGATCGACGCTCCGAGATCTATCGTACGAACAACGCGGCGATGCAGGGCCTCTTGGAAAGCCTGGAGGACACCAGCGCCAGCCTGCGGGCCGGCGGCGGCCAGCGTGCGCGAGAGAAGCATCTGGCCCGTGGCAAGCTGCTACCGCGCGAGCGGGTGAGCCGCTTGCTGGATCCGGGCTCGCCCTTCCTGGAGGTCGGACGCTTCGCTGCCTGGGGCATGTATCATGACGAGGTGCCTTCGGCCGGGATCATCACCGGCATCGGCCGCGTCTCCGGTGTCGAATGCATGATCGTGTGCAACGACGCCACCGTGAAGGGCGGCACCTACTATCCGATGACGGTGAAGAAGCACCTGCGCGCACAGGAGATCGCCGAGCAGAACCGGCTGCCTTGCATCTATCTGGTCGATTCCGGCGGCGCCAATCTGCCGAACCAGGACGAGGTCTTTCCCGACCGCGACCACTTCGGCCGGATCTTCTTCAATCAGGCCAATCTCTCCGCCCGCGGCATCCCGCAGATCGCCGTCGTCATGGGCTCTTGTACGGCCGGCGGCGCCTATGTGCCGGCGATGTCGGACGAGAGCATCATCGTCGCCAAGCAGGGCACCATTTTTCTCGGCGGCCCGCCGCTGGTGAAGGCGGCGATCGGTGAGGTGGTGACGGCTGAGGAGTTGGGCGGTGCCGATGTGCATACCCGCAAGTCCGGCGTCAGCGACCACTATGCCGAGAACGATGCCCATGCCCTGGCCTTGGCGCGCCGCATCGTCGGCAATCTCAACTGGCGCAAGGCCGGGGAGATCACCACGCGGGCCCCGCGCGCGCCGCTCTATGCACCCGAAGAGATCGACGGCATCGTGCCGCCAGACCTGAAGCACCCCTTCGACATCCGCGAGATCATCGCCCGCATCGTCGACGGCTCGGAGTTCGACGAGTTCAAGCGGCTCTATGGTGCCACCCTGGTCACCGGCTTCGCGCATATCTGGGGCTTTCCGGTCGGCATCATCGCCAACAACGGTGTGCTCTATTCGGAAAGCGCGCTCAAGGGCGCACACTTCATAGAGCTCTGCTGTCAGCGCGGCATCCCTTTGATTTTCTTGCAGAACATCACGGGCTTCATGGTCGGCAAGAAGTACGAGGCGGGCGGCATTGCCAAGGACGGCGCCAAGCTGGTGACCGCCGTCGCCACGGCCGGGGTGCCGAAGTTCACCGTCATCGTCGGCGGCTCCTTCGGGGCCGGCAACTACGGCATGTGCGGCCGCGCCTACGGGCCGCGCTTCCTGTGGATGTGGCCGAACGCGCGCATCTCGGTCATGGGCGGCGAGCAGGCGGCCGGCGTGCTGGCGACCGTGCGTCGAGACGGCATCGAGGCGCGCGGCGGCAGCTGGACCGAAGCTGAAGAAGCGGCCTTCAAGCAGCCGATCCTGGACCAGTTCGAGGCGCAGGCCCATCCGCTGTTTTCTTCCGCCCGCCTGTGGGACGACGGGATTATCCAGCCTTCGCGCACGCGAGACGTCCTGGGCCTTTCGATCTCCGCCAGTTTAAATGCCGCTATCGAGCCGACCCGCTTCGGCGTGTTCCGGATGTAGGGGAAAGCGCATGTTCGATAAGATCCTCATAGCAAACCGCGGCGAGATCGCCTGTCGGGTGATGCGCAGTGCCCGGCGTTTGGGTATCGGAACGGTCGCGGTCTATTCCGACGCCGATGCCGAGGCCCGCCATGTCGCCGAGGCCGACGAGGCCTGGCGCCTGGGACCGGCTCCGGTTTCCGAGAGCTACCTTAAGGGCGACGCCATCCTGGAGATCGCGCGGCGCTCCGGCGCTCAGGCCATCCATCCGGGCTATGGCTTCCTTTCCGAGAATGCCGGCTTTGCCGAGGCTTGCGAGGCCGCCGGCATCGTCTTCATCGGTCCGCCTGCCTCTGCGATCCGCGCCATGGGCCTGAAGGATGCGGCCAAGGCGCTGATGGAGGAGGCCGAGGTGCCGGTGGTTCCGGGCTATCACGGGGCCGACCAAACGCCCGGTCTGCTGGCCGCGGAAGCGGAGACAATCGGCTTCCCCGTGCTGATCAAGGCGGTTGCCGGCGGTGGCGGCAAGGGCATGCGCCGGGTCGAGCGGGCCGAGGACTTCGGCGCAGCACTGGAGAGCGCGCAGCGCGAGGGTCAGAACGCCTTTGGCGACCCGCGCGTGCTGATCGAAAAGTACGTCACCAAGCCGCGCCATGTGGAGATTCAGGTCTTTGCGGACGGGCAGGGGAACGCGGTCTATCTCTTCGAGCGCGACTGCTCGCTGCAGCGCCGGCATCAGAAGGTGATCGAGGAAGCGCCGGCCCCGGACATGCCGCTGGCGGTCCGGGAGGCCATGGGACAGGCAGCGGTCACGGCGGCACTCGCCATCGGTTACCGCGGGGCCGGAACGGTCGAGTTCATCGCCGACGGCTCCGAGGGGCTGCGCAGCGACGGCTTTTGGTTCATGGAGATGAACACGCGCCTGCAGGTCGAGCACCCGGTGACCGAGATGATCACCGGCCAGGACCTGGTTGCCTGGCAGCTGCGCGTGGCAGCCGGTGCGCCCCTACCCTTGACCCAGGACCAGCTCACCATCGACGGCCATGCCTTCGAGGCGCGGATCTATGCCGAGGACCCGGCCAAGGGTTTCCTGCCGGCGGTCGGTCGCCTCTCGCGGTTGAAGTTTCCCGACGAGGATAGCGGGCTTCGCATCGACAGCGGCATCCGTCAGGGCGACAGCATCACGCCTCACTACGATCCGATGATCGCCAAGCTGATCGTCCACGGCGCCGATCGCAGCGAAGCCTTGGCGCGCCTGGCGAGCACTCTGGATCGGATAGAGATCGACGGCTGCACCACCAACGTCGCCTTCCTGGCCGCCCTGGCGCGGCACAAGGGTTTTGCTGCGGGCGAGGTCGATACCGGCCTGATCGAACGCGATCTCGCGGGCCTCTTGGGCGAGGAAACCAGCCATGCGCAGGAGGCCTGGTGCCTAGCTGCGCTCTTTGCCGCCGGAGCCCTGGGCGAGCCGAAGAGCGCGGACCCCTGGGACAGCC
Source organism: Kiloniellales bacterium (assembly GCA_040219175.1). Taxonomy (GTDB): domain Bacteria; phylum Pseudomonadota; class Alphaproteobacteria; order Kiloniellales; family JACOMY01; genus JACOMY01. The sequence goes on from JAVJSY010000101.1 coordinate 17,719, forward strand.
TCTCAGGTTTCCGTCTTTGGGGCGGCGCACAGCAGGTCGTCACCCTGGCAGTCGAGGACGCGGTCCAGGAGGTGCGCATCGCCTACGACGGTCGGCGCTATACCATCGTCCTTCCGGAAGGCGAGGTGACGCTCCGCCTGGCCAGCGTCGAGGCCGACGCAGCGGTCCTGGATTTCGGCGAACGACGGCTGAGGCTCTCCTACGCGCTGTTCCACGGCGGCGTCACGGTCTTCCACGACGGCGCGGCACAGCGTTTCACCCTGCCCGATCGCCTGGCCGGCGAGAGCGACAGTGCGGGCGCCGGCAACAGCATCGTGGCACCCATGTCAGGGCGCATTCTGCTGGTCAAGGTCGGTCCGGGCGCTGTCGTCGAGAAGGGCGAGGTGTTGCTGGTCGAAGAGGCGATGAAGATGGAGCACAGCCTGACGGCGCCGCGCGATGGCGTGGTCGGCGAGGTGCGCGTTACGGTCGGCGAGCAGGTCGAGGAAGGCGCGACCCTCATCGCCTTGGAGGAGGTGGAGGAGAGCGGTGGCAAGGCCTGACAGGCAGAGCGCGATCCTCCTAACGCTGCCCCATCAAGGCCGCCTTCTCGTCCTCTTCCTGCCAGCGCATGATCTCTTCGCGCAGGATCTCGAACTCCAGAGAGAGCTCGCCGCCGAAGACCGGGTCGTCCTCGTCGTTGACGGCACTATCCAGCTCTTCCCAATCGCTGGGTTCCAGGGTGGCTTCGGCGATCAGGAAAAAGCCCTCGCGCTCGCCCTGCATATGCCGGCGCTGGCAATCGAGGAAGTCTCTGATGGCGGCGCTGAATTCCTCGCGCGAGATTTCCCCTTCGTTCAAGATGTTCTCGACCATCTCGTTGAAGCGCTTGGCCAGTACCGAGATCTCTTGATGCTCGGATTCCAGGTCGCCGACTCGCTCGGCCGCCTTGGCGTCGCGTATGCGCATGCGGCTCAGGATCATGTCTTCCTTGGGGTGATGACAGCTGTCGGGAAAGCCAGTGAAGTAGGTGGCGATCGCTTGGATGATGTCGTAGTCGGGACGGTCGCCCCGTTCGAAAATGGCCAACTGCTGCTCAAGAATGTTCAGCAGACGTGCCATGTTCCGGTGCTCGATTCCGAGCTTTTGCATCATATCCGTCATTGCCCATCTCCTTGGCGCCCGTCTCCTCGGCGCTGCTTTTCTTGTTACCTTGCAAGAGAAAAGCAGGCAGGCGGGAGCTTGGGAATGATCTCGGTCAATTGCGCCCCGATTGATCGCCAGAGAATTGGCCGCCAGAGAGTCGGCCGCCAGAGAATCGGCCGCCAGAGACCAGAGGAGGGCGCGCATGCTGCCTGAGGCTCAGACCTACGAAGACCTGCGCGGACGCTTCCGCTGGGAGGTGCCGACTTTCTATAACATCGGCGTCGATGTCTGCGATCGCTGGGCCGAGCGGGAGCCCGATCGCCTGGCCTTGGTCTACCTCGAGGCCGATGGCGCCGTCGAAGAGATAAGCTTCGGCGCCCTCAGGGCACGCTCCAACCGACTTGGGAACCTGCTGCGCAGCCTGGGACTTGGCCCCGGCGAGCGCCTGGGCGTGTTGCTGCCGCAGATGCCGGAAACGGCCTTGGCGCACATCGCCGCGCACAAGCTGGGTGCGGTCTCGATCCCGCTCTTCATGCTCTTCGGCGAAGAGGCGCTGTCCTATCGCCTGGGCGATGCCGGCGCCAAGCTGGTGATCACCAATCGGGAAGGTGCTGCCAAGCTTGCAGGCTTGCGCAAAGCTCTACCCGATCTGGAGGCGGTGCTTGTCGTCGAGGGGCAGGCCGAGGATTGTCTGGAGATGGCGCCCCTGCTTGCAGAGCAGTCAGAAGAGCTGGAGCCCGTCCGGACCAGAGCCGAAGATCCGGCGATCCTGATCTACACCTCCGGAACCACGGGTCAGCCGAAGGGCGCCTTGCATGCGCACCGCGTCCTACTGGGCCATCTGCCGGGTGTGGAGATGGCTTTCGACCTCTTCCCGCAGGCCGGCGACAAGCTTTGGACCCCGGCCGACTGGGCCTGGATCGGCGGCCTTCTCGACGTGCTGCTGCCCGGCCTGCACCACGGGGTGCCGGTGGTCGCCTGCCGCTTTGCCAAGTTCACCGCCGAGGCCGCCTTCTCGCTGCTCGAGAGCCAGGCGATCCGCAATGCCTTCCTGCCGCCGACGGCCATGAAGATGATGCGCACCCTGGAGGCACCGGAGAAGCGCTGGTCGCTCTCCTTGCGGTCCGTTGCCAGCGGTGGTGAGACCCTGGGCAGCGAGCTGCTGGCTTGGGGCCGGCAAACGCTGGGCGTCACCATCAACGAGTTCTATGGCCAGACCGAGTGCAACGTCGTCGTCTCCTCCTGCGATGCCGTGATGCAGGGGCGTGCCGGTATCATGGGGCGTCCGGTTCCGGGCCACGAGGTGGCGGTGATCTCCGAGGCCGGCGACATCCTGGGCGAAGGCGAACTGGGCGATATAGCCGTGCGCGCGCCCGATCCGGTCATGTTCTTGAAGTACTGGAACAACCCCGAGGCAACGGCTGCCAAGTATCGCGGCGACTGGCTGGTGACCGGCGACCGCGGCTGCCTGGAGAGCGGCGGCTGGATCCGCTATGTCGGTCGCGACGACGACGTAATCACCTCGGCCGGCTATCGCATCGGTCCGGGCGAGATCGAGGACTGTCTGCTCGGCCACCCGGCAATCGCCATGGCCGGCGTGGTCGGCAAGCCCGATCCGCAGCGCACGGAAATCGTCAAAGCCTATGTGGTACTGGCCGAGGGCAGGAACGGCAGCCCCGATCTGGCGCGTGAGATCCAGGACTGGGTGAAGACCAAGCTGGCAGCGCACGAGTATCCGCGCGAGGTCGCCTTCGTTGATGCCTTGCCCTTGACCACGACAGGGAAGATCATACGTCGGGAGCTGCGCGACCAGGCGCGTCGCGAGCTCGAAACGAGCGCTTAAGGAGCTGGCGGGATGACCGAGAAAGTCACCCTCTTCGAAATGGGGCCCCGTGACGGGCTGCAGAACGAGAAGCGGCAGATCGAGACTGCGGACAAGATCCGCCTGGTCGACATGTTGAGCGACTGCGGCTTTGCCAAGATCGAGGTCACCAGCTTCGTCAGCCCCAAGTGGGTGCCGCAGATGGCCGATGCGGCCGCGGTCATGGCCGGGATCGCCCGCAAGCCCGGCACGCGCTATGCCGTGCTGACCCCCAACCTGCGTGGCTATGAGGGCGCGAAGGCGGCGGCAGCCGACGAGGTCGCGATCTTCGGCTCGGCCTCGGAAGGCTTCAGCCAGAAGAACATCAACTGCTCCATCGCCGAGAGTCTGGAGCGCTTCAAGCCGGTGATGCAGGCAGCGCTTGCCGACAGGCGCCCGGTGCGCGGCTATGTCTCCTGCGTGGCCGACTGCCCCTACGATGGGCCGACCCCGCCGGAGAAGGTGGCCGAGGTTGCCAAGATCCTATTGGATATGGGCTGTTATGAGATCTCGCTTGGCGACACCATCGGCTCCGGTCGGCCCGAGACCATCGCGCGCATGTTGGATGCCGTCCTGGCAGTGGTCCCGGCCGGGCGCTTGGCAGGCCATTACCACGACACCCGCAATCGGGCTCTAGAGAACATCGCCGTCAGCCTGGAGAAGGGCTTGCGGACCTTCGACGCTGCCGTCGGCGGGCTCGGTGGCTGCCCCTACGCGCCCGGCGCCAAGGGCAATGTCGACACCCGTTCGGTGGCCCGCATGCTGACCGACCACGGTTTCGACACCGGCCTGGATCTGGAGCGTTTGGGTCAGGTCGCCGATTTCGCTTGGACCCTGCGCAGCGATGCGCCTGCCTCTAGCAGCTAGGCGCGCGCGCCAAGAGCCGCGCTGCGCCGGTGCGTGCTCTCACGCGAAAGTGAGGTAACACAAGCCCAGCGTCCTTCAAATTGCACAACACTCACCTCACTCTTGGCGCTAGGTGAGCGCAGGGGTTTGGCGTATAGCTTGGTTACGCCATCGCAACGAGAGCTGTGGGAAGGGAACGAGACGTGGCTGTGTACAATGGATCCAGCGGCATCGATGTCTTCTTCGGATCGTCCTTTGTCGACACGATGTTCGGGGTTTCCGCGGGCGATGCGCTCTACGGTGGCCTCGGCGCCGACACCTTCTTCGGGGGCTCCGGAATCGACGAGGTTTTCGGCGGCAGCGGTAGCGACGTCATGGGCTTCGGCACGAGCGAAGATGGAGACGACTCCTTCTTCGGTGGCAGCGGCTCCGACTTCGCCGGCGGCGGGCTGGGAGATGACATACTCTCGGGCGATCTCGGCACCGACAGGCTCTACGGTGACAGCGGCGCCGATACCATCGAGGGAAATTCCGGCGCGGACACCCTAACGGGTGGAAGCGGTGGAGATGTCCTTGCGGGCAACAGCGGCGACGATCGTCTTTTCGGTGGCACCGGCCCCGATGCCCTCTCCGGCGAGGATGGCGAAGACCGCCTCTACGGCGGCTCTGGTGACGACCAATCGTTTTACGGTGGCGGCGGTGACGATACCCTCATCGCCGGCGACGGCAAGGACATCTTTTTCTACGGCGCCTTCGGTGAGGACAGCTTCTTCGGCGGCGGTGGCGATGATAGAGCCTTTTTCGGGGGCATCAGCAACGATGTAGTCTTCGGCGGCAGCGGAGACGAGCGCTTCTTGTATGGCGATGACGGGAGCGACAGCCTCTACGGCGACAGCGGCGCCGACGGCCAGCTGTATGGACGAAGCGGCGATGATCTCCTTTTCGGCGGGGCTCAGGACGACAGCCTACTCTACGGCGGCACCGGAAATGACGGTATCTACGGTGGCAGCGGCGACGACGTTGGGCTGTCGGGCAGGCGCGGCGATGATTCTCTCTTCGGCGGGGACGGTGCCGACAGCGTCCTGGCCGGCTTCAATGGCGACGACCGCATCCAAGGAGATTCCGGTCACGACATGTTCGTCTATGGCGGATCGGGTAGGGATACCTTGTTCGGCGGCGCCAATTCGGACAGCTCCTTCTTTGGTGGCCTTGACGACGACATGCTCTATGCCGGCGCGGTTCACGACAAGTTCTTCTTTGGCGACGAAGGCCAGGACACGATCTTCGGCGGGTCGGGTCATGACGCCTATTTCTACGGTGGCGTCGGAGTGGATCGCCTGCAGGGGGATGCGGGCGCCGACAGCTATTTCTTCGGTGGGACGGGCTTTGATTGGCTTTTCGGCGACGAGGGCGATGATGCCGCGCTTTATGGCGGTTCGGGGAATGACTCGCTGTTTGGAGGAGATGGCGACGATACCTTGATCGACCAGCGCAACCACAATGGTACTCTCATTGGCAACGGCAACGATAGTCTTGAAGGGGGCAGCGGTTCGGACCGCCTCTTCGGCGGTCGCGACGCTGATTCCCTCCGCGGCGATTCGGGCGATGATCATCTGGTTGGCGGTTCTGGAATCGATCGCCTCGACGGAGGTGACGGCGCCGACATCGCATTCGGCGGCAGAGATGCCGACTACTTGTTCGGCCGTAGTGGGAACGATAGTCTATACGGCGGAAACGGAAATGATCTTCTCACCGGGGCCTCCGGATCCGATAGTATGTTTGGTGGTTCCGGCAATGATGCTATAGTAGTACAGAGACCTGAAGAAATCGGGGTTGCGGAGAGCATCGATGGCGGCAGTGGCGTTGACCGCCTCTTCCTCCGACATGGTGCCTTGCCCAGCGACGTCTTCTACACCAATATCGAGGCCTTGTGGGCGGTGACGTTCGGTCCTGGCAACGACAGCTTTGTCGGCCTGTCGGGTGACGATGACTTGAACGGAGGAAGCGGAAACGACCGCCTCTTCGGCGCGACCGGCGACGACAGACTACAAGGCGGCAGCGGATCGGACAGTCTGTTCGGTGGATCCGGGTCCGACACCCTGATAGCGCTCTATGGTGTGCCGGGCGAGAACGACAGTGCCTTCGGCGGCAGCGGGACCGATACACTCATTGTGAACGCCGGCGTTTTCGATCAACTGACTGTTGGCGCAATCGAAGGCATGCTATTTTTTAGCGATACGCTGAACGCTACGGCGACCGGCTTCTCCGGTCGTGATGGGCTTTACGGCAGCGACGGCAAGGACAGCTTCAGCGGTGCCAGCGGCAATGACAGAATTTCCGGTCTTGCCGGTAACGACGTGTTACGCGGTGATGACGGCGACGACAGCCTGTTCGGAAGTGCGGACAAGGATACGCTCTTCGGTGGGTCGGGCTTGGATTGGATGTACGGTGGTGACGCCAGTGATCGAATGGTCGGCGGTGCCGGCAGCGATACCCTGATCGGCGGGGGAAGCCAGGATCGTCTGAACGGCGGCTTTGGTGTGGATACAGCATATGGTGGTCTTGGCAACGATACCTTTATCGTTGACACCCGCGACGACCTTGTTTTCGACGGTACGGGCGAAGGCGATGACGTCGTGCGCTCCAACGCCAGCGTTTTCACGCTCGGCACCGCGGCCGAAGTGATGGTCGAAAGGGTGATCATCGTGCGCTCGGCCGGGGACGGCAGGGTCGTCGGCAACGATAACAGCGAGATTCTTCTCGGTAACTCCTTCAGCAATGTTCTCTCCGGGTCCAGCGGCGACGATCGATTGAATGGTCAGGGCGGCAGCGACACGATGACCGGGGGCAGTGGCGACGATACCTTTGTCGTCTCGACCGCAACCGACCTAGTGCGCGACTTTTCCGGCCGCGGCACGGACCTCGTCCGTGCCGAGGTGGACTACACCCTGCCCGATGGATCTGCGTCCGCCTTCATCGAGAACCTGCGGCTGGAGGGCGGTTTCGGCAACCTCGATGCCACCGGCAACTCTCTAGACAACACCATCGAGGGCAACAGCGGCGACAATCGTCTGGCCGGCAATCAGGGCAGCGATCGATTGGAGGGCGGCGCAGGAGACGACACGCTGTTCGGGGGCGTTGACGGCGACCGTATGGAGGGTGGCAGCGGTGCCGATACACTCTTTGTCGGCACCGATGACGTCCTCTTCGGCGGGTCCGGTCAAGACGACTTTCGTTTTGGCAGCGGTAATCTGGGGAGCGGGGGTTCCGGCGGTCCGGTTATTCGCGATTTCAATGGCCAGTCGGCGAATGGTGGCGACGCGGAGGATCGGTTGATCTTCAATACCGGCCTGGAAGTAGGGGCCTTCGCCTACATCGGAAGTGCTGCCTTTCCCGGTGCTGGCAACAGCGAAGCGCGCTTCGCCGGAGCGCGTCAGATCCAGGTCGATCAGGACGGCGACGGCAATGTCGATCAGGCCTTTCTGATAGACGGCGTCACCGCCCCCGACCTTCTGGTAACCAACGATTTTGTCTGGCTGTGACCTGGCGGCAAGACCGGCATGAGGTCGCTTTACCCGGCGGGTCGTGCCTCAAGTCCAAGCCGCTCCAGCAAAGCGGGCCCGACGGAGAGTATGTCGGCCAGGGTGTAGCGATCCAGAACCTCCAGAAAGGCGGTCAGGGCCTCGTGCAGCATCCAAGCGAAGCGGCAGGCGCCTGAGATCTTGCAAGGCTGTGCCTCGTCCGGGGCGAAGCACTCGACCAGGGCAAAGTTCTCTTCGCTCTGGCGCACCACCTCGCCGATCGAGATCTCGCTGGCCGGTCGTGCCAGCCTAAGACCCCCGCCGCGACCGCGTTTGCTTTCGATCACGCCACTCAGCGCCAGGTGATGGACGACTTTGCGCAAATGTTCCTTGGAGATTGCGTAGCTCTCTGCAATCTCCTCGATCGTGCTCCTGCTCTCGCCCTTGCTCCCCAGGTAGATCAGAACTCTGAGGGCGTAGTCGGTGAATTTCGAGAGTTGCATGATGCTGGCTTTCTAATGCTGGCAAGGCCACAGGCGCCCGAAAGGACGTCGCAGGGCTTCAAGATACGTTCTGAATACATCTTTGCATCTCCAAGGCGGAAAGGCAAGGATTCGCTAGCCGCGCACAGGGCTCAGAACGACAGAAATTGGTTGACCTTTGGTCGCTTGACCGCGGTAAGCGGGCCTTACCCAGATCAGCTCTGAAATAGAAAGTCGGTCGAGGTCAGCTGGTTTGCCGCCGAAAGGCCGGTGACGCGGAAGGTGATGTCGGCGCTGCCATTGCCGTCGCTATCGACCTCGAGCGTGTTGCCGCCGGCGAAACGGGCCTCGCTGTTGCCACCGCCGGAAAAGGCGGCACCGTCGATGTAGGTGAAGGCACCGGTCTCCAGCCCGGTGGCGAAGACCAGGCGATCCTCGCCGTTTGCAGCGTTCAGGCTGACGCCATCGAAATCTCGGACCCGGGCGTCGCTCTGCGGGTTGATGAAGCGGAACCAGTCCTGGCCCGCACCGCCGAACGCCATGTCCCCGCTGCCGACGTTGACCGTGTCCGATCCGGTTTCGCCCAGCAGAAGGTCGGGAGCAGCACCGCCGAAGAGGCGATCGTCGCCGTCGCCCCCTTCGAGCTGGTCCTCGCCCAAGAGGCCGCGCAGCAGATTGTTGCCTTGGTTGCCGATGATGTCGTTATCGAGGCTATTGCCCGACCCGCTGAGGTTGGCAGAGCCGCCCAGCAGCTGCAGATCCTCGACGAAGGCGGTCGCGGTTCCGTCCGGCAGGGTGTAGCTGATGGAGGCGCGCACCAGATCCCCACCACCGCCTGCCAGTTCCTCGATCTGGTCTGCGGCTGTATCGACGACGAAGGTGTCGTTACCGATGCCTCCGATTGCCTGATCGCCGCCACTTCCGCCGTCCAAGACGTCGTCTCCGCTACCGCCATAGAGACCGACCTCGTCACCCGATCCGCCTTCGATCCGATCGTCCCCATCACCGCCGTACAACAGAGAGTCCGCACCGGATCCTCCATAAATCCGATCGCCGCCACTGCCGCCGAAGAGGCTGACGTCCAGTCCGTTACCGCCATAGAGGCTATCCGATCCGGACCCGCCGAAGAAGGACCGGTCGTCGCCGGCGCGGCCGTAGAGGGCATCGCGGCCCTGGTCGCCGTTCAGGGTGACGTCGTCGCCGCGGCCACCGAAGACCGTGTCATTTCCCTGGCCGCCGAAGAGGCGGCTGTCATCGTCGTCGCCGGCAACCAGGGTGTCCGCAGCGCTGCCGCCGTAGAAACGGATGTCGTCGCCGGATCCTCCGATGACGTGGTCGCGTCCCTGGCCACCGAAGAAGAAGCTGTCGTTGCCAGTGTCTCCGAGAATTGTATCGTTCCCGGCATTGCCGAAGAAGCTGTCATCTTCACCGGTCCCACCGTCGAGCCTGTCGTTCCCGTTGCCTCCAATGAATTGGAAATCGAAGCCGTCGCCGCCATAGATCAAATCGTGCCCGTCACCGCCGAAGAGCGCGCTATCCGCACCGCTCTCGCCGGTGAGAACATCGTTGCCGGATCCTCCGAAAAGCCCGTTCTCGTTGCCTGGTCCACCGACAATCCAGTCGGCGCCGGTATCTCCGGCTAGGCTATAGTCTTTTCCGGTTCCGCCAAAGATCGTATCGGAACCCTGGCCGCCGAAGAAGCGGCCGTCGGTGCCGTCTCCACCGAACAGGACATCGCTGGCACTGCCGCCATAGACCGTGCGGTCAACCGCAGACCCACCGTAAATCAAGTCGGTCCCGGCATCGCCGTACATGCCGAACTCCGGTCCCGATCCGCCGAACAGCCGATCGTTTCCATCGCCGCCGAAGTGGGCCGTGTCGTCGCCGTCGTCGCCGTAAACCCGGTCGGCGCCCGATCCTCCGGAGAGGCCCCCATCCCGGAAGGCTCCGCCGAAGAGCCGATCCGCGCCGCTGTTTCCGGAAAGGCGGTCGGTCTCATGCTCGCCATAGAGACGGTCGTTACCGTCCCCGCCATAGAGAGTGTCGCGATTGCTGCCCCCATAGAGCCGATCCACATCGTCGCCCCCATAGAGGCGATCATAGCCTTGCGCGCCGTAGAGCGTGTCCCTGTCATCGCCGCCGAAGAGACTGTCATTGCCGCCTAGACCGACAAGCGTGTCATTGTCGCCCAGGCCGTAGATCTGATCCGATCCGCCAAAGCCAAAGATGGTGTTGGGTGCGTTGGTTCCCGTAATCGCCGCCATAACTGGGCCTCCTCCAGGTCAACCAAGGCCCCCCGAAACAGCCTTGCTGCACGCTCAATTAGGGTTGATGAAATGATCATTCAAGGTGTGAGAACGCGAATTCACAGGGTTCTGCCGTGCCCAACAGGCTTCTCGGGGAGACGTTCCGTAAGGGACGACAGCGGCATTGGGTTCTGGAAATCCACTCTCGCCAGGACCCCGTGTGACGCGCTAGCCGGCAATTTGAAGTGGCTGATTGGCGCCTCACTCTCTAGAGTGGTGCGCAATCTGGCGGGATAGAGACGTGAGAACTTTTCTGATGCTGGCAGTCCTTGCAGGACTGATGGGCTGTACCGAGACACAGATGCGCGAGAGCGGCATATTCCTGGGTAAGTTGGCCGTGAGTGTCGTTTGTGCGGCCACCAGCGGTTCTTGCGAGAAAGACCACGGCGTCCAGGATCGCACCTGGTAGTAGGCGCGCTATCGAGGTCGGGCTCAATCAACGCGGTTCACTTCCGGAAGATCTAGCCGCTGCGCGCCCCGGCCAGGCCAGCGTGCAGACAGGCATTGACCGGGGAGGGGGGCGCGCTCGTCATACCAACCCGCCGTTGAGTGGACCGCATCGGGGGTTGGCAAGCGCGACCGCGCGCCCCCAGCGCAGCGAGGATAAGCCCGCGTGGCGTTTGAACGCTAAAAGCAGACGCAATGAGTCCTCATCTCTGCCGTATGGTATCAGAGCCAAACAAAGTCCGAGGTGGTCAAGAGGTTCGCGGCTGTCACGCCATCGACCAGGAAAGCCTGATCGACGTTGCCATCCCCATCCTGATCGACTTGAATCTGGCGAACGCCAGCGAAGCGGGCTTCCGAGTTGCCGCCGCCGGAGAAGGCAGCAGCACCGATGTAGGCAAAACTGCCGACCTCCAGCCCGGTGTTGAAGACGATCTTGTCCTGGCCGTTGGCGCCGTTCGCCGAGACCCCGTCAAAGTCTCTGAGGATCGGTCCGCCCGAACCGCCCACACCCAGTGAGCTTGCCCCGAAACGGAAGTCGTCGGTGCCTGCGCCCCCGAAGGCAACATCTCCGCTGCCGATGCGCAGGGTATCTGCTCCAGCCTCGCCCCGGAAGCGGTCGGCGCCGGCGCCCCCGAAGAACTCGTCACTGCCGCCACCGCCTTCCAGGAGATCATCGCCGACAAGTCCGCGAAGGGTATTCGAGCCGCTGTTGCCCTCGATCGTGTTGTCCAGTTCGTTCCCGGCTCCGTCCAAGGGGCCAAAGCCAGCCTCCAGGCGCAGGTTCTCGATAAAGGCGTCGCTGGCGCTGCTGGGCAGGGTGTAGTCGACCTCGGCGCGGACTAGATCCACGCCATGGGGGGCAAACTCGCGGACGATGTCGGCCGTGGTGGTCACCACAAAGGTATCGTCGCCGCTGCCACCGGTCATGGTGTTGGTGCCGCCCTGGCTGTTGAGCCGGTCGTTACCGCTCTTGCCCTGCAGCACATTGTCGAAGGAGTTGCCCAGCAGGATGTCGCTGTGGTCATTGCCGATCATCCGGGCGTCACCGGCAGAGCGCACGATGATGGCACGCTCGAGGACGATCTCGCTGCTGGTCGCAAGCACGTAGTCATCGGCGTTGGAGCGCAGCACGTTGCTGCCCTGGCCGGAGCCATCGAAGATGCGATCGCTACTGGTGTCGATGATGAAGGTGTCGTTGCCGGCACCGCCATAGGCCGTGTCGCTTCCCGAGGCACCGTTCAGGCGGTCGCGGCCCTCGCCGCCGAACAGCAGGTCGCTGCCGGTGCCACCCACCATCTGGTCGTTGGCATCGCCGCCGGAGAGGCTGTCGTTTCCGGTTGCGCCAAAGAGCGTGTCTTTTCCGCTGCTTCCATAGACAGAGTCCGATCCGCTGCCACCGCGCAGACTATCGTTACCCGAGTCGCCGTAGAGGCTATCGTTTCCTAAGCCGCCCCAGAGCTGATCGTCGCCTTCGTCTTCGCTTGCGAAGGTGCCCAGGTCGCCGAAGAGCTGATCGTCTCCCGCATCGCCATAGATTCTGTCGTCGCCTCGATAACCTCTGATCGTACTATCGTCACCATCGCCGCCAAAAATGGAATCGCTTCCCTCGTCGCCGTAAAGGTAGCTATCGTCTCCGCTGCCGCCGAAGATCCGGTCGCCACCGTTGCCTCCATTAAGTCTATCCGATCCGCTTTCCCCATAGAGTCGGTCGTCGCCGTATTCCCCATTGATGAAAGTGTCATCGCCGTCGCCGGTATAGATTCGGTCGATCCCGCTGCCACCGAACAGGGCGCTATCATTGCCGCTACCGCCATAAAGCCGATCGGTGCCGCTGTCGCCGTAGAGGCGGCGGTCTTCACCGGTTCCGCCCCGGACGGTATCGTTGCCGTCTCCGCCCTTCAGCGTTGCGTCATCGCCGGAGTCACCATAGACGTGATCGTCTCCGCTGCCGGCCCAGAGCCGCGTGTCGTTTCCGGAACCACCGTTCAGGGTGTCGTCTCCGTCGCCACCGTAGAAACTGACGTCGTCACCGGCATCGCCGTTGAGTGTATCGTCTTCGCCATCGCCAAAGAGGAGACTGTCATTGTCGTTACCGCCATAGATTCGGTCGTTATTGCTACCGCCGAAAAGTCTGAAGTCGTCACCGTCGTCGCCTTGGATCAGGTCGTCGTCATGGTCGCCGCGCAGACTGGTGTCGTTGTCGTTACCACCGTAGATCTTGTCGACCCCGGAGCCGCCATTTAGACCCAAGTCCGCTCCCGCCCGGCCGAAAATCTCATCATCGTCGGCGCCACCGTAGAGTATCGAGTCGTCTCCGTTGCCTCCAAAGATCCGATCATCGCCGTCGGCGCCAAACAGAGTACGATCATCGCCGTCGCTGCCGGCCAGCGTGTCATTCCCATAGCGGCCAAAGATTCTATAGTCGGCTCCGCTGTTTCCGTTCAGCACATCGTCGCCGCTGTCTCCGTAAAGGCGGCCATCAATTCCGCTTCCGCCCGTGATCGTATCGTCGCCGTCGCCGCCCCAGAAAAAGCCGTCACCCCCGCCGATGCCGCCGTAGATTCGGTCGACGCCGATTCCGCCATAGAAGAACCGGTCGGCACTGCCGCCACCGAACAGGGTATCGCTGCCTTGGCCGCCGAAAAACGACCTGTCCTGTTCGTCACCGCCGTACAGGGTGTCGGACGCACTGCCGCCATAGAGCAAGCTGTCGTCACCGCTATCGCCGTGCAGGACATCGACACCGGCACCGCCGAATAGGCCGCTGTCTTCGCCGCTGCCACCGTAGACAACATCGTTGCCGGCTTCTCCTTGAAGGAGGAGATCGGCTCCGTCACCGCCGTAGAGGCTGTCGCGTCCCGAGCCGCCGAGCAGGATCTGGTCCACGCCCTCATCCCCAAAGACCTTGTCGTCACCGGAGCCGACGTGATCGCCGCGGAGCGTGATGTCGTCTCCTGTACCGCCATAGATCGTATCGTTGCCATGACGTCCGTTCAGCGAGAGATCGTTGCCATCCCCACCGAAGAGTTGGTCGTCACCATACATGCCCAGGAAGTTGCGGTCGGCCCCGGAGCCGCCATAGAGAAAGTCGTCTCCCGACCCACCTTGAGGCGCGAAATCATCACCGCTGCCTCCGAAGACGAAGTCCGTTCCATCGCCGCCATCAAGTCTGACATCATTCCCGTCGTCGCCGAAGAGAGTGTCACTGCCGGAACCACCCATAATATCGTAGTCGTTGTCGGGCCCTCCGAACAGCCGGTCGGTTCCACTGCCCCCTGCGATCTGCAAGTCCTTGCCGGGGCCCCCATATGCCGTGTCGTTGCCTTGACCGCCGTAGATCTGGTCTAGCCCCGAGCCCCCGAAGAGCGTGTCGACAACCGAGCCCCCATAGATGCCGTCGTCTCCATTGCCACCGTAGAGGTAATCTCTTCCATTGCCGCCGAAAAGGGTGTCGTGGTTCCCAAGACCATAGAGGCGATCGTTCTCGTTCAGGCCGAAGATCGTGTCGACATCGTTGGTTCCGGTTAGCGTGTCCGGTCCGTTGGTTCCGGTAATGGCGGCCATCTCGTGCTCCCTCTTAACGTCCTTGCACCATAGAGAGCCGCGACCGCGCTGGCCATAGGAAGGTGTCACAAGAAACGGGGCAGAGATGGTAACCAAAACGCACAGGAAAGAGGTGAATAAGGACCGGTGAATCCAGTCAAGGGTTCATTCTAAAGTTGCACAAAGACCTGGCCGTCTTCGATCTTTACCGGATAGGTTTTGAGATCGACGCAAACGGGCGGAGAAAGCGCCTTGCCGCTGGCGATGTCGAAACGGCCCTGGTGCAGGGGACATTCGATCACGCCGTCGATGACCAGGCCGTCTTCCAGATGCTGCTGTTCGTGCGTGCAATAGCCGTCGGTGGCGAAGTAGCCCTTCTCCGTTCTGTAGATCGCGAAGCTCTTGCCGTCGTGATCCCAGCGGACCAGGTCCTCCTCGTCGATATCGTCCGCTGCGCAGGCTTCGATCCAGTCGCTCATCGTCTCATTCCTCTGCTGTTCGGGTACTCAAGAGATTGTCTTCGAAGGGGTAGCGCGACAGCGCGATGGGGCCGCCGTCGGCGATCAGGAGCCGTTCATCCAGGGTGACGCCTTCGTGGCCACCGATTTCAAAGAGGCGGAGACCTGGGTGATCTTGATGCCGGTTGCCTTGCTCGCGCATAGGCAGGCCAGCGTGAGGTTCCGCTCGGCCGGTCGACCGCCGTAGGTGTAGATGCGCTTCCAGGCCATCACATGGTCCGCCGCGCGACACGCTCGAAGCTGCCGCCCTGGCTGATCATGTGTTCGGCCTGGCGGATCGAAGCTGCCTTGGTCGAGAGGCCGAGCGAACGGCGCAGGGTGACCAGGAAGACCTCCCAGTTCGTGCGCAGAAAACCCGGGTCGGGTGCAGGCAGCTGGTCTGCAAGCGCGGTGGCCAGCTGTGGCAGGCCATGAAAGGGCACCTGCGGGTAGAGGTGATGCTCCACGTGGTTGTGCATGTTCATGTAGAGGAAGCGGCCCAGCCCGTTGGTGCGGAAGGAGCGGGTGCTCTCCGGGATCGAGGGGCTGTTCTCCTGCAACTCGACATGCTGGATCAGGGTGAAGAGCAGCATGATAGGCGCGCCCAGCAGACGCGGCAGAACGAGAAACCACAGCAGCCAGCTCTGCCCGGCGACGATCAGGAGGGCGATCGCGAGATAGCCCAGAAGGAAGATCCGCGCATTGCGGGTCATCTTCGCCAGTGCATCGGCCGCGGCCACCATGGTCATGGTCTCGCTGTAGTGCCGCGTTGCCAGCTGCCAGAAGACGGTCACATGGAAGCGGAGTAGCGCCAGGCCCGAGGCCTCCAACAGCCAGCCCTTGAGGTCCATCGGCGTGTCGAAGGGCATCTGGCTGTCCTTGCCGACATGCCAGGTGAAGCTGTGGTGGTTGGTGTGGGTGTAGCGCCGATGCAGCGGTTCCTCCATGTAGAGGAACGAGGTGATCCAGAAGACCGTCTCGTTCAGCCAGCGGCTGCGAAAGGCGGTGCCATGGGCGGTCTCATGGCTCATGGCATAGGCCGGCACGGTCGCGAAGACGCCCAGGATCGCCATGGCAGGCCAGACCCAGCCGCTGCCGAGGCTGGCCCAGACCAGGAGACCGCCGGCGATGAGGGCGGCTGTCCACTGCGCCAGGTAGATCAGGCCGGGCCGGTCGCTGCGCTGTGCCACCGCCTTCAAGGCCTTCTTGTCGAGCCGGATGCCGCTGGAGGCGGCGTTGGTGGCGGCGAAGGCGGTCATGGCAACCTCGCTACAGCAAATCCCGAGCAGGTGGACTCACCTGCGACGACGATTTGCTATGTGAAACAAAAGCAGAGAGCGTTGGAGCCGAGCGCATGCGAGGGGACAAGGCTCTAGCTGGCGTAGTCGGCGCCTTCCTCGTCGAGGATGGCTTTCAGCTCGGCGAGGTGGCGGGTGGCTTGGTCGGGGTAGGTCTCGATCTCCTGCGCCGTCTTCTCGGCGATCGCGTCGCTCATGACACGCAGCGGCAGGCCGGTCTGCAGGGCGCGGATGTAGGTCTCGGCCGCGCGTTCGAAGTAGTAGAGGCGGTTGAAGGTCTCGGCCACGGTCTTGCCCATCACCATGATGCCGTGGTTGCCCATGACCATCACGGTGACCTTGGGGTCGCTCAGCAAGGTGGCGCAGCGCTCGCCCTCACTCTCCAGAGCGATGCCGCGGAAATCCTCGTCGATGACCAGGCGGTTGAAGAAGGTCGCCGTGTTCTGATCGATCGGCGGCAGGCGGCTGTCTGCAAGGCTGGCCAGCACGGTCGAGAAGATGGGGTGGGCATGCATGGCACAGCGCACATGCGGGCAGCGGCGATGCACCGAGCCGTGTAGACCCCAGGCCGAGGGATCCGGAGCGTCGGGCCGCGCCAGGGTCTCCGGGTCGTTGGCATCCAGGACCAGCAGGTCGGACGCACGGATGCGCGAAAAGTGCACCTGGTTGGGATTCATCAAGAAGCGCGTGCCGTCTTCGTTCACCGCCAGGCTAAAGTGGTTGGCGACGGCCTCGTGCAGGCCCAGCCGCTCCGTCCAGCGCAGTGCTGCGGCGAGATCCACCCGTTCCTCCCAGTATTCCATGTTCGGGCGTTCGACCAGTCTTGCCTGTGCCACAGTCTCGCACTCCTTCTTAGCGGTGCCGCCAAGTCAGCGGTCAATTCGGTTATGCGCAAGGCTGTTTGGCTTTACCAACGAAGAAATCGGAGCCATGCTATTAAGAAAGTTAATGCATCGCTTGCGCATGGAGTCTTCATGGCCGAAAACAGCCTCCCGCCCTTGACCTGGCTCCGCGCGTTTGAGGCATCTGCAAGGCATCTTTCCTTCACGCAAGCGGCCGGAGAGCTCAATCTCACTCAGTCGGCGGTGTCTCAGCATGTGCGCAGCCTGGAGTCCTTCTTGGGACGGGAGCTCTTCATCCGCCGGACCCGTGCGCTTTCCATAACCGAGGACGGGGCAAACTACCTGCCGGTGGTGCAGGAGGCCTTCGACATCCTGGCGGTCGGCACCCGCAGCTTTCGCGGAAGCGACCGCGGCCGGCGCTTGATGATCAACTGCAACATGGCCTTTTCCATATTCTGGCTGGCGCCACGGCTGTCCGATCTGCTGGCCGAGGCCCCCTGGCTTACCCTCAACATCGTGACGCCGATCTGGGATCCCGAGCGCAGCGCGGCAGCCAGCGAGGTCGAGGTGCGCTTCGGTCGTGCGGCAAGCATGCCCGAGGGCGCGCTGCTCCTGTCGGAGGAAGAGGCCTTTCCGGTCTGCGCACCCACGGCGTCCGCAGAGCGACCGGACTGGCGCCAAGCGCCCCTCTTCGATTGCGCCGGCGTGGTGACCGGTTGGGAGGCGTGGCTCGGCGCACAGAAACTGGCGCTGCCGAGAGGCAAGGGGGTCTCTCTGGCCTCGACCTACGTGGTTGCCATGACCGCAGCCCAGTATGGCGCCGGCCTGGCCATGTCGCACGACACCTTGGCCGGCAAGGCGATCGAGCAGGGGAGCCTGATTGCGCCCTACAGCTTCCGCATTCCCATGGCCGAGGCCTACTTCCTGATGGCAACGCCTAAGCATGAGGAGACGCCCGCGTCGCGGGTCTTCAACCGCTGGATCAGACGAGCCTTCGCTCGGGAGTAAAGGCGGGACGCTCGGTCAGCGCTGCAGCCGGCGGCGATAATAGACCACCGTCTCGCGCTCGTCGAAGCCCCAGGCCTGGTGGGCTGCCTGCGAGATAAGATTGGCGATGTCGACGTCGGAGCCCAGCTCGCTGTAGCCCAGCGCGATGGCCCAGGCTTCGACGGCTCGCACCAGTGCCTTGCCGATGCCGCTGTTGCGCCGGTCTGGAGGGACCCAGACACCTTCCAGGAAGGGGACCGGCCGGCCTTCGCAGCCGTTTGCATAGGGACGCAGGCTCGCCTCGGCAAAGCCAACGGGTTTCCCGTCCAATCTGGCAATCCAGCCGCAATAGCGATCCTGCTCCAGCAGCTCCTCCAGCTCCATGCCCTGCTCAGGCTCGGACATCTCGGGCCAGAGCTGCGCGCGCATCTCCGTCCACTCCGCCAGGTCCGCCAAACTGGCAGGCGAAACTATCGGCTTTGGCTGCTCTTCGGCGTCGGCCAAGGTGCTGGGATGAGCCATGGCGCGGATCATAGTGATCCGGCTGCCCGGCAATCAAGAGAGGTTACGTCGCGATTTCAGGGCGATTGCAGGGCGATTGCAGGACGATGACAGCGCGATGATGAGGGAGAGGCCCGAAACGCTCCGTTAGGCCGCGAGGCGGTCATGTAGCTCGATCCGTCGCCGCGCGATGGAATCGGCTACGGCGGCGGTGTTCCCGTCCAGTACCTCCGCCTGCAGGATGACCTCTTTGATGGTGGTGCCCAGGCCCTCGAGCTTGCCTTCAAGCCAGGCGGGATCTTCGATCTGCAGGATCTCCGTGGCCACGTTGATGATGCCGCCGGCGTTGACGATGTAGTCCGGCAGATAGAGCCGGCCGGAACTGGCCAGCAATTCTGCGGCCCTGTCGTCGGCGAGCTGGTTGTTGGCCGCACCGCAGATCAGCTTGGCAGAGAGGTCAGGCACGCTCTCTGCGGTCAAGATGCCGCCCAGAGCACAGGGCGCGAAGATGTCGACCTCTTGGTCCATGATCGCGCTGGGGGAGACGACATCGGCATGGTAACGCCGTGCCACGGCGGCAGTGCGCGCGCCGTCCAGGTCGCTGACGACCAGGCTGGCGCCTGCCGCATGCAGGAGGTGGCAGAGGTGCTGGCCGACATGACCCAGCCCCTGGACGGCCGCCCGACGACCGCTGAGGTCCCGGCTGCCCCAGAGATGCTTGGCGCCGACCTGGAGACAGGTAAAGACGCCGCGGGCCGTGACCGGAGAGGGATCGCCGGAGGCATAGCGGCCGCTGCCCAGTCCGCCGGCTTCCAATCCGCCGACGAAACGGGTCTCAGCGGCGACGGCGGCCATGTCGGCAGGACTGACGCCGACGTCTTCGGCGGTCCAATAGGCGCCGCCCAAGCGGTCGATGGCGCGCCCCAAGGCGGCAAAGAGGGCTCGGCGATCCCGGAAAGCATCCGGGGCCAAGATCACCGTCTTGCCGCCGCCCAGGGGCAAGCCCGCCATCGCATTCTTGTAGGTCATGCCGCGCGAGAGACGCAGCACATCGCCCAGTGCGTCGCGATCGCTGCCATAGCGCCAGAGGCGCGTGCCGCCTGCTGCCGGGCCAAGCGCCGTCGAGTGTAGCGCAATAATGGCGGAGAGCCCGCTCGCCTCGTCCTTGGCAAAAACCACGGTTTCGTGGCCGTCGAAGCTCTCATGATCGAACAGCATGGCTGATCTCCGCTGCATCCGGTTTTCCTGTCTCTTGGGAAGATCAGATCTCTTGATCCATTTCGCAACAAGGGCGTGTAGGTTGGTCGAAAATAGCAGCTTTCTAATTGCCGGACGCAGAAGGCGGTTCCGGAAATGCGCTGCCGGGGCAGTTTTGCGCAGCTTTCTTTGCCTGCGATGCGGACGCGCGTGCCGGAGCGGCGTGCGGGGCAGGGCTGCGAAACCATACTATGGCTTGAACTCCGCGCCGCGGCTCTTATCATGCGCGGCCAGAACAAGGCTGGGGCAGGGTGTTGCGGGCCCGCCGCAGACCCTATCTGAGCCCCACACGCTAAAGAGCCGACATACGAAGGAGCCTTCATGGCGAAAGAGGATTTGATCGAATTTCAGGGCACGGTGACCGAGCTGCTGCCCAACGCAATGTTCCGTGTGAAACTGGACAACAACCACGAGGTCCTGGCGCACACGGCCGGAAAGATGCGCAAGCACCGCATCCGCGTGCTGACCGGCGACCGGGTCAATGTAGAGATGACTCCCTACGATCTGACCAAGGGCCGCATCACCTTCCGCTACAAATAGGCGGCCCGACCCGGGGATATCTCCCAAGATGTCTTCCCCGGGATCGTCTGGAGGACGTCTGTCCCAACGAGGAGCCTGCATGATGGCGCCGAGGAAAGAGGCTCCCTTGGTCTTGGCATCGGCCTCGCCGCGACGCCGGGAACTGCTGGCTCAAGTGGGCCTGAGGCCCAGCATCATCGACCCACCCGAGATTGACGAGACCGCGCGCGACGAGCTGCCGGCGCCCTATGCCGCGCGTATGGCGACCGGCAAACGCGAGGTCGCTGCCATGCGCCATGCCGGATCGTGGATCCTGGCGGCCGACACCGTGGTCGCGCTCGGCCGGCGCATTCTGCCGAAGGCCGAGACGCTGGAGGAAGCCCGGCAGTGTCTGCAGCGCCTCTCCGGTCGCCGCCATCAGGTCATCGGCGCGATCGCATTGCAGGCACCTGACGGCCGCCTGGCCGCGCGCCAAGTGATCACGCGTGTTGCGATGAAACGCCTCTCGGCCGAGGAGGTCGAGGCCTACCTGGCGAGCGGCGAGTGGGCGGGCAAGGCCGGCGGCTATGCCATCCAAGGGCGCGCTGCCGCCTTCATTCCCTGGATCAACGGCAGCTACAGCAATGTGGTCGGCCTGGCTCTGGCCGAGACCCTTGGTCTGCTGACGGGTCTGGGCTACCGGCTGCCGGATCCGCAGGACGATGCCTGACTCCCATCCTCTAAGCGATGCGCTCTATCTGCAGTCTCTGGGCGGCGAACGCCGCGCGCTCAGGTTCCGCGACGGCCGGCTCAGCGATCTGGGCGTCTGGTATCCGGGCCAGCCTCTGGTCGGCAACTGCTACCGCGCAAGGGTGACGCGGCTCGAGCCTTCGCTGGGCTTGGCCTTCTGCGATCTGGGCAGCGGTCCGCAGGGCGTTCTGCCGCTCGAGCAGGCGCCGAAGTCCTTGACCGAAGGCGCAGCCCTGCCGGTGCGGCTGGTGCGTGCGGCCGCACCCGGTAAGGGTCCCAAGCTGGCACCGGCCCGCGGACCCGCCGATTGGCAAGAGGGGCCCACACCGCGGCTGCTGGAAGCCAAGACCGATCTCCTGGCGCGTTTCTTGGCGCCCAAGCCCGAGGCGATCTTTATCGACGCGCCCGACTGGAAGGGCGAGCTGGGCGCGGCAGAGGGCATCCGTTTCTCACCGGGGGGATTCTCCCTCTCGCTCACCAACACGCTCGAAGCAGAGGTCGAGGCGCTGCTTGGCCCGCAGGTCGCAGTCGGCGGCGGCTCCTTGCTGATCGAGCCCGGCGAAACCCTGACGGCGATCGACGTCAATCTCGGCGCTGCCGGGCGTGGCAATGTGGGACGTGAAAATGTTGGACGTGGCAATGTCGGGCGCGGGAAAGCCGGGCAGGCGCGGGCTGCCTTCAATCACCAGGTCCTGGACGAGGTCGCGCGGCAGGTGCGCCTGCGCGCGCTGGCCGGCCGCATCCTGATCGATTGCCTGTCACTGGACAGCAGCCGGGAACGCGAGGCCTTGAAGGCCGCCGCGCGCCAGGCCTTCGCCGGCGATAGCGAGCGGGTGGAGGTGAAGGGCATGACGGTCACCGCCTTGCTGGAGCTCACCCGACGGCGCGGCCTCTTCGCGCCTCTGCACGAGCTTCTGACCGCGGGCGATCCGCTGGGCGGTCGCAGGCTCAAGCCGCGCGCCGAGGCAGCCCAGGTGATCCGCCAGCTGGCGGCCCGGCGCCGGGACGAGGCGGCGCGCGCCCTGGTTCTGGAGGTCAGTCCCAGCCTGCTGCAGGTACTGGAGGGTCTGGAGAGCTGGCGCGCGATCACAGCCGCTTCCGGATCGCTGCTCACCGTCCTATCTATCGAAGAAAGCCAGCCGGCGCGCCATCGAATCCGGCCCGCCTGACGGATCAGCCGTGAGGGAGACCATGCCATGACCGCACAGCCAGGACCCAAGCGCCAGAGCGGCCGCAGCTGCCCGATCTGCGGCAAGGAAACCGAGCAGCGCTATCGCCCCTTCTGCTCGAAGCGCTGTGCCGACGTCGATCTGGGCCGCTGGCTGGGCGAACGCTACCGCGTTCCGGGCCCGCCGGCCCCGCCGCCAAGCGAAGACGATTCCAAGAGCTAGGGGAAGGGGGCTTAAGGGACTGGACAGGCCAGCCCCGAGCCGCTACAAACCCGCCTCTTGCTTGCCGGTGCTCGTTTCGGGCCCGCGCCAGAAGCACGCCCAGGTAGCTCAGTTGGTAGAGCATGCGACTGAAAATCGCAGTGTCGGTGGTTCGATTCCGCCCCTGGGCACCACATTACCGTCCAAACACAGCTAATACATGCCGTATATGATCGGGATGTTTCGTGTGGTCGGGACGTCGGTCCAAACCCTCGTGGCGTTCACTTCGTTGGCAGCGGTTCAACGACCGCACTGGCTACCTTGTCACCCGATGGGTCAGCGCCCGGCCGATGTACCGGTATCGCGTGGAACCTCTGCGTTCTTGGCCAGGCATAGGTGATGCCGCGCCGCCGTCTTGGAGTGGCGTTGCTCTCTCATCCTAGGCTCTTCCTGCATAGCTAAGGGTCGCTCGCTCGAATTCCGCAATCAACGGATGTATCCGTGTGTTCTCCGCGAAACGCCCGCCGGTGAAGTTCCGCTGGCTCAGTTCCATAAAAATGTCTTCGCCTTGGCCCGCGGGCATCGAACGCTGGATTCTATGCACGGGTTCGGGAGACGGCTAGAGGGTGCGTTCCAAGGCTGCCCGGCCGTAGAGCGTCGGCGTGATGAACCAGACGATGCGGGTCGGGATGCTGCCGGGGTTGCGGAAGCGATGGCGCCGCGACGCCGGGAAGCGGAAGCTGTCGCCCTCGTTCAGGATCAGGCGCTCCTCGTCGAGCCAGAGCTCGAACTGACCGGCCAGGATCAGGCCGCCCTCCTCGCCGACGTGCTGATCGTTTTCGCGACCGGTGCCGCCGCCCGGTTCGATGGTCATCAGCATCATCTGCATCGTCCCCTTGGTGTCGGGGTCGATATACTCGGTGACGATGCCCTTGCTCTCCAGCACCAGGGTGCGCCGGTCGTTCGGCCGGACGATCACGTCGTTGCCGCTGGGCTCGACAGCGCCGGGCTGATTGAAGAAGGACTCGATCGGCATGTCGAGGGCGCCGCTCAGCAGCCTGAGCGAACGAAAGGTGGGAGAGGTATGCCCACGCTCGATCTGGCTGATCATGCCGATCGAGAGATGGGAGCGCGAGGCCACCTCCTGCAGCGAAAGTCCTAGTTCGTGCCTGACCTTCCGAAGGCGCGCGCCTAGGCTCTGCTCGTCGAACACCTCTTCCCTGGCGTTGTCTGCCTGCTTCACTGCAGTTATCATTTGCCTTCCTTTTCCTCCGTTTGGCGACGCTCCCCGTGGGCGGATCGGGCCAGAGAAGCGTCGCATGTAGTCGCATAGCAGGCGCCACGGCAAACACAACAGGGGAGTCGTCTCACTCGTTTTTAAGATATTAAAAAAGTATTGCCATCTTTTCACTATTCTGCAACCGTCCAGCGGTCCTGAGCAGACAAGAGAGGTGGCGCGATGATCGCTGGACGGGAAGATCTGGCCGGAAAGGTGTACTGGAGCGCTGCGGCGCGCAGGCCCTTGCCGTCCGTTCCCGTCTTTGCCGGCGAGGCCGCGTGCGAGGTGGCGATTGTCGGTGGCGGCTTCACCGGACTGTCCGCGGCGCACCATCTGGCCGAGGCCGGCGTCGACTGCCTGCTGCTGGAGGCCGGCGAGATCGGTCACGGCGCCAGCGGCCGCACCGCCGGGATGGCCGGTACTCGCTACAAGAAGGGCTGGGCGGCACTGGCCGAGCACTACGGCACCGCAGAGGTCCGGCGCCTCCATGCGCTGTTGGAGGAGGGCTACGAGACTCTCGAGAGCCTGCTCGTACGTTACGACGCGCGCGATGCCCTCGATCGCCGCGGCCAGTACATCCCGGCCCATTGCCAGGAGGCGCTGGACGCGCTGGCGGCCGATGCGGCCTGGTTCTCGAAGGAAGTGGGCGAACACCCGGTGGAGATTCTCGATCGGGAAGCGACCAAGCGCGAGACCGGTGCCGACGGCTATGTCGGCGCCTGGTTCGACCCACGCGGCGGCGCGCTGCAGCCGGTAGAGGTGCTGCGCGCGCTTTGGAGAGGCCTGGCCCGGCGGGGCTTGGGCCTCTACGCTGGCTCTCCGGTCACCGCTATCGCGGAAGAGGACGACGGGGTCACCCTGACCACGCCGCGCGGCCGTGTGCGCGCCAAGCGACTGCTGCTGGCCACCAACGCCTATATCCCGCCTGGTCTGGTACGCCCCGACCTCTCCCGCCACCTGGTGCCCGTCGCCTCTTCCATCTTGGTGACCGCACCGCTGAGCCGGAACCTTGCCGGCAGCATCCTGCCGAACGGCGGGGTGGCGTCCGACACCATGCGCCTTCTGCATGCCTTCCGCCGCCTGCCGGATGACCGGGTGTTGTTCAGCGGCCGCGCCGATATCACCGGTCGCCGCAGCGACCAGGCCGACAGCTACCGCGACCTGGAACGCGCGATGGTCGAGGTCTTTCCGCAACTTGAGGGCACGCCGGTCGACTTCCGCTGGGCCGGTTTCGTCGGCGTCAGCCGCGATGGCTTCCCCCACCTCGGCCGGCTCGGCCGGCGGGTGGTCTACGCCATGGGTTACTCCGGGCGCGGCGTGGTGCTGTCGCATCTGCTGGGCCGCCACGCTGCGCGCATGCTCTGCGGCGAGGAGCCGGCGCTGGGCCCGATGGGCGGGGCCGGCCTGACGCGCTGGCCCTTTCACCGGGCCCGGGTGCCGTTCATGCAGATGACGGCCTGGCTATACCAGTATCAAGATCGGCGCGACCTGGCGCGGATCCGTCAGCATTGAGCGCGGTGCCGAGGCCGCGATCGCCTTTCAACCGATCTGAGGACAACGAGAAGAGATGACGAGCGAGAGCCAGTACGACATCGGAATCGACATCGGCGGAACCTTCACCGACCTGGTCTGCCGTCGCCCCGGCGAGCCGATGCTCACCACCAAGATCATGAGCACGCGCAAGAACCCGAACGAGGCGGTGATGCAGGCGGTGCGTTACATGGTGGAGAACTGGCAGATCGCGCCCGAGGACGTCGGCCATTTCCTGCACGGTACCACGGTCGCGACCAATGCTGTGCTGGAGCGCAAGGGCGCCCGGCTCGGCTTGCTGACCACCGCCGGCTTCAAGGACGTGCTGGAGATCGGGCGGCAGATGCGCCAGGCCCTCTACGGCATCATCCTGGAGCCCGAGACACCGGTCTTTCTGGCCGAGGGCAAGTACCGCAAGGAAATCCCCGAGCGCGTCGGCTCTCAGGGCGAGGTGGTGACGCTGTTGGACGAGGAGGCGGTGCGCGTCGCCGTGCGCGAGCTGGTCGAGGCCGGCGTCCAGGCTGTTGCCGTCTGCTATCTTTTCTCCTTCCAGAATCCGGCGCACGAGGCCCGCACCCGCGAGATCATCGCCGAGGAGTTTCCCGACCTGATGGTTTCGGTCTCCAGCGAGGTCGATCCGGCCTTCCGTGAGTACGAGCGCACCGTGGTCACCGCCTTCGACGCCTACATGAAGCCGGTCATCGACCGCTACATGGAGCAGATCGAGAGCGGCCTGGCTGAGGCCGGCATTGCCTCGCCGCTGCAGGTCATGCAGTCGCGCGGCGGCCTCTCGATCTCCGCTGTGGCGCGCAAGCGGCCGGTGCGGCTCTTCATGTCCGGTCCCGCTGCCGGTGTGATTGGCGGCACCATCGTCGGAAAGATGGCGGGCGCCCAGGACCTGATCACCGTCGACATCGGCGGCACCAGCTGCGACATCGCCCTGGTCGACGGCGGCCGACCGGTGATCCGCTCCGAGGGCCGGATCGACGGCTACACCGTCCGCGTGCCGATGGTCGACGTGAACGCGATCGGCTCCGGTGGCGGCAGCATTGCCTGGCTGGATGCCGGTGGCGGGCTGCGCGTCGGACCGGAATCGGCCGGCGCCGACCCAGGCCCGGCAGCCTACGGCAAGGGCGGTGAGAAACCGACGGTCACTGACGCCTCGCTGGTGCTGGGTTACCTCAATCCCTCCTTCTTCGCCGGCGGCACGGTCGGACTCGACGTCGAGAAGGCGCGCGCTGCGGTGCAGGAGAAGGTGGCGAATCCGCTGGGCCTTGGCCTGGAGGAGGCCGCACTCGGCATCCACCGCGTGGTCAATACCCAGATGGTGGAGGGCATCCGCCTGGTGTCGATCCGCCAGGGCCTGGACCCGCGCCGGTTCTCGCTGGTCGCGCTCGGTGGCGGCGGTCCAATCCATGCCACCGCGCTGGCCAGGGAACTGAAGATCAACTGCGTGGTGATCCCGCGCTATCCGGGCGTGCTCTCGGCCGCCGGGTTGCTGGCGGCACCGATCGAGCATGAGGTCTCGACCGCCTTTCCGGCGCCGCTGGACCAGCTGACCCTGCCGAAGCTGCGCGAGGCCCTGAGCGACCTCGACCGTCAGTGCGCGGCGCTGATGGCGCACGAGGGCGTGCCGGCCGACCAGGTCGGCATCACCTACTTCGCCGACATGTGGTACCTGGGCCAGTCCTACCATCTGGAGGTCCAGATCTATCTCGACGATCCCGATCCGTTGGCACGGCTCTACGACGACTTCTTGAAGGTGCACGACCGGGTCTACGGCTACGCCTCCAAGGCGCCGGCCGGCATCGTCAACCTGCGCACGATCCATGCCACCACGGCCGAGGAGACCCTGGGCGAGGGCGCCTACGTCGCCGGCGAGGGCAGCGCGGTGAAAGGCGAACGCACGATCCGCGTGGCCAGCGAGCCGGCCGGCATCGTCGCCAGCGTCTACGACCGCTCGAAGATGCAGGTTGGCCTGCGGTTCGATGGGCCGGCCATCGTCGAGCAGGCCGACACCACGACCGTGATCGAGCCGGGTTGGAGTGGGGAGGTCGCTCCCGATGGAAACCTGGTGTTGAGTTGGACGAAGGGAGCCAACTGATGGCTGGCAAGACGATCCCGCACGAGGTGGACCCGATCCTCCTCGAGGTCATTCGCAACAAGCTCGACGGCATCGCCGACGAGATGGAGATGACCCTGGTGCGCAGCGCCTTCTCGGTGATCGTCAAGGAGGCGCTGGACGCCTCCGCGAGCCTCTTCACTGTGGCGGGCGAGCCATTGGCGCAGTCGGTGGCGATACCGGCCCACCTCTCCATGCTGGTGCCGATGGTGGCCACGATACTGCGCAACTACCCGGTCGAGACCATGCAGGAAGGCGACGCCTACTTGATGAACGATCCCTACGACGGCGCCAGCCACCTGCCGGACGTTGCCGTGGTCATGCCGGTCTTCGTCGAGGGCCGGCCGATCGCGCTGTCGGCGGCGCTTACCCACCACCAGGACATCGGCGGGATGACCCCGGCGTCGGTCCCGACCAACGCGACCGAAATCTTCCAGGAGGGTCTGCGCATCCCGCCGCTGCGCCTCTTGCGCGATGGCCAGTTCGACGAGACCCTGATCGCGCTCTTGAAGCAGAACGTGCGGCTGCCGGACGTCTTCATGGGCGACCTCAACGCCCAGATCGCCTGCTGCTCCATCGGTGCGCGGCGCCTGAAGGATTTGGCCGAGACCTACGGCGGCAACCTGCTGAGTGCACTCTTCGCCGATCTGCTCGACCGCTCGGAGCGTATGGTGCGCAACGCCATCGCCGGCCTGCCCGACGGCACCTACCGACACGAGCTCAAGATGGACAACGACGGGGTCGAGCTGGACCGTCGGCTGACCATCAAGGTGACGGTGGTCATCGCCGGCGAGGAGATCACCTTCGACTTCACCGGAACCTCGCCGCAGGCGCGGGGGCCGATCAACGCGGTGCCGGCCGGCGCGCTCGGGGCCGGCTTCTTTGCTATCAAAGCGATTACCGACTCCTCGATCCCGAACAACGGCGGCTGCTTCCGGCCGCTTCACTTCGAGCTGCCGGAGGGCAGCCTGGTGAACCCGCGCGAGCCGGCGCCGGTGAGCTGCCGCTCGGTCACCCTGAAGGCCATCGTAGGCTGCGTCCTCGGCGCGCTGCGAGAGGCGGCGCCCGACAGGGTGCCGGCCGACGCCTCAGGCGAGCTGATGCTCGTCCACTTCGGCGGGCGTGACGAGAGCGGTAAGCCCTACATCAGCTCGCAGTTGCTCGCCGGCGGGTCCGGTGCCGGCCGCCACAGGGACGGCACCGACGTCATCGAGACCGACGTGACCAACTGCATGAACGTGCCGACCGAGGCGCTGGAAATGAGCGCGCCGGTCCGGGTGCACTCGCTGCGCCTCAGGACCGACAGCGGCGGAGCCGGAACACAGCGCGGTGGCCTCGGCTGCGAGCAGACCATCGAGATGTTGAGCGGCGAGGCGACCATGACCTACCGCGGCGAGCGCCACTTCTGGGTCTCGCCGGGCCATGCTGGCGGGTCGTCCGGTGCGGCCGCGGCCGGCTGGATCGACCGCAATGACGGCCGCCGCGAGGAGATGCCTTCCAAGATGGTGACCCAGGTGAGGCGCGGCGACCGTGTGACCATCCGCACCGCCGGTGGTGCCGGTTACGGCGAGCCCAAGGCGCGCGCGGCGGCTGCGGTCTCCGCAGACATCGAGAACGGAAAGATCAGCCAGGACGTGGCCGCGGCGGTCTATGGCCGAAGCTGAGCCATGCGAGCGACGAGGAAGCAGGCAATGAGCAAGACTAACGGAAAGAGCTCTCTCGATCCCATCACGGTCGAGGTGATCCGCAACAAGCTCGACGGTATCGCCAACGAGATGGAACTGACGCTGGTGCGCAGCGCTTTCTCGACCATCGTGAAGGAGGGTCTCGACGCCTCCGCCAGCATCTTCACCCTGGAGGGCGAGACCCTGGCGCAGGCAATCGCGATCCCGATCCATCTGGTGACCTTGCTGCCGATGGTTCGGCACTTGCTGGCCGAGAAGCCGGTCTCTGAGATGAGCGAGGGCGACGTCTTCGTGATGAACGACCCCTACCTCGGTGGCACCCACCTGCCCGACATCGCGGTGATTATGCCGGTCTTCTACGAAGGCCAGCCGATCGCGATCAGCGCGACCATGACCCATCACCAGGATGTCGGCGGCATGGCGCCCGGCTCGACCCCGACCAACGCCACAGAGATTTTCCAGGAAGGTCTGCGTATTCCGCTGCTGAAGCTGATGGACCGCGGCGAGTTGAACCAGACTTTCATGGCCATCCTGCGCCGCAACGTGCGGATCCCTGAGGTGGTAACCGGCG
This sequence comes from Kiloniellales bacterium, assembly GCA_040219175.1. GTDB lineage: Bacteria > Pseudomonadota > Alphaproteobacteria > Kiloniellales > JACOMY01 > JACOMY01. Next base: position 47,037 of record JAVJSY010000101.1, read on the forward strand.
ATCTGATGGCCGAGATTTCGGCCTGTTCGATCGGCGCACGCCGACTGAAGGAGGTTGCCGCAACCTACGGCAACAACTTCCTGATCAGCGTGTTCGACGAGCTGTTGGACCGATCGGAGACGATGACCAAGGAAGCGTTGCGGCGTATCCCCGACGGCACCTACAGCTACACCGACTACCTGGACAACGACGGCGTCGACCTGGACTGCATGGTTCCGATCACGGTAACCGCCCGCATAACCGAGGGCGACATAGAGCTGGATTTCGAGGGTAGTAGCCCGCAGGTGCGCGGCCCCTTCAACTGTGTCCCCTCCGGCTCGCTGGCCGCTGCCTGCTTCGCCTTGCGGGCGGTGACCGACCCAGACCAGCTGATCCCCAACAATGGCGGCTGCTTCCGACCGATCGCGCTGCGCTTGCCGCCCGGTAGCATTGTCAATCCCAATGAGCCGGCACCGGTCGGCTGCCGCACTTCGACGATCAAGCGGGTGACCAGCGTCGTGCTGGGCGCGCTGCGCAAGGCGGTGCCAGAGCAGGTGCCGGCTGATCCCGGTGGCGAAGAGGTGATCCTGCACTTCGGTGGCCGCCGCGCCGACGGTCGAGGCTTCGTTACCTCGCAAATCCTGATCGGCGGCAGCGGTGCGGCGAAGTCGAGGGACGGCGTCGACGTGATCGAGACCGACGCCACCAACTGCATGAACATCCCGGCCGAGGCGCTGGAGCTGGAGGCCCCGATCCGGGTGCACCGCGCGTCGTTGGCGCCCGATTCCGGTGGAGCCGGAGAACGGCGCGGCGGGCTGGGGGCCTGGCTGGAGTATGAGATCCTGGAAGGCGAGATGACCATTACTTACCGCGGCGAGCGGCACTTCTGCCGGGCAGCGGGATCGGAAGCGGGCGAGGCGGGCGGTGCAGCCTCCGCCGAGATCGTCCGCGGCGACGGTAGCGTGCACAGCATTCCCTCCAAGGAGGTCGCGCGCATGCTGGCCGGCGACCGACTGATCATACGCACTGCCGGCGGCGGTGGCTTCGGCGACCCGAAGAAGCGACCGCGCAATGAGGTTCGCGCCGACATCGAGAATGGCAAGGTGACCGCGAAGGCGGCAGCTGAAGCCTACGGCTTTGAGTAAGGGGTTGGCGAAGCCGGCCGGGAACCGCCTTGGCTGCCATCATGCTGCAGCCTAGGGGGGCGACCGGCCTCGGAGCCGAAAACCCAACACGCCGGCGGTGGCGTGAGAGATTTCGATACCGTCGGACGACCAAGCGGCCGGGCGAAGGCCAGGTCGGAACATGTGGAGAAGAGGACTTTGCGATGAACGTGACGAAAGCAGCTCTATCGCTGGTGGGCGCGGCCGGTCTCTTGCTGGGTACAGCGATGGATCGTCCCTCTGCGGCGGCAGAGATCGAGTGGAAGATGCACCTGGTCTGGGTCCCGACCCGCCAGGAGGTGGTCGAGGCCAGCGAATTCGTCAAGCGCGTCAACGAGCGCACCGGCGACAAGTTCGAGATCAAGATGTTTCCCGGCGGCGCGCTCGGCGTGAAGGACGCCGATATGCTGCGCATCCTGCCGCCCGGCAACGTCATCCAGGCGACCATGCTCTATCCGGGCTACGTCTCGCGCGATGCGCCCGAGTTGGCCTACTCCCTGCCCGAGGGCGTGCTTGGCACGGCCGAGGACATCGTGGCGGTGAAGCCTTTGCTGGACGACATCTACACCACCGCCTTCAAGAAGTGGGGCATCAAGTACCTCTCGACCTTCATCTCGCCGGACAAGACCATCAATATCTACTGCAAGGATCCGGTGGAGTCGCTGGAGGCATTGCGCGAGAAGAAGCTGCGCGTCTGGGGCAAGACCCTGTCCGACACCTTCGCGAAGCTCGACGTCGCGGCGACCATCATCCCGCAGAACGACATGTACGTCGCTCTTCAGACCGGCGTGGTCGACTGCGCCACCTACTATCCGGGTGCGGCCAACACGCTGTCGCTGCAGGAAGTGACGCCCTACTGGTCCTTCCTTTCCGCCTATGCGGTGCCGATCCCGCTGATCGTCTCGCAGAAGGCCTGGGACGAACTGCCGGCCGACGTGCAGGCAGTCATGCTGGAAGAGTCCGCCAATCTCTCCGCCGAACTGGCCGAGGCATTCCTCGCCGGCAACTACGAGCTTGCCGAGGGCGAGAAGTACGACGCGGCCGGCGGCAAGAAGGGCGCGGACTTCCCGGTCGCCGACCAGGAGGCCTTCACCGCGGCGGCGATCGCCGTTTGGGAAGAGAACGCGGCCAATCTGGGTGAGCCGCTGGCGACCAACCAGAAGAGGGTCTCAGAGGTGCTCGGCAACTGAGTGGCGGGCGGCGGCGGCGGCCGATGGGGCGCCGCCGCACCTCCAAGGGTACCTGAAGGGGAAGGGGAAGCATGAAAGCCGTCGCCTGGGCAGTGACCTGGTTGACCAAGCTGTCGCTCTACGCGGCGGCGCTGATCGGGGCGGTGATGTCGACGATCGTCTTCGTTGCCGTGGCGCTGCGCTATGTCTTCCACTCCCCGCTTCCCTTCACCGACGAGATCGTCGGCCTCTTCTTCTCGGCCGTGGTCTTTCTCGCGATCCCCTATCTCTTCGCTGGGGATCGCAACATCAAGGTGGCGATGGTCGTCGAGCGCCTGTCGCCGCGCTGGCGGAGCGGCGTGCAGTTCTTCTCCAACCTGGGTATCATCGTCTTCTTCCTGCTGCTCGGCTGGCTCAGCTTCGATTTTGCCGCCTTCTCCTTCGCCATCAGTGCGCGCACCGACGTCGCGCAGCTGCCAGTGGGGCCCTGGATGGCCCTGCTGCCGCTCTCCAGCTTCCTGACCGCCCTCGTTGTCTTGGTGAAGACGGCCTTCGCGCCTTTCGGCGTCGAGGTGGGCGAGCGGCAGGAGCGCCTCGAAGAAACGCTTTCGGAGTAGCAGGATGAACAAACTCACGCGCAGCACCGGCGGACTGGTCTAGGCAATGGTCTGGCTCGCACTGGCTATCGGCGTCCTTCTGACCGGTCTCAGCGGCATCCCGGTCGGTGTCGGTCTCGGTCTGACCGGACTCTTCATCCTGCACTTCCTCGCCGGCGATGCCATGTCTCTGGCCATCACAACGGTCTGGAACGTCTTCAACGATTTCCTTCTAAGCGCCATCCCGATGTTCATCATCATGGGCGAGATCCTGCTGGCCAGTGGTATCAGCGGCCGCCTTTACGGCGCTGCCTCGCCGCTGTTCCGGCGGGTGCCGGGCGGGCTACTGCACACCAACATTTTCGTCTGCACACTCTTCGGCGCAGTGAGCGGCGCCAGCACCTCGACCGCCGCCGCGGTAGGCTCGGTGGCCTACCCGGAACTCAGGAAGCGCGGCTATGATCGGGCCTTCGTGGTCGGTACCTTGGCCGCTGGCGGCACCCTGGGCCTGTTGATCCCACCCAGCCTGGCGCTGCTGATCTACGGTGCGACGCAGGGCGTCTCGATCGGAAAGCTTTTCCTGGCCGGGATCCTGCCGGGCCTGATCCTCTCGGCCGCCTTCATGGGCGTCATCCTGGTCAATGCCTTCCGCCATCCGGAGTACACGCCAAGCGATCCAAACAAGCGTGCGATCGGCGAAATCATGCTGGGCCTGGTCCGGATCTGGCCGATTGCCTTCCTGATTTTCGCCGTGCTCGGCACCATCTACCTTGGAATAGCCACGCCGACCGAGGCCGCCAGCTTGGGGGTGATCACCTCGATCGTGATCGGCTTCGTGTGGGGCGACCTCACCCCGCGGAAGCTCTTCGGGGCGCTGAAGGACTCCATCGTGGTCTTTGGTATGCTCGGCGTGGTCCTGATCGGCGCACTGATCCTGGCGCAGGGTATCTCTATCCTGGGCGTGCCCTCTCAGGTGATGACCGCTATCGGTCACCTGGAGATCTCGCGCTACCTGATCTTCGCCCTGGTCGTGGCCCTCTACATCGTGCTCGGCTGCTTTTTCGATGGCATCTCGCTGATGCTGATGACACTTCCTGTGGTCTTCCCGGTCCTGACCGCGTTGGGCTTCGACCCGGTCTGGCTGGGAGTGATGATCACCTTGCTGATCGAGATCGGCATGCTGACCCCGCCTGTGGGCCTCAACCTATACGTCCTGGTCGCAGTGACGCGCGGCGAGGTCAGTCTGACCGAGGCCGCACGGGCGACCTTGCCTTTCTGGCTGGTGATGACGGCGGCCATCGGGATCTTCACACTGGTACCCCAGTTGGTCCTGGTCCTGCCCAGCCTGATGTAGGAGAGGGACCATGTCCGATTGCGCGCGGGGTGGCGTCGTGGTCATCGGTGCCGGTATCGTCGGTGTCTCGACCGCTCTCCAGCTGCGTCAGCGGGGCTGGGAGACCATCCTACTGGACCAGCGCGATCCCGGTACCGCCTGCTCCTACGGCAACGCCGGTATCCTGGCCAACGACATCGTCGCTCCGGTGGCCGCCCCCGGCGTGCTAGGCAAGATCCCCGGCTACCTGCTCGATCCCGAGGCGCCGCTGGCGATCCGGTTGGGATATCTGCCGCGGCTGTTGCCTTGGCTCTACCACTTCCTGCGCTGCAGCCGGCGTGAGATCTACGAGCGCAACACGCGGGCGATGGCGAGCCTGCTGCTGTCCGCCCGCAGCGCCTACGAGCCCTTGCTGGCCGATGCCGGGGCGGATGACCTGCTACGCTCCACCGGTGCGTTGCAGGTCTTCGAGACCGAGGCCTCCTTCGCCGATGCGCGGCGCGACGCCGACTTCCGCCGAACGCTCGGCTCCAGCGTCCAGGATGTCGCCGCCTACGAGATTCCGCAGTTCGCCAAAGGCCTGGCGCCGGTCTTCGCCGGTGGCCTGTTCCGACCCGACCTCGGCTACTTCCGAGACCCTCTGGCGTTGACCACGGCACTGCACAGCCGCTATCTCGAGATCGGCGGCAGCAGCCAGCGGGTTGCGGTGGAGCGCCTGGAGCGGCGCATTGGCGAGCGCTGGGGCGTGATCGGACGCAGCGCCGACGGGGCCGAGGCCGCATTCGAGGCCGACCAGGTGGTGGTCGCGGCCGGCGCCTGGTCGACTCGACTGCTGCGTGGCCTGGGCTTGCCGATCCCACTGGATACCGAGCGCGGCTATCACGTCATGCTGCCGTACGCGCGGCCTGAGATCCCACTACCGGTCTCGACCGGTGAGGGCGCCTTCTACCTCACTCCGATGGATGGTGGCTTGAGGCTCGCCGGGACGGTGGAGATGGCCGGGCTGTCACGGCCGCCCGACCCCCGTCGGCCCGAGGCGATCCTGCGCCGGGCGCGCCGCTATCTCCAGGACCTCGACGAGCGCGACGCGGAGACCTGGATGGGTTTTCGTCCGTCGCTGCCCGATTCCTTGCCGGTGATCGGGCCGGTGGCGGGCCTGCCCGGTCTGGTGCTGGCCTTCGGCCACGCGCACCTGGGCATCACCCTTGGCGCCATCACCGGCAAGCTGGTGGCCCAGGCCGTGTCGGGTGAGAGGCCAGAGATCGACCTCACCCCCTTCCGTCATGACCGCTTCTGATTTGGTCGAGGCCTCTGCAGGGTGGTCAGTTCGCCTGGCGATCCTGCCGCTCCAGGTAGCGCGCCCGCCGCTGCAGCCACCAGCCATACTGCGGCGGCCAGTGGCGATAGCCTTCGTCTCCTTCCAGATCCAGCGCAGCTTGCAGCGGCCATTGCGGGTTGAAGAGGGCCTCGCGGGCGATGCAGATCAGGTCGGCCTGTCCCTCGGCCAGGATCGACTCGGCGTGGGCGGCGTGACGGATCAGGCCGACCGCCATGGTCGGCATGTCGATCTCGCGTCGGATGCGCTCCGCATAGGGCACCTGGAAGCCGTGCGGGCGCACCGCGGTCTTCAGGGTCGGCGGTGCGCCGACGCCGCCCGAGGTGCAGTCAATCATGTCCACCCCCACCTCGCGCAGACGGCCGGCCAGCACGATGCTGTCCTCGATGCTCCAGCCGTGCTTCTCCTCGTGGTCATCGACGCAAGAGAGGCGGAAAATCAGCGGCTTGTCATCCGGCCAGTGGCGGCGAATCGCCTTGGCCACCTCGATCGGGAAGCGCATGTGGCCCTCTCGGCCGCCGCCAAAGCCGTCGCTGCGGTCGTTGCCGAGGGGCGAGTAGAAGGAGTGCACCAGGTAGCCGTGACCGGCGTGCACCTCGAGCAACTCGTAGCCGGCTTCCAGGCACCGGCGTGCGCCCTCGCCGAAGGCCGCAGCCACCTCCATTGCCTCCGCCTCGCTAAGCGCTTTCGGTTGGTGCCAGCCCTCGACCTTTGCTTCCGGAACCGGCGCCACTGGCTGCCAGGGCGTCTCTCCGCGCGCGGCCTCGGCTTCGCCAAGCGGGCCGTAGCCCTCCCAGGGGCGCTGGCGCGAGGCCTTAGGTCCGGCGTGCCAGAGCTGGGCGGCCGGTACCGCACCCGACTCGCGAATGGTGTCCGCCAGGGCCTTCAGACCCGGCACATGCTGGTCCGACCAGACCCCCATGTCGCCGTAGGTGTTGCGCCCGCGCCGTTCAACCGCCAGGGCCTCGGTGAAGACCAGGCCGAAGCCACCGATCGCAAACTTCGCCAGGTGATGGTGGTGCCAGGACTGCGGTACGCCCTCCACCGCCCCATACATTTGCATCGGAGCCAGGACCGCTCGGTTGCGCAAGGTCAAGCCGCGCAGGCTGTAGGGGGAGTGAAGTCGGCTCTCTGTCATTTTGGTCCTCCAACTAGAACGGGGCTGCTGCGCTGCCGCGGTGGGCCGCACTCGCTTTTCTCGATGGGGTTTTCTTAGCTGAAAGCGTCGTGTGGTACAATAATAATTCCAGAAATTTTGCGGATACTGCGTATTAAGCAGATAATGTTTGTTGGAGTGGGGTGATATAATGGAAAAAACTGTTTCTATATCAGTCGTATCGTTCATTTTGACAATCTTTGTGCCACTTTCTCTTGGTTATCTTCTATCCTATCTGTATCGGACGATCAACGCGGCGTTGGCTCCCCATCTGATGGAGGCGTTCGGCTTCGACGCTTCGGCGCTGGGGGTGCTAACCTCGAGCTACCTCTTCGCCTTCGCACTGATGCAGGTGCCGCTGGGACTGTTAATCGACCGTTACGGTGTGCGCTGGGTGCAGGGGATCAACCTGCTGGTCGCCGCCCTGGGGGCAGTGATCTTTGCGCTGGCAGATGACCTGGGGCTCTTGATGCTGGGGCGCGCGCTCATCGGCGCCGGCGTTGCGGTCAGTCTGATGAGCAGCTTTGCCAGCTTCATCATCTGGCTGCCTCCGCAGCGCGTGCCGATGGCGATGGGCTTCCTGATGGCTTTCGGCGGTCTGGGCGCAGTCCTGGCGGGTGCGCCGGTCGAGGCGACGATCCAGTGGATTGGCTGGCGCAACAGCTTCCTGCTGCTGGCAGCGCTCACCGTGCTGGTGGCGCTGCTGGTGCTTCTGGTGCTACCTGACCGCAAGCGGCAGGTGCGAACAAGCTGGTCGAGTCTGCTGGCGGGACTGGCGCTGGTCTATCGGACGCCGCTGTTCTGGCGGGTCGTGCCGCTGGCGATCTTCACCTGCGGCACCGGCTTCGCCCTGCAGGGCCTCTGGGCCGGGCTCTGGCTCTCCGATGTCGCCGGTCTTGGCCAGGACGCGGTCGCGCTGCACCTCTCGGCCATCGCACTCGGCCTGCTGGTGGGTTCGATCGCTTGCGGGCCAATGGCCGCGCTGGCCGCACGCTTCGGGCTGTCGCTCCTGGGGCTGGTCGGTCTACTGGCAGCGGTCTTTCTGGTGATCCTGGCCGCGCTCGCGCTCGGCTTCGTCAAGTTCGCCTTGCCGCTCTGGGTGCTGGTCGGCTTCCTGATCAATCCGCTCTCGCTCTCCTACGTGGCGCTGGCCCAGTCCTTCGAGAGCGAGATGGCCGGTCGGGCCAACACGGCGGTCAACCTGTTGGTGGTCCTGGGCAGCTTCGCGATCCAGGCAAGCCTGGGCTGGGTGCTGGACCTCTGGGACCGGCCGGACGGCATCCACTATCCTCTCGAGGCCTATGGCGTGGGTTTCGGCAGCCTTGCCCTTATTGGAGTTGCGACCTTGGTCTGGTTCTTGCTCGGCTTGTCGGGGCAGAAGGGGAGGTCCGGTGCGGATCGCGTCGGTGTCTAGAGCCACGCTCTGCGACGCCAAGCTTGCTTCGTCCGCCCTGAGAAACGCTTGAGCGTTTCTCAAGGCGGACTAGATGCCGTCGGCGTCGGGAAGATGGACGGCGAGCAGGCAGCCGGTCTCGGAAAAGGAATGGTGTTCGGTGCCGGACTTGAGGCAGACCAGATCGCCCGGCTGGTAGCGATAGCCGTCATGGTCGACGAGGTCGCCTTCGATCAGCAGGAATTCCTCGTCGCCCAGGTGCGTGTGCGCGACCGTGGTTTGCCCCGGCGCCATACGATAGACGTGAAAACCATAGCCTCTGCGTCCGCCATTGACCTGAAGGACCTCGCCGTCGGCCTGACCGTCTTTGGTCAGGAAGGGCTCGAAGCGGTCGGTCTTGATGTTGGCGACCCGTCGGTCGTCCGCGGAAATGGGTTTCATGCGGTCCTCTCGGCTTATCGCATCGGCTTGCGCCAGCTGTACTGCGTCCGCTCGCTCAAGTTATAGCGCTACGCGAGCACCGCCAATGGTTTGATCCGAACGCTTGGATCCCAAGCGTTCGGCGCATCGGCCCACTAACTTGTTGATCTGGTAGGGCAACTTACCCAGACGGATGGGAAGCATCCCTCTGGGCTGCACCACTAGAAAAAGATCGAGAGGCGCCCGGTCCCACC
>JAVJSY010000102.1:0-25815 GCA_040219175.1 Kiloniellales bacterium
CACTGCAATCTCCCAGTCTGCTTCCGTCATCTGTGTTGACATCGCCGATCCCTCCAATGAGCATCGGCTCCTTACGAATCACAATTCCTCCGATCCGAGGAATCCCCTCTACATGAGTCATTTCGTCCACACCGCCTAGAGAGAGGAGACAAAAAGATGGGCAGCAAGTGTATCCGACTACCGACCGGCCCCGGCGTTCCCGGCATGGAGCCGACGGACTATATCCCGACCGAGACCTTGGAAAGCGGCACCCCGAACGAGCGCGGGCGCAGCTTCTATCAGGATCAGACCGGTCAGCTGGACGGTGGGGTCTGGGAGTGTGAGGTCAATCGCCACCGCATCGAGGGCGCACCCTATGACGAGTTCGTCTATCTGCTGGAGGGGCACATCGACGTCATCGACGATGCCGGCGGCGTCGAGACCTACAAGGCAGGCGACAGCTTTATCATGCCGCGCGGCTGCCACTGCACCTGGGACGTGAAGGCACCGGTGCGCAAACTCTACGTTGTCCTGACGCACGAGAACTATAAAGACTGATCTGCTATAGCAGGATTGAAACATAGAGCAGAGTCTCGCGAACAGGTGATTCCAACTGATCGCGCTCTACTTGTTTGAAAGTAGACCAAGATTCAGACCGCGGGTCGTTTCGATCTGCGATCATCTTGGTCTAACGGGCACCCAACAGAAGGCCAGAATAAACGAGGGGCGGTGAGTGAAACCCACCGCCCCTTCGTCGTTCCCCAATGAGAGAGGACTCCCTTAGGCGTTCCTGGTCTTCTTGATCTTCTTGATCTCGCCGCTGGCCAGTTTGGCCTGATAGTCCTTCAGCAGGACCTTGACCTTCGGCATCAGCATGTAGAGGCCGATGATGTTGGCAATTGCCATGGCGAAGATCATCGCGTCGGAGAAGTCGATCACCGGACCCAGGCTCATGGACGCGCCGATGATGACGAAGAGACAGAAGATCGCCTTGAAGACCAGTTCCTTCGATTTGCCCTCACCGAAGAGATAGGTCCAGGCCTTGAGGCCGTAGTAGGACCAGGAGAGCATGGTGGAAAAGGCGAACAACACCGCGGCGATGGCCAGGGGATAGCCGAAGCCGGAGAAGTTGGTCTCGAAGGCCTTGGAGGTCAGCGCGATACCGGTTATGCCGGAATCCGGCACCCAGGCACCGGTGATGACGATCACCAGCGAGGTCATGGTGCAGATCACCACGGTATCGATGAAGGGCTCCAGCAGGGCGACGTAGCCCTCGGTTACCGGATGCTTGGTCTGCACCGCCGAGTGGGCGATGGAGGCCGATCCGATGCCGGCTTCGTTCGAGAAAGCAGCACGCTTGAAGCCCTGGATCAGGGCGCCGACCGCGCCGCCCGCAACCGCCTCCGGCGAGAAGGCGCCGGTGATGATGGAACCGAACGCGGCGGGGACTTCGCCGATGTTGATCAAGATGATGATCAGGGCTGTACCGACATAGAGGACCGCCATGCCGGGCACGACTTTCTCGGTAACCTTGGCGATCGACTTGATGCCGCCGATGATCACGATGCCAACGACGGCGGCCATGATCAAACCGAAGAGCCAGCCCTTGCCCTCGAAGAAGGGCAGGATGCTGGAAATCTGTGCGAAGGACTGGTTTGCCTGGAACATGTTGCCGCCGCCAAGCGCACCGCCGATGCAGCAGATCGAGAAGAAGATCGCGAGCACCTTGCCAAGCTTGGCCTTGCCGTCTTCCGACAGACCCTTGGAGAGATAGTACATCGGGCCACCGGACACGGTGCCGTCCTTGTACTCGTTGCGATAATGCACACCCAGAATGCACTCGGTGAACTTCGAGGCCATACCCAGAAGGCCGGCGAGGATCATCCAGAAGGTTGCACCCGGTCCGCCGAGGTAGAGGGCAACGCCCACGCCGGCAATGTTGCCGAGCCCGACCGTACCGGAAAGCGCGGTGGCCAGAGCCTGGAAGGGCGTGACTTCACCGGCATCCTTGGGATCGAGATAGTCGCCGCGCACCAGCGAAATCGAATGCTTGAAGCCGCGAAATTGGATGAAGCCAAAGTAAAAGGTGAAGACCACGGCCGCGATGACCAGCCAACCGACGATCAGCGGGAAGTCAGTACCGAAAACCGGCACCGAATAGAAGACCAGGCTGACGATCGGGTTGACGATCGGGCCGACGATGTCGCTGATGGCCGCATCGAGGCCACCGTCCTGCGCATAGGCTAGGGACGACATAAAGGGCAGCAAGGTGACTGCTACCAAGAAACGTTTCCACATGAGTGAAACTCCTGTCCGAGCGTTTTGTCGTTTTGGTTCTTGGTCTGGGTTGCGCCTAGGGCACGATCGTGACCGGTACCGGCGCAATCTGGGCCAGGCCGTTTGCCAGGCTGCCAAGCAGGCGTTGCGCCCATTTGGAATCGCCGGTACGCCCGATGATGATCTGCGAGGCCTTATGTTCCACGGCAGCATCGCACAGCAAATCGCGTGCGTTACCGTGGGTGACCTGGCTTGTGACCTCGATGCCTTCTGCCTTGATGCGATCCAGGACCGGCTGAACCACGCTGCGCGCCCGATCCAGTTCCTGCTCACGGCGCTTGTGCCGCTCCGCCAGTTCTTCCGGTGTTTGGAAGCTGAAGGGCGACCATTCCAGCACATAGACGATGTGCAGATGCGCGCCCGTGAACTTCGAACGATTTATGCCATACTCCACTGATCTCTTAGCTGCCTCGCTGCCGTCGAAGCCGATGATGGAGACTTCAGCCATTCTCTTCTCCCTTGTTATCTGAACCAGGCCCCTGTCTTCGGAAGGAGTCGATGAGCCTAATGTTCTTGATCGGGCCTTTTCGACCCGTCGGCGCCAGTGTTCTCGTCTTCACATCCTTCCTAAACGCACTCTAGGCAGATTGACTGGTCTGTGAACCTTTTTTTACAAGAAATTGCAGTCCAAAGGTCGAAGATGTCACACTCGGCAAACTGCGCGCGTGGCCACTGTTTGCCTGTGGAGCCGGAAGCCACCAAGCGTTGAACAAGCGGATCAAATGGGCGGATCAAATAGAAGGGTGATCGCACGATGGAGTCGCCGATCCCCGGCGGCACACCCGCAGAATTGCAGTGTTCTTCAAGAAGGCGGCTTATGACCCGGTTTGGGCAGCCTCCTCCAGGGCCGAGGCGAGGCAAGCATCCATCCAGGTCCATGCTTTCAGCGCTGTTGCGTTGGCGGTGAGAAAGACGCGGCGTGTGAAGACGGGCGCCTCGATCCGGTAGAAGAAGCCTCGCTCGAGGCCAGGCCGGGAGAGGCGCAGCGGCAGGTAGGCGGTGCCGCCGGCCGTCTCCAAGTGTTGCAGGCCCAGACAGGCATTGCCGAAGCTGAGCCGCGGGGTAGAGGCGTCGGCATAGGCTATGGCGTGGTCGCGGCCATATTCCTCCCCCGCCTCGACGAAGACATAGCCGGGGTCGAAACGCATCGGGCTGTCCGGATCGGTGGAAACCAGCACCAGTTCATCCGATGGCAGCTCGATCTGCTCCAGCCCGCCGACGGCCGCCGGGCGATAGGTGAAGGCCAAATCGGAGAGACCGCGCGCCATCCAGCCGGCCACCTCTGCCTGGCTACCCGTCCAGACCGAGATGCCGACATCTGGATGGCGGTCGCGCAGGGTGGCGAAAAAGCGCTCGCCCAGACCCGGCCAGAGGTCGGTCTCGCAGGCAATGTTGCAGACCGAGTTCAGGCCGTTGGGCAGAGATGTCTCTTGGCGCGCCTGGCGCCACAGATCGGTGATGGTCGTCGCATAGCGCAGCAAGCGGACCCCTGCCGGGGTCAGGGTCACGCCCGACTTCTGCCGGTTGACCAGGCTTTGACCCAAACCCTCTTCCAGCGTCTTTAGGCGGGCGGTGACGGTGGACTGGGTTACGTTTAGTCGGCGCGAGGCCCGAACCAGGCTGCCGCACTCGATGATTGCCAGGAAGGTCTGCAACTCGGTGATGTTCATGGTCTCTAAATTCGGATATTCCGCAGATTCTGTCCAATATAATTCGCTGTTCAATAGAATTTTCGCTCCTATATCGTCTTTGCAGAAGGAGAGAATTCCATGGGACAGCAGGCAGCAAAGCGAGATGACTTCATTCAGGCAATGCGCTGTGTGGCAAGCAGCGTCTGCGTGGTGACCACGGACGGCGCGGCCGGACGGCATGGTGCCACCGTGTCGGCCTTCTGCTCGGTCTCTGCCGATCCGCCGATGGTGCTGGTCTGCTTGAACGCAGGCTCGCGGATTGCCCAGCAGGTGCAGGAGAACGGCGTCTTCCGGGTCAACATCCTGCCGGCCGGTGCGACCGGCATCGCCGATCGCTTTGCCGGACGGCACGACAGCCAGGTCTTGGACCGCTTCGACGGTATGCCGGTGTCGGGTAGCGTCCCGCATCTGGACGGCGCCACCTCCCTCATGTGCACGCTCAGCCAGGCTGTGCCGGCGGGCACGCACCAGGTCTGCATCGGCGTGGTGAACGAGGTCGACCAGGGCGCCGATCTGCCGCTGACATACCTGGCCGGGCGCTACGGCCAGATCTCCTGCAGCGAGTCCCGCTCATGATCGAAAGCTTCCAAATGCTGATCGACGGTCAGTGGGTCGAGGCCGCCGACGGGGCGACCTTCGACAGCATCAACCCGGCCGACGGCGAAGTCTGGGCCCGCTTTCCCGATGCGACAAGCGACGATGTCGATCGCGCGGTTAAAGCAGCCGCGGCGGCGCTCGACGGCCCCTGGGGACGGACGACGGCAACCGAGCGCGGCAAGGCACTGCGACGGCTCGCCGATCTCCTGGCCGCCAATTCCGAGAAACTGGGTCGTCTGGAGACGCGCGACACCGGCAAGATGTTCAAGGAGACCGCCTGGCAGGCGACCTACATCGCCGAGTACCTGCATTTCTTCGCCGGCGCGGCCGACAAGATCAGCGGCGAGACCCTGCCGATCGACAAGCCGGACATGTTCGTCTTTACCGATCGCGAGCCGCTGGGTGTGGTGGCCGCGGTGGTCCCCTGGAACAGTCAGATGTTCTTGAGCGCGGTGAAGATCGGCCCGGCGCTGGCCGCCGGCAACACCATCGTGCTGAAGGTCTCCGAGCATGCACCGGCAACGCTGCTGGCGTTCGGCAAGCTGGTGGCGGAGGCAGGAATTCCGGACGGCGTGGTCAACATTCTGACCGGGCATGCCGATCCCTGCGGCAAGGCGCTGACCACCCACCCGCTGGTCGCCAAGATCGCCTTTACCGGCGGTCCGGCAGCTGCCCGCCACATCGTCCGCAACTCGGCCGAGAACTTTGCCCACCTCGTGCTGGAGCTTGGCGGCAAGTCGCCCTTCATCGTCTTCGACGATGCCAACCTGGAAAGCGCGGTCAATGGCAGCATCGCCGCTATCTTTGCCGCCGCCGGACAGAGCTGCGTTGCCGGCTCGCGCCTCTACCTGCAAGAGGGCATTGCCGATGCCTTCCTGGAGAAGCTGGTTGGCATTGCAAAGACAATCCGCATCGGCGATCCACAGGCCGAAGAGACCCAGATGGGTCCGCTGTGCACCCGCGATCAGCTGGCGCATATCGAGCGCCAGGTGGCGCTGGCGTTCGACGAGGGCGGACAGGTGCTGTGCGGCGGCAAGGCACGCGAGGGCAAAGGTCTATACTACGAGCCCACCATCATCGACTGCCCGCACCAGGACATGACCCTGGTCGATACCGAACTTTTCGGACCGGTCCTGGCCGTGCAGCGCTTCAAGACGGAGGAAGAGGTCCTGGCGCTCGCCAACGACAGCAAGCACGGGCTGGCTGCCGGCATCTTCACCCGGGATTCCGCCCGCTCGCTTCGGATGTCGAAGCGAATCAAGGCCGGCATCGTGTGGATCAACACCTACCGCGTCATCAGCCCGATCGCGCCGGCCGGCGGCATGAAAGACAGCGGCTATGGACGCGAGAGCGGCCTGCAGGCGCTCTACGACTACAGCAAGCCCAAGACCGTCTGGATGAACATGTCCGACGACCCGCTCGCCAACCCCTTCGAACCGAGGTAGTGCTCATGAAGTTTCATCTGGCAATCAATCTGGAGCGCATGGACGAGAGCTGGGATATCTGTGCGGTGCGCGATCACACGCTTGAGATGGTGAAAACCGCAGACCGCGCCGGCTTCGAAATCGCCTGGGCGGCCGAACATCACGCCTTGGAAATGACCATCGCCCCCAACCCCTTCCAGATCATGACCTGGTGGGCCGATCACACGGAGAAGATCCGCCTGGGCTGTGCGGTCGCCAATGCCGCCTACTGGCACCCCATCAATCTTGCCGGCGAGGCTGCGATGCTGGATCTGCTCTCCGGCGGACGGCTCGACCTGGGCTTGGGCTCCGGTGCCTATCAAAGAGAGTTCGACCGCATGCACCCGGGCCTGCAGCAGAAGGACAGCTATCGCTATATGCAGGAGATGCTGCCGCTGGTCCGCGACCTGTGGAAGGGCGACGTCGTGCACCAGGGCACCTACTGGCAGTTCCCCAAGGCCACCGCCTGCCCCAAGCCACTGCAGGACGAGGTGCCGATGTGGGTCGCAGCACGCTCTCCCGTCACCTTCGACTATGCGGTCGCCAAGGCCTGCAACATCCTCTGCTGGCCGCTGACCCTGCCGATGGCGGAGGCCGAGAAGTACAAGCAGCAGCTGGACGACAGCATCGCCAAGGCGGGATCTTGGGACGGCACCTTCGCTTTGATGCGGCACACCGCGATCTACGATAACGAAGAAGATCGCGCCGCAGCCTTGGCGGCACTGCGCGTGGCCTTGAGCAAGTTCGGTAATCTAATGATGCAGAAGGGCGACGTCATCAACGGCTTTCCGGAGGACATCCGCCTGGAAGAGATGGAGGGCAACCTGCGCGTCGATCCGGCGATGCTGGAGGAGAACCTGCTGTTCGGATCGCCGGAAACCGCGATTGCCAAGCTGAAGCGCTATGAGGCCCTGGGCGTCGATGCCTTCGTCTACTACGCCTCGATGGGTCTCGATCTGGAGCGGCAGAAGCGCTCGCTCGACCTCTTCATCAAAGACGTCATGCCCGCGTTCCAATGATGCTCGGTCGCGGGGAAGACGGTACGGCCTATGAGGTGCTGGGCCCGGAAGGCGCGCCGGTTCTGGTCTTGGTCCACGGTCTGGGCGCCTCGCGCCGGATCTGGGACCAGCACCTGCCGGCTTTTGCCGGCTACCGGGTCATCAACTATGACCTCTATGGGCACGGCGAGAGCACGGCGGCACCGGCAAAAGTTACCCTGGCGCTCTTTGCCGATCAGATCGCAAGGTTGCTGAGATCCCTGGAGATCGAGCGCGCGCATCTCATCGGGTTTTCCATCGGCGGTATGATCAATCGCCGCTTTGCGATGGATCATCCCGACAAGACGGCCTCTCTCGTGGTGCTGAACTCGCCGCACGAACGCGGCGAGGCAGCCCAGCAGCTGGTCGAGGAGCGCGCGCTTTCGGTACGCAACCAGGGCGCCTTCTCCACCTTCGACGCAGCGCTGAAACGCTGGTTCACGCCGGGCTATCGGGACGCCGGGCCGGGCCCCGCCAAGCTCAGAGCCTGGCGCGAGCAGGTCGACCCGGAAAGCTATGCCCAGAGCGCCTGGGTCCTGGCCAACGGCGTGCGCGAGCTGATCGACCCGAGACCGCCGATCGCCGTCCCCAGCCTGATCATGACCTGCGAAAACGACAGCGGTAGTACGCCGGCGATGTCGCAAGCGATCGCCAAGGAAATCCAAGGCGCGGAGCTGATCGTCGTCCCGCGCTTGCAGCATCTGGGTATGATGGAAGACCCGGCCGCCTTCACCGGCCCCATCCTCGCCTTCCTCAAAAGGATCAACGCCCCAGAGATCAACGCCCCAGAAGGGACATGAGATGAGCAAAGAGATGAGCGGCGGGCAGGCCGCGGTCGAGGCCTTGAGGGCCGAGGATACCCGTCACGTCTTCGGTCTGATCGGCTCGGCCACGATGGAGCTGTTCGATGCGCTCTACGATGCCGAAGGCATCTCCTTCATCGGCGTACATGATGAACGAAGCGGCACCCACATGGCCGATGGCTATGCCCGCGCCTCGGGCAAGGCCGGCGTGGTGCTGGCCGGACAGAACGGACCTGGCGCCACCAACCTGGTGACCGGACTGAGCCAGGCCAAGGCCGCCTTCTCGCCGGTCGTTTCCATCGCCGGCGCACTGTCCTCCGGCCATGTCTACCGCGATGCCTTCCAGGAGGTGGACCAGCAGGCGCTCTTCGCGCCGGTCACCAAGAAGACCTGGACCGCGCCTTCGGCCGAGCGGGTGCCGGAGCTCTTTCGCGAGGCCTTCCGGACGGCGCTGACGCCGCGCCGCGGCCCGGTGCAGCTGAACCTGCCGCGTGACGTGCTCTCGGCGCAGACGGCGGTTCAGGCCATGCAGACGCCGCGCCGCTATCGCAGCAGCTCGCGGCCGGCGGGTCATCCGAGCGAGATCGCCCAAGCAGCCGCGCTCTTGGCGCAGGCCAGCCAGCCGGTGATCGTCGCCGGCGGCGGCATCAAGAACAGCGACGGACATCAAGCCGCGTGCGCGCTTGCCGAAGCGCTGAACTGCCCAATGGTGACCTCGCCCGGACACGGCGATGCCATCCCCTTCGGCCATCCGCTGAACGCCGGCCAGATGGGGCCGCGCGGCAATGCCGTGGCCTCGCGCCTGGTGAAGGAGGCCGACGTGATCCTGGCGCTGGGCACCCGGCTGGGCTTCAACGCCACCTTCTACAGCTACGACAACATCAATGCCGCGGCCAAGATCATCCAGATCGAGCTGGAACCGACGGCCATCGGCCGCTTCTTTCCGGTCGAGGTCGGCATTTGGGCCGATGCACCCACTGCGGCCACCCAACTGACCGAGGCTGTCGGGGCGATAGAAAGGCGCGCATCCGCGGAGGCCTGGACCGCCGGCTTCCAGCGGGAACGCCAGGCATTCCTGGAAACCCGCGATGCCGAAGCGCTCGAGACCACGCCGATCCAACCCTCCGGACTCTTCAAGGCCCTGCGCGCGGTGCTGCCGAAGGAGGCGGCGATCACCATGGACGCCGGCACGCTTTGCCTGCAGGCAACCGATGCACTGAACTACTGGACGCCGAAGAGCCTCTTCACGCCGCTGGACTTCGGCCTGGTCGGCTTTTCCTTCGCCTGCGGCTTGGGGGTGAAATGCGCCGAGCCGGAGCGGCCGGTGGTCAGCCTGATGGGCGATGGCGGCTTCGGCATGACCGTCAGCGAGCTCAGCACCGCCGTCGACCACGGGATCAATACCGTAACCCTGGTCATGAACAACGGCTGCTGGGGTGCGGAGAAGGCCTATCAGCGCGACTTCTTCAACGGCCGCTACATCGGCGCAGACGTCTCCAGTCCGCCCTTCGACAAGCTGGCGGAGCTCTACGGCGCCAAAGGCTATCGGGTCGAGAACCTGGCGGGAATCGCCCCCGCAGTGGAGGACGCATTGGCTTGCGGGAAGCCAGCCGTGGTGGACATCGCCGTCGATCCCGCCGCGCTCTATTCCTTCAGGCGGGACAGCTTCAAGCACCGGGGTGGTTAGGCGGGGGTGGCTGATGATGATTGCGCCGGACCAGCCGCTAAGCCCCGCGAAGCGCCCAGGTTATACCAAGGGTAAATAATAGTCAAGCCAACTACAACCACAAGAAGTCCGTCGCGGTCAGCAGATTGGCGGCGGTGACGCCGTCGACCAGGAAGGCCTGATCGACGCTGCCGTCGCCATCCTGATCGACCTGCACCTGACGCGTCCCGGCATAGCGCGCTTCGGAGTTCCCGGCCCCGGAGAAGGCGGCCGAGCCGATGTAGGCGAAGGCACCGGTCTCCAGGCCGGTCGTGTAGACGATCTTGTCCGCGCCGTCTGCGGCATTGACCAGCACGCCGTCGAAATCACGCAGGATGGGACCGCCTGAACCGCCGCTGCCCAGCGCCAAACCGTTGAATCGAAAAGCGTCCATGCCGGAGCCGCCGAAGGCAACATCGCCGTTCTGCATCGTCATGGTGTCATTGCCACTGTCACCATCCACGCGGTCATTGCCACTGCCTCCGAACAAGGTGTCGTCACCCAGACCGCCCGACGCCCGGTCGCTGCCGGACAGACCGGCCAGCCTGTTGTCGCCACTGTTTCCAGAGAGGGTGTTGTCCAGATCGTTTCCGGCTCCGTTAATATTGCCGAAACCGCCTTGCAGACGGAGGTCGTCGACGAAAGCCCGGGCGCTGCCGCTGGGAAGCGTATAGCTGACTTCGGCACGCACCAGATCCACGCCGTGGCCGAAGAACTCTCGTACCTGATCGCTGGCGGTATCGACGACGAAGGTGTCTTCGCCGCTGCCGCCGGTCAGGCTGTCCGAGCCCTCTTGGCCGTTCAGAATGTCGGCACCACTCTTCCCCTGCAGCACGTTGTCGACGCTATTGCCCAGGATGGTGTTGGCAAAGTCGTTGCCGGCAAGCTTCGCCGTGCCGGCCGCCGCATTGAGAACAGCCCTCTCGATGAAGCCCTCGGCGCCGGAGCCCAGGGTGTAGTCCGACGCGTCGGAGCGTAGGACATCCTCGCTGCCGCCATCCGCGGCCTCGAACACCAGGTCCTGGCTGGTGTCGACGAAGAAGGTGTCGTTGGCACTGCCGCCGCTTGCCGTATCGACGCCACTCCTTCCATTCAGCACGTCCTGGCCGCTCCCCCCGAAAAGGGTATCCCTATCGGACCCGCCGCCCAAGGTGTCTTGGCCGTCATCTCCATAGGCTAGATCTCTACCGGGCGCGCCAAAGAATGTGTCGTTTCCGCTGTTGCCGTGGATGGTGTCTCTGCCCGACTGGCCACGCAAAGCGTCATTTCCGCTGCCACCCTGCATGACATCGTCGCCGGCCTGTCCGCGAAGATCGTCATCGCCCAGCCCGCCGTAGACGCCATTGTCGCTATTGACGCCGGCGAAGACCGTGTCGGCGCCACTGCCACCGAAGAGGCCCGCGTCCTCACCCCTCCCCCCGAACAGCACATCATCGCCACTGGCACCATAGAGCAGGCTGTCGTTTCCAGCGCCGCCGTAGAGGAGATCGTAACCCTGACCGCCATAGAGGCCCGTGTCGGCAACGGCGCCACCGAAAAGACTATCGTCGCCATAGCCACCGTCGAGCCGATCCGCCGATTCATCGCCGAAAAGCGAATCGTCCCCGCTATCGCCGAAGAGCGAATCTGTGCCTATTCCACCAAATAGATAGTCGTCGGACGCGCCGCCATAGATCTCGTCGGCGCCCTGTGCGCCGCGAAGATTGCCATCCTGGCCACTGCCCCCGAAAAGTCGGTCGTCGCCCCTGCCGCCATCGAGATCGCTATCGTTGCCCTCTCCGCCGTCAACAATGTCGGAATCGTCGCCGCCGAAGAAAGAGCGATCCGTACCGGATGATCCGTAGAGGAGATCCTGTCCCTGTCCACCGAAGAAGCCGGTATCGTTGCCCTGCTCTCCGATCAGAGTGTCATCGCCGATAGCGCCGAAGACGAAGGAATCGTTGCCCTTGTCTCCATTGATGACATCATCGTCGCCCTGGCCGAAAATGAAGGCGTCACTGCCACTGCCGGCGTCTATGAGATCCGCACCGCGGCCGCCGAACAGGGAGCTGTCCGCGGCACCTCTGCTGCGGATGACGTCACTTCCCGATCCACCGCGCAGGTTGTAGTCCGCGCCATTGAAACTGTAGATGTAGTCATTGCCGCTCGCGCCGAAGAAGTGTGCCCCCACAGCGGTACCTAAGTAGGTTTGACCGTCGGGTCCACCGAAAATCCTGTCGCTTCCTGCGCCGCCGAAGAGATGGGCGTCCGTGCCGCTGGCGCCTATCAGCGTATCGTCGCCCGAGCCACCCACCAGGGAGGTGTCGTCACCCTCGCCGCCGTCGATCAGGTCGCCGCCACTGCCGCCGAACAAGCGGAGGTCAGTACCCGGCCCGCCCCTGATCTCGTCATCGCCGTCGCCGCCGACCAGAAAGCGATCGTCACCGACACCGCCGGCCAGGATATCATCGCTACTGCCGCCGAAGAGGGAGGCGTCATCGGCGTCTCCGGTGAAAACGGAGTCCTGACCGCTACCGCCGTAGAACCAGGTATCGGTGCCGGAACCGCCGATGATGCTGTCGTCGCCCAGCCGACCGAAGAGAAAATAGTTCTGGCCGCTGCCCGACTTCAGGACATCATTCCCGCTATCGCCGTAGGCACGATAATCGTACCCGGCCCCCACATCGATCAGATCGGCCCCGCTACCGCCCCTGTTCAGGACATCGCTGCCATCGCCGCCATAAAAGCTATCGTCCCCATCACCGCCATTACCCGCATCATTTCCACTTGCCCCATTCATGATGTCATGGCCACTACCGCCATATAGCCGATCATTGCCGCTCTTGCCACGCAGGGTATCGACACCGCTTCGTCCGCTCAGCAGATCGTCGTTGCGGGTGCCGGTAAGGCTGTCGTTTCCACTCGTGCCGTAGAGAACGTAGTCTTCGATGTTGAGCAGCACGACGTTGTTCGGCTTGCTGGAGACGTGGGAGATCAGGAATATGTCGTCGCCACTGCCGCCGTCGAATGTCTCGCCATTGACCAGGTCGTACCCGTTGCCGCCGAACAGTCGGTCGCGCGCCGACCCGCCATAGAGCTTGTCCCGGCCGCTGCGCCCGAACAGCGTGTCGTTCTGCGCACCGCCATAGAGGCTGTCGTTTCCGGACCCACCGTAGATGAAGTCGAAACCTGAACCGCCGTAGAGCGAACGATCGTCGCCGTCGCCGCCATAGAGGCGGTCGTCGCCCGTGTCACCATAGAGGCCTCGATCGCTGCCTTCCTGACCGGCCACAAGATCGTCACCGCTGCCGCCGAAGAGGTAGGTGTCACTGGCGCCGCCACTCGATCCAAGCGCGTCGTCGCCATAGACAAGATCGTCCCCATCGGCTCCATAGAGGCGGCGATCATCGCCGCTGCCACCGGTCAGGAGGTCATCACCGCTGTCGCCATAGAGCCGACGATCGCCCGACGGACCACCATCCAGACTGTCGTCACCGCTGCCGCCGAAGAGAGAGGTATCGTTTCCAGACCCACCACTGAGCGTATCGTGACCGAGGTCACCGGCGAGGTAGCTGTCCGACCCAGCGTCGCCAAGGAGCCTATCGTCACCGGATCCACCGACGAGGGAATCGGGATTGGCACCGCCAAAAAGTGAATCACTGCCAGAGCCGCCGGTCAAAGTGTCCTTGCCGGACCCTCCTTTGGCCGTGTCGTCGCCATCTGCGCCTTCTAGAATATCGTAGCCTGCATTGCCGTAGAGGCTATCGTCGCCCGACGCCCCGTAGAGGCTGTCCTTGTCTTGCTTGCCATAGAGCGTGTCGTTGGCGCTCAGCCCGAAAATCGTGTCCTTGTTGTTGGTTCCGACCAAAGAGTCGGGACCATCGGTGCCGGTCAGTATGGTCATTGGAAAGTCTTCCTTCCTAATCGAACTCTGGCCTCTGGTCAGCCACCCGCCTGCGACCCGCCTGCGACCCGCCTGACAGTGCGAGCAGACCCGAGCCACCTGAATTAGCGTTAAGGAGGATAGAGGTTTGCGGGAGTTATGGGAAGCGGCGTGCGATGACTACCCTGTTGTCGAGTGCCCCCTCGGGGAAGGGAGGCGACCCGGCGACCTCGGCGGAGAGGGCAAAAGAAGTGCAGGCGCCACCCTTGCCGGATAGCGCCTCCAGTTTCGATCTCCTCCCGATCGAGCGGCAGGCCGTCGGCGACACGCAAGGTCTCGATCCCATAGCGACCGTCCGCGGTGAAGCCGTGATCGGTCTCGCGGACGGTCTCGCCGGTCGCCGCCGCCGTGGCCACCAGGTCGGCATAGGGTCCATCGGCGCTGAGGACGACGTCGCCAGGATTGAGGTCGGCCAGGATTGAGGTCGGTCAGGATTGAGGTCGGTCAGGACCAGGGCATCATTACCGCTGGCGAGACCGGCAGCCGGGTGACTCGTAAGCGGAGCACATCGTAACGGGCCGGTCTCAAGGGCCGGTCTCAAGGGCCAGTCCCAAGGGCCAGTCCCAAGGGTCGTGACAAGTCGGTCCTTCGGGGCGCTGCCGGAGCCACGATTGCCGCCCATGTCAACGGCCTAAACCGTTACCCGTCTTACCGCTTGATCAGTGCCGCGCGTTTCCAAAAGGGCTCTGAAAATGACAAGACTGCACGCTTGACCGCGACCCTCGATCTATTCCGATCCGTTAACCCTTGCTGGCCGTGGTACGACCGGCCAGACCAGACGTGCCTCGTGCAAGGCTGTGGGTCGCTGCTTCGTGATCAGGTCAAGCACCTGGAGCCTCGACACTCCTTCGTTCGCATTCGATTATGGTCGAACCACACCGATCAAGCAGCTTCGCAGTTTATTATGGCTGTGCGTTATCATCGCCGTTTTCATCAGAAACCGCGACATGAATAGTTATTTTTCTGTTATTTATCAATAAGTTAAAAGGATACTGTCATGCCTTCAAAACCTCCTCCCGGCTGAGCGAGGGCGGTAAGCGCTATGCGAAAAATCTTTCCAATCTTACAAATTCGCTCTTGAAGATTCATTCCCTCATGCCAATACTCCAACCCCAATCGGATTGGCTCTACCGCGCAGCACGCGCAAAGGTGAGCTCTCAAGAAGGGCGAGGTCGATGGCCAACTACAACGGAACGAGCGGCAACGATTCCATCTTTGGCGGGAGCTTGGATGACTTCATCCGAACCTTCAGCGGCGAAGACACCGTCATGGGCCGCGACGGCGACGATACGATTCTCGGGGGCGAAGACGTCGATGGCCTCATCGCCGGGGAAACCGGAAACGACTCGCTCTATGGCGGAGACGGCGCGGATACCCTTCTCTTCGGCGGGGTCGGCGACGATCGTATCCGGGGTGACGATGGCGACGATGCCAGCTTCTTCGGCGGATCGGATGACGATAATCTTTTCGGCGGTGACGGCGACGACTCACAATTCCGCGGAGAGATCGGCAACGACCTTCTCTCAGGGCTGAGCGGCAACGATCGGCTCTTCTATGGCGGTCGAGGGGACGACAAACTCTACCTCGGTACAGGCACCGATTCGCAGCACTTCGGCGGCAGTGGCACCGATACGATCCGCGGCGGCGGAGGCAATGATGTTTCTCTATTTGGCGGCACTCAGAGCGATGTCATCCGCGGTGACGACAGCAACGACTTCTTCTTCTATGGCGATGAAGGCGGAGACACCCTGCGTGGTGACAGCGGTTCCGACTACTTCTTTTTTGGGGGGGCCGGGGTCGACACGATTATCGGTGACGACCAGAATGACGGCCTGTTCTATGGCGGCAACGCCAATGACTGGATTTTCGGCGGCAGCGGAAACGACGGCTGGCTGCACGGCCGGGGCGGAGAAGACGTGATCTTCGGCTCCAGCGGTAACGACCTCTACTTCTACGGTGGCGTAGGCAACGACAACCTCTTCGGTGGGTCGGGTAACGACGACTTCCTCTACGGTGGCAATGGCGACGACAACGTCACCGGTGGCAGTGGTCTCGACGCCCATCTCTTCGGGGGCAGTGGTACCGACCACTTTCTGGTCGGCTCCGGCGAGGGCGCTGCCGGCGAAACCTACGACGGCGGCAGCGGCGTCGACACACTGCAAGCCGCAGAGTTGCTTCCCTTCGGCGTGCTATTGCCGGAGGTCGAACTGCTTGACGTCTCGGGCGCCGTTTCCACCTTTGCCGGCGGTGTTGGCGACGACAGTTTCACCGGCAGCCTTCTGAATGACCGCATTTTCGGCGCCGGCGGAGATGACGACCTGCGTGGGATCTCCGGTAACGATGTGCTTTTCGGCGCTGACGGCAGGGACAGCTTGCGCGGTCAAAACGGCGACGATGTCCTGAACGGCGGCAGCGGCGTCGACACCCTTCTAGGCGCAAATGGCGACGATTGGGCAATCGGAGCCAGCGGCAATGACCTTGTGGCCGGCGGTTCCGGTGAAGATGCTCTGTTTGGCGGTCGCGGTCTGGACCAGCTGAACGGCGGCAGTGGGGCGGACATCGCCGCCGGTGGTGCTGCGAACGACACCTACACGGTCGACACCGCAACCGATCAAGTTTTCGAATTTGCCGGCGGCGGCCTTGCCGACGTGGTGCGCAGCGATGCCCTTGCCTACGCCCTGGGCAGCGCCGACGACCATATGATCGAGCGTGCCCAGGTGAACCGGAACGTCGGCGATGCGCTGCTGATCGGCAACAGCCACCACAACACGCTGATCGGCAACAGCGGTGCCGATCAGTTGGCTGGCGGTGACGGTGATGATGTCTTAAACGGCAATGATGACGCAGACATTGCAGTCGGTGGTTCCGGCAACGATACGCTTGTGGCGGACGACAGCGGAGACGTTCTGCTGGAGGGTGCGGGCTCGGGTGAGGACCTGGTGCGCGCAAGCGTCGACTACAGCCTTTCGACCAACGTCGAGGTCCTGCGGATCGAGACCGATGCCGGTGCGCTGGATGGGACCGGCAACCAGGGCGACAATACCATCGAGGGCAACTCGGCGGTCAATGTCCTGCGCGGACAAGCCGGGAACGACTATCTCTTTGGCGGGCGTTCTTCGGATACCCTCTTCGGCGGGACGGGCAAGGATTTCCTCTACGGTGGGGCCGGCAACGACGTCATCGGCATGAACGATGCCGGCCAGGTCTTCGGCGGCAGCCTGAACGACGATTTCCGCTTCAACGGCGACGAGATCGGCGACGGCGCAGGCTCTGGCGGTCCGGTCATCGCCGACTTCGACGGTCGTGACTTCGGCGGCAATCAGGAGGACCGCTTCGTCTTTGCCGCAGGCCTGGAGACCGGCAGCTTCGCCTACATCGATGGCGCTGCCTTCTCCGCCGGCGGCAACTCGGAGGCGCGATTCAACGGCGACGGTCAGCTCCAGGTCGACACCGACGGCGACGGCAATGCCGATATCGCTTTCCTGGTGAGTGGCCTGGCTCAGGCAAACCAGCTGACCGCCACGGACTTCCAGTGGAACTGATCGGCGAAAGGCAAAGAGCAGCGGATTTCTCCTCCGAAAAAATTTTCTTGACTGCCGCGGCTGGCAGGCCAAGGTGTCTGCAGAGAGCCTAGAGCGCGAAGGCCTCGGACTCGAAACGATCCGAGGCCTCAATCGCATCTATATTTTTGGCTATCGGTCGGATCACGCGCGGTCTGCCCTTGCGGAGGAGGTCTGATTGGCGAGCTATTTTGGCACGAGCGGTAAGGACACCATTCTCGGCAGCAGCTTTGCCGATGTCATCTTCGGTCTTGCCGGCGCCGACACTCTGCTGGGTCGTGATGGCGACGACACCCTTTTCGCCAGAAGCGGCAAGGACGGCTTGATCTCCGGGGACAGCGGTGACGACAGCCTCTACGGAGGGAATGGCGACGATAGCTTCCTATGGGGCGGCCTTGGAAACGATCGCATCGACGCTGGCAGTGGGGACGATTCCCTGATCGACGGCGAAGCCGGCGACGACCGCCTGTCTGGCAGGTCCGGGGACGACGTCTCCTTCAGCGGTGGCGTGGGCGATGATGTGTTGATTGGCGGTGACGGCGACGACGCACGCTTCTATGGCGGTCCCGGTAACGACGAGTTCTTTCTTCAGTCCGGCGCGGACACTCTGCATTTCGGTGGCAGCGGCGTCGATACCATCGACGGTGGACAAGGAAACGATACCAACCTTTTCGGCGGAGCGGAGAACGACATCCTACGCGGAGGCGAAGGCAGGGACTCCTTCTTCTTCGGCGGTGACGGCAAAGATACGATCTCGGGTGAGACGGGCGCCGACAGCTTTCTCTACGGCGATGCCGGCCTCGATCTGATCCTCGCCGGTAACGCCAACGATGCCTACCTTTACGGCGGCGATAACAGCGACATCATCCGCGGGGAAAACGGCAATGACAGAGGTATCTACGGCGGTCGCGGAAACGATCGGATAAATGGGGACAGCGGCCAGGACAGCCGGCTCTTTGGCGGTAGTGGCGACGATACAATTTTTGGCGGCCTGGACGACGACGATTGGCTGTCTGGAGGAGCGGGCGACGACATCATAATCGGCGGCCCGGGACAGGACGGCAGCATGTTCGGGGGCAGCGGAGACGACATTTTCGTCACCGAAGCCGGGGCCGCCGTCGCCGGCGAAACCTACCATGGTGGCAGTGGCTTTGACAGTCTGGCTGCCGACGCGATGCTTCCCCTCGGCGTGGTGCTGCGGGACGTCGAAGTCATGCGCCTGTCCGGCAGCTTTGCGGTGATCAATGGAAACGCCGCAAACAATGCGCTGTCGGCTGGCACCGGGATGCAGGCGATTTCCGGCCGCAGTGGAAACGACGACCTGCGCGGCGGTAGTGGACTTGATCAGTTCTTCGGCGGTGTCGGTAACGATCAAGCTCGAGGGCAGGCCGGCGACGATCTTATGAACGGTGGCAGCGGGCGAGACACCCTGCTCGGTTCCGAAGGCAACGATCTGGCCCTCGGTGCCACCGGCAGCGACCGCTTGGGCGGTGGCTCGGGCGAAGATGGCCTGTTCGGCGATGCCGGCATCGACAGACTGGATGGCGGCAGTGGCAGCGATGTCGCCGTCGGTGGGGCCGGCAGTGACACCTACGACGTCGATACCTCTACAGACCGGGTCTTCGAGTACACCGGCGAGGGCCTGGCCGATCTGGTGCGCTCCGACGCCTTGACCTTCGAACTGGGCAGCGGGTTGGACCAGGTGATCGAACGAGTGCAAGTCAATCGCAACGTCGGCGATGCAAGCCTGATCGGCAACCAGCGCGACAACTTCCTGCTGGGCAACAGCGGCGACGATCGGCTGGAGGGAGGCGCAGGTGACGACACTCTCAACGGTGGGCGCGGCGTGGATAGCGCCACCGGCGGTCTGGGAGACGATACCTTCATTGCCGATACCGCGGGCGACAGCTTGATCGAGCTGGCCGGCGAGGGCGAGGATCTGGTGCGCGCTTCCAGCGACTACAGCCTAGGTGTCCATGTCGAGCGTTTGATGCTTCAGGCCGGCGCTGGCGCTCTGGATGGCACCGGCAACAGCCAGGATAACATCATCGAGGGCAATACGGCCGCCAACCTGCTGCGTGGCTTGGCGGGCGACGACTTCATCTTCGGCGGCGCGAACCGGGACACGATCTTCGGCGGGACGGGTAAGGATGTCCTCTATGGTGACGGCGGCGCCGATACCATAGCCGTCAATGCCGCCGCCCGGGTTATCGGCGGCGGAGCCAACGACTGGTTCCGTTTCAACGGCGACGAGACCGGCGACGGCGGCGGCTCCGGCGGCCCGATCGTTGCCGACTTCGACGGGCGCGACTTTGGCGGCAACGAGGAAGACCTCTTCGTGTTCGCTCAAGGCATGGAGACCGGCAGCTTCGCCTACATCAATGCTGCTGCCTTTTCCGGCGGCGGCAACTCTGAGGCGCGCTTCGCCGGCGCCGGGCAGGTGCAGGTCGATACCGACGGCGACGGGAACGCCGATCTGGCATTTCGCGTCGGCAACCTGAGCGCGGCCAATCAGTTGACGGTCAGCGACTTCCTCTGGATCTGAGAGTCCAACCCGAAACTGCTTGTGCCCTGCACTGACTTATCAAGGTCTTGGGCAAGGAGAGCGTCGCGCGGCGATGCCGGGCGCATCGTAAGCGGCGCTCGACCCAGTTCCAATGGGGCCGTCCCAAGGGCTTGATAAGTCAGCCCTTCGGGTCGCTGCCGGAGCCGCGATGCAGGACACAAGCAGTTCCGGGTTGGACTCTGAGGCTCCTGCCTTTTTTCTACCCTTTTGTCCTCGTAGTTTGAGATCCGAGCGCTCTGGCGCACTCCTTATCTCTTGCGAAGTCCGAGCGCTCGACGCAAGGAAGCCTCGTCACGGGGAAGGAGAGAGGGATGGCCACTATCTTCGGGACCGGCGGCAACGACTCCATTGCCGGCACCAGTTTTGCCGACCTCATTCAGACCTTTGGCGGAATGGATACGGTCTTCGGCGGCCGTGGGAACGACACGGTGCTTGCCGGTGACGGCGGCGATGGCGCGTTGTTTGGAGGCTCCGGGCGCGACTCCTTTTACGGCTCGGGGGGGAACGACAGCCTCTTCTTCGGCGGACCCGGCGACGATGTCTTGCGGGGAGACGCGGGAACTGACGCTCTCTTCTTCGGTGGCAGCGGCAACGACGTCCTACTTGGCATCGATGGGAACGATTCCGAGTTTCACGGCGAGGCCGGTGACGACGAACTGATCGGCAACAGCGGCAACGACTTTCGCTTTTTCGGGGCCAGCGGCGACGATTTTTTCTTTCTCCGATCGGGGAGTGACCGCCAGCACTTCGGCGGCAGCGGTTACGATCGCCTCTTCGGTGGTCTTGGCGACGACACCTCTCTGTTCGGTGGGGACGGTAACGATCTGATTTTCGGCGACGACGGGCTCGACTTCGCACTCTTCGGCGCCAGCGGTGACGATACCCTGGACGGCGAGAACGATACCGACGGAGGCTTCTACGGCGGCAGCGGCAGCGATCAGCTGCGCGGTGGCAGCGGTAACGACGGCCTTATGTTCGGCGGCCCGGAGTACGATCGCATTCGCGGCGAATCCGGGATCGACTTCACCCTCTTCGGCGGGGACGGTGGCGATCGCATCGACGGCAACGATGGTGACGACCGCTACCTCTTCGGCGACAGCGGCGCCGACACCTTGTCCGGAGGCAGCGGGAACGACCTCTTCCTTCTGGGTGGCCACGGCGACGACAGGATCTTCGGTGGCTCAGGCGACGATTCCCTCCTCTACGGCGGCAATGGCCGGGACTTCATAAGCGGCGGCAGTGGTACGGATAGCGGCCTCTTCGGAGGAATCGGCGACGACACCTTCTTTTCGGGTACCGGCGAGTCGAACAGCGGCGATGTCTACGATGGCGGCAATGGTGACGATACCCTGCGCAGCGAGGAACGCCCGGCGTCCGGTGTCGATCTGATTTCGGTCGAGACCCTGCAGATCTTTGCCACATTCAGCAACATCTTCGGCGCCTTCGGCATCGATAACAGCATCATCGGCAGCAGCGGCAAGGATCAGATCTTCGGACGCAGCGGCAACGACGACATACGCGGGCTGGCCGGCAGCGATCTCTTGTTCGGCGATCTGGGTAAGGACGTTCTGCGCGGACAGACGGGACACGATGCCCTGAACGGCGGCAGCGGTGCCGATACGCTGTTCGGTGGGAACGGCAACGATTGGGCCTTGGGGGCCGGCGGCCTGGACAGGCTGCTTGGCGGGTCGGGCAAGGATAATCTCTTCGGTGGTCGCGGCAACGATCGGATCGACGGCGGCAGCGGGGTTGACGCGGCTTCCGGCGGCCTCGGCAGCGATACCTATGATGTCGACAACAGCGGCGATCTGGTGCGCGAGCTGGACGGCCAGGGCAATGACCTGGTGCGGGCCGGCATCGACCATACGCTTGCCGAGAACGTGGAACGATTGCGCCTCCAGGTGGGTGCCGGGGCGATCGACGGTAGCGGCAACACCCTGGGAAACCGCATCGACGGGAACAGTGGGACCAACCTCCTGCGCGGTCTCCAGGGGGATGATAGTATCTTCGGCGCCGGCGGATCGGACACCATCTTCGGCGGAAACGGGCTCGATCATATCTATGGCGGGGCCAGCGCCGACCGCTTGGCCTTGGGCAACCTCACCCGGGCATACGGTGGCGGTGCGAACGACGACTTCCGCTTCAACGGCGACGAAGTGGGTGACGGGAAGGGTCTTGGCGGGCCGATCATCGAAGATTTCGACGGCCTGGACTTTGGCGGAAATGAGGAAGACCGTCTGGTCTTCATCACCGGGCTTGAGACCGGCAGCTTCGTCTATCGCAACGCCGGTAATTTCACCGCAGGCGGCCACTCGGAAGCGCGCTTCGCCGGGGGTGGCCAGGTAGAGGTCGATCTCGACGGCGACGGGGGCAGCGATCTGGCCTTTCGCATCACCGGCATGTCTGCCGCCAACCAGCTGACCGTGGCCGACTTCGTTTGGCTTGTCTGATAGTCTCAGCGGTTCATCTGGTAAGGTGAGCTGCCAGGTGAGCACGGCCGCGCTTTGCCAAACGGCGGTCCGTTGCACGCAACGCCGCTTGGTAAGATCCCACCGGATCAGGTCTTCGCCGTCATGAGAGCCGCAGCGTGGACCCGCATCTCCGGCGGGATCTCGGCATGGCTGCGCTCGAGGATCTCCAGATAGTAGGGGCCGGCGAGGACCGGCGCGTAGGCCGGCGGATGGTCCGGACCCTGGCAGGCCTCCAGCACGGCGATCTCGGCATCCCAGTTGGGCTCCAGGAAGAACGGCAGGGAATAGCGCTCGCCACCCGAGGCATTGACCACGCGGTGCGCGGTCGCCTTGAAGAGACCGTTGGTGAGGCGCTCCATCTGCTGGCCCAGGTTGATGACGAAGGTACCGGGCAGCGGCCGGGCGGCAACCCAGCGACCGGACGCGTTCTTAACCTGCAGACCCGCTACCTCGTCCTGGGCCAGAACGGTGACCAGGCCATAGTCCGAGTGTTCGCTGATCCCCAGCACGTGGTGATCGATGCGGCCGGCGTGGCGGGGATAGTGGTTGAAGCTCAAGGTGCCCAAGGGCGCGTCGACGATCGCTTCGAAGGCCTGCGCCGGCAGGCCGAGCGCCAGCGCGAAGGCCTGCATCAGCTGCCGTGCGAAGCCCAGGGCAGCCGCCATATAGGCCTCCACATCCTCGCGGAAACCAGGCAGCCCCGCGGGCCAGAGGTTCGGCTTGTTCAGCGGCAGGTCCGGGTCGGCCAAGCGGTGCCCGGCCGGCGGCTCGCTCCAGAGAAAATAGTTCTCGTTGTAGGAGAGCTGACGCTTGGGATCGTAGTTCTGCCCGAAGGGCGCGCGATAGCCGCGGAAGCCTCCTTCCGAGGTGCGGTAGAGCCTCAGCTTCTCCGCCTCCGGCAGCGCGAAGAAGCGCCGCCCCCAGTCAAGAGTGCGCGCGAGCAACGGCTCCGGCACCCCGTGGTTGGCGACATAGAGGAAGCCCACGTCGCGCGCCGCCCGGCCGATCTGCTGCGCCACGGCCTGACGCGCGCTGCCGTCGCGAAAGCCGGCGAAGTCGACCAGAGGAATCTCCGAGAAGTCCTGCAGGGCTACGTCCAACCCTGCAGCCAAGATGGTTTGCCGCTCTCGCTCCTGCTCTGGGTCCTGCTCTGGCTCCTGCTCTCGCTCCGGCTCTGGCGCCATGCCGCATCCAACTCCCGTGCCCTGGTCAACGCTCTCTAACGACTCTTGGCTGCAGACTGTGCAGGATGGCGATAATGTCATAGAGGACTGGACATAACAAAGAAGGAACCATCCGCATGGAGAAGCAGGCAACCGCCGATCCCATCGACCCAAGGCAACTTCGGCGCGACGATCGGGAATGGATCCTAAGCCTCTTCGGCACGGCCATCGGCGCCGGGGTGCTGTTCCTGCCGATAGAGGCAAGCGTAGGCGGCATCTGGCCGCTGGTCTTCATGGCCGCAATCATTGGCCCAATGGTTTACCTGTCGCACAGGGGGGTGGCGCGCGTCTGCCTGACCTCCTCGCAACCCGAGGGCGACATCACCGATGCGGTGCAGGAGCATTTCGGCAGGTTTGCCGGCAGCCTGATCACCTTGGGTTACGTCTTGGCGATCTGGCCGATCCTGATGGTTTACGCCATCAGTATGACCAACACGCTGCAGGCGGTTCTCTCGATCCACCTGGGCATCGCCGAGATGCCGCGCTGGTTGCTGTCGTTCCTTTGCATCGCGGCGATGGTCTCCGTCATGGTGACCGGCCCGAGGGTCGTGCTGAAGGTGACGGAGGTCATCGTCTGGCCGCTGATCGCCGTGCTGTTGGGCATCTCGCTCTACCTGATACCTCAGTGGCATCTGGCCTCCTTCGGCCAGGCTCCGACCCTGAAGGGCTTTCTGCTGGCGATCTTTCTGACCTTGCCGGTCCTGGTCTTTGCCTTCGACCATCTGCCCGCCGTCTCGACCTTCTGCCACACCTATCGGCAGCGCTACGGCTCGGCCGCCCAGGCGCTCACGTCGCGCGTGCTGCGGCGCACCGCGATGCTTCTCACCCTCTTCATCATGTTCTTCGTCTTTTCCTGCGTCTTGGCACTGACGCCGGAGGAGCTTCAGTCCGCCCGCGACAACAACTTGCCGGTCTTGGCGGTCTTCTCGCAGAAGACCGGTGGTTCGCTGTTCGGCTGGATGGCCGACATCTTCGCGCTGGCCGCCATCGCAACCTCCTTCTTCGGCCACTACATGGGTACACACGAAGGCCTGCAAGGCATCGCCACCCAGGCGATCCAACGCGGCGACGTGAAGAAGCCGGTCAAGCAGCGGCGCCTCAGCCGGTTATGCACGCTTGCGATCTTCCTCACGCTCTGGGCTGTCGCCTATGCCGACGTCGGCGTGATGGACCTGATCGAGGCCCTGGTCGCCCCGATCCTGGCCTTCATCCTCTTCATCATGCCGGTCATCGCCACCCGCCGCGTCGCCGCGCTGAAACCCTTCCGCAGCGCCCTGGACTACCTGATCCTGATCATGGGCATCGCAACAATTCTTGGTTTCCTGGTGGCAAAGTTCGTGCTCTAGCAAAGGCTCTCCGGATAGGTCAGCATCTCCACGCCTTGCGCTTGGCCCTCACGCAACAGACCGCTAAGATCTGGATGGCCTGCACCCTGGATGCCTTTGAGTTGCGGTTGGCCCTCACTCACCAGACCGCTAAGATCATCCAAAAGGGCGGGATGCGATGGTCCTGGTTGCGGTTGGCCCTCACTCACCAGACCGCTAAGATATCACAGCGAAAGGCCTGCGCCCCATGCCGGTTGCGGTTGGCCCTCACTCACCAGACCGCTAAGATCGCGCTTGTGGGCGCCGAGGTCCGGAAACTGTTGCGGTTGGCCCTCACTCACCAGACCGCTAAGATGAGGGGCGGAGCGATAGGGAGCGCGATCCTGTTGCGGTTGGCCCTCACTCACCAGACCGCTAAGATCTCCCACAAGACCAGCCAGGGCATGAGGGAGTTGCGGTTGGCCCTCACTCACCAGACCGCTAAGATGCGTGGCTTTCATTGAAGCGGCGCCACCTGGTTGCGGTTGGCCCTCACTCACCAGACCGCTAAGATTGCCAAGGCGGACTCCCAAGAATCGAGGTCGTTGCGGTTGGCCCTCACTCACCAGACCGCTAAGATCATCGGTGCGGATCAAGGGAGGGTTGTCGAGTTGCGGTTGGCCCTCACTCACCAGACCGCTAAGATTCCAGATCTGGCAAGCGCGACAGCTCGCCGGTTGCGGTTGGCCCTCACTCACCAGACCGCTAAGATGCCAGGCTGCCCAAGGGTGAGAGGTATTCTGTTGCGGTTGGCCCTCACTCACCAGACCGCTAAGATAAGGCTTGTTATCGGTCCCGTCGAAGGGGTGTTGCGGTTGGCCCTCACTCACCAGACCGCTAAGATGGCGCGCCGGATCTTCTCGGCCTCTTTCTCGTTGCGGTTGGCCCTCACTCACCAGACCGCTAAGATCGCCGGCCATGATGACCGATCCCGCCAGCCGTTGCGGTTGGCCCTCACTCACCAGACCGCTAAGATGTCCCTACCCACTCACATTGCCTCAACTTAGTTGCGGTTGGCCCTCACTCACCAGACCGCTAAGATTTTCGGGATCGTGGAAGTCGACGCCAAGTCGTTGCGGTTGGCCCTCACTCACCAG
>JAVJSY010000103.1:0-2813 GCA_040219175.1 Kiloniellales bacterium
GGTCGATGGCGTCACCGCCGCCAACCTGCTGACGACAACGGACTTTGTTTGGCTGTAACCCTCTGGAAAGCAAGGAGAGCGCCGGGCCGCTTTGGCCCGGCAATCGACAGAATCTTTACTGTCCCCAGCGAATGCGCCATATTAGCGCAGGCGTGAGACACAGGTGGTGACGACTCTCCCCCAAAGGGGCGGCGTCTAGCGCCCAAAGACCACCGCGGCTGAGAGGACGGTCATGGCACGCGAACCACACCTTTGGCAGTCGCTGGGGCGGGTTAACAAGACCTAAGCATCCACGAGATGCTGGCCAAACCATGGCATCGGGTGCAGATGCTGGGTCGCCTCGGCATTGGCCCTAAGACCCCACGCTGGCCCCTGAACACATGCCTCGTAACAGCACAATCAAACCGAAGGATAAGTGGAGAAGATGGCGATCCCAGTAAGCTGGGCACGTGCGATCTTCTTGTTGTTTCAACGGTACAGCATTGATAATGCGCCTACTTAAAGTAGCAGGGCCATTTTAGATAATGGTGCACTTGAGGAGGCCGGAGCCAGAGCGTATCCTCCTTTTAACGTGAACCCGCTGTGATTGATGCGACGGAGGAAGAACAGGCAATGGCCAATATCACCGGAAACGATCTGCCGAATGTCCTGACGGGCACCAACCTGACCGACAAAATCTACGGCCTCGGCGCGAGTGACAGCCTGTTCGGAGAGAGCGCAGTCGACAGTCTCTTCGGCGGCAGCGGGATCGACTACCTCTATGGAGGTGCGGGGGACGACAGCCTTCATGGTGGCGACGACGGCGACATTGCCTATGGCGGCCTGGGTGACGATCGGTTCGACGACTTCTTCGGTGCGCCCGTTGGTGACGATCTCTTCTTCGGTGGGTCCGGTGTCGACATTGCCTTCGGCGGCATCGGCAGCGATACGCTTTATGGTGGGTCGGGCGCCGATCGGCTGGACGGAGACGACTCTCCCGACACGCTCTACGGCGACAATGGCAATGACTTTTTGAAAGGTTATGGGCTGAATGACTCGCTCTACGGCGGCAGCGGCAGGGACACGCTCTTTGGCGGATCCTTCGTCGACGACCTCAGCGCTGACAGCGGGCAAGACACGCTCTACGGCGACACGGGCGCCGACGATCTCGACGGCGGCGACGGTGACGACACGGCCTTCGGCGGCGAGGGCGACGACAGCATCACCGAGTTCAACATTTTCGGCAGCGATCCGACCGGCAACGATCGACAGTACGGCGCCCAGGGAGAAGACCTGCTTTGGGGTGGTCCGGGCAATGATTACCTTTATGGTGGCGGCGCTAAGGATATCTTGGCCGGGAACAGCGGCAACGATGTGCTCTATGGCGCCAACGGCGGTGACACCTTGGATGGGTTTAGTGGAAACGATACCCTAAAGGGCGGAGACGGCGACGACTCGCTGATCGGCGACGAAGGCCAAGACTATCTCGAGGGCGCCTCCGGTCAGGATCACCTGAAGGGGGACACGGGCGACGACGTGTTGGGCGGCGGTGCTGACGGAGACACACTCTACGGCGGCGATGGAGACGACTTCCTCTACGAATCATCCCTCGCAACCGATGGAGACGACTTCCATTTCGGTGGCTCCGGCGACGACCTGATCGGCGGTGGCCATCGTAATGACCGGCTGGAAGGCGACAGCGGAGCGGACGTGATCGGCGGCGATAGCGGCCTCGACACGCTGAGAGGTGAAGAGGGCGCCGATACCCTCTACGGCGACGAGGGAGACGATCGTGTCTACGGCGGCAATGACGCCGACACGCTCTCCGGCGGAGATGGTGACGACAGCCTGGAGGGCGGTAGCGGCGACGATGTCGCCGAGGGTGGCGATGACCAGGACGCGATCTTCGGCAACAGCGGCGCAGACAGCTTGAACGGCGATCTTGGGAGTGACCATCTTCAGGGTGAAGCTGGCATGGATCGCTTGGAAGGCGGTAGTGGTGGTGACGTATTGTTTGGTGCGGCAGAAGAAGACTATCTATTTGGCGGCTCTGGCAATGATTTTGTATATGGCGGTTCCGGGGCGGACTACATTGACGAGTTTTTTGCCGCATATGCTGGCGGCAACGACAACATTCAGGCCGGCTCCGGCGCGGACTTTGTATTCGGCGGTAGTGGCGACGACCTGATCTACGGCGAGCAGGGTGACGATAGGCTTGACGGCGATGCGGGCAGTGACGGCATCTATGGCGCGGCGGGCGATGATAACCTCTATGGGATTAACGGCGACGATTCGCTCTATGGAGGCGACGGCACGGATACGCTGTTTGGCGGCGATGCCGATGACACCATCAGGGCGGGCGAAGGAACCGACTCGATACTCGGCGGCGATGGCGACGACGATATTCGTACCGGTTCCGGTGCCGACAAGGCTTCCGGAGGCAGCGGGAAGGATCAGATCCGCGGCGACGACGGTAAGGACTTACTCTATGGCGGCGATGACCGCGACACCATCTTCGGCGGCGCCGACGACGACAATCTCTATGGTGGAGCCGCCGCCGATCAGATGGTTGGTGGCACCGGCAGCGATATCATGTTCGGCGAGCAGGGTCAGGACAGGCTGAACGGCGCTTCCGGCGCTGACTTAGCTTACGGCGGTCTCGGCGACGACACCTTCATCATCGACACCAAGCTCGACCTGATCTTCGACGGCACGGGCCAGGGTGACGATGTGCTGCGTTCCAACGCTGCCGCCTACACGCTGGGCACGGCCGCCGATGTGATGATCGAGCGCGCAATCATCGTACGCTCCGCCGGTGATGCCAGGATGGTGGG
>JAVJSY010000104.1:0-37373 GCA_040219175.1 Kiloniellales bacterium
CCCTTCGGGTCGCAGCCGGAGCCGCGATTGCCGCGTCGCAATGGCTTGACGATGCGCCCGGCATCGCCGGCGCCACCGCTCCTAACACTCGCGGCTCCGGCTGCGATGCAGGGCATAAGCAGTTTCCGGACGGGCTCTTAGATAGCCAAGACAAGGCCCGATCGTGGCACTATTATTGAAGAAGCTACTAAAAATCTTTCATAGAGGATGATCGAGAACTTCAAACGGGCAGCAGCCGTTTATGCTGTAGCGGCCACCTCTCATGAATTTTTCTCCTGAGGACAACGTGAGTCCCGGTTAGGGACTGCTTTCCATGCGCGATCTGTGCACCTAGTGGTGCAACCCAGACGGATGGTTCCCATCCGCCTGGATAAGTTGCCCCACCAGATCAACAAGTTAGTGGACCGATTCACCGAACGCTTGGGATCCAAGCGTTCGGATCGGGCCACTAGCATTCTCCCTTAACGGGGAGCGCCGCCAAGCCATACGGCCAGAAAGAGTTTGGCAAGGCCAAGCCTTGGATCTAGCCTAAGGAACGGTCTTTAGGCGTGACGCTGCCGCTTCGGATTCTGTGGAGCTTTCGAACGGCTGTTTGGGAGGAGAGCAGCAGTGGCGACCATTACCGGAACGGACGGACCCGACTCGCTTGTCGGAACCAGTCTCGCCGATACAATCCTGGGGCTCTCGGCGAACGATAGGCTCTACGGGCTTAGCGCATCCGACTCCCTCTTGGGCGCCAGCGGCAGCGATACGCTCTTTGGTGGCGATGGAATCGACTCTGGCTTTGGCGGCTTGGGCAATGACTTTTTCTATGGTGGTTCCGGAGCCGACCGCTTCGACGAGTACTACCCAGCGTACATTGGCGGCAGGGATACCGCCTTCGGCGGATCCGGGATCGACAGGCTTTTTGGCGGCAGTGCGTCCGACCGGCTCTACGGGGACGATGGGGACGACAGCCTGGATGGGGATCAGGGTAGCGATCGGATCTTTGGAGGTAACGAGAACGATTCCATCTTTGGCGGCCTAGCCGGGAACGACTCCCTGTACGGCGGTCGCGGCAGCGATCGATTGCGCGCAGGCACTGGGGCCGATCTGCTCTATGGCGGTAGTGGTGGAGACCTTAGCTTGGGTGGTGGTAACGGCAACGATTCCATCTTTGGCGATTCCGGGGATGACTCAGTTCTTTCTGGTGACTCAGGTGACGACCTGGTCTTCGGCGGCGCGGGTAACGACATTGACCTCTATGGCGGTCTTGGAGATGACCAGATCCGCGGCGAGAGCGGCAGCGATTTGCTTATTGGCGAGAGCGGTCGGGACACCTTGTTCGGCGGTCAGGGCGAGGACAATCTGTACGGCGGCAGCGGTAAGGACCGTATGGTCGGCGGCAGCGGTGTGGACAGGCTCTTCGGTGGGCAGGATAACGACCGTTTGAACGGCGCGTCCGGCAGCGATACGGCCCGCGGTGGGATCGGTAACGATACCTTCATCATCGACACCAAGACGGACCGGATCTTCGATGGCACGGGGGAGGGCAGCGACGTGCTGCGCTCCAACGCCGACAACTACACGCTCGGCACCGCAGCCGAGGTGATGATCGAGCGTGTGATCGTCGTGCGCTCGGCCGGTGACGCCAGAATGGTGGGCAACGCCAACGACGACATCCTGCTTGGCAACTCTTTCGACAACGTGCTGACCGGCAAGAGCGGTAATGACCGCCTGAACGCGAATGGCGGCACCAACACCATGACCGGTGGCAGTGGCGACGACACCTTCGTGGTGGTCTCGTCTGCCGATGTCGTCCGCGAGTTCTCGGGCCAGGGTGTCGATCTAGTGCGGGCCGAGGTGAGCTACACCCTGCCTGACGGTTCGGCCTCTGCCTTTGTCGAGAACCTGCGCATGGAGGGCGGTTTCGGCAACATCGACGGGGTGGGCAACAGCCTGGACAATACCGTCGAGGGCAACAGCGGCGATAACCGTCTGGCCGGCAACCAGGGCAGCGACCGCGTGATCGGCGGCGCGGGCGACGATACCCTCTTCGGCGGAGCGGAGGGCGACCGTCTGGAGGGCGAGAGTGGAGCCGACACCCTCTTCGTCGGCCAGAGCGACGTGCTCTTTGGCGGTGCCGGCCTGGATGACTTCCGCTTCAGCGGCGCCCTGCTCGGCTTCGGTGGATCGGGCGGCCCGATCATCCGCGACTTCAGCGGGCGGCTGGCGAACGGCGGCAGTGGCGATGATCTGCTGATCTTCGCGACCGGCCTGGAGGTCGGCAACTTCACCTATATCGAGGGCGCCGCCTTCTCCGGCGGCGGCAACTCGGAAGCGCGCTTTGCTGACGTTCGCCAAATCCAGGTCGATCAGGATGGGGACGGCAACGTCGATCAGGCCTTCCTGGTCGATGGGGTCACCGCTGCCAACCTGCTGACCGCGACAGATTTTCTCTGGCTTTAGAGCGCCTGGCCGTCAGCAAAGACCTGGTGCCAGGACAGCACGCGCCAAGACCGCCGTAGGCCGGTGGCGAAGAGCGGGTCGCTGCGCACAAGCGCCTCGACTTCCGCGGCATCGCCGGCCTCCACCAGCCAGAGGCCGCCGGCGGCCTGACCGTCGCTGCTGTCGGTCAGGGGGCCGGCAGCTTGGACGGCTGTCTCGTTCTTGGCCAGGAAGGCCAGGTGGGCCGGCATGTGCTTGCTGCGTTCCCCGGCTCTATCCGGATTGTCCTCGAAGACGACCACGAAGTGCATGGCTTGCTCCTTGCTGTTCGATGGAGTGCAAGCCTAGGCTGGCAATCATGCAAGAAGAGACAGAGATTTTGCCGAACAGTAGCGCAAAAATGCAGGATGCGAATTGGGACGATCTGCGCATCTTCCTGGCCTTGGCCCGCGCCGGGACTTTTGCGGCAGCCGCAGGTCGGCTGGGCGTGAACGAGTCCACCGTGTTGCGTCGCGTTCAACGCCTTGCCGAGCGCCTGGAGGTACGGCTCTTCGAGCGCAGTGCCGGTCGCCTGAGCCCCACGGCCAGCGGCAGGCAGTTGCTGCGTGAGGTCGAGTTGGCCGAGGCCACGATTCTGCGCGGCGAGGCTGCGGTCAGCGGCCGGAACCGCAGCGTTGCCGGTCTGGTTCGCATCACCGCCGTGCCGATCCTGGCCAATCGCCTGCTGGTGCCGGCACTGCCAGCCTTGCTCGCTGCCCACCCCGATCTGGAGGTGGAGATCATTGCCGAGCCCTCTGTGCTGAGTGTCATGCGCCGTGACGTCGAGATTGCCCTGCGTCTCGCCCGGCCCGCGCAAGATCCCCAAGCTCTTGCCCGTCGGGTCGGCAGCCTGGCCTATCGCCCCTGCGCCCGGCGCGGCCTCGATCCCGACGCCTTGGGCTGGATTACCTACGCGGATGCGATGGCCGGCTTACCGCAAGCGCGCTGGATCGCGGCACGGGTGCAAGCGGGCGCGCCTCTGTCGCCGATCAGGGTGAACGATGCCGAGGGCCTCCTGCAGGCCGTCCGGGCTGGCCTGGGTAAGACGCTCTTGCCGCTGAATCTGCTTGCCGAGAGTTCCGATTTGGTGGCCTGTGGCCCGGCCAGCCTCAGTCGCGAGGTCTGGACCATGGTGCATCCGGCCTTGAAGGATCTTGCGCGCATCCGTTGCGCGCTGGATTGGATTGGCAGAAGCTTGGTTGACCTGACGCAGCCGAAAGAGTGACGGAGGGATCGCAGAGCCTTTCGTCAAAAGCCCGCGCCATCAGTCATTGAGAATGGCCGGTTTCATGGCGCCCATTGGCTTTTGCGAACAGGCGGCTCTTTCGAACAGGCGGCTTTTGCGAACAGGCGGGGCTTGCGGCGCGATCGAGCCGCATCGCGCAAGCCTCGCAATGCATGAGAAAGTGCCAATGGGTGTCGGACAGGACGGCAGGCCGATAGACGGATCAGTCTGTCTTGGGGGCGGATACCGTCTCGAGGTGGCCGGACTTGATCCAGAGCTTTGCGCCCTGAGGGCCTGCCTTGGCTTGACCCTGGCTGCCTGGCGGCAAGCGCAGCCATGACTGCGGCTGCAGGCTATCGCCGCCCTCCTCCAGGCTGCCTTCCAGGACAAACAACTCCAGGCCGGCCTTGGCATCGAGGGTTGCCTCCGTGCCGGCCGTCCAAGATTCGAGGCGGACGTCTTCGCCCGGGTCCTTGAACAGGGGCGTGACCGAGATGCCGGGCCGCGCGCGGTCGGCAACGCTACCGATCTTGTTGGTGTCGATGCGCACATGGCTGCGGTCGGCCGGGTCGAATTGCCAGAGCTTGACCAGAATGGTGCAGCCGGGCTCCGAGCCCGGCGTGTGGCGCGACTGCGGCGGATTGCGGATGTAGGCGCCGGCCGGGAAGTCGCCGTGCTCGTCCTGAAAGACCCCCTCCAGGACCAGGAACTCTTCGCCGCCGCTGTGCACATGGGGGGAAAAGTGGCTGCCGGGATCGTAGCGCACGATCGAGGTGGCGCGAGCGACCTCCTCGCCGATGCGGTCCAGCATGCGCCGACTGACGCCGGCCATGGGCGAGGCCGTCCAGGGCAGCTCTGCGGCATGCACCACCACGCGCTTGGAAAAATCCGCGTTAATCTCCATTCGGTTCAGGCTCCTGTCATCGGCGCGGCGGCAGGGGTATGCCCCTACCGCCGTCGCTACTCTGCGCTCGTGAGCGCTAGGCTGCCAAGGCGGCACTGGGCCGTGCCGAGACGCGGGCGCGCCATGCGGCCAAGCGCGGGCAGCTTTCGGGCAGGTCCAGGCCGATGATGTCGGCGAAGGAGAAGCCGGCCATGGCGGTGATGTCGGCTATCGTGAATCTGTTGCCGGCCAGATAGTCCTGCCCGTTCAATTGCTCTTCCATCCACTGCAGGCTCTTCTCGGCGACGGCCTTCTGGCGTTCGCCCCAGGCCTTGTTCTGCGGGCCCTCGATCTCCGGGCCCAGGCCGTCGGTCGCCTGATGGAAGTAGGTCGCCAGCGCGTCGGTGAAGCCGGCCTCGATCTTGCGCTGGACCATGTGGACCTGTGCGCGTTCCTTGGCAGTGCTGCCGGTCAGGCTGGGTGCGTCGTCGATATGGTCGAGATACTCGGTGATCGCCGTGCATTCCGAGATGCGCGTGCCGTCGGCCAGTTCCAGCACAGGCACGGCGCCCGAGGGATTGATCGCCAGAAAGCCCGGCTGCTTGTGTTCCCCGCCCGGCAGGTCGACCTGAACGAAGTCCACCTGGTCGAAAAGACCCTTTTCGGCCAGCGCGATGCGCACACGGGCCGGATTGGGAAAGCCCTTGAACTCGTATACCTTCATCGATTTCACTCCTCTATCTATCGATAGGTAGAAAGTGCAGGCGTGATCACGGCTTGTCAACACCTATCTTCCGATAGATATATAAACAATGAACATGACCCCAAAGACGACAGAGCGGCGCGACGAGATCCTCTCGGTCGCCGAGCGCCACATGCGTGCCGGCGGTTACGACGCCATCTCCTTCCGCGAGATCGCCGCAGCGATCGGCATCAAGAGCGCCAGCGTGCACTATCACTTTCCCCAGAAGAGCGACCTGGGCGAGGCCGTGGTGACCCGCTATGCCGCGCGCGTGCAGGCCTTCCTCGGCGTCCCCGACGACCCGGCGGAAACCCCGGCGATCCGCTTGGCGCGCCTCTGCGCCGTTTACCAGACGGCGCTCTTGAAGGAGGACCTGAACTGCCTCTGCTGCGTGCTGGGCGCGGAGAGCAAGGACCTGCCGGACCCCGTTGCCGAGGCGGTCGCAGAATTCTTCACGACGCTGCTGGACTGGGCAGGACGGGCTTTGGAGAACAACCCAAGGCTTCCACCAGCCTACGTTATCTCCGCCTTGCAGGGCGCCATGGTCCTCGCGACAGCGACCGGTCGCAGAGCCTTGTTCACACAAACGGTCACAGCGCTGACTGCATGCCTTTCGGAGTGACAGGCCCCTGCATGCGTGATCGAACTCGGCCGGACAGATCGGCGGTGCCACGTAGTCCAGATCGAAGAGGTCGCAGTAGGATTGGCCGAGGCCGATAGCGCACTAGGCCTTGTCGTCGCGCTCGTGCAGGCTGACCGCGCCGATCACGATAAGCGCGCGTAACTGTTGCGCGGCGCCGAGCGAAAACGCCAGTTGCAAAGGGCGGGGCCTCTGGAATGGCGGGCTCTCAGGAAATCAGACACTCCCCGCTGACGCCCACCGGCAGGCGTTCGCTGTTGCCCTCGACGTCGCGCACCGTGGTGGCGGTGGGTTCGGTCGCCACGGGATTGCCGCTCCACCAGAACTCCAGGCCCTCCTCGCCCTTCTCGATGAAGAAGCAGTGCGGGCCCTGCAGGTCGTTGTCGGGGTAGAAAAAGCAGATCTCTTCCGGCGTTGCCCACCACTCGCCGCGAATGACGCAGCCCTCCCAGACATAGGCGCTGATGCCGTCGACGCTGTGGAACTCGACCTCGAAAGAGCCGTCGGAGCGGGTGCGGTAGTGGGTGCGGCCGCGGACCAGATCCTCCAGCGCCTCGATCCCGGTGACGCGCCCGCTATCGGGCTCTTCGAGTTCGTCGGGTTCGACGCCGTCGGCCTCACCAAGCGCCGGTTCGCTCGGCTGGATTTCCTCAGG
This sequence comes from Kiloniellales bacterium, assembly GCA_040219175.1. Lineage (GTDB taxonomy): Bacteria > Pseudomonadota > Alphaproteobacteria > Kiloniellales > JACOMY01 > JACOMY01. The sequence goes on from JAVJSY010000104.1 coordinate 6,612, forward strand.
AGATGGCCCCGATTCCGGCTGGCTTTCCTGTGCTGCCAGCGGCCAGGAAAGCGCCACTAGCAGGAGGGAGAGTGCGAGCGTCCGCATGACCCTAACCTAGATGTCTCGGCAGCGGCCGCTCGAGTTCATCGCCAGGTCCTTGGCATTGCCGTCCAGCTTGGACTTGACCCAGGCGAGCGGCTGGTTGGCGTTCTGCTCGTCCACCGACCAGTATTCCAGGCCCGCCGGGCCTTCGCGCAGGAAGAAGCAGTGCGCGGCATCGCCGGAAAGACTGGGGTAGGCATAGCAGAGCCTGGCTTCCTCGACCCACCAGGTGCCAGACCAGAGGCAGCCGTCCCAGAGATAGGCAACCTCGCCGTCGGCGCTGTGGTACTCGATCTCGTCGCTGCCGTCGACGCGCCCGCGGATGTGGGTTGCATCGCTGACGGCCTCTTCGATCTCGCTCTGGTCGGAGAGCCAGCCTTCGCCGCGGCCGGGGCCGGCTACGGCGATGCCGGCAGCCAGGACGAGGGCGGCTGCAAAGGAGAGGGCGGTGGTGACAGGCAAGGACATGGTAGGCAGACTCCGCAGTTCCGATCCGACATCTGGGAATGGCTAGCGACATCCGACGCTAGCCAAGCCGCATTCAATTCCCTATTTGTAGCGAGAATGTGGTCTCGCGGGCCACCCACGTCGAGGGCCCGTGAGCGCAAGATTCAAGCGACAGTGCAAAACGAGGAGGGACCGTCATGTCCGCACAGATGCAGGATAAAGCCGTGAACACGCCAGATCTCAAGGACATGAGCCTGTTCCGCCAACAGTGCTACATCGATGGTCAGTGGCTGGACGCCGACAGCGGCGAGACCATTCCGGTCACCAATCCGGCCAATGGCGAGGTCTTGGGCACGGTGCCGAAGATGGGTGCGGCCGAGACAAAGCGCGCCATCGAGGCCGCCGATCGCGCCTGGCCGGCTTGGGCTGCCAAGACCGCCAAGGAGCGCTCTGCTGTGATGCGCCGCTGGTTCGAGCTGATGATGGCCAACCAGGACGACCTGGGCAAGCTCATGACCCTGGAGCAGGGCAAGCCGCTGGCCGAGGCCAAGGGCGAGATCGCCTATGGTGCCTCTTTCATCGAGTGGTTCGCCGAAGAGGCAAAACGCGTCTACGGCGACGTCATTCCCCAGCACCAGGCCGACAAGCGCATCGTGGTGATCAAGCAGCCGATCGGTGTTACCGCGGCGATCACGCCCTGGAACTTCCCCAATGCCATGATCACCCGCAAGGCCGGCCCGGCCCTGGCCGTCGGCTGTGCCATGGTGGTGAAGCCGGCGACCGCAACACCCTATTCGGCGCTGGCGCTCTGCGAGCTGGCAGAGCGTGCCGGCATCCCGGCCGGCCTGCTCTCGGTCGTCACCGGCGCTTCGGGTGCCATCGGCGGCGAGATGACCTCCAACCCCACCGTGCGCAAGCTCACCTTCACCGGCTCCACCGAGGTCGGCAAGATCCTGATGGAGCAGTGTGCGGGCACGGTGAAGAAGACCTCGATGGAGCTGGGCGGCAATGCCCCCTTCCTGGTCTTCGACGACGCCGATCTCGACGCCGCGGTCGAGGGCGCGATGATGTCCAAGTTCCGCAACACCGGTCAGACCTGCGTCTGCGCCAACCGCATTCTGGTGCAAGAGGGCGTCTATGATGCCTTCTCCGAAAAGCTGGCGGCCAAGGTCAAGGCGATGAAGGTCGGCAATGGCATGGAGGACGGCGTCAGCGTCGGCCCGCTGATCGACATGGCGGCGCTGGAGAAGGTGGAGGAGCATGTCTCCGACGCGGTCTCCAAGGGTGCTGCCGTCGTTGCCGGCGGTGTGCGCAGCGACCTGGGCGGCTCCTTCTTCCAGCCGACCGTGCTGACCGGGGTTACCACCGACATGAAGGTCACCTACGAAGAGACCTTCGGCCCGGTCGCACCGCTCTTCAAGTTCTCCAGCGAGGAAGAGGGCATCGCCATGGCCAACGACACGGTCTTCGGCCTGGCCGCCTACTTCTATGCCCGCGATCTGGGCCGCGTCTGGCGCGTGTCCGAGGGGCTGGAGACCGGCATCGTCGGCATCAACACCGGCATCATCTCCACCGAGGTCGCCCCCTTCGGCGGCGTCAAGGAGAGCGGCATCGGCCGCGAGGGCTCCAAGTACGGCATCGATGACTACCTCGAGATGAAGTACCTCTGCATGGGTGGTGTCTAGCCACGTCACACAAGGACTAGGGGGCGTGGCAAAGCCTGGCACCGCCCTCGAAGTCCTGTCTGTGTTTCTGAAGCTCGGGCTCACCTCTTTCGGTGGGCCCGTTGCGCATCTGGGTTACTTCCGCACCGCCATCGTCGGCAAGCACCGCTGGATGGACGAGCGTGCCTATGCCGAGCTGGTGGCGCTCTGCCAGTTCCTGCCGGGCCCGGCCTCCAGTCAGGTCGGTATCGGCATCGGTCTGACCCGCGCCGGACCCTTGGGCGCGCTGGCGGCCTGGACCGGCTTCACCCTGCCCTCGGCCCTGCTGATGCTGGCCTTCGCCTTCAGCCTCTCGACCCTGGAGGAGGCCTTCGGCACCGGCTGGATGCATGGGCTGAAGCTGGCCGCGGTCGCCGTGGTGGCGCAGGCGGTCTGGGCGATGGCGCGCAGCCTGACGCCGGACAAACAGCGCCTCAGCCTGGCCCTGGCGGTGACCGCTTTCCTGCTGTTCTGGGACAGCCCCTGGGATCAGATGGTCGCCATGCTGATCGGCGCCGGCCTGGGGCTCATTTTTTACCGCAAGCGCAAGATCGAGACGGACGGCGGTGCGCTAACGGTGCCGATCGGCAAGCGCTTTGCGATCGCCTGCTTTTTGATCTTCCTGGCCCTGTTGGGACTGCTGCCGCTCTTGGCCTGGATCTTTCCCGACCAGACCCTGGCGCTGATTTCGGCTTTCTATCGCTCCGGCTCGCTGATCTTCGGCGGCGGCCATGTCGTGCTGCCGCTCTTGGAAAGCTCCGTGGTCGGCCCGGGATGGATCTCGGAGACGGATTTTCTGGCCGGCTATGGTGCAGCCCAAGCCGTCCCTGGGCCGCTGCTCTCCTTCTCGGCCTTCCTAGGCGCCGCGATGGAGCCCAGGCCGAACGGCCTACTGGGTGGCGCCCTGGCCCTGCTGGCGATCTTCCTGCCCTCGTTTCTGCTGGTCTTTGCGGCACTGCCTTTCTGGCAGCTGCTGCGCCGGCGGCCGGCGATGCAGGCGGCGATGATGGGGGTGAACGCGGCCGTGGTCGGGCTGCTGCTGGCAGCCCTCTACGATCCCGTCTTCCTGGCCGGCGTGCGCGAGCCGCGCGACTTCGCCATTGCCGCCGTGGCTTTGCTCTTGCTAGAGGGCTGGCGGGTGCCGCCCTGGCTGGTGGTCCTGTTATCTGCCGTCGCAGGCGCTTTGCTGACAGGGACGTAATCGGGACCTAATCGCGCCGTCCGGCGCACACCATCTGACTATACAGATCGGTCTAGACGGCAGTCGCCGTCCGGATCCAAGAAGGAGTTTCGACGATGAGCGCCTATGACTACGACCTCTATGTGATCGGCGCCGGTTCTGCCGGTGTGCGCATGGCCCGCATGTCGGCCAGCTACGGCGCCCGGGTGGCGATCGCCGAGGAGCGTTTTCTGGGCGGTACGTGCGTCAATATCGGCTGTGTGCCGAAGAAGCTGATGGTCTTCGCCGCGCACTTCCGCGAGGACTTTCACGATGCCGCCGGCTATGGCTGGAACGTCGGCGACAGCAGCTTCGACTGGTCGCGCCTGATCGCGAACAAAGATAAAGAGATTGCTCGCCTGAACGGCATCTACGGCAAGCTGCTGGCCAATGCCGGGGTCACCCTGCATGAGGGCCGCGCGGTCCTGCTGGATCCGCACAGCGTCTCGGTCAACGGCAAGACCTATACGGCCGAGCGGATCGTGGTGGCGACCGGCGGCCATCCCACGCGCCCGGAGGAGCCTGGCAACGAGCTGGGCTACGTCTCCGACGACCTCTTCTACCTGCCGGAGATGCCGAAGAAAGTGCTGATGGCCGGCGGCGGCTACATCTCGGTCGAGTTCGCCGGGATCTTCAACGGGCTGGGCGCCGACACCACGCTGATCTACCGCGGACCCAAGCTGCTGCGCGGCTTCGACGAAGACGTGCGCGACTTCTTGGGCGAGGAACTGGCGAAGAAGGGCGTGCGGCTGATCTTCAACCAGATCATCGAGCGGACCGAAAAGAGCGATGAAGGCCTGAAGGTGACCTTTACCGACGGCAGCCAGGAGACCTTTGACGCCGTGGTCTATGCCACCGGACGGGCACCAAACACCAAGGGCCTGGGACTGGAGGAGGCCGGGGTTGCGCTCAGCGACAATGGGGCAATCAAGGTCGACAGCTTCTCGCGCACCAACCTGCCCTCGATCTTCGCGCTGGGTGACCTGACCGACCGGGTGCAGCTGACCCCCGTCGCTATCGCCGAGGCCATGGCCCTGTCCCGCACCCTTTTCCTGGGCGAGCCGACACCGATGGACCACAGCAACATCCCCTCGGCCGTCTTCAGCCAGCCGCCGGTCTCCTCCGTCGGGCTGACCGAGGCGCAAGCGCGCAAGACCCTGGGTGCGCTGGACATCTACCGCTCGACCTTCAAGCCGATGCGGCACACGCTCTCGGGCAACGACGAGAAGACCTTGATGAAGCTGGTGGTCGAGCGCGCCAGCCAGAAGGTGGTCGGCGTGCATATGGTGGGCGTCGATACGCCGGAGATGCTGCAGGGCATCGCGGTCGCCATCAAAGCCGGTGCCACCAAGCGCGACTTCGACGCCACCGTCGGCATCCACCCGACCTCGGCCGAGGAGTTCGTGACCATGCGCGAACCGGTGCCGGACACCGCCAGCCAGAAGGCGGCATAGTGCCAATGGACGAGGCGGCGGCAAAGACGCAGCTCAAGCATCTGGTAGACAAGGCGGCTGGCCTGAGTGGCCTCGACTTTCTAAGCGAGATGGTCGAAGGCAAGGCAACCTTGCCGCTGGGCCAGCATCTGGGCATGCACCTGGTCGCGGTGGAGGCAGGTCGTGCCCGCTTTCGTCTCCAGCCCAGCCCGCTGCTCTGCAATCCCGCCGGGGTCCTTCACGGCGGAATCTATGGCTTGCTTCTGGACTCCTGCATGGGCTGTGCGGTCTCGACCCGCTGTCCCAAGGGCACGAGCTATACGACCTTGGAGTACAAGGTGAACATCGTGCGCGGCCAAAATGGCGACGCGGGGCCAATCGATGGCGAAGGGCGGGTCTTGCATTTCGGCCGGCGCACGGCAACGGCGGAGGGCAAGATCTTCAGTGCCACAGGGCAGCTGATTGCACACGGGACGACGACCTGTCTCCTGTTGGGTGACCCCGCCACAGCGAAGGCTGTTTAGAGCGAGAGGCCGGCTTCGATGGTGCCCCAGATCGCGACCGTCGAGATGGTGAGCGAGACCAGGGCCATGAAGAGCGCGACCGCCAAGCAGATGCCGTCCTCCTCGAGGAAGGCAAAAGCCAGCAGCATGACGGCGAAGAGCGGAAGGATGTGGCTGAAGGGGATGGGCGTCATCAAGGTGAGGCAGAGCAGTAGGATGACGAAGCCGAGCAGCCGCTTGGTGATCACGAAGGGGGTGGGCCAGCGTGGCCGCACGAAGCGTTCCATCCAGCGCAACACCGGTATCAGCCGCTTAACCAGCCGTCCGAAGCTCTCTCGCGAGACTTTGCGCTCTGAGACGAACCGGGGCAGGACCGGGCCGTCGCGGGCCATGAGCATCTGGATGGCTGGCGCGGCCAACAGTAGGCCGGCGACGGTCGCGATACCGGGAACCAGACAGACCAGGGAGATCAGCAGCATGATGATGCCGAAAGAGCGGTCGCGCAGATTGGTGATGATCCAACCCAAGGTGATGGTCTCGTCTGTGGCTTCGTCCAACAGACGCTCCAGTATGACCGATGTCGGAAGCCGAGGTAGGACTGATACTTCTTCGTGCGCCGGCGCTGCCATCCTTGGATCCTCACGTGACGCTGTTGAATCTAGATGCTGAAAGCCGTGATGGCTAGACCGCAAGAATTTTGTGTAGAATTTACGACCAACGGAGTTGAATGCAATGACCAGCGGCCCAGAGGACACCCCAGAGGACACCCCAGAGGACAACCCAGAAGGCGCCCCGGAAGACCCGAATGAGGCATTGGCGTTGCGCGTGGACATCGTCTCCGACGTGGTGTGCCCCTGGTGCATCATCGGCTATCGCCAGCTTGAGCGCGCGCTTGCCGCCGAGGGCCTGACGGCGGAGGTTCACTGGCATCCCTTCGAGCTCAATCCCTCCATGGGGCCGGAGGGCCAGGAGCTGAAAGAGCATGTCGCGGAGAAGTATGGCTCGACGCCGGAGGAGAGCCAGTCTGCCCGCCAGCGGCTGTCCGAACTGGGACAATCGCTGGACTTTCCGATGGACTACTTCGAGGGCATGCGAATCTGGAACACCTTTGCCGCCCACCAGCTGCTGCATTGGGCCGGTGAGCTGGGCAAGGGCAGCGAACTGAAACGGGCGCTCTTCGAGAGCTACTTTCAACGCCGCGAGAAGGTCGACGATCGCACGGTCTTGATCGCGGCCGTCGAGCGCGCCGGGCTGGATGGCGGCGAGGCAGCCCAGGTGCTGGAAGACGAGCGCTATGCCAAGGCCGTACGCGACGTGGAGCAGTTCTGGATCGAGCGTGGAATCCAAGGCGTGCCGGCCATGGTGTTCCAGGGCCGCTATCTGCTCAGCGGCGCGCAGGGCGAAGAGCGCTATGCGGCTTTCCTGCAGCAGCTTCGTGACGGTGTGCCTGCGTAGCGGGCCGCCTCTCTCCAAGGCGGCACCGGCCCGCACCCCCACCCGACCGCCGGTTCAGGATACTCGCGTGGGTGGTCGGGTGGGGTGCGGGCCGGTGCCCGTGAAAGAAAACGCCGTGAAAGAAAACGAGGCGTCCTTGAACGCCTTGGCCAGCGAAAGCGGCATCTGGCGGTGGATTTTTGCTGACGGGGGTTTTATGGTGCGCGCCCTTCTGCATGCGCCTGACGCCTGCAGCAGGTTTGATTTATCCGAATGAAGAGACGAGAGATGGCAGAGAACTGGACCCCACAGTCTTGGCGGGGCAAGGACATCAAGCAGGTTCCCACATACCGGGACCAGGACGCACTGAAAGCGGTCGAGGCGCAGCTGGCGGCTCAGCCGCCGCTGGTTTTTGCAGGCGAGGCACGCCGGCTGAAAGCGGATCTGGCGAAGGTGGCCGAGGGCGAGGGCTTTCTGCTGCAGGGCGGCGATTGTGCCGAATCTTTTGCCGAGTTCCATGCCAACACCATCCGCGACACCTTTCGCGTGCTGCTGCAGATGGCGGTCGCTCTGACCTTCGGTGCCTCCTGCCCGGTGGTGAAGGTCGGCCGCATGGCCGGACAGTTCGCCAAGCCGCGCTCGGCCGATACCGAGACCGTGGATGGCGTCGAACTGCCGAGCTACCGCGGCGACATCGTCAACGACATTGCCTTCGAGGCGAGCGGCCGCGAGCCCGACCCGACCCGCATGCTGCGCGCCTACAATCAGGCGGCCTCGAGCCTGAATCTGCTGCGCGCCTTCGCCAGCGGCGGCTTTGCCGATCTGCACAAGGTGCACCAGTGGAACATGAGCTTCGTCGCCGACTCGCCGCAGGGCGCGCGCTACGACAACATGGCCCAACGCATCGACGAGGCCATTGCCTTCATGTCGGCCTGCGGCCTGACGCCGGAGAGCGTGCCGCAGCTGCGCGGGACCAGCTTCTACACCAGCCACGAAGCTTTGCTGCTGTCCTATGAAGAGGCGCTGACCCGCAACGACAGCCTGACCGGCCAGTGGTACGACTGCTCGGCGCATCTGATCTGGATCGGCGAGCGGACCCGCGATCTGGACGGCGCGCATGTCGAGTTCATGCGCGGCATCAAGAATCCGATCGGCATGAAGTGCGGCCCGACTCTGGAGCCCGACGACCTCTTGCGTCTGATCGACCGCCTGGACCCGGAGAACGAGGCCGGGCGCCTGACCCTGATCAGCCGCATGGGTGCCGACAAGGTAGAGGCCAAGCTGCCGGCCCTGGTTCGCGCGGTGAAGCAGGCCGGCCGCAAGGTCATCTGGTCTTGCGATCCGATGCACGGCAACACCATCAAGTCGACCAGCGGCTTCAAGACCCGCCCCTTCGACCGCATCCTGGGAGAGGTCGAGGGCTTCTTCAACGTGATGCGGGCCGAGGGTGCGCATCCCGGCGGCGTGCATGTCGAGATGACCGGCCAGGACGTGACCGAGTGCACCGGCGGTGCCCAGGCGATCAGCGACGAGACCCTGGCAGACCGCTATCACACGCACTGCGATCCCAGGCTGAATGCCAGCCAGGCGCTGGAGTTGGCCTTCTTGATCGCCGAGAACCTCAATGCCGCCCGCAACGGCAAGAGCCGCGACGCTGCGGTTGCCTGACAGCGGGCCACAAGGGGCAAGCAACTGCTTGGCTAGATGACGGAAACGGCCGCAAGCGCCTTGCTCGCGGCCGTTTTCTTTTGACCAAGGGCGGCGTTGCGGCACGCCGGGGGCGTCTCTATCCTGCTTGCTTTGCAATCAAAGACAAAGCCCAGGTGATCATGCGCCCTACACCCCAAAAAGCGAGCGCGCTTCGTTGGATCGACCAGCATCGCGACCGGATTTCCTCTTGGCACGCCGCGATCTGGGACTTTCACGAACCGGCGTGGCGCGAGTATCGCTCGGCCGCCTGGTACGTCGAGCGGCTGCGTGCCGAAGGCTTCGAGGTCGAGGAAGGCAGCGGCGGCATGCCGACCGCCTTTTGTGCGCGCTGGGGCGAGGGCGGTCCGGTCATCGGCTCCTATGCCGAGTATGATGCCGTTCCCGGCAACAGTCAGGAGCGCGTGGCCTATGAGAAGCCGCGCGACGGCGTGCATCGCTGGGCTGCCGGCCATACCGACCCCCATTCGGCTTTAGGGATGGCTGCCTTCGCCGGTCTCTTGGCGACCAAGGCGGCGATGCAAGAGCACGGAATCAAGGGGACGCTGAAGTTCATGGGAGAGCCGGCGGAGAAGGTCTGCGGCTCCAAACCCATCCATGCCGCCAAGGGCTACTACGACGACATGGACGCGGCGATTTCCTTTCATCCCGCCTTCGGCTCGCTGCGCTCCAACACGACGATCTGGGACACCCACTGTGGCGCCTACTGGAGCTGCATCTATACATTCGAGTGCACCAACCCCGAGACCTGGGGAGCGGCTGGGCAGGCGAGCGATCGCATGAGCGCGCACACCATGGCGCGGGCACCCGGTGCCCAGGACGCGCTCTGCCTGATGTACACGACCACCAAATACACCAAGGAATCGATGCTGCCGCATACCGGCACCTGGACCCTCAATGAAGCGATCCTCGGCGCCGGCCAGGCCACGGCCGACAATCTTGCGCCGCGTTACGCACAGATCCAGTATTCCTGGCGCGCCCCGACCTTGGCGATGCAGGAACGCATTGCCGAGGTGCTGGATCGCAATGCCGAACACGTGGCGGCCATCAGCCATTGCAAGCTGCACAAGGCCTGGGCTGCCAAGACCCGTGTGGGGTTGCCCAACCACGCCATCGCCAAGCTCTGCTACGACAATCTGGAGATGGTCGGCCCGCCGGTCTTCGATGCGCAGGCCATCGCCTTCTGCCGGGAGCTGCAAGCGAACCTGGGGTTGGAGCCGATGCGGGATCCCATCCTATCGGCGATGTACGAGCTCTCGCCGCCGGAACGGACCGAGGCGAACCTTCGCCAGGACCTGCCAGCCTGGCAGGTCAACTACACCTCCGACGACTATGTCGACTGGACTTGGCACACGCCGACGGCACGTCTGATCGTCGGACGCGCGACCCTCCGGCCGCCACAGCCCGGCTATGTCTATCCGGCTTGGTCCTGGAACGCGCTGGGCGGGTTCCCGGCCACCATCGACCCCACCATAATCTGCGCAGCACGCTGCATCAGCGCGACCGCGCTCGATCTCCTGACCGACGCCGAAGCGCTGGCGGTGATTCGTGCGGAGTTCGAGGAACGCACCGGCGGGGGGATTGGCGGCCAGCGCTGGGTGGCGCCGTTGCTGCCGGCCGACTTCGAGGCGCCGGTCGCCTTCGCCTGGCCAGAATATGTCGAAACCCCGCGTGGACCCGAGTGGTGCTTGCCAACGGGGAGCTAAGGCTTCCCCGAGCTCACCAGGCTTCGGATTACACCATGCGGCAGAGATGGGGTTTCATGGCACTTGTTTCGGCGTTCAGACGCCGCGCGGGCTTATCCTCGCTCCGCTGCGGGCGCGCAGTCGCGCTTGCCAAGCCGCGCCGCGTTTCACTCAACCCAGCTTGCTGTTACGCGACCTCGACCGGCAAGAGGTCTTGCGAGTTCTCCATGATGAACACCCGCTGGCGCTGGGCAAAACCCTTCAGGCGGTGCGGGCCCAGGTCTTTCAGCGGCAGGTTCATGCCCTTGGCGAAACGCTCGGACAGCAGGATCGGCTGCTCCAGCTCGCTGCAAAGCGAGGCCAGACGGGCCACCAGGTTGACGTCAGGCCCAATGGCGGTGAAATCCAGCCGCTCGACGGCACCGACATTGCCATAGGCGACGCGGCCCAGATGCAGCGCGATGCCCGCTTCCAGGATTGCCGGATCCTCGGTCAGGGTCGCGTTGAGCACGCGCAGGTTCTCCAGGCCCTGCCGTGCCGCGTTCAGGGCGCGCTCGCGCGGGCTGCTGATCTGTGCCATGCCGTCGGATTGGGGAAAGATTGCCAGCACGGCATCGCCGATGAACTTCAAGACCTCGCCGCCCTGATCGACGATCGGCGGCACCAGACAGTCGAAGAAGGCGTTCAGCACCTTAACCAGCTTGCGCTCGGGCAGGCGGTTCGAGAGGTCGGTGAAGTGGCGCAGATCGCCCAGCAGCATGGCGGCCGAGATGCGCGAGACCTGACCGCGCCTGGTGTTGCCGCTCAAGATCTGCGCGCCCGGTTCGCGGCCCACGTAGATCTTGAGAATCTCTTCGATGGTGCGACGCAGGTTCTTGATCTCCAGCACCCGCGTGTAGAGCGGCAGCAGCGATTCCAGCAGCGCCCGGTCGCGCGGGTCGAAGCCGCCCTCGGCCTTGGTCGCAAAGCTGGCCGCGTTGATCGATCCGTCGGAGAGCACCAGCGGATACATGATGTACTGGGTGATCTGCTCGGCCTTGAGATCGGGCACGATGTTAAAGTCCGGCTGCCCCTCCATCTGCGGCCAGATCTCGACCGGCTGCTCGCTCGCTTCGGCGGCGTGCACCGGACTGTTCAGAAACAGCGGATCGGTCCTTGTCCCGAAGCCGAAGTGAGTCTCTTCGATCGGCTGCTGCGGGCGCCACAGACGCCCGGTCCCGATTCGTTCCGAATGCAGGGTGCCGAGGTGCAGCGAGGTACGGTCGATGGGAACGCCCAGGGCCACCAGCTTGTTGTTGAAGCCTTCGACCAAGGCCGCGACGTCGCTTGCGCTCTGGCCGAGATCGGTCAGTTCGGTCACGAGCGGCAGGAATCGCGGGTCGCTGTTGGTCAGGGCATAGTTCATTGGCACGATCATAGCAGTTTGGCAGGAGTATCGCTTGGACGAATAGGGCGGGACACGCATGCCCCCACCTCTGGCCGCCGACGCCGGACGCTTCCTAGGCTTGCCCTTAAGAGGTACGCTTCGGCGAGCGGCTTACAAGGCCAGGAATCTGCATCCGTCTCTTGCCGCCTGTTGCGCTGCAGCGTAAATAGAAGCCATGCAACAGCGTGACCGCCTTAAACTGGCCCTGGCGCAGCTGAATCCCACCGTGGGAGATGTCGCCGGTAACCTAGACTTGATCCGCCAGGCACGTGCCGAGGCGGCGGCAGGCGGTGCCGAGGTCATGCTGACCAGCGAGCTGGCGCTGTCCGGCTATCCGCCCGAGGATCTGGTGCTGAAGCCCGATCTTCTGGCGGCGCTGCGCAAGGCGGCAGAGGCGCTTGCGGCGGAGACTGCGGATGGCGGACCGGCGGTGCTTCTGGGCACCCCCTGGTACGAGGGACCGGAGGCCTGGAGCCACACCGCGCCCGAGGATCTGCGCGGTGCCGTCACCAATGCCATCCTCTATCTGGACGAGGGCCGCATCGTCACGCGCCGCGACAAGGTAGAGCTGCCGAACTACGGCGTCTTCGACGAGGTGCGCGTCTTTCATCCGGGCGAGATGCCGGGGCCGATCATGGTGCGCGGGCTGCGCCTGGGGGTGCCGATCTGCGAGGACGTCTGGCTGCCGGACGTCGCCGAGACCCTGGTCGAAACCGGCGCGGAAGCCCTGCTGGTGCCGAACGGCAGCCCCTTCGATCGCGGCAAGCTGGATCAGCGCCTGCAGATCGTCTCGGCCCGGATCGGCGAGACCGGACTGCCCATCGTCTATCTCAATCAGGTCGGCGGCCAGGACGAGCTGCTGTTCGACGGCGGCTCCTTCGCGCTCAACCCCGACTACAGCCTGGCCCTGCAGATGCCGGCCTTCACCTCGAAAGTCGGCTTCACAACCCTGGTGCGCGGTCCGGAAGGCTGGCGTTTCGAGGGCGGCGAAGAACAGGCTCTACCGGGCGAGAGCGAGGCGCTCTACAGCGCGCTCACCCTGGGTCTGCGCGACTATGTGAATAAGAACGGCTTTCCCGGTGTGGTGCTGGGCCTCTCGGGAGGCATCGATTCCGCCATCTCCGCGGCAATCGCCGTCGATGCGCTGGGCGCGGATCGGGTCTGGGCGGTGATGCTGCCCTCTCCCTACACCAGCAACGACAGCCTGGAGGATGCCGCCGAGTGCGCGCGCCTGTTGGGCATTCGCCTGGACGAGGTTCGGATCGAGCCGGCGATGCAGGCCTTCGAAGGTATGCTGCAGCCGCTTTTCAATGGTCATCGGCCCGGTATCGCCGAAGAGAACATACAGTCCCGCGCGCGCGGCCTGACCTTGATGGCGATCTCCAACAAGCTGGGTCCCATGGTGCTCTCGACCGGCAACAAGTCGGAGATGAGCGTCGGCTATGCCACGCTCTACGGCGACATGTGCGGTGGCTTCAACGCGCTGAAGGATGTCTACAAGACGGAAGTCTATCAGATCTCGCGCTGGCGCAACCAGGCCAAGCCGGCTCTGGGACTGGGTCCCGACGGCCGGGTGGTGCCCGAGCGCATCCTGACCAAGGCACCCAGCGCCGAGCTGCGCCTGGACCAGACCGACCAGGACAGTCTGCCCGACTACGACACGCTGGATGCCATCCTGACCGGCCTGATCGAGCGCGAAGCCTCGCTCGACACCCTGATCGAAGAGGGCCACGCGCGCGAGACGGTGCTGCGCATCTGGGGCTTGCTGGACCGGGCCGAATACAAGCGCCGACAATCCTGTCCAGGCACCAAGATTACCAGGCGGTCCTTGTCTCGGGACCGCCGCTACCCCATTACCAACGGGTTCCGCGCACCCCCGGCCTAAGCATCAGTCGGCCTAACGGAGCCCACCCGCTCCGTTCCTCTAGCCATTCGAGTAGACTCCATGACCTTGGTTCGTTTCGCACCCAGCCCGACGGGTCGTTTGCATGTCGGCAATGCCCGCGTGGCACTGATCAACTGGCTTTTTGCCCGACAGTCCGGGGGCCGCTTCCTGCTGCGCCTGGACGACACCGATCAAGAGCGCTCCGAAGAGGCGCACGTCCGGGCCATTGAGGCCGACCTCACCTGGCTCGGCCTCGATTGGGACCTGCGGGCCCGCCAGAGCGACCGCCAGGATCGCTATGACGCGGCGGTCGAGCAGCTGAAGGCCGAAGGCCACCTCTATCCCTGCTACGAGACCGGTGCCGAGCTGGCGGCCAAGCGTGCCGCCCAGCGTGCCGCCGGCAAGCCGCCGCGCTATGACCGCGCCGCACTCTATCTCGGACCCGAAGAGCATCGCGCCCTGGAGGCCGAGGGACGGCGCGCGCACTGGCGCCTGAAGCTGCCGGATCGGGTGATCGAATGGGAGGATCTGGTTCGCGGGCAACAGCGTTTTCCCTCGGACTCGCTTTCCGACCCGGTACTGCTGCGCGAGGATGGGCGCATCCTCTACACCCTGGCCTCCGTCGTCGACGATGTGGAGATGGCGGTGACCCATGTTCTGCGCGGCGAGGATCACGTGGCCAATACGGCAGCGCAGATCGCCTTGATCGAGGCGCTGGGCGGGGCGGTGCCGCAGTTCGGCCACTTCCCGCTGCTGGTCGATGCCGCCGGCAAGGGTCTTTCCAAGCGGCTGGGCAGCCTCAGCCTGGGGGGCCTGCGCGACAGCGGGATCGAGGCCATGACCCTGAACGCCTTCTTGGCCAAGCTGGGCACCGGCAAGCCGATGGAGCCGGAGATCGACCTCGAGGCCCTGGTCGCCGACTTCGAGATCGGCGCCTATGGTCGGGCGCCGGCTCGTTTCGAGGAGGCGGAGCTGCAGAGGCTGAATGCCAAGCTGCTGCATCGCTTGCCCTTTTCCGATGTCGCTGCGCGATTCCCGCAGCTGGACCAGCGGCTCTGGCTGGCGATCCAGGGCAATCTCGAGACCCTGGGGGACGTGCCGCACTGGCTGGCGGTCCGCGACGGTCCGCTTGCCGGCATCTGCGAGGAACCAGACTTCCTGGCCGAGGCGGCGCACCTGCTGCCGCAAGAACCCTGGGACGATACCAGCTGGAAGGGCTGGACGAAGACCATTGCAGAGGCCAGCGGGCGCAAGGGCAAGGCACTGTTCCTGCCGCTGCGCATGGCCTTGACGGCGCGGCGCTCTGGACCGGAGATGGCGGCCTTGCTACCTCTCCTGCCCCGCGCGCGGGTGCTGGCCCGTCTGGCAGGAGAAGAAGCATGACGATCAGGCTCTATAACACGCTGGCCCGCAAGACCGAGGACTTCCATCCACTGGATCCCGCGCGGGTGCGCCTCTATGTCTGCGGCCCGACCGTCTATGACTTCGCCCACATCGGCAATGCCCGCCCGGTCGTCGTCTTCGACGTGCTCTTTCGCCTGCTGCGCCACCACTACGGCGCCGAGCAGGTGATCTACGCACGCAACATCACCGATGTGGACGACAAGATCATGGCTGCGGCCGAGGCATCGGGCGAGACCATCGGCGAGGTTACGCAACGCACGACCAAGGCCTTCCATGACGATATGGCTGCGCTGCGGGCGCTACCGCCGACGGTGGAGCCGCGTGCGACCGGCACGATTCCCGAGATGATCGAGCTGATCCAGAGTCTGATCGAGAAGGGGCATGCCTATGCCGCCGAAGACCATGTGCTCTTCGCTGTGGGCAGCTTCGCGGACTATGGTGCGCTCTCCCGGCGCGATACCGAGGAGCTGCTGGCCGGCGCACGGATCGATGTCGCGCCCTACAAGCGCGATGCCATGGACTTCGTGCTCTGGAAGCCCTCCAGTGCCGAGCAGCCGGGCTGGGACAGCCCCTGGGGCCGCGGACGGCCGGGCTGGCACATCGAGTGCTCGGCCATGGCCTGGAAGCACCTGGGGACAGTCTTCGACATCCACGGCGGCGGGCTGGATCTGATCTTTCCTCACCACGAGAACGAGATCGCGCAGAGCCGTTGCGCGCACGGCAACGACGCCATGGCGCAGATCTGGATGCACAACGGCTATGTCGTGGTCGACGGCGAGAAGATGTCGAAGTCGCTGGGCAACTTCCTGACCGTGCGCCAGCTCCTGGAGGAGGGGCACGACGGCGAAGCCATCCGTCTGGCGCTGCTCTCCGGCCATTATCGCCAGCCGCTGGACGTCACCCGCGGCAAGCTGGGCGAGGCCAAGGCGCAGCTGCAGCGCTTCTATGGCGCGCTGCGCGGTCGCGATCTGGCAGAGGTGCTACCGCCGGCGGCTTTGCTGGAGGCTTTGGACGACGACCTCAACACGCCCAAGGCCTTGGCTGTGCTGCACGGCCTTGCCAATCGGGCGCACCACGGTGAAGCGACCGCGGCGGCCGAGTTGAAGGCCGGAGCCGCTTTGCTAGGTCTGCTGGAGGCCGACCCCGAAGCCTGGTTCCACGGCAGCAGCGCGGACGAGGGGGCGGAGATCGAGGCGCTGATCGCCGAGCGTCAGGCCGCCCGCAAGGCCCGTGATTTCGCCCTGTCGGACCGGATTCGCGACGACCTCAAGGCGCGTGGCATCGAACTGGAGGATGGGCCGCAAGGCACCACCTGGCGGCGGGCCTAGGACATGGCGGACAAGACGCGAATCTATCTCTTCGACTCGACCCTGCGCGACGGTGCACAGACGCAGGGCGTCGACTTCTCGGCCGCCGACAAGCGCGCCATCACGGTGGCCTTGGATGGCCTGGGCGTCGACTACATCGAAGGCGGTTGGCCGGGCGCCAATCCCACCGATGACGCCTTCTTTGCAGCTTTGCCGGAGATCAAGCGCGGCCGCATCGTCGCTTTCGGCATGACCCGGCGTCCCGGCCGCAGTCCGGAGAACGATCCGGGGCTCAGCATGGTTCTGCGCGCGCCCACGCCCGTTGCCTGCCTGGTCGGCAAGACCTGGGATTTCCATGTCGCTCTGGCGCTCCAGACCAGCCTGGAAGAGAACCTGGCCATGATCGGCGATTCCCTGGCGCTGGCCCGCGCGCGCAAGGAGGAGGCGCAGTTCGATGCCGAGCACTTCTTCGACGGCTTCAAGGCGAACAAGGACTACGCCCTGGCCTGTCTCAGCTCGGCGGCGGCGGGCGGTGCGAGCTGGCTGACACTCTGCGACACCAACGGCGGGACCTTGCCCAGCGAGCTGGCCGGCATTGTCGCCGAGGTGCGTGCAGCCTTGCCCGACGCACAGCTCGGCATCCACTGCCACAACGACACGGAAAATGCCGTCGGCAACTCTCTGGTGGCACTGCAGAGCGGGGCGCGGATGATCCAGGGAACGATCAATGGTCTGGGCGAGCGCTGCGGCAATGCCAACCTGATCTCCCTCATTCCCTCCCTGGCGCTGAAGACGGATTACGAGATCGGGGTCGATGCCGAGGGCTTGCGCCAGCTCACCTCCGTCTCGCACCTGCTGGACGAGCGCCTTAACCGCAACCCGGAGCCCAGCCAGCCCTATGTCGGGGCCAACGCCTTCGCGCATAAGGGCGGCTTGCATGTCTCGGCGGTCGCCAAGGACCCGAAGAGCTACGAGCACATCGAGCCGGAGTCGGTCGGAAATCTGCGCCATATCGTGGTCTCCGACCAGGCAGGCCGCTCCAACATCCTGGCGCGTTTGACGGAACTGGGGATCGACCAGGATAAGCTGGGCGACGCCAAGCTGGTCGGCCGTCTGGTCGAAGAGGTGAAGGCCAAGGAGTACGAGGGCTATGCCTTCGACGGTGCCCCTGCCTCCTTCGAGTTGCTGGCTCGCAGGTTGATGGGCGAGGTGCCGCAATACTTCTCGCTGGAGCGCTTTCGCGTCATGGACGATCGGCGCCTCAACGCCAAGGGGATGCTGATCACCGAGTCCGAAGCCACGGTCACGGTGGCGGTCGAAGGTGCCGCCCAGATGACGGTTGCCACCGGCAACGGACCGGTGAATGCGCTGGACCTGGCGCTGCGCAAGGCGCTGCTGCCGCACTACGCGCAGCTCCAGGACATGCGCCTCACCGACTACAAGGTGCGTATCCTGACCTCCGAGGCCGGTACCGAGGCCGTGACCCGGGTGATGATCGAAAGCGCCGACAGCAAAGAGCGGCATTGGGTGACGGTGGGCGTCTCGCCGAACATCATCGATGCCTCCTTCATCGCGCTTTCCGATGCGATCGCCTGGAAGCTCTTCCACGATGCCGGCTGAGGCCGCGGCGCCTGCGGTTATCCTGGTGCGCCCGCAGCTGGGCGAGAACATCGGGGCGGTGGCGCGGGCCATGATGAACTGCGGGCTGGGGCGCTTGCGCCTGGTCGCACCGCGCGACGGCTGGCCCAATCCGGCGGCCTGGCCGATGGCGTCGGGCGCCGAGGCGATTCTGGAAGCGGCCGAGATCTTCGACGACCTGCCGGCAGCGGTCGGCGACCTTAGGCGCCTCTATGCGACCACCGCCCGCAACCGAGAGATGGCGAAGTGGATTGCAACGCCCAGAGAGGCGGCCAAAGAGCTGCGTGGTCTGGCCGAAGCTGGCGAACCCACAGGCCTGCTGTTCGGGCCGGAGCGCACCGGTATTACCAGTGACGAGCTGGCGATCGCCGACGTTCTGGTGCGGGTACCGCTGAACCCGGAGCACGCCTCGCTGAACCTCGCTCAGGCTGTTCTGATCCTGGGCTACGAGTGGTGGCAGGCCGGCGATTCCACCGAATCCCGGCGGCTGCATCGCGGCGACTCTCTGCCGGCAACGCGCGAAGAACTCGGCGGCTTTCTGGATCGCCTGGAACAAGCCCTGGACGAGGACGGCTTCTTCCGCACGCCCGAGCAAAAACCGCACATGCTGCGCAACCTCAAGACCCTCTTCGTGCGGGCCGAGCCCAGCGAACAAGAAGTACGCACCCTGCACGGACTGATAGCGGCGCTACGCGGACAACGCGGGCGCAAGCCTGGGTCGTAATACCTACGAGGGCCTTGCGAAGCGACGGCCGTCTTGCCAGAATCCAGGTTGGTGCGACGAACGCAAGAGGTCCGGGAGATGTGCTGTCCCCTGAGCTTGCGGATTCGCGTTGGAGGGAAATGAGTGAACCGGCAGATGTCGGAGGACATGTTTCCAATCTACACCCTGGGCGAGCGCCGCATGGACCATTTGGTCCATATGGTCGCGCTTGCTTGGGCCGTGGTGGCTATTCCGCTGTTGTTTATTGGCGTGGCCCCCTGGGGCGATGCGGCTATGTTGGTGGCCTGCCTGCTCTACAGTCTGGGTCTATTGTGGATGCTGGGCTTCTCGGCAGCCTACAACAGGGTGCAGGCCCCCCGGGTGAAGAGCATCCTCAGGCGTCTCGACCACGCCGGCATCTTCGTGATGATCGCCGGTAGCTACGCCCCCTTCGCCCTGGTCAAGTTGAGCAGCACGCTGGGCAACGGCATTCTGGTCTTCATCTGGGCCCTGGCGCTGGTCGGTATTTACATGTCGCTGCGCTTACCGGGTCGGGCCGACAAGGCCATGATCTTCCTCTGCCTGACGATGGGGTGGAGTGTGGTCGTCATCATGCCCTCTCTGGTCGCCGCTGTCAGCAGCAGCGTCCTGGTGCTCCTGGTTATCGGCGGCGTGCTCTACACCAGCGGCGTGATGTTCCATCTGGCCAAGCGACTGCGCTACCACAATGCGATTTGGCACGTCTTCGTGTTGGCCGCCGTGGTCTGTCACTACATCGCGATCTTCCTGGCGTTGAAGGCGGCTTGACGCAGTCTTGACGGGCAACGCTTGTGGTTGCTCACCCAGAATCATCTCTTGGTGTTCAACGTCGGTGACGGGAAGCGTCACAAGGTCACGACCACGCTATCCGGGCTTAGGGCGGCCAAGCCGCTGCGACTAGTCTCAGCAGCAGTGCGAACGATTGACCAGGAGGCACTGCATGCGTCTGACGCCCCGAGAAAAGGACAAGCTTCTGGTGGCCATGGCGGCCCAGGTGGCGCGCCGCCGCCTGGAACGCGGTGTCAAGTTGAACCACCCTGAGGCGGTCGCTCTGATCACCGATTACGTCGTCGAGGGGGCCCGGGACGGCATCAGTGTGGCGCAACTGATGACCAGCGGTGCCACGGTGCTGCGACGCGACCAGGTCATGCAGGGCGTGCCGGAGATGATCGACGAGGTTCAGGTCGAAGCGACCTTCCCCGACGGCACCAAGCTGGTGACCGTCCATGACCCCATCCGTTAGCGAAAGCTGTTCACTATGATTCCTGGCGAGATCATCCCCGCGCAGGGCGAGGTCGAGATCAATCAAGGACGGCCGACCCTGACACTGGTCGTCACCAATCGCGGCGACCGACCGGTGCAGGTCGGTAGCCACTATCATTTTTTCGAAACCAATGCGGCCCTCGACTTCGACCGCACGGCCACGCGCGGTCTGCGCCTCGATATTCCGGCCGGGACCGCCGTGCGCTTCGAGCCCGGAAACAGCCGCGAAGTGACCCTGGTCCCCTATGCCGGGGCGCGGCGTGTCGTCGGCTTCAATCAGGCGGTCATGGGCCCCTTGGAGCGGGACTGATGGCGGCAAAGCTCTCGCGCAGCGCCTATAGCGGCCTCTATGGCCCGACCAAAGGCGACAAGGTCCGTCTGGCCGATACCGAACTCTTCATCGAGGTCGAAGAAGATCGCACCCACTATGGCGACGAGGTCAGCTTCGGCGGCGGCAAGGTCATCCGCGACGGCATGGGCCAATCGCAGGCCACGCGCGCCGATGGGGCCGTCGACACGGTCATTACCAACGCCCTGATTCTGGACCACTGGGGCATCGTGAAGGCCGATATCGCCATCAAGGATGGCCGCATTGCCGTGATCGGCAAGGCCGGCAACCCGGCGACGCAAGCAGGCGTCGACATCGTGATCGGGCCGGCGACAGAGGTGATCGCCGGCGAGGGTAAGATCGTCACTGCCGGCGGGCTGGACGTGCACGTTCACTTCATCTGTCCCCAGCAGATCGAGGAGGCACTCGCGTCGGGCATCACCACGATGATGGGCGGCGGCACCGGGCCTGCGACCGGCACCAATGCCACCACCTGCACGCCCGGGCCCTGGCACATCGCCGAGATGCTAAAGGCGAGCGAAGCCTTCGCCATGAACTTCGGCTTCTTCGCCAAGGGCAACTCGAGCTTGCCTGCCGCCTTGGAAGAGCAGGTTCGTGGCGGTGCCTGCGGTCTGAAGCTGCACGAAGACTGGGGCACCACGCCGGCCGTCATCGACTGCGCGCTCTCGGTTGCCGACGCCATGGACGTGCAGGTCATGATCCACACCGACACCTTGAACGAGTCGGGCTTCGTCGAGACTTCGCGGGCTGCCATAAAGGGGCGGACGATCCATGCCTTCCACACGGAAGGGGCCGGTGGCGGTCATGCACCCGATATCATCAAGCTCTGCGGTGAGGCCAATGTATTGACGTCGTCGACAAACCCGACGCGGCCTTTCACGGTGAACACGCTGGACGAGCATCTCGACATGCTCATGCACTGCCATCACCTCAATCCCAAGATCCCCGAGGATGTGGCCTTCGCCGAGAGTCGCATCCGTGCGCAGACCATCGCCGCCGAGGACATCCTGCACGATCTCGGCGCCTTCTCGATCATGGCCTCCGACAGCCAGGCAATGGGGCGGGTGGGGGAGGTGATCCTGCGCACCTGGCAGACCGCCGACAAGATGAAGCGCCAGCGCGGCCGTCTGACCCAGGAGGCGGGCGACAACGATAACCTCCGCTGCCGGCGCTATGTCGCCAAGTACACGATCAATCCGGCCATCGCCCAGGGTGTGGCAGCGCAGGTTGGCTCGGTCGAGCCCGGCAAGCTGGCGGACCTCTGCCTCTGGTCGCCTGCCTTCTTCGGGGTGAAGCCCGATATGATCCTCAAAGGCGGCACGATCGCGGCTGCCGTGATGGGGGATCCCAATGCCTCCATCCCGTCGCCGCAGCCGCTACACTATCGAGCGATGTTCGGGTCCTTCGGGCGCTCGCGGATTGACCGTTCGGTTAGCTTCGTCAGCGCTGCCGCGCTTGCCGATGGCCTAGCGGCCAAGATCGGCCTTTCTCGACCGCTTGCAGCTGTGGAGCAGACCCGTGCGATCGGCAAGGCGAACATGATCCTGAACGACGCCCTGCCGAAGATGGAGGTCGATCCGCAGACGTACGAGGTCCGTGCCGATGGCGATCTCCTGATCTGCGCGCCGGCCGAAGTCCTGCCAATGGCCCAGCGCTATTTTCTGTTCTAGGGCGCGATGACGATAGATCGAATCGATCTATCGTCTGAATCGCACTCTACTTGTTTGAAAGTAGACCAAGATTCAGACCGCGGGTTGTTTCGATCTGCGATCATCTTGGTCTAGCGCTCCACCCTCGGCAGCCATCTAGCCTTTCCGCCTGCACGGGTCGAAAGAGAGCAGCGAGCTTCGGTCAGCACAGGCAGCGAAGCGAGCGGACTGCTGGATGCATCCGACCTGAAGGTCTTCGAGGCCGTGGCGCGGCTGGGCGGGATGAGCCGGGCTGCCCTGGATGACGGCACGCCGAAGGGTCCTTTCGCACTCGGCTGTCTGGAGAGTACGGCTACCTTTCACCTGGCACAGCTGTTGGTCGATTTCGCTGCCTGCTGCCCGCTGCCCGCAGCCCGCAAGTGGATCTCACCCTGGTGAGCGGTACAAACCGGCCCGCGCTCAGCTCTGGGCGTCGCGGGGATGGTGAGCGGTATGTCGTGCTCCGCCAGGAGCGACCGCAAGTGGTGGCGTTTGCCGACGGATAGCCTGGTGGTGACGTGGTGGCTGGATTTTGCGTTCTCGTCTGGCTGAAGGGGCTCGCTCAAGACGCCATGGACCCGATCGCCCAACAGCAGAACCTGTAGGATCCGTCCTTCGCGCACCAAGGTCTGAAATTCGCCATAGCTCGTTTCGATGGGCTGCGGGCGCCAGAGTGTCGGCCCGAACCATAGGAATGTGCCCAGCGCGAGGGCTGCGATCCGCGCACCCCAAGGCGGTCTCGACAATCTCTGCCTGGGTCCTACGAAGGAGAGGGCTTCTTGCTTTGGCATCGGTCCACCGCATCGGTCGGGGAGCAGGCTCGCTCCTTGCTGGAAGCGAACCTCGGCTCCGGTTCATTGAGAGCTTGGGCAAGTTGGGTCTGTCGCGCCTCACGCCCGCCAGAAGGGCTTTGCGGCTTCGTACTCGGCCTCGGCACGGGTGAGGCCGATATCGTTCAGCTGCCGATCCTTGAGGCGCGCGAGCTGAGGGCGGATCGTGGCGCGACGGTACCACTGGCGCACAGTCTCGCGCGCACCGAAGAAGATGCGCGTCCTTGCAGGTGCGAAGTCCAAGTTGCCGGATCCTTCGGCCGCATACCTCACGACAGGGTCGCATTTTGCTATCGACATTCCTCTTCTCCTCTTGGCCTAGCCTTGTGTTCGTCAGGATTTAGCTCACCTACAATCATACCTTTCCAAGAAGGCTTGATGTCGGGGCGAGAACGTGACGTTCTGTTAGATAAAATAGGCGACCCTTGGTGCTCGGCCTAACGAGTTCTCTTGCGGTAGTGTTTTAGAAAATCTAAAAAGGAATGGATGAATCAGCGCTTACCATCGCTCAATGCTCTGCGCGCCTTCGAGGCAGCCGCGCGCCATCTCAGCCTGACCAAGGCGGCTCAAGAGCTGCATGTGACGCCGGCGGCAGTGAGCCATCAGGTGAAGGCTTTGGAGGCGGACCTGGGGGTCTGCCTGATGCGTCGGATCAAAGGGGAATTTGCACTGACCGCAGCCGCGCAGGCGGCCTTGCCCTTGTTGAGCGGCAGTTTCGATCAGATTGCCGAGGCCGTTCGGCGCCTACGCATGGATGAGACGAACCGTTTCCTGACGATCAGCGTCAGCCCGACCTTTGCGGCAACCTGGCTGGTCCGGCGGCTGGGTGCCTTCAATGCGGCCTTTCCGGAGATCGATGTGCGCCTGCAGACCACCAATAAGCTGGTCGATTTCGCCCGCGACGAGGTGGACGTGGGCATACGCTTCGGCGCCGGCCGCTATCCGGGAACGGAGGCGATCCGTCTCTTCGACGAAGAGATCTTTCCGGTCTGCAGCCCCGCTGTGCTGGAGCGCGGACCGCCGCTGCAGCATCCAGCCGATCTGGTCGGACACACGCTCTTGCACGTGGAATGGACCTGGTCGATGACCAAGGGGGAACCCCTGGACTGGCAGATGTGGCTGCGCGCGGCCGGCGTGAAAGAGGTGAGCGACCTGCGTGGGCCGCGCTTCAGCCACTCCAACATGGCCCTTCAAGCAGCGATCGAAGGTCAAGGTCTGGCGCTCGGCAGCGAGGCCTTGGCCGGGGACGAGCTGGCGGCCGGACGCCTGGTCCGGCTCTTCGACGTGGCGCTACCAGTCAGTTTCGCCTATTATCTGGTCTACCCGGAAGAGGTCTCCATGCTGCCGAAAATCGCCAGCTTCAGGCAGTGGATGCTGGAGGAGATCGCCAGCGGGACGGCGGCTTGACGATACGGCGGCTTGACGATACGGCAGCTTGACGGTGCGGCGGCTTGACGATGCCCCAGGCATCGCCGGCGCCAGCACGCCTAACTCTTGCGGGCGCGGCAGCGATGCAGGGCACAAGCAGTCGCGGGTTGGGCTCTAAGCCCGCCGCTTCTCATAGGGCCCCATCAGGTAGGGCGCCAGATACTGACCGGTGTGGCTGCGCGGCTCTGCGGCCACCGTCTCCGGCGTGCCGGTGACGACGATCTCACCGCCGCCGTCGCCGCCCTCCGGGCCTAAATCGATGACCCAGTCGGCGGTCTTGATGACCTCCAGATTATGCTCGATCACCAGGACGGTGTTGCCGGTATCGACCAAGGCTTGCAGGACCTCCAAGAGCTTGCGCACGTCCTCGAAGTGCAGGCCGGTGGTCGGCTCGTCCAGGATATAGATCGTGCGACCGGTAGCGCGCTTGGAGAGTTCCTTGGCCAGCTTGACCCGCTGGGCCTCGCCGCCCGAGAGCGTGGTCGCCGGCTGGCCGACCTTGATGTAGCCAAGCCCCACCCGTTCCAGGGTCTCCAGCTTTGTGCGGATCGAGGGGACGGCGTGGAACAGCTTCACGCCCTCTTCCACCGTCATGTCGAGGACCTCGGCGATGGAGCGGCCGCGGAAAGTGACCTCCAGGGTCTCGCGGTTGTAGCGCTGCCCCTTGCAGACATCGCACTCGACATAGACGTCGGGCAGGAAGTGCATCTCGATCTTGATGACGCCGTCGCCCTGGCAGGCCTCGCAGCGTCCGCCCTTCACGTTGAAGGAAAAGCGGCCCGGCTTGTAGCCACGCTCCTTGGCCTCCGGCAGGCCGGCGAACCAGTCGCGGATCGGGGTGAAGGCGCCGGTGTAGGTCGCAGGGTTGGAGCGCGGCGTGCGGCCGATCGGCGACTGATCGATGTCGATCACCTTGTCCAGGAACTCCACGCCCTCGATCTTGTCGTGCGCGGCCGGCTGGCTGCGTGCGCCGTTCAGCTGCTTGGCCAGCGCGCGATAGAGCGTTTCGATGATCAAGGTGGACTTGCCGGACCCGGAAACGCCGGTGACGCAGGTGAAGGTGCCCAGCGGGATCGACGTACTTACATCCTGCAGATTGTGCGCCCGGGCGCCGCTCACCTTCAGCCGCTGCTTGGGATGACCCTCGCGGCGCAGGCGCGGTATCGGGATCTGCTTGACCCCGGTCAGATATTGGCCGGTCAGACTGGCCGGATTGGCCATGACGGCCTCGGGCTTGCCGATCGCCACGACCTCGCCACCGTGCACGCCGGCCCCCGGTCCCATGTCGACCAGGAAGTCGGCCGAGCGGATCGCGTCCTCGTCGTGCTCGACCACGATGACCGTGTTGTCGAGGTCGCGTAGCCGCTTCAGGGTCTCCAGCAGGCGGGCGTTGTCACGCTGGTGCAGGCCGATGGAGGGCTCGTCCAGGACATAGAGCACGCCGGTCAGGCCGGAGCCGATCTGCGAGGCCAGACGGATGCGCTGGCTCTCGCCGCCGGAAAGGGTCGCCGAGGCGCGCGAGAGGGTCAGGTAGTCCAGCCCGACGTCGTCCAGGAACTTCAGCCGGTCGTTGATCTCTTTCAGGATGCGGTGCGCGATCTCGCGCTGCTTCTCGGTGAGCGTGTCTTCCAGGCCACCGAACCACTCGAGCGCGGCCCGGACCGAGAGTCGGCTGGATTGGCTGATCGAACGCTCGGCGATCTTCACCGCCAGGGACTCCGGCCGCAGGCGGTCGCCGTTGCAGGCTTCGCACGCCCGCTCGGCCTGATACTTGCCCAGCTCTTCGCGCACCCAGTCGCTGTCGGTCTCGCGCATGCGCCGTTGCATGTTGGGGATCACGCCCTCGAAGGCCTTCTTGGTCTCGTAGCTGCGCAGGCCGTCCTCGTAGCGCATCGGGATCACCTTGCCGCCAGAGCCGTAGAGGACCAGGTCTCGCGCGGCCTGCGGCAGGTCCTTCCAGGCCTTGGTCAGCGAGAACTTCTGGTGTTTGGCCAGATTCTGCAGGGTCTGCTGATAGAAGGGCGAGGTCGACTTGGACCAGGGCGCGATGGCGCCGGCCTTCAAGCTCAGGCTCTCGTCCGGCACCACCAGACCTTCTTCGAAATAGCTGGTGAGCCCCAGGCCGTCGCAGGTCGGGCAGGCGCCGTGCGGTGAGTTGAAGGAGAAGAGCCGGGGCTCGATCTCCTCGATGGTGAAGCCGGAGACCGGGCAGGCGAACTTGGCCGAGAAGGTCAGCCGCTCGCCGTCGTCGGCGTTCTCGGTAAAGGCCAGGCCGTCGGCCAGCTCCAGCGCGGTCTCGAAGGAATCGGCCAGGCGCTGCTCCAGGCCGGGACGCAGCACCAGGCGATCGACCACGACCTCGATGTCGTGCTTGCGCTTCTTGTCCAGCGCCGGGGCCTCGGCGATCTCGTGGATCTCGCCGTCGATCTTGACGCGCTGGAAGCCGCGCTTCATCAGCTCGGCCAGCTCCTTGCGGTACTCGCCCTTGCGGCCGCGCACGATGGGTGCCAGCAGGTAGAGCCGCGTGCCCTCCGGCAGAGCCACCACGCGATCCACCATCTGGCTGACCGTCTGACTCTCGATCGGCAGCCCGGTGGCGGGCGAGTAGGGCACGCCGACCCGAGCCCAGAGCAGGCGCATGTAGTCGTAGATTTCGGTCACCGTGGCGACCGTGGAGCGCGGATTCTTCGAGGTCGTCTTCTGCTCGATGGAGATCGCCGGCGAGAGGCCCTCGATCTGGTCCACGTCCGGCTTCTGCATCATCTCCAGGAACTGCCGGGCATAGGCCGAGAGGCTCTCGACATAGCGGCGCTGGCCCTCGGCATAGACCGTGTCGAAGGCCAGCGACGACTTGCCCGACCCGGACATGCCGGTGATCACCACCAGCTGGTGGCGCGGCAGCTCCAGTGAGACATTCTTGAGGTTGTGTTCGCGGGCGCCGCGAATGGTAATGCTGCCGCTCATGACGCGGGACTGCTCCGAAGGAATGGCGGTGAGGCCGTGAGGCTTAGAGTCCGATATAGTCTCATCGCGCGGGCCAGCAATCCAGTACTCTGTGTGCAAAACTGTCAGGAGTGTAGGGTCCGATCGTATCGCTCTTGCGGGCCTGGACAAAAGGCTGGTCTGGCGCGGTCCGCTTCGGCAGACTGTCGGCGTGTATCGAGGGTGAGACTTGCCGGATCCCTTGGCTGGCAGGAACCCTGCCTGGCTGGGAGGCGGCAAAACGGCGCCCTCGGACCGCGATTGAGGAGAGAAGAATGAAAAGACTAGCCTGTCTGTTCGCTGCAGCGGCCCTTTGGGCAGCGCCCGCCAGCGCCGCCGAGGTGACTGCGGAAGACTTCGAGGCCGGCAGCGTCGGCTCGGTGGTAAAGCTGTGCTCGGCGCCCGAGAGCAGTGCGATGAACCAGTATGCGCAGGGCTTCTGCTATGGCTGGATCGCCGGGATCGAGCAGTTCTATGACGCGCTGGTCGCCGATCCCCGCTTCAACGTTCGCCCGACGATCTGCACCGACGGTGAGATCTCGCGCGAAGAGGCGCGGGTGATGCTGGTGGACTGGGCGGGGAGGAACCCCGACTCGATGGCGATGCCGGCGCTGAGCGGTCTCATCCAGGCGATTCGCGAGAAACATCCCTGCTAGGTGATGCCTAGGCAGGAAGTACAGAGGAGAAGAGACGATGGTTAGGAAAGGTGCGATCGTGATGGTTGCCGCGGGCGGGCTGCTGCTCGCGGGCTGTCAGAATCTGGATAAGGATACGGCGGTCAGGAGCGGTGTCGGTGCCGGTGTGGGTGCGGCAACCGGTGCCGTCATCGGCGCCTTTGCCGGCAGCCCCGGCGCGGGTGCGGGTATCGGAGCGGCAGTCGGCGGTGCCGGTGGCTTCCTCTACGACCAGGTGAAGAAAGACAACCAGTAGAAGGAAACGCACGTTCGGTTCACTGGGCAGGACGTGCGGAAAAGAGGCTCGCCTTTCGGGCCTTCCAAGAGCGTAAAGGGCGTGTCGGGCTGCGGAGGCCAAACACGCCCTTAACTCTTCCAAAATTGGGCTTATAATCTCAAGTTTTTCAATCTTTTAGCATTCTGTATCGGAGAGCTTTTTCGAATTCGCTAGGCAGAATTTGGGTCATCACGATTCTGTGAGAAGTGAGGCAAACCGACCTAGAAGAAGGCCCAAAACCGTTCCGTTCTTGGCTCGGTTATGCGACATTGTGCCCTGACGGTGAAGAAAGCTGGAATTCCTATTCGCTTGAGGAGGCGCTGACGATGGCCGTGATTACTGGAACCGATCTCAATGACACCCTGACCGGCACCAACGGGGTGGATACGATCTTCGGGCTGAGCAATCTGGATACGATTTTTGGCGCTGGCGGTGCCGATACGCTCTATGGGGCTAGCGGTTACGACAGCCTCTTAGGCGGCAGCGCGGTCGATCGGATCTTTGGTGGTGATGGATTCGATCGTGCCTTCGGGGGGCAGGGCAACGATTCCCTCTTTGGTGATTCCGGTAACGACCGCATTTTCGGCGACACTGGAAACGACTTCCTCTATGACAACTCCGGTCGAGGATACCTTTACGGGGGGAGTGGGAAGGACAGCCTAGACTGGACCGGTGGTAACAGCACTTTCGGCGTCGGCCGCGGCGGTGACGGCGATGACTATATGCTGGCGCCTTCAAGCGCGCTTCACGATCTGCGCGGTGACAGCGGGGATGATCGCCTATACGGCGGCGACTACCTGCGGGGCTTCGATGGCGACGATACCATGGAAGGGCAGAGCGGAAACGACCAGATCTTTGGCGATTCCGGTAAGGATACCCTCTTCGGTGGAGACAACAACGACCGGCTCTATGGCGGTCCGGACAACGACAGCCACTTCGGTGGTACCGGGACAGATACGATCCGCACGGCAACGGCCGGTGTCGACCTGATCGATGGTGGTTCCGGCAGCGACTATGCTCGAATTTACCGGCAGGATCGTGGCAACAATATTGTCTTCAATCTCAGCGATGGCGATGCGATCATCAACGACGGGCCTGGTGGCAGCACCGGCAGTCAGCTGGTCTCGATTGAGCGGGTGCGCTTTCTGGCCGGCTCCGGCGCCGACCGCTTGACCGGAGCCAGCGGCAACGATCGGCTCTACGGTGCCAGCAAGCTCGATCGGCTCTACGGGTCCTCCGGTACGGATTACCTCCATGGAGGATCGAGCAACGATCGCTTCTACGCCAGAAGCGGTTTCGACCGCGCCTACGGCAACGACGGCAACGACACCGTCTTCGACGTGACCGCTGGTGGCGTGCGCGTCTTCGCACGAGGGGGCAGCGGTAACGATACCGCCTTTCTCTACGGCGCGCTCGACAATGACAACGGGCGTGGCTTCGATGGCAACGATTCGATTACAGCGACCGGTTCGGGCAATGCGCGTCTCTACGGTGACAGCGGGACAGACACCCTGGACGGCGGGTCATTGGGCTATGGCGGGGATGGTGACGACCTGATCTTGGGCCGCAGTGGGGTTGACTTCCTGCGCGGAGGGTCGGGTAACGACGTCATCAGGGGGCATGACGGAACCGATGTCATTCGTAGCAATGATGGGGACAACTCGATCTTCGGCGGTTCCGGGAACGATCGCGTCTATGGCATCAGCGGCGTTAACCGCTTGGTTGGCAACAGCGGTCTGGATACAGTCTTTCTGGACCTGTCCGGGGTCGATGTCGATGTGAGCCTGGATATCTCTACCGGCGGTGTGAAGACGCTTCCCGACGGACCAGGCGGGACCACCGGCAGCAGCCTCGTGGGCTTCGAACAGCTCAGTTTCAGAGGCGGTTCCGGGCAGGGCGAGATCACCGGCGGGGCCTTGAACGATCGGATTTACGGTCGAGACAATGACGATAGCTTAGTCGGCGGCTCCGGAAGTGATTTGCTGGCTGGCGACAGCGGTACAGACACTCTGTTTGATGAGTCCGGACGCGCCAGCGGCTATGGCGGTGAGGGAAACGACACGATCAACTTTTCCGGTACCTCGGGTGGGGCCAATCGGTTGGTTGGCGGCGGCGGTAACGATCGCCTCTTTGGCGTGAGTTCCGGAACGGACAATCTCTACGGTGGCACGGGAAATGACCGTGTGTACGGCGGCGACTATCTGGGCGGCGGCTCTGGGGCTGACAGACTGTACGGTCTCACCGGTAACGATTTTCATCAGGGCCGCAGTGGGAATGATCGTATCTATGGCGGTGATGGCGATGATCTGCAGTTCGGCGGTGATGGTATCGATCGCTTGTTCGGTGGTACAGGGGCCGACAGGCTTTATGGCAGCAGCGGCAACGATACCTTGGCCGGTGGCTCTGGTGAGAACATCCGCCAGCTTGGTGGCGACGGCGACGATGTCTTCCTGGTCGGCGCCGCTGAGCACTCTGCCAACGACACGATCAACGGCGGTAGTGGTGTCGACACCATCGCGCTGATCACCGGCGCCGAGTTGGCGGCCGGGATGATCATCACCAGCGTCGAGCACACGATCCGGATCGGGTCCAGCGGCAACGACGTGCTGACCGGGACGGCGGGCGACGACACCATGTACGGCCTCAGCGGTCAG
>JAVJSY010000105.1:0-18457 GCA_040219175.1 Kiloniellales bacterium
GGTTCAACACCGGCCGGCTCCTGGAGCCTCTGGGCTACAGCACGCCGGCCGAAACCGAGGAACGCCACCATGCCCTGCTGCAGCAGGGCATGGTGGCGTGACTCACACGAAACGGTCTCCGATGAACGCGGGGCGGTTCAAGCCGCGAGCTGGCGCAGTGGGTACAAACGTTTTGGCTGCCGATCGCAGGCGTCAGCGTTGGGGTGGCGCCAGGACACAAAGGAGTTTCGGGTTGGGCTCTTACGCCTCATCAGGCCATCTCAAAGGCGCTCGCCAGTAACTTCCTCTTCACCACCCGGCCAACACCCTGAGCAATTACTTTATACTCAACGCACTGTCGAAGGTGGGCACGGGTTCCGCGCCCATAGATTATTGAGGCTTGACATCGCGCGTACGATCATGGCGACATAAAACCCAGACGGAGCTGCGTAAATCAAAGTTGCCCTACCAGCTCAACACGTTAGTAGGCCGATTCACCGAACGCTTGGGATCCAAGCGTTCGGATCGGACCACTAGAAGGGAGCGGGTCTTTTCGGTTCTGTAATGACTCGCGCTTTGTTTTCTTAGAGTAAGGGAGATGTGTTCTATAAAAGAGCAACAGAGGTCACGGTTTTGATCGACGTAAAAGGGGGTGAGTATTTTGCTCCTGACCCATGTCAGAGACCGGCCAACAAGTCCGAACCGAGGGGGTGAGGCTCTTGATGAAGTCACTCTATATGCTCGTATTTGTGCTATGTCTTGTTGCAACAAGTTGTGTCAATGAGATCGGCGAGAGTCGGACTGTTAAAGCAGAGGGATTGCCCTTTACCCACGCCCTAACCGAAGAGTATCGCGCGTTAGTACTGTTCGAGGCGGACGAGATGTACGGCTGGCCGGATGCCGTTTATTTTTCTCATAAGGGGATCTGGCCATTCCAACTGGCGACAATGTTCGCGAACAGGCCAATCGACGAGCGGTCATTGTTTTCTATCGAATGAGTCGACTTTCGTGAACGCGGCTGCTTTCAGCTATCTCCGGTACTCGGGGAGTGGGGAAGGAGGGGGACATGTTGAGATACGTCACGGTTCTTGCCATGCTGATTGCCTTGTCTGGATGTGGATCATCCCAGGAGGCACCGGCACTCAAGGATGAGAGACAAGCCTACGACGACGGCCTGGCGGCGCTCGCTGTCTACGAAACTGAAGCAAGCTGTTCGACGACGGCACTGAACGACGCGGTCCTGAACGTCAATCGACTACAGCACCTGCTGCGCCTCTACCAACAGCGCCGGGAGCAAGCGCGTCTGGCCGCAACTGTCGCCTATCATCAGGACTTGTCATTGGCGATTGCCGGCGTGGCCATCGGGAAAAACTGCCTGGAGCCAGCGGAGTACTTCTACAGAAAGATAATCGCGGTCTATCCGGGGACCAAGTACGAGCCAGTCAGACGGCGTGCAGAGATCGGTCTGACGAATGTGTTGAACGCACGAGATGCCCAATGAGGAGTGGAGGCTCTCCCACAGGTCCACAGCGGCGAGCAGCGGGATAGCCTGGCGGCACCGTGGTCATCAACTTAACCGGGCCAATCGGTGCGACACCAAATGAAGGCGCAGATGCGATCAGGGCCAAAGGTCTTCTTTGCAGTGATCGCATGGTCGCTTCCCTGCAATGATTTTCCAGATCTCTTCCGGCGAGATCGGCATATCGATGTGCTCTATGCCATAGGGCGCGAGGGCGTCGACGACTGCGGAGACGATCGCTGGTGGTGTGCCGACGGCGCCGCTTTCGCCGGCCCCCTTGGCTCCCAAAGCATTGCTTGCAGTGGGGTAGCGCTCGTCATGGAGGCAGGTCATGGAGGGAAAGACGTCGGCTCGTGGCAGCGCATAGTCCATCAGGCTTCCGCTCAGCAGCTGCCCGCTTCCCGTGTCATAGACCGTTCCTTCCAGCAGAGCCTGACCGATGCCTTGGGCGATGCCGCCGTGCATCTGCCCCTCGACCAGGAGGGGATTCACGACCCGGCCGACGTCGTCCAGGGTAAAAAGGCGGTCGACCGCGATCACGCCGGTCTCCGGATCTATCTCCACTTCCGCGATGCAGCATCCATTGGGAAAGCTGTAGGGTGCCTGCTCCAACGCACTGGCCATGACAGCGCCCCCTCGGGCGCGCGCTGCGATCTCGGCGAGCGAGACCTGGCGATCCGTTCCGGCCACGTGCACCGCATTGGCCTCTAACACAAGATCGGCGGCCTCGGCTTCCAGGATCTGGCTCGCACGCTCGAGAAGCTGGGCGGCGAGCGTCTTGGCCACCGAGCGGACGGCACTGCCGCCCAGGTAGAGCGAGCGCGAGCCGTAAGTGCCGCCGCCTTGCGCAACGCAGTCGGTGCGGCCTTGTATCAGGCGGACTCGATCGAGCGATAGGCCCAACGCATCGCTCACGATCTGCGCGTAGGCCGTGAAGAGGCCCTGTCCGATTGCCTGCGTACCGCTGCCGATCGTCGCCACACCCTGGGCATCGAGCCGCAGCGTCGCTTCCTCCTCCAGGCTGATGCCGCTGGTGGTGTCGATGTGGCAGGCGATACCGCGCCCCCTCAGCCGGCCGTGCGCGCGGCTTTCTGCTCGGCGGCGGTCGAACCCGGACCAATCGGCCAGATTCTGGCATTGCTCCAGGATCGTCGGAAAGTCACCCGAATCGTAACTCCAACCGGCTGCGTTCCTATAGGGCAGCTGGTCGGCTCGGATCATGTTGCGGCGTCTGATGGTGACCGGGTCCAGGCCCAGTCTGGCGGCCGCCACATCGATAACGCGCTCCAGGCGGTGAATGGTCTCCGGCCGTCCGGCGCCGCGATAGGGGCCCGTGGGAACCGTGTTGGTCAGCACGCAGCGCAGGCGCAGATAGACGGTCTCGATATCGTAGACGCCGGTCACCACACGGTGACCGGTGGTGGCGACGATCGGGATGCCGAAGGGCGAAGGCGTTGCACCGAGGTTTGCCAAGATGTCGGCGCGGTAGGCCTTGATGCGCCCATCGCGGCTGAGTGCCAGTGTCACCTTGCTGACCTGATCGCGTCCTTGCGTGTCGGAAAGGAAGGCTTCGCTCCTCTCGGCCCGCCAGCGGAGCGTGCGACCAAGGCGCCGCGCCGCAGCCAGCAAGACGAGGTCTTCTCTATAGGGCGTGATGCGCGCACCGAAGCCGCCGCCCACGTCCTGCACCTCCAGCACCAGCTTGTCTTTCGGCAGCTTCAGTGCGTCTGCCAGCAGATCGCGGCTGAGGTGCGCTGCCTGACTGCCGCAGAGCAGTTTGAGGCGACCGCTGTCGGGCTCGAAACAGGCAATCGCGCAACGCGGCTCCATCGGGTGCACGACGATCCTGTTGTTCCGTAGGGTGAGGGTGACGACCTGGTCGGCGGCTGCGATTGCCGCCTCGCAGCGGTCGCGATCGCCGATCTCATAGAGGGCGGCAACGTTGCCGGGTGCCTCTGGCCAGAGCGCTATCGCCTCGCCGCTAACAGCGTCGAGGCTGTCGATGACGTGATCCAGGGGTTGGAAATCAACCTCGATCGCCTCGA
Organism: Kiloniellales bacterium; assembly: GCA_040219175.1. GTDB lineage: Bacteria > Pseudomonadota > Alphaproteobacteria > Kiloniellales > JACOMY01 > JACOMY01. The sequence goes on from JAVJSY010000105.1 coordinate 3,544, forward strand.
CGCCGTCCTTGGCAAGATTGGCGTCCGTGGCAATGACACAGGCAATGGGATCGCCGACATGGCGAACCCTGTCTTCGGCCAGGCCATGGCAGGGGGGAACCGAGACGCTGTCACCCTCGGGGCCGCCGATCGTGCAGAAGTAGGGGATGGGTCCGACCGCGTCTGCAGCCAGATCGGCGGCCGTCAGAACCGCCACCACGCCGGGCATCGTAAGGGCGCGGCTTGTGTCCAGCCTGGTGATGATCGCATGCGGAAGGGGCGATCTTAGGAAGGCAGCGTGCAGGGCACCCGGCAGATCAAGGTCATCGGTGAAGGAGGCTTCGCCACGAAGCAGTCTTTCGTCTTCCAGTCGGCGAACCGGCTGGCCGATGCCTTGGCTGCCGGTTTTGCCGGGAGTCGCCATCAGGATTGAGTCGGGGCCACTGGCAAGACGCTGCCTTAGCTGGAGGCCGCAATCTTCAGATCGGGTCTGGCTGTCGGCGTCCCCTGCGCATACTGCCAGCCCCCATGCGAAGCCTTGTAGGCCTCCAAGGCAGGCCAGATGTGCTCGACACAGAGTGCCACGAGCCGGTTGCGGTCGCCGGCCTTCAGGGCATCCAGCATCTGGCGATGTTCTACGCGCGCACGATCCAACAGCCCAGGATCGCCAATGGCATAACACCTGATGCCGAGCGTCTCGGTCCAGACACGCTGGATCAGCTGGGTGAGATAGCGGTTGTTGCAGGCGCTGAATATGGTGTGATGGAAGTGGTTGTTCTGCTCGCACACCTGCTTCAGGTTGCGGGATTCGATTGCCGCCTCATAAGCAACATGGATGCTCTCCAGTTTCTCGATGAGGGTCTGGTCGGCCGGCAAGGGAATGCGGCTGGCCGCCTCGCTCTGCAGCAAGGCACGCATCTCATACATCTCGTCGACCTCTTCGGGTGCGAAATCGCGGACGATGACGCCCTTGTTCGGTCGCCGCGTCACCAGACCCATTTGCTGCAGTTCGGCAAAGGCACTTCTGACCAGGTGGCGCGATGCATCGAAGCGCCGAATGAGGTCGTCCTCGACCAAGCGTTCGCGGGGGCGCAATCGGCCAAAGATAATCTCTTGCTTTATGCTGTCCACAAGCGAGCGGATCTGGCTGGCGCCATCTCGATTTGGCAAAATCTTCTCCCGTACCTCGTGCAGTACCCAGAATGCCGGCTTCTATGCGCTGATCTGGAGCCTCGGGCGTCGCTCTGCCAGGGCTACGATCCTGCACGACCAATCTTCACAGACTAGCGAGTTCATGGCAGTTCGGCAATTCCCAACAAAATTATTGACAATCGTATCGCCAAGAAGGGAGGCTTGAAGGCCAAGGGATCTGTGGATGGAGACGCGCCTCTACACCGTGATCGGCGGTTGCAGAGGCTAGCGGCGTCGTGGGCTGGGAGTGGGAGGCCGGTTATGGATTTTGTTGAGTGTGAAGGCGCCCGCATTGCATGCCGTATGGACGGTGAACCCGGGCTGCCAACCGTCGTCATGAGCAACAGCCTGGCAAGCGACCACCGCATGTGGGACCCGCAACTGCCAGTGCTGACGGGGTCTTTCCGTGTGCTGCGCTACGATACGCGCGGGCATGGATCCAGCGATGCACCGGCGGGAGCCTACTCGATTGAAGGCCTGGGCCGTGACTGCCTGGCGGTAATGGACCACTTCGAGGTGGAGAAGGCGCATTACGTTGGCCTCTCCCTGGGTGGCATGACCGGCCAGTGGCTCGGGGCCGAGGCCCAGCACCGCTTTCATTCGCTCACGCTGTGCGACACCGCCAGCGAGATGCCGAGCGCTGTTTGGGACGAACGCATCGCACAGGTGTCCGCCGACGGCATCGAGGTCATCGTCGAGGCAACGCTGGCGCGCTGGTTCACGCCCGCCTTTGCCGGCAGGGCGCCAGACGATCTGGCCAAGGTTCGGGAAATGGTCGAGACCACCCCGGCCGCCGGCTACATCGGCTGCGCCCGGGCCATTCGGTCGATGGCGCTCAGCCCTCTGCTGGCGCGGATCGCGCTGCCGACCTTAATCATCGTGGGTGAGCAGGACGTGTCGACGCCGCCCTCCGAGGCGGCGAAGCTGCACGCGGCGATCGCCGGCTCTGAGCTTCATAGAATCGCCGATGCGGCGCATCTGCCGAACATCGAACAAGCCGACAGCTTTAACCGTGCACTGCAGGCCTTCCTGCAGCGCCAAACCGCTGCGACCGTCGTCTGAGTGACTGTCGCGCCCAAAAGCGCCGAGGGCCTGGAGGCCGGCCTTTGGCCAGAACCGATGCATAGGGAGAGTTAGCCATGGTAGACGACAAAGCGCGCCGGAACCTGCTGGAGGAAGCCAAAGAGTTCGCATCCTTTTCCAGGCGTAACTTTCTGGCCACCGCAGGCGCTGGCGGCGCGACATTGGCCGCGGGATCGCTGCTGAATCCCCTTGATGCCAGCGAGATCCAGGTTGCCGACGCCGGCAAGAAGGTGCGGGTCGGCATTCCGCTGACCTACGGTCCCTTCAACCAGCCCTGGCGGCGTGGCTGCTGGCAGCTGGTCAAGACCGTCCTGGACATGGGCGGCGAGCCGGTGACGGTGCGCGGCAAGCCCACCAAGGCCAGCGAGCAAGAGGCCGAGCGGACCCTGATGGACCGCGATATCGATGTGCTCTGCATGGGTATCTACTCGCTGGAGTCCGAGACCGCCTACATCGCCGACGAAGCGCGCGAGCGCGGCATTCCGACGGTCGGCTTTGCCGTGCCGGTCAAGGATTCGCCGGCCGTGGTGGAAGACACCTGGGCGACGGCCACGACCCTTGGCTACTTCGTGCAGAACGAGTTGCAGCGCCAGGGCACCTTGGTGCAGACCGCCGAGGACAAGGGCTTCTACACCCCCTTCGACATGGAGGCCGACATGCTCGACCTCATGACGAAGTACGAGCCCAGGATGAACATGCTGCCCTTCATGCCGGGCACGGTCTCGACCCAGGACCAGATCTCCAAGGGGCGCGAGAACATGCTCTCGCTGCTGCAGGCCCACCCCGAGCCAGGCTCGGTCTCGGGTCTGATTTCCTGGTGGTGGCCGCTGACCATCGGTGCCGGCCAGGCGATGCAGCAGATGAGTCGGACGGATGTGGTTCTCTACAACCACTATTTCTCCGACCAGCTGTTGCAGGCGATGGCAAGCGAAGCCTACCCGATCGTCTTCTCGACAGACGTGCCCTGGCACACCTTGGGCCAGAAGACGGCCGAACTCGCGATGGCGATGGGGCGCGGTGAGGCTGTCCCCAACCACGTCTACCGCGTTCCGGTGACCGCCATCGTGCAGTCCGAAGCGGCGGCCGCCCTGGCCGAGGTCCAGGAGATGGACAAGAAGGCGATTGCGCTTCTGAAGGAGTACGGCGGCTAGGCTGCTTTGAGAATGCTGGCGGTGTCCCTCGCGGGCACTGCCGGCGTCTCGCAATCATGCGGTCGTGGTCGTAGCGTTGGTGAAGGAGAACGAGAGCGATGCCGGTTGTCCAGGTGCATATCAAGGAGGGCCGCAGTCTCGGCCAGCGGCGCGAGTTGGTGCGGCGCATTACCAATGACCTGGTGGAAGTCTGCGGCGCCGCAGAGGACCGCGTCCATGTGATCATCAACGAGGTTCCGGAAGACCAGTGGGGCCGTGGCGGAGCACTCTTGTCGGACCTCGCACCGGCGGAGCAAAGCGGCGGAGGGTGAATGGAGCGGCAAAGTCTAGCAGGAGACATTGCGCCAAGGTTCGTCTAGCTTTGGTCCAACGAAACACGCGACATGACAGGTCATGCCATCACCCGTGAGGGTGGGGTTTACAATGAGGCTGCCAGCACTGGCGGCCAGGCAGGAGCAGGAACCTTGTCCGCAGCAGATACAGACGCATCCGGCACGCCTGTGGCCAAAGGTGGAGAGCAAGCGTCCCAGCAAGGCGAGAGCCTGCTGATCAGGCTGCTGCGCCGCTGGGGTACCATCGTGGTTATCGTGCTGGTGGCGATCGGCTTTTCCTTCGCCTCGCCCTGGTTTCTGACCTTCTCGAACTTTAACAACATCCTCTTCTCGATGATCGTGAGCTGCCTGGTCTCCATGGGGCTGACCTATGTGGTGATCGCCGGCAGCTTCGATCTTTCGGTCGGCCTTTGCGTCACCACCACCTCGATCGTTTGTGCCTTCATGATCCCCTGGGTGGGGCCTTGGGCTGCCATTCTGATTGCCTTGGCGGTCGCGCTGCTGATCGGCTTCGTCAACGGCGTGCTTGTCACCTACGGACGGCTGTCGGGAATCGTGGTCACTTTGGGCATGATGTTCGTGCTGGGTGGGCTCAACATCTATATGACCGGCGGCTATCAGGTGCCGGTCGACTATCAGGAGAACGCCTTTCGCTTTATCGGCCAGGGCAAGGTGCCGATCTTCGACTTCAATCTTGCGGTGCCGGTCGTCGTCCTGCTGGTGGTCTTCGTTCTGGCGCATGTCCTGGCAACCAAGACCAAGGTCGGTCACTACATCGTTGCCGTCGGCGACAATCCCTGGGCTGCTTTCTATTCCGGCATCAAGGTCTATCACTGGGTGATCGTGGCCTTCATGCTCTCGGCGCTGATCGCCGGCACCGGTGGCATCATCCTGACCTCGATCTCCTCCTCGGCCCAGCCGGTCGGCGGCGAAGGCTATCTGCTGGAGGCCTTTGCCGCGGTTTTCCTGGGCGCCACGGTCTTGGGCAAGGGTAAGCCGCACATTTTGGGGACTCTCCTGGGGGTCTTCTTCATCTACATGGTGAACTCCGGCATGAACATGGTCGGCTTCCCCTATGCCTTTCGCCAGCTCTTCGCCGGCCTGGTGCTGATCCTCGCCGTCGGCGCGAACGCCATGCTGAACCGCGAAGAGATCCATCTGAAGTTTATCTAGAGCATTGTCCCCTGGCATGCGCTCGGCTCCAATGCTCTATAGACTTGTTTCATTTGGCAAATCGTCGTCGCAGGTGATCCCACCTGCACGGGATTTGCTGTAACTGAGGTGGAAGCGATGCGCGAAGAGCCACTGGTCGAGCTGAAGAACATCGTCAAGACCTTCAGCGGAACGCGCGTCCTCGGCGGCGTATCGCTCTCGTTCCGGCGCGGCGAGGTGCACGGCCTGCTCGGCGGCAATGGGGCCGGAAAGTCGACCCTGATCAAGATCCTGACCGGCGTCTATTCGCTGACCAGCGGCGAGATACGCCTGGAGGGAAAGCCGGTAAGGGTGGGCTCGCCGGAAGATGCGCACGGCCTGGGCTTGGGCGCGGTCTATCAAGACGCGGAGCTCTGCGGCGGCTTTACGGTCAGCGAGAACGTGGTGCTGGGCAACGAGCCCAAAGGCCTGTTCTTGAGCCAGCGTGCGATCCACCAAGAGGCACAGTCGATCTTCGACGAGATCGGCATCGACATCGACGTCAGGCGTCTTGCATCCAGCCTCTCCGCGGCGGAGATGCAACTGGTCACCCTGGCAACCCTCTTCCATCGCCGCTACAAGCTGATCGTGCTGGACGAGCCGACGGCCCGCCTGTCGGCGCATGAAGTCGATCTGCTGTTCAAGCTGATCCACCGCTTCAAGGCAGAGGGAATCACCATCGTCTACATCTCGCACCGCTTGGGCGAAATCAAGCAGATCTGCGAGCGTATCACCATTCTGAAGGGCGGTTTTGTTGCTGCCACCTTGGATCATGAAGAGATCACCGAGGAACGGGTGACGGAACTCATGGTCGATCGCACCAAGAAGGATCTCGAGACAGTCAACCTCGGCCACGCTACCGAGCGGGCTGTCCTTGAAATCAGTGACTTGGCGGCACAGAATCTTGCTCCTCTATCCTTTACCGTACACGCCGGCGAGGTCCTGGGTGTGACCGGTCCTGTCGGCGGCGGTATGGAGCAGATCGAACGCGCGCTCGGTGGCATCGTTCAGCACGACGGTGACATCGCGGTCGATGGGAAGAGGGTCAAGATCTCCAGCCCGGCCGCCTCGCGGGCCGCGGGGATTGCGCTCATCCCGGAGGATCGGCGCAAGCAGGCTCTCTTTCCCAATCTGTCGATCGCGACCAATGTCTGCCTGCCGGTTCTGGACTCGCTCTCACGCTTGGGATTGATCAGAGAGAGCATGCAAATGGGCTATGCCGAAAGCGTGATGTCGCGGCTCAAGGTCCATCCCCACCAGCCGACAAAGCCGGTGAAGCTCTTCTCCGGCGGAAATCAGCAGAAGGCGGTGATCGGCAAGTGGCTGAAGGCCGATGCCAAGGTCTTTATCTTCGTGGAGCCGACCTCCGGCGTCGATGTCGGTGCGATCAAAGAGATATACGACATCATCCTGACGGCAGCGAAGGAAGGTGCGGCGGTGATCGTGATCAGCTCCTCGGTGCAAGAAATCCTGTCGCTTTCGGAGCGGGTGCTGGTGGTCCACGACGGCATCGTCGTTCACCGCGCGGCGACGAAGGACTGCACCGAAGACCAGCTGATCGCCCTCTCGCTCGGCGGCCAGCCGCGCGCAGCCGCCGAGTAGGCTTGCCTCTTAACACGGCAGCAGAGATCCGCACTCACGGCCGCTCTTCAAGCGTTCGAACGCCACGCGGGCTTATCCTCGCTTCGCTGCGGGCGCGCGGTCGCGCTTGCCAAGCTGCGTTCAAGCGACACGCAGCTTGGCGTTATTCCCCCTCTGCGATCAGTTCGATGAGATCGAGGACGGCGAGACGATCCGCGACGCCCAATGCCTCGACGGCGGCGCCGTACATGACCCTGTCCTTCGGGCAGGCCACCACGAAGGTGTCGATATCGCCAAGCGCGAGTGCTTCCTTGATGCGGTTTTCGCTGGGCCTTTCGGTCATCGCGCTGTCGTCCATCCAGATGCGGCCGCCGCCGGCGCCGCAGCAAAAGGAGTTGGCGCGCGAGCGCTCCATCTCGACCAGCTCGTGGCCGAGGTGACGGAGGATCGCCCGCGGCGCTTCGTAGACACCGTTGTAGCGGCCCAGATAGCAGGGGTCGTGATAGGTCACGCGCCGCTTCGGCACGGACGGCGGCGCTAAGCTGCCCTCCTCCAACAGAGACAGAAGCAACTGGCTGTGGTGCAGGACGGTCCAGTCAGCACCGAGGCGACGATACTCCTGTTTGAGCGCGTTGAAGCTATGGGGGTCGGCGGTCATGATGCGCTTGAAGTCACAGCCGGCGATCTCGGACATGTTGTGCTCGGCCAGAAGTTCGAAGAGGCCTTCTTCGCCGGCACGTCTTGCGTCGTTGCCGCTGTTGCGCTCGGCGTCGTAGAGCAGGCCGAAATCCACACCGGCGCGGTCGAGCAACTGGGCAAGGGCGGCAGTCAGCGGCTGGACTCGCGGGTCGAAGGAGGCATAGTCGCCGACGAACCAAAGCAGGTCGACGGGCTCTTTGCGTGCGTCCTTCACCTTGATCCCGCTGGCCTTGGTCCAGCGTGCCCGCTGGCGCGGCGCCTTGCCGAAGGAGTTGCCCTGTTGCTGCAGATTGGCAAAGGCGCTTTGCAGCAGGGGCTCGACCTTGGTGTCCTCGACCAGATGACGCCTGAGGTCGACGATCTTGGGCACATGCTCGATGTGCAGCGGGCAGACCTCCATGCAGGCCCGGCAGGTGGTGCAGGCCCAGACCGTCTCTTCGGCGATTTTGCCCCCCAGCAACGGGCCACCCGGGTCTTCGTGCATGGCCTCGCGCAGATCCATGATCAGCAGTTTCGGGCTCAAAGGCTGGCCTGCGGCATAGGCCGGGCAGGCCGCCTGACAGCGTCCGCACTCGGTACAGGACAGCAGGTCGAGTTGGTGCTTCCAAGACAGATCGGCGATCGCGTTTAGGCCGGACTCGCCGGCCCTTGGCTCGGGCAGTACGCCCTTGGGTTCGATGTTGCGGAAGAAGAGGTTCGGCAGGGCCGTGAACATATGCCGGTGCTTGGATCCCGGGATGTAGATGAGAAAGCCCAGGATGGAGAGCAGGTGCAGCCAATAGAAGACCGCCTTGGCGCTCCCTGCTGCAGCACCCACTAGACCGATTGCAACCATCACCTCGGCCAGAAGGCTGCTGAGCGGACGCCAGGATCCCGAGGTATCTCCGGCCGCGATCCCGGCGGCAGACTCGAGCAACATGGACAGCACGATGGCGAGGATCAGAAGATAAATGATCCCTGCATCTTTCTGGTTGGAGCCCTCGAACCGGCGGGGCTTGGTCAGAAAGCGCTGATGGGCCGCGAGCCCGACACCGGTTAGCATCACCAGTGCAAAGACATCCTGCAGCAGGGCGATCCAGGTGTTCCCGCCAAGGGAGGCCAGGCTAAAGCCGGGAACCATGCCGGCACCGAAGGCCTGCACGATGGCTGTGAACAGCACGAAGAAGGAGACGAAGATCATGGCATGCAAGATGCCGGAGGTCCGCCGCTGCAGCAGACGACGGTGCTGAGCGACATCTTGCACGAGGCCCCTCAAGCGCTCCATGGGCCGGTCCCAGCGCATGTCCGAAGGCGCCTTTGCCAAGGGGCGAAAGGTCTGCCAGAAGCGCAGTCCGGCGATTGCTAGCGCGGTCAGAAAGACCAGCCAAAAGACGAGGTGGTTCATCAGCAGCCTCGCTGCTTCAATCCCTCCACCAAGCTTGGCATGAGGTCGAAGAGATCGCAGGTGCTGCCCAGGTGTGCGGTTTCGAAGATCGGTGCTGCCGGGTCCTTGTTCACGGCGACGATGAACGCGGCCTTGCTCATGCCTTCGAGGTGTTCCGGTGCTCCTGATACGCCCAGGCAGACATAGAGCTTGGGGGCAACGCGCTTGCCCGACTTGCCGACCTGGCGGCTCTTCGGTAGCCAGCCGGCGTCGATGACCGGCCGGCTGCCGGCAAGCTCTGCGCCGAGAAGCGTCGCCAGTTCTTCTGCTTCGGCAATGCTGTCCGGGTCTCCGATACCGCGCCCGACGCAGACCAAGCGCTCGGCCTCGGCAATATCGACGTCACCTCCCTCCGGTTCGATGACCTCGAGCAGCCGCATGCGCGGTTGTGAGAGATCGAGCCCGGCAGTCAGATCGACGATCTCGGGGTTCCCCTCGATCCGACCCGGCGCCTCCTCGAAGGCGCCTGGAATGACCGACAGGACTGCCGGCAGTGCCACGCGGCTCTTGGCCAGCAGCCGGCCGGCGTAGAGCTGGCTGGTGACCTGAAGCTCGTCTCCGTCGCGCTCGACACCTTGGCAATAGGCCGCCAGAGAGAGATCTGCCGTTGCTGCGCTCGCAGCGGCGAGATCCAATCCGGCACTGCTGTAGGCGATCAGTACAATGTCGGGTTGGCTCTTCTCCCGCGCCGCCAGTAGGGCCTTCAGGTGCACCTCGGGCAGGTAGCTGGCCGCAGAGTCGCCGGAGAGGCAGAAAACCCTGTCGGCGGCGCCAAGCTGGGAGACTTGGTCTTGAGGTCTTTCGCTGATCAGCAGCGCGTCGACCGTTCCGTCTTGACCGGCCAACTGCCGTGCCGCGCCCAGAAGTTGATAGCTGACAGGCGCGATACCGCCTGATTCGAGCTCGATGTGGACCAGAACCTTCGTCATGCTCTTCCTTGAATCACCTCGAGATCAGGTCGCGTTCGTCGAGGGCATCCAAGATCGCCGCAGCGGCGCCCTCGGGCTCGTCGCCCAGCATGCGCGCGCCGGCCGTGCGATCCGGGGGCGCCAGACTCTCTATCTCCGCGCGATTGTGCATCGGCTCGGCAGCGGCCGGCAGGCGCGAAATCTCACCGCTCTTCATCGCTTCCTTGAGCTTGCTTGCCGATACATAGCGCGGCGGTTGGCTGGCCGTCTGCAGCCCGACAACGGCCGGAAGGTCGACCTCGATACGCGCCTGTCTGCCGCCGCTGTATTCCTGTCGCAGGATGCAGCTTCTCTCACCCAGTTCGACGCCGCTGACGGCGCTGACCTGCGGCCAGTCCAGAAGGCGACCGAGATAGGGCGCCAGCTGCCCGAAGATGTCTTCGATGGTCTGCACGCCGGTCAGAACGAGATCCGGCTGCAAGCTGCGCAGGGCCTCGGCGAAGATCGGCGCGGTCGCGCGGGAATCGAGATACTCTTCCTCGTCTCCTTCCAGCAGGATTGCGCTATCCGCTCCTCGTGCGAGCGCGCCCTGCAGCATGCGTTCGACCCCTTCGCCGGCACGTGCGATCGCGGTGACCTTGGCACCGCCCCCGTCCTTCGGAAGAATAGCCTCCTTCAGCAGAACCGCCTCTTCAAGCGCCTGTTCGTCGAACTCGCTGAGCGCGATGCCGACCCATTCCCGATCGATGCTCTTGCCGTCCTCGGCAAGGTCAAGCTCGTCCGAGAGGTCTGGCACCAGACGCAGGATCACAACGATGTGCATGACCGTCCTTCGCGTGAAAAACATGCCGTTCAAAGGGCTCTCGCACACAGTCAAGGGTGTGCGTCGGCAAAATGTCAATAATCTTGTCAGTAATCTTGCCGCTGGCTTTCCGGCTATGGCATGCTTGGTTCCGAAGAGGCGGGTGGTGCCATGCTACCAAGCCGCCATCAAGGCAGGGAGGAATGACTATGGCCAATGTCGCCCAAAGCGGCGAGATCGCAGATGCGCTCATCATCGGGGCCGGAGCATCGGGCTCGATCGCCGCGCGCCACTTGGCTGGTGCCGGTTTCAAGGTCGTCTGCCTGGAACAAGGTACCTGGGTCGACAACTCGGAATTCCAGGGCGACAAGCCGGAATGGGAGTTGATGGCGCAGAAGCGCTGGCACCCCAATCCCAACGTGCGCGAGCTTGGCGACGACTATCCGATCAACACGGAGGAATCCGACGTCAATCCGCTGATGTATGCGGCCGTCGGCGGCAGCACCATCCTTTGGGCAGCGCACTGGCAACGCTTCATGCCATCCGACTTTCGGGTGAAGACCTTGGATGGCGTCGCCGACGATTGGCCCTTCACCTATGAGGATCTGGAGCCCTTCTACGAGCAGGCCGAGATCGAGATGGGTGTCTCCGGCCTGGCCGGCGATCCGGCCTTTCCGCCGATGAAGCCGCCGCCCTTGCCGCCCTTGCCGATCGGCAAGATCGGCATGAAGGCGGCCGAGGGTATGAACAAGCTGGGCTGGCACTGGTGGCCCGGACCGAACGCCATACCCTCGCGCGCCTACGGTGGCCGCAATGCCTGCGTCCGCCGCGGCACCTGCCTGACCGGTTGCCCGGAAAAATCCAAGGCCTCGATGGACCATACCCACTGGCCGGAAGCGATCGAAGACGGTGCCACGGTGATCACCGGTGCCCGCGTGCGCGAGATCACGGTCAACGCGGAGGGACTGGCCGACGGTGCCATCTATGTCGACCGCAGCGAGCAGGAGCACCGCCAGCGTGCCCGTGTGGTCATCGTCTGCTGCAACGGCGTCGGCACCCCGCGCCTGCTGTTCAACTCCAAGTCCAATCGCTTTCCGGACGGTCTTGCCAACAGCTCCGGCCTGCTGGGCCGCAACCTGATGATGCATCCCTATGCGGCGGTGAGCGGGCATTTCGACGAACCCTTGGAGAGCTGGCTTGGCCCGGCCGGCCAGACGATCCAGTCCATGCAGTGGTACGAGACCGACCAGAGCCGCGGCTTCGTGCGCGGTGCGAAGTGGAACTGCATGCCCTCGGGCGGCCCCTTGGGCATGCGCGCAGCCTACGGCGGCAAGGCGCTCGACGAGGCCTGGGGCCCAAACCTGCACCGCAACACCCGCAAGGTCTTCGGCCGTTCCTTCGAGTGGGGGATCATCGTCGAGGATCTGCCCGACGAAGCCAACAGGGTGATCCTGGACGGGGAGCTGACCGACAGCGACGGCGTGCCGGCACCCAAGCTGATCTACAAGAACTCCGAGAACACCGAAAAGCTCATCGACTTCCATCTCGCCCGCGCCAAGGAAGCGATGGAGGCCTCGGGCGCCGTGGAAATGGCGGAAACCCGTCTGATGCGGGACTGTGGCTGGCACCTGATGGGGACGGCGCGGATGGGCAATGACCCGGCGCGTTCGGTCATCGATCAATGGGGGCGGGCGCATGACGTGCCCAACCTCTATGTCTTCGACGGCAGCACCTTCGTCACCTCGTCCGGCTTCAATCCGACCGCCACGATCATCGCCATCGCGCTTCGCTGTACGCACCACATGATCGACAATCGCAGAGACCTGAAGGTGGCATCATGAGTCTGGTCAATGACACGCAACGAAAAACCTTCGCCGGCATTGCCGATGTGCTGATCCCGGAAGCCGAGGGCATGCCGTCGGCGAGCCAGGCAGAGGTGCACGGCGCCATCCTGGACCGGGTCGTCGAACTGCGCCCAGATCTTCGAGAGGCCTTTTTCCGCGGGCTGAACAAGGCCGCGGGCCAGGACCCGCAGACGGCCACCGAGGCGCTCAACGCGGACGACACGGAAGCCTTGGGGGCGATCGGCCTGCTGGCCTCGGCTGCCTACTACATGCAGCCGCAGGTGCGCGCGCTGATCGGCTATCCGGGACAGGAGAATCGCCCGGTCGATGCCGACAGCGAGCCGGAGTATGTCGCCAACGGCATGCTCCAGGTCGTCATCGATCGTGGACCGATCTATCGCCCGACGCCCAAGGACGCGTGAGCGCGAGCGAAGCGGAACAATAAACCCGACGCGACAACAGCGACGGCCAGGGAGGAGAGGATGGCAAAGCAGGCGACCCCGCGACGGGGCGAAGAGGTGGACGTTCTGATCGTCGGCGCCGGCCCCTCGGGTGCCGTCGCGGCAAAGGAGTTGAGTGGGGCAGGTCTCTCGGTCGTTTGCCTGGAGCAGGGCTACAACCCGGACCCCAGCGACTTTCCCGGCAAGGACCCGGCCTTCGAGCTCTTGAGCCAGAAGAACTGGCACCCCAATCCCAACGTCCGCGACATGCCGCGCGACTATCCCGTCAACACCGATGAATCGGACATCAACCCGCTGATGTTCGCCGGAGTCGGCGGCAGCACCACGCTCTATGCCGGACACTGGACACCCTTTCTTCCATCGGATTTCCAGGTGCGCAGCATGGACGGGGTCGCCGAAGACTGGCCCTTCACCTATGAAGACCTGCTGCCCTACCTGGAAGAGGTGGAACAAGCGGTGGGGGTCTCCGGCTTGCCGGGCAATCCGGCCTATCCGCCGCAGCGCGGCTATCCGACACCGCCCTTGCCGATCGGAAAGGCTGGGATGAAGGCGGCCGAAGGGATGGACAAGCTGGGCTGGCACTGGTGGCCGGGCACCAACGCCATCCCCTCGCTCGCCTGGAACGGCCTCAACCCTTGCGTGCGGACAGGCACCTGCATGACGGGCTGTCCCGAGGGCGCCAAGTCGACGGCCAACATCACCTACTGGCCGCAAGCCATGCGCCAGGGCGCGCGCCTGGTGACCGGTGCCAGGGTTCGCGAGATCGAGGTCGACGATCGCGGGCTTGCGACCGGTGCCGTCTACATCGACGACCATGGCCGGGAACGACGCCAGAAGGCCAAGGTCGTGATCGTCTGCGCCAATGGGATCGGCACGCCCAGGCTGCTTCTGCTGTCCAAGTCGAAACGCTTTCCGGACGGTTTGGCCAACAGCTCCGGCCTGGTCGGCAAGCGCCTGATGATGCATCCCTTCTCGGCCGTCATGGGTGTCTATGAAGATCCTCTGGATTCCTGGATCGGGCCGTTTGGGCAGCTGATCGAATCCTTTGAATTCTACGAGACCGATGAAAAGCGCGGCTTCCTGCGCGGCGCCAAGTGGGGGGCCATGCCCGGCGGCGGTCCCCTGGGCGCCACCAGCTTTGTCGGCAGCCAGATCTTCAAGGGCGACGAGCCCGCCGTCGAGGACCTCTGGTGCGAGAACCTGCACGAGATGGTCGAGCGGCGTTTCGGTCACAGTCTGGTCTGGGGCATCATCGGCGAGGATCTGCCGGAAGAAGACAACCGCGTCGAGCTGGACCCGGAGGTGACCGACACCGACGGCATCGCCGCGCCCAAGTTGATCTACAAGGTCTCGCAGAACTCGCACGACATGCTGCGTTTCCATGTGGCGCGCCTCTTGGAGGCGGTAGAGGCAGCCGGTGCCATCGAGACCAACATCGTCCATCAGGTTCCCGACACCGGCTGGCATCTGATCGGGACCTGCACCATGGGCGACGATCCGAAACGCTCGGTCGTCAATCAATGGGGGCAAGCGCACGACGTGCCGAACCTCTATCTGATGGACGCCAGCACCTTCCCGACCTCGGGCGGCGTCAACCCGACGGCGACCATCATGACCGTCGCCCTGCGCCAGGCACGCCACCTCGTCGCCGAGCGACGCAATCAGGAGGCTGCATGATGACCGTGAGCCTGTCCCAATCCGAACGCCTGCTGTTCAAGTCCTTGGCGGACTACCTCATTCCCGCGTCGGGCAAGATGCCTGCCGCCAGTAGCGTGGGTGTGCATGAAGACTTGCTGGATCGCGTGCTCGCCGCGAGGCCGGATCTGGGTGAAGGTCTGAAGCGTGGTTTGGCCGCCTGCCAAGAGGGAACGGCCAGTGAGGCCTTGAATGCCTTGATGAAGTCGGACGAGAGCGCCTTTCAAGCCATCAGCCTCGCGGCGTCGGGCGGATACTACATGGCAGCCGAAGTGCGCGAAGAGCTGGGTTATCCAGGCCAGGGAGAAGCACCCTACGATCCTCACGAGACGCCGGCATATCTGACCAATGGCATGATCGAACGGGTCGTTCGTCGCGGGAGTCTCTATCGGCCGACAGCAAGAACCGCAAAATCCTAGTGGCCCGATCCGAACGCTTGGATCCCAAGCGTTCGGTGAATCGGCCCACTCTCATGATCGCCATTTCAAGATGCAGGCGCGTTAATCTGTGGCTTCCGAGGAAGCTATCGGTTTCAAGCCTTAACGGGCAAGGCAGGAAGCGCGGTCGTTGAGAC
>JAVJSY010000106.1:0-71088 GCA_040219175.1 Kiloniellales bacterium
CACGAACGAGCCGAACACGAAGATCATTTGAAATCGCTCTTGCCATGGAACACCTCCTGACGACGTGCTCCAGAGAATCACGCTTCGACCCGCGTCGGGAATCCCCCCCTAAGATTCTACCTTCCTGCCCGATGCTCTAGCTTGGATATTTCACCAGGATAGGGTCGTCATGGGCGGCTCCAATTCAGACAAAGGGTCTTTTCTGCGCAGGCCGGTCAGGAACCTTCGTCTGCTCAGGTATGAGGGAACCGAGCGGTCCCCTATCGGGTCAGAAGCGCTCGCCCACACCCTTGATTTTCGAATAGGCGCGCATGCCATCTATCCCCTTCTCGCGTCCAATGCCCGACTTGCGGTTTCCGCCAAAGGGGACTTCGACGCCGACTGCAAACCACTGGTTGATGTAGATCTGGCCGGCGTCGAGCTCGCGCGAGAGGCGCCTGGCCCTGGCCGTATCCTTGGTGAAGATACCCGCCGCCAAGCCATAGTCCGTGCCGTTGGCGAGGCGGATCGCCTCCTCCTCGTCATCGAAGATCTGCGTGACCAGCACCGGCCCGAAGATCTCTTCCTTCACCAAGGGATCGTCGGCCGCTACGTTATCGAAGACCGTGGGCTCAACGAACCAGCCCTGGCCGGTTTCCGGATCCGCCGTGGTAGAGCCGCCGGTGGCAAGGGATACTCCGCGCGCCTTGGCGTCTGTGAGGAACGCCTCGATTCTGTCGAGTTGCCGCTGCGAATTGATGGCGCCGATGTCCGGATCGCGCAGTCCATGACCGATCCGCAAGGTCTCTGCGCGATTGACCAGTTTCTCCAGGAACGCGCCGTGGGCAGCACGCTCGATCACCAGCCGAGAGGCAGCCGAGCAAATCTGTCCAGCGTTCATGAAGATCGACCCGACCATGCTGTCAACCGCACGATCGATGTCGCAATCGGCAAAGACCACGGCCGGCGACTTGCCGCCGAGTTCGAGCGTCACCTGCGTCACGTTCCCGGCAGCCGCGCGCATCACCCCGGTTCCCGTCCTCACCGAGCCGGTGAAGGTCACGTGATCGATGTCCGGGTGGGCGGCAAGCGGCGCCCCCGTAGCCTCGCCGGTACCGGTCACCACATTGAAGACCCCGTCGGGCAGCCCGGCATCGCGGAAGATCCGGGCCAGCAACAGCGCCGAGACCGGCGTCTGCTCGGCGGGCTTGGCGACGACGCTGCAGCCCGCCGCCAGAGCGGGCGCCACGCCGCGCACCAGCATCGCCAAGGGAAAGTTCCAGGGCACGATATGCGCGGTCACGCCGATCGGCTCGAACACCGTGTAGGCGAGGACCTGCTCGTCGATCGCGAATGTGTCGCCTTGAAGCTTGTCCGTCGCGCCGGAATAGAATTCGAAGGTCCGGATCACGTTGTTCACGTCGCCGCGCGCCTCGCTCAGCGTCTTGCCCGCGTTGAGGCTTTCGGCGACGGCCAGGAGGTCGGACTGGTCTCGCACAAGCCCGGCAACGCGGTGCAGTATGCGGCCGCGCTCCGCCGGGCTGACATGTCGCCATGAGCGCGTGAATGCCCGGCGTGCGGCGGCGACGGCCTCATCGATTTCCCCGGCACCACCGGCGGCAAGCCGGCCGATCTCCTCGCCCCGGCCGGGGTCGAAGTAGGCGATCGTGTCGTTGCCGCCATCGCGGAACCGGCCGTTGATGAAGTGTCCTTGCGGCAGACCTTCCAGAGTGCCTGTGTCGCGGATCTGGTCGATCAGGGCCTCCGTTTGTGCGGTCATTCGTTCGCTCCCTCCTTGGACCCGGTCTCGCCGGCCTCGAGCATGTTCAGGATGTCGGAACAATCGTTGCGGCCGTGGCCTCGCTCCAGCGCGTCGGCAAAGGCCTTCAACGCCGGTCGGCCCAGATAGCTTGAGACGCCGACATCGCCGATCAGGTCGATCGCAATGGAAAGGTCCTTATGACCGTGCATCAGCGGAAAGCCGGGCGAGACATCCCCGCGCAGAACCTTGTTGGGAAAGTTGAGCTCCGTGTTGCCGTTGCGCGCGGTGGTCCCGTTGATCACTTCCAGTGCCGCGCTGGGCGTCAGGCCCATCGCCTTTGCGATCGCCAGGGCCTCGGCCGTCGCCAAGCAGGAAACCAGCGCGAGGTAGTTGTTGACGATCTTGAGCGTGGCAGCCCGGCCGATCTCCCCGCCGTCGATCACAGTGTCACCCATCTGATCGAGCGCCGGACGGACCGCAAGCTTGTCTGCTTCCGCACCGCCGATCATGAAAAGGCACTTGCCTTGGGCCGCCTGCGTCGCCGTGCGTCCGACAGCACAGTCGACATAGCGCCATCCGGCAAGGCCGGCCTTCTCGGCGAGCCGGATCGCCTCGAGGGGGTTGATCGAGCTACAGTTCATGAAGAGACGGCTGGTCTCGGCAGAGGCCAGGACCCCGTCCGGACCATCCAGGGCGGCATCGATATCGGCGGCGTTCGGCAGCATGGCGATCACCAGCTCCGCACCTTCCGCCGCCTCGCGCGGCGAGCGCGTCGCCCTGGCCCCCTCCTCGGCGAGCCTATCCACCAAAGCGGGCACCAGGTCATAGACAGCGACCGAAAAGCCGCCCTTCATCAGGTTGCGCACCATGCCAGAGCCCATGGCGCCAAGACCAATGAAGCCGATCTTGGTCATCGTCATGCGATTATCTCTCCCTTATCCCTTGAGCGAACCGGCTGACAGGCCGCGGATGAAATAGCGGCTGAGGAACATGAACATGATGAGCAGGGGTAGAGCGATCAGCGTCGACCCGGCCATGAGCTCACCCCAGCGTAGTTCGTAGGAGCCCACCATGGTGTCGAGGCCGGCCGGCAAGGTCTTCAGCGAATCCGTGCTGATCATCACCAGAGCGAAGGTGTAGTCCGTCCAGGAGAGCAGAAACGAGAATATCGCCACAGTCACCAGACCGGGCAAGGTCAGCGGCAGCACCACAAGCACGAAGGCTTTCAACCGCGAGCAGCCATCGACCATGGCCGCTTCTTCCACGTCCACGGGAATCTGCTTGAAGAATCCCCACAAGAGCCAGACCCCAAGCGGCAAGGAAATGGTGCAGTGGGAGATCATCAGCGAGAAGCGGGTGTCGTCGATGTCGAGCTTCACGAAGAGCGAGAAGAGTGGGATTGCCAGCAACAGCGGCGGAAACATGTAGGCGTAGAGCATGGTGCCCACCACCGCGGTCTTGCCGCGGAACTTCAGCCGGGTGACCGAGTAGGCGATGAGCACGGAGAGCAGAAGGGTGATGCAGACGGTGCCAAAGGCCACCAGGAGAGAGTTGGCGAACCAGTTGGGATAGTCGGTGAGCCCCAGCAGCACCTCGTAGTTGACCAGATGGAAGGGGCCCGGAAGCAGCGAGAAATCGGCATAGAGCGACTGGTCGTCCCGGAAACTCGAGATGATCATCCAGTAGATCGGGAAAAACGAGTAGATGATCGTGGTGCACACCACGGCATAGAGCGCCATCCTGCGGCCCAACTTGCGCTCGCTCATGCGCTCACTCCTCCTTTTCGTCGATCGGGAAGAAATAGAAATAGATCAGGACGAAGACCGACAGGATCACGAAGGAGATCGCCGAAACCGCCGCCCCCTCACCTACCTCGTAAAGCTCGAAGGTCTTGCGGTAGGCGAGGACCGGAAGGTGCTCCGTGCCCTGCAAGGGGCCGCCTCGGGTCGTCAGCCAGATGATGTCGAACTTGTTGAACATCCAGATCGCACGCAGCAGCAAGACCACGGTGAGGACCGGGCGGAGCTGCGGTATCGTGATGTGCCAGAATCGCTGCCAGGCGTTCGCGCCGTCGACGCGGGCCGCCTCGTAGAGCTCCCCCGGAACCGACTGCAGGCCCGCGAGCGCGGCCAGGGTGACGAAGGGCGTCCAGATCCACACGCTGAGCAGGATCACCACCGTCATCGCGGCAAAGCTGCTTTCGCCCCAGGGAATGTACTCGTAGCCGAAGAGGCGGACGCCCTGGGTGAAGACCCCGACCTGGCTGTCGAGCATCCATTGAAAGGTCAGCGCGACGATGATGGTGGGAAGCAGATAGGGAAGGACGGTCAGTCCGCGCACCAGAGGCTTGCCGGGGATTGCGGCGTCGAGCAGGGTGGCAAAGCCGATGCCCAGCACGATCTGCAGGACGATGGTGATGCCGGCGAAGATGAAGCCGCGCCCCAGGGCCGCCCAGAACTCGGGCTGGTCCAGGACGGCCGCATAGTTCTGAAACCCTACCCACTCCGGCTCCGAGATAAAGGAGTCCAGATCCTGGAAACTCAGCTCCAGCGCATAGTAAGCCGGATAGAGGATCAGCAGAGCCGTCAGCCCGAAGGCCACAGCGAAGATCGTGTAGAGTACTCTTTCGCCGCGCATTGCGGACTCCGATTCAGAACAAGCCGGGGGAGAAACCCAAACCGCTCCCCCAGGTAGGCAGGCTGCTAGAGCATCTTCGCCTCGCTTGCGCTCGGCTACAATGCTCTAGCATACTGTTTCACATGGCAAATCGTCGTCGCAGGCGAGCGCGCCTGCTCGGGATTTCCTTTAGCTTGCGATCACGGCGCGAACCTTGTCGGCAGCGGTCTTGATGCACTCCGCGTTCGACATGTTGTTGATGATCTTGTTCTGCAGCATCTCCGGCAGGGCGTAAGAGCGGAAGGCCTTGCCGGCCCGCACGTCCGGCACCGGCCCTTCGGTGTCGATGGAGCGGATCACCACGTCCTTGTCGGTGAGCACCTGGTGCTGCATCTCGATGATCTGCTTGAAGGTGTCGAGGTCCGGATGGGCCAGCCAGCGGGGATCCACGTAGATGTCCATCCGCGTCGGCTGATAGTGCACGGGCGAGGTGTGCAGGAAGTTGATCAGTTGCTCGTCCGAGAACCACTCCAGGAACTTCATCGCTTCTTCCGACATAGGCGTGTCGAGCACCACCCAGCCGTCATAGCCGTGATTGACCGCAAAGGTCTTGCCGTCCTTGGAGGGGAAGAGGAAGGAGCCCACGTTCGCAGCACGCTCCGGCATGCGGACGTTCATCGTATCGATCAGGCGCCCCGTTCCCGGGGTATGGGAGACCTTGTCCGTCTGGAAGTCGCCGACCAGATTGGGCCAACCCGCCTGCACCGGCGCAGGGGGCATGTATTGGGTCATGGCCGCCATGAAGTCGAGATACTCGCCCATCTTGCCGGCATATTCGGGGCTGTCGAAAACGACGTTCCAGTCGTCGTCGAACAGCATGACCCCGTTGGCCCACATGTAGCCGAAGGAGGTATAGTTGGTGGCGCTGTTCGAACCGATCGGCTGCACGATCCCGTGCGGCAGTTGATTCTCGCCGGTCCCCTGCAGCGTGTCCAGATTCGATAGCATCTGCGACCAGTCCTTCGGACGGGTCAGGCCTTGTGCCGTATAGAGATCCTGGCGATAGTTGATCCAGCACAGATTGTAGTCGTAGGGATACCAGTAATTGTTGCCGTTCATGGGGAAGAGAATCTTGGGGCCCCAATCATACTTCTTTATGAGATCGTTGATGGGAACGAGCTTGCCTTCATCGGCAAGAATCAACACGTCGCCCACGAAGATGAGCGTCGCAATGTCGTAGGGGCGGCCGCTCTTGATCGAGGCTTGCACCTTCTCATAGGACTTGCCCGCGGGGATCGTGTCCATCTGGACCTTGATCCCCGTCTCTTTTTCGTATTGCGCCGCGGCAACCTGCATCGCGCGCACGCTTTCCCTGCTCGGCTCACCGTTCAGGAAACGGATGGTCTTTTCGCGCGCGTGGACTGCGGGTGCATAGAGGCCGAAAGCCGCAGCACCGGCTGCCGCTCCGATTCCCTTGACCACCGCACGACGTGAGGCGGCCGTCCTGATCGTGCCCTTGATTTCTTTCATAGCGTTTCCTCCTTCTGCTTTGGTTATCTACACAATCGGAAACTTCAACCCGAGAGCAGTGAGTCCCCGCTCTGCGACTCGAATACGTGCACATTGGCGGCTTCAACCTTGAGCGGGATGCGGTCTGCGACGCGCACTCTGTCGTTTCGATCCAGCAATGCGCGAAGCCGTGTCGCCCCGGCTTTGCAGACGAGCAGCGTCTGTGCGCCCATCTGCTCCACCAGTTCGATCTCGGCGGAAAAAACGCCTCCGCCCTCAGCGGCGACGGAAATGTGCTCCGGGCGAATCCCCGCCCTGACTGCCGCTCCTTGAGACGCGGCCCGATCGGAGATCGCGCCTTGCCGCAGCGGCAAGGAGAAGTCGCCGCAGGCGATGGTGAGGCTGCCGTCTTGCTGCGCGAGGGCGCCGTCGATGAGGTTGATCTCGGGCGAGCCGATGAAACCGGCCACGAAGACATTTGCCGGCCGATCATAGAGTTCCAGCGGCGGCCCCACCTGTTGCACGCGCCCCTTGTTCATCACCGCGATCCGGTCGCCCAAGGTCATGGCTTCGATCTGATCGTGCGTCACATAGAGCATGCTGCTGCCGGTCGCTGCGTGCAGCTTGGCGATCTCCTCGCGCATCCGCACCCGCATCCTGGCATCGAGATTGCTCAGCGGCTCGTCGAGCAGGAAGATCTCGGGGTCGCGGACCAGGGCGCGGCCGAGCGCCACGCGCTGCTTCTGCCCGCCCGATAGCTGCTTCGGCTTCCTCGCCAGCAGGTCCTCGATTCCCAGCATTGCGGCCGCTCTGCGGACCCGCTGGTCGGTCTCAGCGCGCGGCGTTCCGCGCACCTTCAGCCCAAAGCCCAGGTTCTGGTAGACGTTCTTGTGGGCATAGAGTGCATAATTCTGGAACACCATCGCCACATTGCGGTCCTTCGGCTCCATATGCGTGACGTCGCGCGCGCCGATTTGGATGGTGCCGCTGGAGGTATCTTCGAGACCTGCCACCATACGCAATGTCGTGGACTTGCCGCAGCCGGACGGCCCGACGAATACCATGAACTCGCCGTCCTCAATCTTGAGGTCGACGCTGTCGACCGCAACGACATCGCCGAACTTCTTGGTGACACCTGATAACTCCACCGCCGCCATCAAACTCTCGTTTCTCCGCCCTGGGTTTTCGTTACGGTTTTTTATCTTGTCTATTATTGGTTCAAGAGGGACCAGGCATGCTTTCGAATTTACGCACGGTTTTTTCGATTCCTCGACCGAGGTCAGGCCTCCACGCCCGGCAGTCGCTCAGGCAAGGCTGAAGGCAATGTTCTTGGACTTTGCATAGTTGTAGATCGCCTCGTAGCCACGCTCGCGCCCATAGCCCGATTGCCCGAAGCCGCCGAAGGGTGCCGCGATCGAGCCCGCATGCCAGAGATTGCCGTAGACCTGCCCTGCCCGCAGTCGCCGGGCTATCGACAGCGCTTCCTTGAGGCTGTCGGTGAAGATCCCGGCGGCAAGCCCGTAGGGCGTCGCATTGGCGATCTGAATCGCCTCGTCGGTCTCGTCGAACGCGATCACGCTGAGCACCGGCCCGAAGATCTCCTCCTGCCCCAGGGGGCCCATCGGATCGACATCGGAAAAGACCGTGAAGTCATAGAAGTAGCCCGGCCGCTCCGGCGCCTTGCCGCCGCACAGCAGGCTTGCCTCGGCCCGTCCGCGCTCGACGCAGTCTTCGACTCGGGCGCGCTGCGCTGCGGAGACGAGCGGCGTGAGATCGGCGTTGGTGATGCCCGGACCGACCGAAGCGGAGACCGACAGCTGCCGCAAGGCCTCCAGCACCTCCGCTTCGCGCGAGCGGTGCACCAACAGCCGGGTCATCCCGGAACAGATCTGCCCGGCATTGGAGAGGACCGAGGCCGCGACCGCGGCCATAAGCTTGTCCAGATCGGCATCCGCCAGCGCGATGCCCGCCGACTTTCCGCCCAATTCCATGACGCAGGGGACGACGTTCTCTGCCGCGGCAGCAAGGATCTTCTTACCGGTCGGGACCGAGCCCGTGAAGGTGATCTGGTCGATGTCGGCACTGCAGACGAGGTGCTCCCAGGCGTCCGATCCAAGCGCGTTCAGAATGGAGACGCTACCCGGCGGCGCCCCTGCCGCATCGATGGCACGCGCCATGTAGTGCAACCCGATCGGCGTGAGCTCCGGCGCCTTGAGAATGACCGAGTTTCCCGTCGCCATGGCCGCCGCAACGGAACGCGAGGCGATCGAAACCGGAAAGTTCCAGGGCACGATCTGCAGCGACAGGCCCAGGGGGTCCAGCGTGGTGAAGTCGATGATGGTCTCGTTGACGGGTATCTGCCGCCCTTCAGCCTTGTCGGCGAGGCCGGCATAGTACTCGAAAGCGGCGGCGGCCTTCTCGAACTCGTCTTCGGCCTTCGAAAGAGCCTTGCCGCCCTCCAGGCACAGCAGGCGTCCGCCCTCATTCTTGACCTTGCGCAGCTCGGCCGCGATCCGGTGCATCAGTCGCGCGCGGGCCTCCGGCTTCGCGCAGGAAAGCAAGCCCTTGGCAAAGGCATCTCGCCCGGCCGAGAGGGCGGCCGCAAAGGTCTCAGGCCCGGCCAGCGCGTGCTCGGCAAAGACCTCTCCGGTCGCCGGGTCCTCGATCTCGAGCTTGCGGCCGCCGTCGCCGTCGACGAAGGTGCCAGCCAGATAGTTCTGATAGGGCGCATCCATCGCCTACTCTCCTTCGATCTCGTTCGCCAGATGCCTCAATCGGCCTCTAGGACTCGGTAGTCCGCCCCGTCGAGCCACCTCTCGGTCGGGCGAATGCCCCAGCCCGGCTCACCGTTCAGGCGCGCCCTGCCGTCCGAGACCGACAGGGCCGGCTCGTAGAGATAGCGCAACAGAGGATCGTGATACTCCGGACCTTCGATGTTGAACTCGCAGGCATCGCCGGCGTTCGGCAGGGCGGCAAAGGCATGCAAGGAGAAGAGCGTGACCAGGGAGTCGTTCGCGGCATGGAGGATCACGGGCTTGCCGACGCTGGCGGCGATCTTCGCCACGGTGAAGAGGCGCGACACGCCGCCGACATAGCAGAGGTCGGGCTGGCAGATGTCAACGACGTTCGAGCGTACCATGTAGCGCCAGCCCGGCAGGTAGAAATCCTGCTCGCCGCCGGAGACGTCGATCTCGAGCGCATCGCGCACCTCTCGCGTCGCGTCATAATCCCAGTAGGGACAAGGTTCTTCGAACTGCTCGACGCCGGCGTCGGCCAGCATCCGACCGACTTCGATCGCGTTCTCGGCGTCATAGCAACTGTTCCCGTCGGCGAGCAGGCGGACGCCTTCGCCCCTGAAGGCGGTGCCGACCGCATGCGCCACCTGAGGGGTACGGCCGGGCCAGGCGTCCTGGTTGCGCCCGTTGCTGCGGCCAACGCGGAACTTGAAAGACCGGAAACCCTGTTCGTCGCGCAGGCGCAAGAACCTCCGGGCCTCGTCTTCCGGCGTGATCTTGCGGCACATGGAGGAGGCATAGACCGGGACCGCGGGATCCTTGCCGCCGAGCAGGGCATAGACCGGAAGGCCGGCCCGCTTGCCCGCAGCATCCCACAGCGCAGTATCCAGTCCTGCCATGGCCCGGCACATGAAGGTGCCGGGAAACTTGAGCGTCTGCGAAAAGATGTCCTCGACCAGCGCAGCAATATCCTCCGCCGAGCGGTTGATGGCGGCGGATGCCACGAAGCGGTGGAAAACCTCGGTGGTGAAGTCTGCGTGATAGGGCGACATCTGTCCGATGCCGAGCGTTCCGTCCTCCAGCGTGACCCGCACCAGCGCCACGAAGCGGCGCGTGAAGGTCTCGATCTTGACGACCTTCATTGCGCGCCGCCCAGGACGATGAGGTTCTTGAGCGACGCGCCGGACCGCGCCGCATCCAAGGCCTCATTGATCTGCTTCAAGGCAAAACGCTGGGCGACCAGCCCGTCCAGGTCGAGCTTGCCCGAACGGTAGAGATCGATCAGGCGCGGGACATCAAGATGCGGCCTGGCCGAGCCCATCTTGCTCCCCACGATGCTGACGCCGCGGCCGCCGAAAGTGCGCGACGCAAATTTCACAACCTCGCTGTGCGCAGGAATGCCGGCGACCACGACCTTGCCGCCGTTGCGGACGAGGTCCACGGCACCCTCGATCGCCGCGCTCGCGCCAACCGCCACGAAAGCGATGTCCGCGCCGCGTCCCTGCGTCAGCCGTTTGACCTCAGCGACCAGCTGGAGCTGGTCCAGATCGGCTCTGAGGCAGTGCGAGGCGCCGAACTGCCGGGCCTTGTCGAGCTTTTCTTCGCGGACATCCAAGGCGATCACCGGATAGGCGCCGGCCAGCGCCGCACCCTGGATGCAGTTGATGCCCACACCGCCTGCACCGATGACGACGACTGGAGTGGCGGGGGCAACCGGAGAGGTGCGCGTCACCGCACCGATCCCGGTCATCACCCCGCAAGACAGCGTGCAGGCCACCTCGCCGGAGATCTCGGCATCGACCTTGATGCATTGGGACTGGTGCACGACCGCCATCTCCGCGAAGGCGCCGACCTTGGTGCCTTGGGTCAGCGGTGTCCCGTCCGCCAGGCTCAAGGGCGAATTCCGGGCCAGATTGAATTCGGCCTCGCAGAACGAGAGGTCGCCGCTCTGACAGAAATAGCAGCGCCCGCAGTAGCGGATCAGGCTGAGAACCACGCGGTCGCCCACCGCTAGGCCCGACACCGCCTCTCCGACCGCGCTGACCCGACCTATGGCCTCGTGGCCGAAGACCCCCGGCAGCGAGACGTTCCAATGGCCATCGATCGCCATCAGATCGCTGTGGCAGATCGCGCAGACCTCCAGGTCGACCTGGACCTCTTCCTCCTGCGGCGCCGCCAGCCGGACGGTCTCAAGCCTCAGGGGTTGAGCGAACTCGTGGCAGACGGCTGCCAGAATCTCCCTCGGTGCTTTCGTCATGCATCTTCTCTCCAACCTATCGCCGTCACTATTGCCAGCCTGCGCCCTGACAGGATTTTGAGAATCCGATGCAGATTTTCAGGAAAGCGTCGGCAGGTCGAGCGCTTGCGGAACCGATGACGATGCGCCTTTACGCCTACCTCCGGCCTGGATAAAGATTGGCGGCCTTGGTATCAAGCTTCAACGGTCTGCGTTGGGACGAGCCGGGGGACGAGCCGGGGGACGGGCCGGGGAAGGGCCGGTCCGAGGCCGCGGAGAGGCGTGTTGGGTGAAGTTGTGGATAGGATGCCGCCCCTGCCGGAGGTGACGGGCGCCGTGCGCGAGCCCGCCCAAAGCAGGCCTTTGAACTTCGGCGTTCTGATCCTACCGGGATTCGGAATGCTCTCCTATGCTTCGGTCGTCGATGTTCTGAAACAGACCCGCGACTACTTCTCGGAAAACTGCATAAAGTGGGCACCGCTCAGCCTGTCGGATCAACCGATCGCGGCGTCGAACGGGCTGCGGGTGCTTCCCGATGCGGTGTGCGACGAGCAAGCGTTCTATGACTACGTGATCGTGATCGGCGTCGTCGGCGCTTCGAGTTTTGCAGATTCCCGGGTCCTGGCCTGGATTCGCAACCAGCATCGGCACGGCGCGGTGGTCTGCGCCACCGGCAGCGCGACATGGCTTCTGGCAAAGTCCGGGCTGTTGCGCGGCAGACGCTGCACCCTGCACTGGCGGGACATCGACACCTTCGGCGAGGTCTATCCCGACATAGAGGTGCTGAACGAGATCCTGGTCAAGGAAGAGCGCCTGCTGACCTGTTCGGGAGCGCGGACCGCATCCGATATGGTCTATCACATCCTGGCTGAGCATTTCGGCAGCGACGTGATCGAAAGGGTGCAGGAGACCCTGTTCCACGAGCGCTTGCGCGGCCCGCACGAGTGTCAGCGCCCCGATCAGGAGCACATGCAGCTCTTCCAGCCAGAGTTCTACCGGCTGCTGAAAGCCATTGACCAGGACCTCGAGCAGCAGGTCACGATCAGCGACCTCTGCAACCGGCTGGGCTTGAGCCAGCGTCGGGCGGAGCGGGTCTTTCGCGAGTTCCTGAAGACCACACCCAAGCAGTACCAGCTCGAGCAGCGTCTGACCCGGGCCGCCAACCTGCTGAGCAGCACCGTTCTGTCCCTGGCCGAGATCGCCAATGCCACCGGCTTTTCGAGCGCGTCCAGCCTTTCGACCAGCTTCACCGGCAGGTTCGGCGTCCCACCCTTCAGATACCGCAAGCAAAGCGCCGATCAGCCGAAACGTACTATCGTGGGTAAGGTGCGCAATCGCAGAATTCAAAGGACGACTTCGGATTGAGAGCTAGATAAAGCCATAAGACAAGCAAAACCCAATTGGCTTGACGAGATCGATGGCATCGGAGATGGCTTGATCGAGGGCCTGCTTGGTTCGCGCTGCTGTCTTTTTGAGGCTGGCTTTGATCTGTGAGAAGGCTTTCTCGACCGGATTGGAGTCTGGGCTGTAGGGCGGCAGCTTGCACAGATGTGCGCCGGCCTCCTCGATGATTGCGGTGACGCCGCCGACACGGTGTGCTGGAAGGTTGTCCCAGATAACGATGTCGCCCCCCTTCAGGCGTGGCGCGAGGAGCTGCTCGACATAGGCCTCAGCGCGATGGCTGGTGCGATCGCCTCCCATCCCAGCCAGTAGGGTGACTCGCATCTTAACCGATTTGGGAATCCCTTGGATTCTATCAGACCGGATTTCGCTCTAGCAGGCTGTTGAAGACGTCGGGTGATGCAGGGGGGCAGGAGATGCGTCGAAAAGCTCAGGAACCTTCCCCAGGGCGATAGAGACCCTAACCGACAAGACGCTTGACGCGCGCTTACGGCAAAGACCCAAGCTCCTCCCCCCCTTGAATCTTGCAACAGCCAGCTAAATCCCCACGCCGAAACAATACCTTAACTTGAAGGTCCGCTGCAGGCCGGCTATTGCGCTTGCCCTTGGCATGACTGGGACGCTTTGGGGGACGGTATGGATTCCGGAGAGACTGTCGCGAGGACAGTCCAAGACTATTTGGACGAAACGCCGACTTGGCAGGATGGGACGGAGACCCTGTCGACCCCTTTGACCGGGATGCAGCAGCGGATCTGGTGGCTTGCCGCGGCCGGCAAGTTTTTCGAAGGCATGGTGGTCTTCATGACCGGCATCGCCCTGCCCTTGATCGCTCGGGAATTCGAGCTGACAAGCGCGAGCAGCCTGGGATTGGTTACGGCAGCCACCTTGGCCGGTATCCTGATCGGCGCGACGGCTCTGGGCGGTCTGGCCGACCGCTTTGGCCGCAAGACCATGTTCATCGTGGAGATGGTGATCTTCACGGCTTTTTTGATCGCCCTGCCCCTGACCCCCAGCTTCGGTCTGCTGATCGTCTTCCTCTTCGGCCTGGGGCTCGCGCTGGGCTGCGACTACCCAACAGCGCATCTCGTGGTCTCGGAGGCAATCCCGTCTCGCTCGCGCGGAAGGCTGGTCCTGGGTGCCTTCGCCTTCCAGGCAATCGGTATGCTGTGCGGTGCCGCTGTCGCCTCTCTGATACTGATCTCGTATCCCAGCGTTGAAGCCTGGCGATGGATGTATGCGACCGCGATCGTGCCGGCCGTTGCGGTCCTGATCGGACGCCTGACCATCACCGAGAGTCCGCATTGGCTGTTCACACGCGGGAGACGGGAAGAAGCACAGCATGCCGCCACGCGGCTGCTGGTGCGCAATCCTCCCTATCCCAAGCAGGTTCATCTCGCAGAGTGTGAGGCGACCAGCGTTCCGCACGGCGAAGAGGGCGAGACGCGGCGTGGCTTTGCCGAGCTTTTTCGCGGCAAGAACCGGCGCGCGACCATCCTGGCGTCGGTGCCCTGGTTCCTGCAGGATCTAGGCACCTACGGCATCGGCATCTTTACACCGACCATTCTGGCAGCCTCTTTCGGCCACCAAAGAGAAAACGCGCAACACCTCTCGGATGTCATAGCCAAGGATATCCTCGCAGCCGAAGGAACCGCGTTCATCGACCTTCTGTTTCTCGTCGGCATTGTCTTCGCCATCCTGCTGACCGACCGCTTGGGGCGCATTCGCCTTCAAATCTTCGGTTTTGTCGGCTGTGCACTCGGGCTGGCGATCGCTGCCCTATCGAGCAGCTACACCGGCAGTACGCAGATGATCATGATCTTCTCCGGCTTCATGCTGTTCAACTTCATGACCAACCTCGGCCCGAACGCGCAGACCTATTTGATCGCCGGAGAGGTCTTCCCAACAGCGATCCGCGGCAAGGGCGCCGGCTTTGCCGCCTCCTTTGCCAAGATGGGCGCGGTGGCGACCGCCTTCCTCTTTCCCTTCCTGCTGGACGCCATCGGCCAGCAGGCCTTGCTCTATGCCTTGGTGGCAGCCTTCTTGCTGGGTGCAGTCGTGACCTGGGCCTATAGGATCGAAACCAAGGGCAAGAGCCTGGAGAGCGCCGACTAGAGCATGATGACGTCAAATCGAAACGATTTGTCGTCTGAATCATGCTCTCCAACTTTGAAAAGTAGAGCAGGCGGTGCAGTGCGCCTACTTCTTCTTGCGTTTGGGCGGAATCAGGTCGGTGATCGTGCCCTCGAACATCTCGGCGGCGAAGTTCACCGTCTCCGACAGGGTCGGATGGGGGTGGATGGTGTGACCGATGTCGGTCGCATCGCAGCCCATCTCGATCGCCAGCGCCACCTCGGCCACCAGATCGCCGGCATTGGTGCCGACAATGGCGCAGCCGATCACCTGTTCGCTCTCTTCATCGAACAGCAGCTTGGTCATGCCCTCGTCGCGGCCGTTGGCGAGCGAACGCCCGGAGGCTGCCCAGGGGAAGACCCCCTTGCCGTACTTGATGCCCTTCTCCTTGGCCTCGTTCTCGGTCAGGCCGACCCAGGCGACTTCCGGATCGGTATAGGCGACCGAGGGGATCACGCGGGCATCGAAGGCGCGGCGATGGCCCGCTGCAACCTCGGCCGCGACCTTGCCTTCGTGCACCGCCTTATGCGCCAGCATCGGCTGGCCGATGATGTCGCCGATGGCGAAGATGTGCGGCTGGTTGGTGCGCTGCTGCTTGTCGGCCGGGACGAAGCCGCGCTCGTCGACCTCGACCCCTGCGGCATCCAGATTGATCGTCTTGCCGTTGGGCTTGCGCCCGACGGCGACCAGGACGCGGTCATAGAGCTCCGTCGTGCTGCCGTCGGGCCCTTCGATGGTGACCGAGAGGCCCTTCTTCTGGGCCTCCACCTTGGTCACCTTGGCCTTCAGTTGGATCGACTCGTAACGCCCCTGGATGCGTTTGTGCAGCGGCTTCACCAGGTCCTTGTCGGCGCCGGGAATGATCTGATCCATCAGCTCGACGACGGTGATCTTGCTGCCAAGGGCGTCATAGACGCAGGCCATCTCCAGCCCGATGATGCCGCCGCCGATGACCAGCAGCCGCTTGGGAAGGTCGCGCAGTTCCAGCGCACCGGTGCTGTCGATCACCCGCTCGTCATCGTGCGGAATGAAGGGCAGTTCGACCGGCTCCGAGCCCGCAGCGATGATACACTGCTCGAAAGAGACGGTGGTGGTGCCGCCCTCGGGCTTGGTCACCTCGATCATGTGGCTGCCGGTAAAGCGCCCGACGCCACGGACCACCGTGACCTTGCGGCCCTTGGCCAGGCCGCTCAGACCGCCGGTCAGCTTGCCGACAACGCCATCCTTCCAGGACCGCAGCTTCTTTAGGTCGACCTTTGGCTTGCCCAGCTGGATGCCGTGCTCTGCCATCTCCTCGGCTTCGGTGATGACCTTGGCTGCGTGCAGCAAGGCCTTGGAGGGAATGCAGCCGACATTCAGACAAACCCCGCCCAGGGTCTCGTCACGCTCGATCAGGATGACGTCCATCCCCAGGTCCGCTGCCCGGAAGGCCGCGGTGTAGCCGCCGGGGCCGGAGCCGAGCACGACCAGGCGCGCGTGCTGCTCGCCCTTGGTGATCGGCCCGCTGGGCGCAGGTGCCGGTGCAGGCGCTGGCGCGGGTGCCTCGGCGGGTGCCGGCGCAGGTGCAGGTGCCGAAGCAGCGGCGTCGCTTTCCAGGGTGAGGATGAGGCTGCCCTCGCTCACCGTGTCGCCGACCTTGACCGCAATGGAGGCCACCTTGCCGGCAGCGGGCGCAGGCACCTCCATGGTTGCCTTATCGCTCTCCAGCTCGATCAGTGCCTGCTCTTCCTCGACCGCTTCGCCGACCTCCACCATGACGGTGATGACGGGCACATCGGAAAAGTCGCCGATGTCGGGGACCTTGACCTCTTGTTGAGCCATCTGCCGGACCTCCTACAGCATCAGCCGGCGCACGTCGGCCAGCAGGTATTTCAAGGTGGCGCAGAAGCGGGCGGCCAAGGCGCCGTCGATGGCGCGGTGGTCGTAGCTGAGCGACAGCGGGACCATGTTGCGCGGCAGGAAGGTCTCGCTCTCGGGATCCCAGACCGGCTGCATCTTGGATCGCGTGACGCCCAGGATGGCGACCTCCGGCGCATTGACGATCGGGCTGAAGGAGGTGCCGCCGATACCGCCGAGTGAAGAGATGGTAAAGCTGGCGCCCGACATCTCCTTGGGCCCCAGCTTGCCGTCGCGGGCCTTGGCCGATAGCGTCCCCAATTCCTTAGAGATTTCGACGATGCCTTTGGCATCGGCAGCCTTGATAACCGGCACGACCAGGCCCTGCGGCGTGTCGGCGGCAAAGCCGATGTTGTAGTAGGACTTGCGGATCAGCTTGTCGCCGTCGGGATGGAGAGAGCTGTTGACCTCCCAATGCTGCTTCAGGGCCGAGACCGAGGCCTTGATCAGGAAAGACAGCAGGGTGACCCGGTAGCCCTCGGCCTTGGCCGCGGTGTCAAGTTCCTTGCGGTACTTGTCCAGCTCGGTGATGTCGGCCTCTTCGTTGTGGGTGACGGCCGGGATGTTGAGCCAGGAGCGATGCAGGGCTGGGCCGGAGAGCTTCTTGATCCGGCTCATCTCCACCTCTTCGACCTCTCCGAACTTGGAAAAGTCTTGGGCCGGGATCGGCGGAATACCCATGCCGCCTTGCGGAGCGTCGGTGGCCGCCAGGCTCTGACCCGACGCTGCCTGCTTCAGCGCGGCGGCCACGTCGTCGCGCAGAATGCGTCCCTTGCGCCCGCTGCCCTTAACCTGCCCGAGGTCCACGCCCAATTGCCGAGCGAAGGCCCGAACCGAGGGCGAGGCATGGGCCTTCTCGAAGCCCTCCTCGTCCACCGACGACACCTTGCCGGAAGCCGGCGCAGGGGCCGCGGCCGGTGCGCTTGATGGCTGTTGCGTCGGTGCATGCGCCTCCGGCTCCTGCGGGCCTTCCGGATGCGGTGCGGAGACCGGAGAATCCACGTCACCCGCCTCCAGCATCAAGATCAGCGATCCCTCGGAGACGGTATCGCCTTCGGAGATCTTGATCTCGGAGACCGTGCCGCTGGCCGGCGCGGGTACTTCCATCGTCGCCTTGTCGCTTTCAAGCTCGATCAAGGGGTCTTCTTCGGAAACCTTATCCCCGGCCGCCACCAAGATGGAGATCACCGGCACGTCCGAGAAATCGCCGATATCGGGAACCTTGACTTCAATGACAGACATAATGCTGTTCCTCTTGCTGCTCCGGCCCTTAGGCAGTGCGGGGATTGGTCTTCTCGGCGTCAATGCCGTAGAGATCGATGGCCTTCGTCATATCGGCCTTGGTGACTGCACCCTCCTTGTAGAGGGCCGCCATGGCCGCAGCGGCGATGTGGTTGGCATCGACCTCGAAATGATGGCGCAGGGCCGCACGACTGTCGGAGCGGCCGAAGCCGTCGGTGCCCAACGTGTGGTAGGGCAAGGGTACGAAGGCGCGGATCTGCTCCGAATAGGCCTTGATGTAGTCGGTCGCCGCGATCACCGGCCCCTTGGCCTTGTCCAGAGCCTCGGCGACGTAGGGCACGCGCGGCTCGCCCAGCGGATCCAGGCGATTGAGGCGCTCGCAATCCTGACCGTCGCGCGCCAGCTCGTTCATCGAGGTCGCCGACCAGACGTCGGCGGTGACCTTGAAGTCGGCCTTCAGCTTCTCCGCCGCCTTGAGCACCTGGATCAGGATGGTGCCGGAACCCATCAGGTTGACGTGCTTCTTACCCGGACGCGCGGTCCGCTGCAGGCGGTAGAGCCCCTTGACAATGCCCTCTTCGACACCCTTGGGCATCTCGGGATGGCTGTAGTTCTCGTTCATCGTCGTCAGGTAGAAGAAGACGTCTTCGTGGTCGACGAACATGCGCTGCAGACCGTGCTGCACGATGACCGCCACCTCGTAGGAGAAGGTGGGATCGTAGCTGATGCAGTTCGGCACCGTGCTGGCGATGACGTGGCTGTGCCCGTCCTCGTGCTGCAGGCCCTCGCCGTTAAGCGTGGTGCGCCCGGCGGTGCCGCCGATCAGGAAACCACGCGCGCGGCTGTCGCCGGCGGCCCAGGCCAGATCGCCGACCCGCTGGAAGCCGAACATGGAATAGAAGATGAAGAAGGGAATCATCGGCACGCCGTGCACCGAATAGGCGGTCGAAGCGGCGATCCACTCGGCCATCGCACCGGCCTCGTTGATGCCTTCCTGCAGCACCTGACCCTTCTCCGACTCCTTATAGTACATAAGCTGATCGGCATCCTCGGGCTTATAGAGCTGGCCTTTGGGGTTGTAGATGCCGAGCTGACGGAACATGCCTTCCATGCCGAAGGTACGGCTCTCGTCGGGAACGATCGGCACCACGTGCTTGCCGATGGTCTTGTCGCGGCAGAGCGTGTTCAGCACCCGAACGAAGGCCATGGTGGTTGAGATCTCGCGATCGCCGGTGGACTTCAAAAGCGTGTCGAAGGCCGACAGCGGCGGAATCTCGATATCCTTGTCCGGCCTGGAGTTGCGCTGCGGGAAGTGCCCGCCCAGCTTTTCGCGGTGCGAGAGGATGTAATCCTTCTGTTCATTGCCCAGCCGTACGTAAGGCGCGTTCCCGACCTCCTCGTCCGGCACCGGGATCTTGAAGCGGTCGCGGAAGGCCGCAAGCTGCTCTTCGGCCATCTTCTTCTGTTGGTGGGTGATGTTCTGGCCCTCGCCGGCCTCGCCCATGCCGTACCCCTTGACCGTCTTCACCAGGATCACCGTGGGTCGCCCCTTGGTTTCGACCGCCCGGCGAAATGCTGCATAGACCTTGTGCGGGTCGTGACCGCCACGCTGCAGCTTCCAGATCTCCTCGTCGCTCATGTCGGCGACCAGATCCGCGGTTTCCTTGTACTTGCCGAAGAAGTTTTCACGGGTGTAGGCGCCGCCCTTCGATTTGAAGGCTTGATAGTCGCCATCGACCGTCTCCTCCATCAGCTGCAGCAGGCGGCCGCTCTCGTCGCGTTCCAAGAGATCGTCCCAACCCGATCCCCAGATCACCTTGATCACGTTCCAGCCGGCACCGCGGAACTCGCCCTCCAGTTCCTGGATGATCTTGCCGTTGCCGCGCACCGGCCCGTCCAGGCGCTGCAGGTTGCAGTTCACTATGAAAATCAGATTGTCCAGGTTCTCGCGCGCGGCGATGGAAAGCGCGCCCAGGCTCTCCGGCTCGTCCATCTCGCCGTCGCCCAGGAAACACCAGACCTTGCGGTCGCCCTTGTCGATCAGGCCGCGGTGGTGAAGGTAGGACATGAAGCGCGCTTGATAGATGGCACAAAGCGGACCCAAGCCCATGGAGACGGTCGGAAATTGCCAGAAATCCGGCATCAGCCAGGGATGGGGATAGCTGGAGAGCCCTTTGCCCCCGGTCTCCGCGCGGAAGTTGTCCAGGGTCGCTTCGTCCAGACGGCCTTCCATGAAGGCGCGGGCGTAGATGCCGGGAATGGCGTGGCCCTGGAAGAAGACCAGATCGCCGCCGTGCTTGTCTCCACGGGTCCGCCAGAAGTGATTGAGGCCGATGTCGTAGAGCACCGCGGAAGAGGCGAAGGAGGCGATATGCCCGCCGTACTCGCTGGAGACCTTGTTGCGGCGCACGACCGTTGCCATCGCGTTCCAGCGGTTGATCGTGCGGATGCGCCACTCCAGGGCGACATCGCCGGGATAGGCCGGCTGATCTTCCGCCGGGATGGTGTTGACATAGGCCGTCGTCGCGCTGAAGGGCAGGTTCACGCCCAAGGAGCGGGCACGCGAGACTGCTGAATCCAGAAGCTGGTGCGCCCGGGCACCACCATCGCGCTCGACCACGTCTTCGATTGCGTCAAGCCATTCTTGGGTTTCGACCGGATCGAGGTCGTTTGGGCTATCGCTCATCTGTCCCCCCCTTTTTTGCTGGGTTCGCTGGCTGTTCGTTGCCCGCATCTGCCGATGCGGACGGGATCTCGATCTCAGTCTGCGCTCTCGCCTTCGAAGACGGCTTTCTCGTCCAAGGGCGCCACACGCAGGATGTTGGTTGTGCCCGAACGGTTAAAGGGCACACCGGCGACCACGACGATGCGGTCGTCGGTCGAACCGATGTTCAGCGACCGGGCACCGCGCACCGCCTCGACGACCGCCATCTTAAAGCGCCCGACGGGCTTTGCATTGACGCAACGCAGTCCCCAGACCAGTGTCAGCCGCCGTGCGGCCGGTTCGAAGGGCGTCAGCGCTACGATCGGCACCCTGGGACGCCGCTTGGCCACATTCAGCGCCGTTGTGCCGCTGAAAGTAAAACAGCAGATGGCCTTGACGTCGATAGCCTCGGCAATTTCCTTGGCGGCGGTTGCTATCGCAGCCGAGACCGTGGCCTGCGAGGCGGTGGACGAGGCCTCCATGATCTCGCGGTAGAGGTCATCGCGTTCGACCGTGATCGCCACCTGGTTCATGGTAGAGACCGCCTCGACCGGATAGTCGCCGGCGGCGGACTCGGCCGAGAGCATGACGGCGTCGGCGCCGTCGTAAATCGCGCCGGCGACATCCGAGACCTCGGCACGGGTCGGCACCGGCGCGGTGATCATGCTCTCCAACATCTGGGTGGCGACGATCACCGGCTTGCCGGCTCTTCGGCAGTCGCGGATCAGGCGTTTCTGGATCGGCGGCACTTCAGAGAGCGGCATCTCCACGCCCAGATCCCCGCGCGCCACCATGATGCCGTCGGAGGCCTCGAGGATAGCGGCAAAGTCCTTGACCGCCGATGGCTTCTCGATCTTGGAGAGCACGGCGGCCCGCTTGGCCACCAGATCCTTGGCTTCCAGCACATCTTGCGGCCGTTGCACGAAGGAGAGCGCGATCCAATCGGCCCCCATCTCGCAAGCGAACTCCAGATCGCTCTTGTCCTTCTCCGACAGGGCCGCGACCGGGAGCACGACATCGGGAAAGCTGACCCCCTTGCGGTCCGATATCTCGCCGCCGACCTCGACCCTGCAGTCGACAAAGCCCGGCCCTACCGCGCTCACGCGCAGGCGGATCTTGCCGTCGTTGACCAGCAGAGTTGCGCCCTCGTGCAAGGCCTCAAGCACCTCGGGGTGCGGCAGACACACACGGCCGGCATCGCCGGGATCGCCGTCGCCGTCGAAGCGAAAGCTGGCGCCAGTCGCCAGATCGACCGGACCCGCGGCGAAGGTTCCACAGCGGATCTTCGGCCCCTGCAGATCGGCCAGCACGCCGATCGGCCGGCCGAGTTCCTTCTCGATTGAGCGGATGATGTCGTAGCGCGCGCGCTGCTCTGCCTGGGTGCCGTGGCTCATGTTCAGCCGGAAGACATCGGCGCCGGCGACAAACAGCTCTTTGATAGTCTCCCTTGTGGATGACGCGGGCCCGAGCGTCGCAACGATTTTGACCTGCCGTTCTCTGTTCATCGCGCGTCCCATCTTGTTGTTCTTGTTGTCAGCGGATCAGGATGGCCCGGAAATCGTTGACGTTGGTTAAGGTCGGACCGGTCACGACCTGATCGCCCAAGGTCCCGAAGTAACCATGACCGTCGTTCTCCTCCAGCGCGCGCGCGATCGGATAGCCCGCAGCCACCCCGCGCGCGATGCTATCCGGAGTGACCAGGGCGCCTGCGACCTCGGCCGCCCCGTCGACACCGTCGGTATCGCAAGCGATCGCACTGATGCCCGGTGCCGCCTTCAAGGCCTCGGTCAATCCCAAGAGAAACTCCACATTGCGCCCGCCCGAACCCTTGCCGCGCAAGGTCACGGTGGTCTCGCCGCCGGAGATCAGAACACAGGGTGCAGCCAAGGGCTGCCCATGGCGCCGCACCTGCTGGGCAATCCCGGCCATGACCTTGCCGACCTCGCGCGCCTCTCCTTCAAGCGCATCGCCCAGGATCAGGGGCGTGACGCCCGCCTTGCGCGCCACCTCTGCGGCGGCTTCCAGCGACGCCTGCGGGGCCGCGATCATCAGCCAGTCGGCTCTGGCCAGGCGCGGGTCGCGGGGTTCGGGCGTCTCGTTCGCCGGATCTTCCAGGGCCGCGCGCACGGCAGCCTTCGGATTCAGACCATAGCGACGCAAGATCTCCTTGGCATCGCTAAGGCTGGTCGTATCGCCGACCGTGGGCCCGGATGCGATCACCGCCGGATCGTCACCCGGCACGTCGGAGATGATGAGGGTCGCCGTCGTCGCCGGATAGGCCGCCGCTGCCAGCCGCCCGCCCTTGATGCCCGAGAGGTGCTTGCGCAGACAGTTCATCTCGCCGATCGAGGCACCGCAGGCCAGCAGATCGCGGTTGACTGCCTGCTTGTCGGCCAGGGTGAGGCCAGGCGCAGGCAGCGAGAGCAGCGAGGAGCCGCCGCCGGAGATCAGGGCGATCACCAGATCGTCTTCGCCCAGATTTGCGACACGCTCCATTATGCCACGCGCGGCTGCCTCTCCGGCCGCATCGGGGACCGGATGGGCCGCCTCGACGATCTCGATCTCCTTGCACGGCACGGCATGGTCGTAGCGCGTGACGACCAGGCCCTCCAGGGGTCCGTCCCAGGCGGCCTCCAAGGCAGCTGCCATCGCCGCAGAGGCCTTGCCCGCACCGACGACGACCGTGCGCCCCTTGGGCTTCGGCGGCAGGAAGCCGGCCAGCACACGCTCGGGCATGGCAGCATCGACGGCTGCCTGAAAGAGGGATCGCAAGAGATCCCTATCCTCGTTGCTCATTTCTGTTCCGAATTCCCTTCGCTCCCAGTGCCGCCTTTTCGCGACTTTATGCTCGGCCATCCTGACCCGCGCCAGCACCATAGCAGAGCAATTCCAGGGTCGGGTATCCTAGTTGGACTGCGATCTTGCACTTGGTTTGGCGGTGACCTGGTCGTGCCGAATAGGCTCAAGCGGGCCAGGCGGCCCTTATAGCAGGATGATGTCAAATCGAAGCGATTTGCCATCTGAATCCTGCTATACAGGTTTGAAAGATAGAGCAGATTCACGCGAACAGGTGATTCCAACTGATCGCGATCTGCTCTAGCGCAGACTGCCTTGATTGATTTGCCTGCCTACGCCACCCTAGGTGTCCAAGAGCCCGGCGTTATCGGGGTGGTGCGGCGAGCGCGGCGGGAAGCGGACATGTCTGACGAAGAAATCCATTACGACGAGGATAGCATCTCCTTCCTCGAGACTCTCTGGGGCGAGGGCTATCTATCGCCCGGCGGCCCTGCCGAGGTCGCGCGCCTGCTGGCGCCGGTCGATCTCACCGGCAAGACCGGGCTCGACATCGGCTGCGGCGCGGGTGGCGTCACCGTGGCACTGGTCCGCGATCACGCCGCAGGCTCGGTGATCGGCATCGATGTCGAAGCACCGGTCTGCAAGGTGGCGCGCAAGCATGTCGAGAGCAGCGGCCTCTCGGACCGGATCGAGATTCGCCAGGTCGAACCCGGCCCGCTGCCTGCCGCAGACGGATCCCTGGATTTCGTCTTCAGCAAGGACGCGATCATCCATATCGCCGATAAGGAGCAACTGGCGCGGGATGTCTTTCGCGTTCTCAAACCCGGCGGCTGCTTCGTCGCCTCGGATTGGATGATCGCACATGACGACGAGCCCTCGCCCCAGATGCAAGCCTACATCGATGCCGAAGACCTGGGTTTCGGGATGGCCTCGCCGCAGCGTTACCGGCGTGCGCTCGCCGACGCTGGCTTCGAGAAGGTGGTCCTGACGAACCGAAATGCCTGGTACCGCGAGGAGGCCAAAGCAGAGCTGGCGTTGCTCAAAGGGCCCAAGCGGGAGATGTTCGAAGCCAAGCTGGGCGCGGCTCATATCGCCAAACAGATCCGGACCTGGGAAGCGATGATTCCTGTCCTGCAGAGCGGTGAGCACTGTCCCCACCACCTCCTTGCGCACAAGCCGATATAGGTCCAAATCAGGTCGTTGTACCAGACTGCGTAAAGCGGGACGCGGCGCCGCGGGCGGCCCGCGCGACGCGGCCCGAAGGGTGGGCGATACAAGCCGGCCCTATCCCGGCGTGATTTCCGGGCCAGGTTTCCTTGTAGCACAGAGCCTCGTAGAACAGTGGACAGCAACGACACTCCCCCGTGAGAGAGGACCGATCCTTATGGAGAAGAGCAGTGGGAAGAAGCGGCGGCGCAACCCCTTGGTCGTTGGCGTCGCCGCCCTGGTGCTTCTGGTTATCGTCGCCGTCCCGGGGCTTTGGTGGCTGGCGCGCAATCAGGTGAGCGTGGCGGTCGCCAGCGCGCAACGCGATGCCGCGCGCGAGGGCATCATGCTCGACCACGAGGGGCTCTCCTTCTCCGGCTTTCCTCTCTATATCTCGGCCGCGGTCGCCAACCCGAAGGCCGACTGGGCCGAGGGTCTCTGGCGCGGGCCGGAAAGCATGACCGGAGAGACCTCCTTCACCGATCCGACCAACATCCGCTTTAATGCCAGCGGCCGCCATGTCCTGGATGTCGGCACGCTGTCGTTCACTGCCGACAGCCAGGAGGCCCTGGCCGTGCTCGATGTCGGTCAGCAGGGCCCCGAGGCGCTCCAGGCCAGCCTGCGCGACACGGCACTGCAACTCGCCGGCGGCCTGGGTGTGGATTTGGGCGACGCCCGCCTGCAAAGCCTGGATCTCTTCGCGGCACCGCTGTCGCCGCTGACCAACGCCAGTCAAGCAACAAACGTCTCGCTGGACCTGGCGGGCCTATCCCTGCCGCAAGCTCTGGGCGCACGGCTGCCCGAAATGGGGACGACGATCGAGGAAGGCAGCCTAAGAGCTGTGCTTAGCGGGCCACTGACGCCCGGCCCACCGCCGAGCATGTTGCAGGCCTGGCGCCAGGGCGGCGGTGTCCTCCGCCTGCAGCAGCTGACCCTGACCTGGGGCCCGGTCGCCCTCGAAGCGCGGGGCACGCTCGGTCTCGACGACCGGCTGCGTATCGAGGGCACCTTGGACCTGCAGATCGCCGGCTTCCCGACACTGCTGAACAGCCTGGCAGCGCTGAGCATCCTGGACCGCTCCATCGCCCGCAACTACGGCGGCTTGCTCGGCGGTATGGCGCGGCCCCGAAACGGCAAACAGGGGCGCTGGCTGTCTATTCCCCTGATCTTCCAGGACGGCCAGGCCTTCCTCCGCCTCCCCTTCGCCAAGATCCCCGTCGCGCGCTTGCAGCCTCTCGTCCGGATTTAGTACCAAAGGCGCTAGGTCACCCATTCGATCATCACGAAGCCCAGGATCAGGACGATCACCATGATCCATCCGATGATGGTGGCATAGCGATCCAGCAGGTCGCGGATCTGCGGGCCGAAGTAGTAGAGCGCGACGGCGACGGCGAAGAAACGCAGGCCGCGGCCCAGGATGGAGGCGCCGAGGAACAACAGGAAGGGCAGCGACTGCACGCCGCTGGCGATCGCGATCAGCTTGTAGGGCAGCGGCGTGATCGCCCCGATCAGGACAATCCACACACCTTCGTCGTGGAAACGCTCCTGAATGCGCTTGAAGGTCTCTTCCCAGCCGTAGAGATCGATCAGCCAGACCACCAGGGTCTCATAGAGAAAGACACCGATCAGATAGCCGACACAGCCGCCGACGACGGAGGCCACAGCCGTAATCAAGGCCGCTTTCCAGACCTGGCGGCGGTCGGCCAGCATCACCGGCACCAGAATGGCATCGACCGGCAGCGGCAAGAGCGCGCTCTCGGCAAATGAGGCGACCGCACAGGCCCAAAGCCCGCGCGGCCCTTGGGCAGCCGTCATGGACCAGCGGTAGAAGCGGTCGAAGATGGTGGGACTCCCTCGCGAAGGCTACGGGCTAAGGGCTAAGGACGGGCCGAGGCTGCGCCGCTAGTCGGCCTGGTCTTCCTCCGGTCCGCTTTCCTCGTCAGAGGCCTCCTCGGCGTCGCTGCCGTTCTCGGGACCCTCCTTATCTTTCTTCCCGAGGTTGGCGAAGGACTTGAGGCGCGCCTCGACCTTGCCAAAGACGCTGTCTTCTGGATAGGCGCCCTCCTCGTCGCGCGCGCCCGCCTGAACGCCGGTCAAGAGCTCGATTCCCTGGGAGATATTGGCGATGGGATAGATGTGGAAGTCTGCGTTGGCGGCGGCCGCCACGACGTCGTCACGCAGCATCAGGTGCACGACGTTCGACTTCGGAATCATGACCCCCTGCTTGCCGGTCAGCCCGCGTGCCTTGCAGATATCGAAGAAACCCTCGACCTTCTCGTTGACGCCGCCGATGGCCTGCACCTCGCCCTTCTGATTGACCGAGCCGGTGATCGCCAGGTCCTGGCGCAGCGGCAGCTCGGAAAGTGCCGAGAGCAGGGCGTAGAGTTCCGCCGAGGAGGCGCTGTCGCCGTCGACCCCGCCATAGGACTGCTCGAAGACCAGACTGGCACTCAGCGAGAGCTTGGCGTGCGGCAGGAAGTGCCCGGCGAGGAAGCCCTGCAGAATCAAGACGCCCTTGGAGTGCAGCGGCCCGCCCAGCTTGACCTCGCGCTCGATGTCGATGATGCGGCCCGCCCCCGGCCGCACGTTGCAGGTGATGCGCGTCGGCTTGCCGAAGGCAAAGCGCCCCATCTGCAGGACCGAGAGGCCATTCACCTGGCCGACCGCTTCGCCGGCGCTATCGATCAGCATGATATCGCGGGTGATCTGCTCGTGGCTGGCTTCCCGGATGCGGTCGTTTCGGCGAATCCGCGCCGAGATCGCCTCCTGCACTTCGGCACGGGAGACGACCTTGCGTTCGTCGCGTCGGGCAAAGAAATCGGCCTCGCGCACCAGGTCGTAGAGGTGCTGCAGGTCGAGCGCCAGTTTCTGCGAATCGGCGGCACGCCTGGAGGCGGCCTCGATCAGCCGGGCGACCCCGTCGACGTCGAAAGGCAGCAGCTTGGTCTCGCGCACCATGGTCGCGATCAGCCGGGCAAAAAGCTCGTCGCTCTCCAGGCTGCGCGTCATTGTTTCGCTGAAATCGGCTGAGACCTTGAACATGGCGGCAAAGTCAGGATCGGCCTGCTGGGCCATGTAGAAGAGCCGTGGACTGCCGACGATGGCAACCCGGACCTTGAGCGGTATGGGCTGCGGTGCCAGCGAGACGGTGGAGACCAAGCCTGCCGTCTGGGCCGGGTTCTCGATGCTGATCTGCCCCGCCTTCAAGCTGCGCTTCAAGGCCTCCCACGCGAAGGGCTGGCTGAAGAGCTTTTGCGCATCGAGCACCAGGAAACCGCCGTTGGCGCGGTGCAGTGCGCCGGCCTTGATCAGGCTGAAGTCGGTCACCAGGGTGCCCATCTGAGCCACGTGCTCGGCACGACCGGTCAGGTTCGCCAGGGTGGGATTGTCTTCCTCCACCACCGGCGCGCCGCTTTCGGTGCGGTGCTGCACCAGCACATTGACCTCATAGCGCCCGAGCCCCTTGACCGTCCCCAGGGGCTCGCTGCGCGGCTGTGCCTCGGCAGGCGCCTGTTGCTGCCCGCCTGGCTGCTGTGCGGATGCCTGGCCGGCTGCCAGTAGGGTCTGGAAGTTCGCCTTGATGTCCTTGCGCACCTTGTCCAGATGCTTCAGCGCCTCCGGCACATCCACGACCACGCTGCGCACCGCGGCCAGGGGTTCGCGCACGGCATCGGCGATGATGTCGCGATAGAGCTCGGTCTGCTCCTGCCGGCGCGCGCGCTCCATGCGCGGAAACTCCTGCAGGATCTCTTTCAGCTTACTTTGCAGGCCAGAGAGGATCTCCTGCAGGCGCGCGCCCTCCTCTTCGCTGACCCCTTCATAGGCCTTGGGGTTGACCTCGCCATCCACATAGGGCGCGAAGGCCAGGCCCTGCTGGGTGCGCAGCAGGGTAAAGCCTTGCTCCTTGGCCTCCTTGTCCAGCGCGGCGAAGACGCTTTCCTGCTGTTTTTGATAGCGCTGATCGATGGCCTGAATCTGTGCCCGGTTCTCGTCGCGTTCGAAGGCAGCCGGGATCGACTGCGTCAGATCCTCGATAAAGCTGCGCATCTCCTCGGCAAAGGCCGGGCCGCGCCCCGGCGGCAGCGCAATGGCGCGCGGCTGATGCGGCACGTTGAAATTGTGGACATAGACCCAGTCCTGCGGCGTGTCGCGACTCTCGGCCGCCTCTTGGAAGAGGGCCAGGACGCTGCGGTGCCGGCCGGTCCCATGCCCGCCCAGAAGATAGAGATGATAGTCGGCGTGCGGGATGGCGGCGGCGAAGCGGATCGCTTCCAGCGCCCGCTCCTGACCCGGCACTTCCGTCAGTGGCTCCAGATCATCGGTGGTCTGAAAGTTGAAGTCCTGACATTCGCAAACCCGGTAAAGCCGCTGCGGCGGCAAGGCTTCTGGCGCCATCATCTCGATCTCTCTTCGAACTCTAGACCCAGATGATTGCAGGCCGAAACGACCTGCGGCCTGAATCTTGGTCTACTCCACACCTCTAGAGGGCGTTTCAGACGATAGATCGATTCGATCTATCGCCATCGCGCTCTAACGTGCGGCGAATGCTATGGCGCCAGCCTGGGCAACGATAGTGAAAAGTCCGTGTATCTTCGGATTGGGGTCGAGGAGACCCGCTCCATAACGATACCTGTTGTCGATACCTGGCGGCCATGTGGAGCCGCCTGCGCGCCCCAAGCTAGGCGTGGCCGGCGTCGATCACCAGGAAGCTGGGATCGATGCCCAGCGCCTTGATCGCTCCATCCCACTTGTCGCTGAGCTCGGCGGAGAAGACCAGGGTCTCGTTTGCATCCGCGGTCAGCCAGCCGTTCGCCTGCAGCTCGGAATCCAGCTGCCCCGGCCCCCAACCGGCATAGCCCAGTGCGAAGAGATGTCGCTTTGGCCCCTCGCCGGCGGCGATGTCGCGCAGGATATCCAGGGTCGCGGTCATGGCGATCCGCTCGTCGACCTGCAGGGTCGAATCCTGCTGGTACTCGGCCGAGTGCAACACAAAGCCGCGACCTGCCTCGACCGGCCCGCCAAAGTGCACGTCGATCTTTTGACCGGGCTTCGGATTTTCGATGTCCAGTTGCTGCAGCAACTCGTCGAAGGTCAAGCTGTCGATCAACTTATTGACCACCAGCCCCATGGCACCCTCTTCGTTGTGGGCGCAGATATAGACGACGCTACGTTGAAAGCGGGTGTCGCTCATGCCCGGCATGGCGATCAATATCTGCCCGGTCAGATAGCCGTCCGTCTCGTCTTCCTGTGCCATTGATCACTCCT
The DNA here is from genome assembly GCA_040219175.1 of Kiloniellales bacterium. GTDB lineage: Bacteria > Pseudomonadota > Alphaproteobacteria > Kiloniellales > JACOMY01 > JACOMY01. The sequence goes on from JAVJSY010000106.1 coordinate 29,478, forward strand.
GCTGATCGCTGTCCCGTCGGGAAGCGGCAAGCCTCATCATACAACAAAGATAGGCATCTTCGCCCCGACGTCATCCATCGCTTTGGTCGCAATCGTTCAAAGCCGCTTGGCCTGGGTCTATCTGCACCCTATCTTAATTGCTGTCGGCGCCACGTCCGCGCGCCGTGACAAGCACTATACAATAGATACCAAAAAAGAGGAGTGACCAGCATGGCGATCCAGGTTGGCGACAGCGTGCCGAGCGGAACCTTGAACCACATGACCGACAACGGGCCAGAGCAGATCTCGAGCGACGAGTTGTTCAACGGCAAGAAGGTCGTCGTCTTCGCCCTTCCGGGCGCCTTTACGCCGACCTGCTCGGCCAAGCACGTGCCGGGCTTCCTGCAGCACGCCGACGAGCTGAAGGCAAAGGGCGTCGACACGATTGCCTGCCTGTCCGTCAACGATGCCTTCGTCATGGGTGCCTGGGGCAAGGACCAGGGCGTTGGCGACAAGATCCTGATGCTGGCCGACGGCAGTGCGGCCTATGCCAAGGCCATGGGCATGGATCTGGACCTGACCGCCCACGGCATGGGCGTGCGCGCCAAGCGTTTCGCCATGGTCGTCGACAACGGCAAGGTCACCTTCCTGGCAGAGGAAGCCAACCCCGGTGCCTTGGAGTCCTCCAGCGCCGAGGCCGTTCTGGCCGCGCTCTAGCACGGGTACGGGATTGGAGGGTACGGGATTGGAGGGACGCGATTGCTCGACCCTCCAACCACCCTTTCCCCAGAGCGCTGGGGCCTGCGCCAGTTCACGGCACGAGACCTCAACGGGAACCTCTTTTACTTCCATCACGATCTTTGAGGCTGCCAGGAGGGCGGCGGCTATCCCGCGAGGAGGTCGATCGTCCTCGCATCGCGCGCAGCTTCGTAGAAGACCGCCAGCGCCTCACCGAACAGCGGCTCACTGGGATCAGCTGCCTCGAAAAGCGTGAGGCAAGAGCGGAACTTCATGTCGTCGGGCGTAGCGAAGATCTCGCGGGCCTTGCGGTCCCGGTGCGAGAGAACTGCGGCGATGCACGCACGCAGCCGTGCGCCGAGGACGGGATCGCTCAGGTAGGCTTTGGCCTCCGCGAGGTCGGCGATGGCGTAGTGGCGTGCCGTCTGGGAACGTCCAAGACCGGCAATCTGGGGGAAGATGAACCACATCCAGTGGCTTCGCTTGCGCCCGGCGCGCAGCTCCGCGAGCGCAGTCGGATAGATGCGTTCTTGAGCGTCGTGGAAGCGGGCAAGCGAGACCATGGTCCAATTATAGGGACCCATCGCCAGGCTCGAAACCGCATTCTCCCTCTTTGCCTCTCGACATCATCGGGTCATTTTGCTGTCTCAGTCTCTGCCCCATCACGCGCCGGACGAGGTGAGGAATAGGAGATGAGGAATGGCTGAGACCAAGCGAAGCAAGACCTGGACGGCGGTGGTGCCCTGGGTCTTGACGATCCTCACGCTCTCGATCGGTGCCTGGCAGTTCACCCTGCAGCAGGAGCAGGCAAACCGCAGCCCCTTCTTGAAGGAGCAACTGGCGGTCAGCTTTGCCGCGGTCGATGCCGTCGCGATCCTGGCGACCGAGACCGACCCGGCCGCCTGGGAGACGGCACGCAAGACCTTCTGGCGCCTCTACTGGGGCCCGCTCAGCGTGGTCGAGAACCGGGAGGTCGAGGCGCAGATGGTCGCTCTTGGCAAGATGATCCCGCCGCCGCAAGAGGCGGTTCTTGCCGCCGAGCTACCGATGGACGAACTGCGCGTTCCCTCGCTCCGGCTGGCCCAGGCGGTGCGGGAGTTGCTGCTGAAGAGCTGGGGCGTCGATCTGCCGGCCCTGGAGGCGCAGCGCCTCACCGAGGGGTCGTGATCCCTGCGCCCCGGGATAGCGCGCTATTCCTCTGCCGGCACCGGAAACGGCTTGAGTGCGATTGGTCCGAACTGCTGCGCATAGGCATGGATGGAGGGGGTTCCACCAAGGTGCATGAGTAGAATGTTGGTATCTGGTCCAAAGCGACCCGCCTCTGCGAGATCCAGCAGCCCGCGAAGGGCACGACCTTCGTAGACGGGATCCGCGATCAGTCCTTCCCTTGTTGCCAGAAGGCGAATGGCATCCTTGATGGTCTCGTCGGCTACGCCATAGGGCTTCTCGTTAGAGGCGATCACCTCGACGTCCTCAGCACTTACCAGGGCGGGCAGATCCAATGCGGCCAGGGCCTCGTTGGCCAGGGTTAGAACCCGCCGCTTTTTGATCTCAACCTCGTCATCGTCGGAGACACCGATGATGCGCGTCTCTATGTCGAGGGCCGCGAAACCAGCCAAGAGGCCCGCCTGTGTGCTGCTTGACCCGGTCGTATGAACCAAATAGTCGAAGTGGATGCCGGCCGCCTCAGCCTGGCCGGCAAGCTCTGCTGCGCAAGCGACGTAACCCAGACTGCCCAGGGGATGTTCCGATGCGCCGCCGGGAATCAGGTAAGGCCTGTGACCCTGCTCTTCCAAGCGAGCGATGAAGGCATCGAGCGGTCCTTGGTCCTCGATCGGACGTTGCGTTTCGTCGATGAAGAGCTCCGCCCCCATGATATGGCTGAAAAGCAGGTTGCCAACCTGTCGGTAATTCGGACCGGCGTCCTTCGTCCAAGCACAGTGCAGCAGCGCACATTTCAGTCCGGCTCTGGCGGCCGCCGCTGCAGTTTGTCGGGTGTGGTTTGACTGAATGGCACCGACGGTCACCAACATGTCCGCACCTTGGTGCAAAGCATCAGCGACCAGAAACTCCAGCTTGCGGGTCTTGTTCCCTCCTCCGGCGAGACCGGTCATGTCATCGCGCTTCATCCACAGCAGCGGCCCACCCAGCAAGGCGCCAAGACTCTTGAGCTGCTGCAGTGGCGTCGGCAGCTGTGCCAACGCAAACCGTGGCATCTTGGCTAGTCGTGCCTGCAACTCCCCTATCGAGACCCTGTCGACCATCTAGACCTCCCTTACACGAATGGCGAGATCGGGGCCGAGCGGCCCACCCCTCAACACGCGGTCTCTTCCAGCAGGGGTGCGCTCTGGCCAAGCGGGCGGCCCTGCGGCCTGACCGGGAACAAGCGGTCATAGGCGAGGGTGAAGACGAAGGTGTAGACGACAAGGAAGCTGGTGACGACCAGATCGGTCGCCAGGGCCTCGAGCAGGGTGATGCCCAGCCACCAGACGTAGATCGGCAAGGAGGTCGTCATCAGGCTGAGCTCGAACCCCAAGGCATGCAGCACGCGCCCCAGGAAACGCCGGTCCGAAGAGACCCGTCCCGTGCGCGCATAGAAGCGGTCGAATACCCAGTTGTAGAGCAGTCCCATCACCATGGCCTTCAGCGACAAGACCAGGCCCAGAAGCCCCATCTCCTCCAGCCCCTTGTCGAAGAAGGCCGCACCGGCGGGCACCAGCATGGCCATCAGGGAGACCTCGAAAGCGACCGTATAGCGAAGGCGGTCTTTGCCAGACCGCAGAGCAACCGACTGTGACATCCTCACCTCCAAATTCTTCGCAATATCTATCTGGATTTTCGCCAAATTCCAGTTAGTATCTATCTGGTTTTCAGATAGGTATGCGATGATCAATCCGGACACGTTGCAAGCCTTTGTTCTGGCCGCGGAACTGGGTTCTTTCTCGGCGGCGGCAAGGCGGATGGGCAAGGCGCAGTCGGCGATCTCGACGGCCATCGCCAACCTGGAGATCGATTGCGGCCTCGAACTCTTCGATCGCAGCGGGCGCAGCCCCGTGCTGACGGACGAGGGCCAGGCCTTGCTGCCGCATGCCAAGGGAATCCTTCTGGGCAATCGGGAGCTTCTGGCGAAGGCCGGCTCCATGGCCGAAGGAATCGAAAGCCGGCTCTGCCTCTCGATAGAAATGGGTCTCAGCATCCGACCGCTGAGAGATATTCTCGAGGGCTTCAGCAGACACTATGCCAGCGTTTCACTCGATATCTTGAATCCGAGCCCCACCGAAACGCCGACACTGCTCAAGAAGGGGCTAGCCGACATCGGCCTCATGACGGAACAGGAGGGCTATCCCCTGGGGTTCCAGTTCCGCGGCGTCGGATACTCCAAGCTGGTCCCCGTCTGCGCACCAGACCATCCCCTGGCCGCGTTCGATCGCGTCGGCTACCGCGATCTGCGCGCCTATCGCCAGCTCACCCGCATTTGGCCCCCGGCCAAGACCACGGGCCAGGCGAACGAGAAGAAAAGCGCTTCCACCTGGCACAGCGAGAACCCGGCACTCACCGCAGAGCTTGTCCGCGCCGGTTTCGGCTGGGCGGAACTCCCGGTGACAGCAGTCGCAGAGCAGATCGCCGACGGACGCCTCGTACAGCTCGCCTATGCTTTCCAGCAAAGCGACATACTGGAAGGCATCGACATCGTCTGGACCGAACAACGCGCGCTCGGCGTCGCCGGCCAGTGGTTGCGCGACGAGATCCTGAAACTGCCGCAAACCGTCTGGCAGGAAGGCTGACAGGCCGCAGGAACGAGCAAACAAACCTCAGCCTAGGCGCACCCAATGCGGTTTCCCCAGCGAGGCCGTCTTGAAGAGCTTGGTCTCTTCCGTCGCCTCGCCGCCCTCGGGGGCAGCCGGCATGACCTCGTCATAGCGTTCTTCCAGGACGACGTGGGGGTCATGGCCCTCCACCCAGCCGAGGAAGCCGCCGTGGATCTTGTAGCCGATCAGGTGCTGCACATGCTCGGGCAGGTCTTTGGCAATCGCCGGCGGAACGGCCAGGTACTGGTTTTCCTCCTGCCGCAGCCAGCCCAGGCTGTAGCCGCAGATGAGGCCGTTGCGCCAGGACTCGCTGGAGCGGTTGGCGCCGCCGCCGTGCCAGAGCGAGCCGACATAGATCATGCAAGAGCCCGGCGGCATCACCGCCTGCGCGATCTCGTCGTCGGGGCCGGGCAGGCGCGCGTCATCCCAGAGGTGGCTGCCCAGGATCACGCGGGTGGCGCCGTTCTCCTCGGTAAACTCGGTCAGGGACCACATGGTGTTGCACAGCGCCTGCGGACCGGGATGGACGAAGGGCAGCAGACCGTCGTCGCGGTGCAGGATCTGCTCGTCCTCGCCGGGACCGATGTTGACCGACTGGGTGACGTGCAGCTGAAAGCGCTCGCAGTGCGGGCCCAGCAGACGTTCCATCACCGCCATGACCGTGGGATTGGGCGCGATGCGCTCGGCAAAGCACCGCGACTTGGCGACCAGGGCGCCGACGCGCTTGGTCTTGTAGCCCCAGAAATCGCCTTGGCCCAGATGCGAACGGCCGAGATAGCTCTCCAGCTCGGCGCCGATTGCGGCAATTGCCTCGGACTCCAAGAGACCTTCGATGACCACCGCGCCATCACGATCCAGGATCGCCATGACCTCGTCCAAAGACGTCTCGGGGCTAACCCTCTGAACCTCTGCCACCTGTCCCCCCTCTCATTCCTCGCGACTAACGCCGTGCCTGAACCACGTTGAATCGTGCCGGAATGCTAACACCGTCGGCCGTCACGAAGGGGGCTAAATCCGCCATCAAACGTTCGGCGATGGCTTCCAGGTCGGTGGCAGTACCGTCCAACGCGCGCACGACGCGCACAGCCGGACCCAGGTTGCTGGAGAGCCTGGCGACTTCCTTTAAGTCTGCGTCGGTCGACAGGTAGATTTCCTCATCGGCGACCGCGCAAGAGGTCCAACCGGCAGCCCGCAGGATCTCCAGCACATAGTCCTGCTCGGCAAAGGCCATCGGGCCGGGCGCGCGCGGGTCGGGCGCTGCCGGCGGTTCCTTGCCCATGTGGGCGATGGCAGCGGCACGCGGGATGGCGAACCAGGGATTGCCGGCAAGCGGCGCCCAGCAGAGGAAGCAGAGCCGGGCGCCTGGCTTCATCGCGCGGCCAAGATTGGCGAAGGCGGCCACCGGGTCCTCGAAGAACATGACGCCGAAACGCGAGATCAGCAGATCCAGCACAGCAGGCTCGAAGGCATGGGTCTGCGCATCGGCCTCGAGAAACTGCACCTGGCTCAGGCCCGCCTTGTCTGCCCGGCTGCGCGCCATAGCGAGCATGGGCACCGAGACATCGACGCCCAGCGCGTGGCCATGCCCACCCAGGTTCTCGGCAAGCGCCATGGTGGTGGCGCCGGTCCCGCAGCCGACGTCGATCCCGGTCTCTCCGGGCCGTGGCTGGACGAGCGCCAGCAGGCGGTCCGTCACCGAGGCGAACATCCGATCCAGCCCTGCCTGGTCGCGCACCCACTTCGCTGCGTTTTCCGAATTCCAGTAGTCGATCTGCTCGCTGTTGGCGATGGCGTCACTGCCCATTCTACGACCTCTCCATTCCTCTGGAACGCCCGCCAGCGACCACAGTGACGGCAGCGGCCCAACACACACATCAGCAAAGGTCGCCTCACCGCATTTCAAAGACGCCTTTGCAACGATTCCGCCCTGACTTTGCTGCTAGTCAAGGCGGGTAAGGCTGCACATTTGGGAAAGCTCATGTCCGAAATCATCCTCGACGTTGCCGCACGCAAGATCGATCCGACGCGTCGACCGCAGCGCCGCGTCCCGCAAAGCGCGGCGGGCGCCGACAACGATCGTGTCGAGATCGGGCCGACCTGGCGGGCTTTCGACGAGTGGAAGGCGCTGGGCCTGGCGCTGCCCGACCTGACGGCCTTGCGTCACTATCGCCTGGGCCGCGTGCGGCACATGTTGCAAGAGCTGGATCTGGGCGGCCTGCTGCTCTTCGACCCGCTGAACATCCGCTATGCCACCGACAGCAGCAATATGCAGGCCTGGACCGCGCATAACTTCTCGCGCGCCGCCTTCATTCCAACCGAAGGGCCGGTCATCCTCTGGGACTTCTTCGGCTGCGAGCACCTCTCGTCCTACCTGCCGCTGATCGAGGAGGTACGCACCAGCGCCAGCTTCTTCTACTTCATCAACGGCGAGCGGGTGGAGGAGGACGCCAAGCGCTTCGCTGCAGAGATCGACGACCTGCTGCGCACGCACGGCGGCGGCAATCGCAGGCTCGCCGTCGACAAGATGGAGCTGGCTGGCGCCTTCGCGCTGCAGAACCTGGGGGTCGATCTGCAGTCCGGCCAGCGGGTGATGGAGCTGGCCCGCTTGATGAAGGACGAGAACGAGCTGCGCGCGGTGCGCTGTGCGATCGTCGCCTGCGAGGCCTCGATGGAAGAGATGCGCGCCGCCCTGGAGCCCGGCATCTCCGAGGACGAGCTCTGGGCCGAGTTGGTGCGCGGCAACATCGCCCGCGGCGGCGAATGGATCGAGACCCGGATCCTGGCCTCGGGCCCGCGCACCAATCCCTGGTTCCAAGAGTGCGGTCCGCGGATCATCCAGAACGGCGACCTGGTCGGTTTCGATACCGACATGGTCGGCACCTGGGGCTACTGCTGCGACATCTCCCGCACCTGGATCGCCGGCGACCGGAAGCCCAACGACGAGCAGCGCCGGCTCTACCAGGTCGCCTATGAGCACATTCAGCGCAATATGGAGCTGCTGCGCCCCGGCCTTAGCTTCGAGGAGATGGCGCTGGGCGGCGACAACCTCTCGGAGGAGTTCGCGCCGCAGCGCTATGGCTGCAAGTACCACGGCGTCGGCCTGTGCGACGAGTTTCCGGCAGTGCGCTATTCGCACGATCATCAGCCCGGCATGTACCGTGCCGGCCACGACTGCCTGCAGCCCGGCATGACCATCACGGTCGAGGCCTATATCGGCGCGGTCGGCGGGCGCGAAGGCGTGAAGCTGGAAGAGCAGGTGCTGATCACCGAAAGCGGCTTCGAGAATCTGACCAAGGCGCCCTTCGAGGAATCGCTCTTGGCCAGCTAGACTTGCCACACTAGAGTCTGGGGAGACTTGAAGAGGCATCCCTATGCTGATCGATAGCCGACGCCGCGCGCTTCTGGTGGGCACTGCGTCGGCGGCACTCTTGAGCCTGATACCGGCCAGCGCGAAGGCCGCGACGCGCCTGGACGCTGCGGGCTTTCTGCAGCTATCGCAGGACCTTGCGGATCGGCAGGACCTGGATCCCGACCTGGCCGCCAGCTATCTGGCGGCCTTCGAGTCGCTTGGCAAAGGCGAGGCGCTGGTCCGCTTAAGCACGATGGCGCCGGCAGAACGCGACAGCCAGCATCTGGCCGAGGAGATCGTGGCGGCCTGGTACACGGGCACGGTGTCGCTCGATAGCGGCCAGAAGCTGGTGGCTTACGAGGATGCGCTCTTCTGGGAATCCTTGGACTACACCAAGCCGCCCGGCATCTGCAGCAGCGAGGGCTTCGGTAGCTGGGCCAAGGAATGGAAGCCGTGAGCCAGCGCTATGACTGCGACGTCGCCATCATCGGGGCAGGCGTCGCCGGCGCGCTGGTCGCCGATGCCTTGGCAGGCGCGCTCTCCGTCATGCTGCTGGATGCCGGCCCGCGCGTCGACCGGGGCGAGGCCTACGACCGTTTCCTTCAGGCCGCGATCAAGACGCCGCAAGCCCCCTATCCGGAAAGCGATCTCTATCCCTTTCCGCGGTCGGAAAAGATCGACGACTGGTATGTTCAGGCCGGGCCCGAGACCTTTGCCGCCACCTATCTGAAGCTCGTTGGCGGCACGACCTGGCATTGGCTCGGCACCACGCCGCGCTTCGTGCCGGACGATTTCCGCCTGCAATCCAAGTTCGGCCGCGGCCTCGACTGGCCCCTGGACTATGCGGCGCTGGAGCCCTGGTACGCCAAGGCCGAAGCCGCATTGGGGGTCGCCGGGCCGGAGGGCGAAGACCCGCTCTCGCCGCGCTCGGGGCCCTACCCGCTTCCGCCGATCCCGCTCAGCTATCTCGACCGTCAGCTGGGCGAAGCCCTTGCCGGGACGCCCTTCGCCGATCTGCGCGCGACCCCGCAGGCGCGCAACTCCATCGCCTATCGCGATCGGCCGGCCTGCTGCGGCAGTGCGTCCTGCATTCCGATCTGTCCGATTGGCGCCAAGTACGACGCCGCGCTGCATTGTCAGATGGCGGAAGCCAAGGGTGCGCGCCTCCTCGATCGAGCCTTCGTCGTCGCCCTGGAGAGTGGAGCCGACGGAGAGATTACGCGCGCGAAGGTTCGAATGACAGACGGCGACGAGGCCTGGGTATATGCCAAGGTCTTCGTGCTGGCAGCCCACGCCATCGAGACGCCGCGCCTGCTGCTGAACTCGGCAAGCGAGGCCTTTCCGATGGGGCTTGCCAATAGCTCCGACCAGGTCGGCCGGAACCTCATGGACCACCCGGTGCAGCTCTCCTGGGCGCTCAGCGATGCGCCGCTCTGGCCCTATCGCGGCCCGCTCTCGACATCCGGGATCGAGACGCCACGCGCCGGGGATTTCCGGGCCGAACGCCCGGCCTATCGCATCGAGATTCAGAATGCCGGCTGGTCGTGGCCGACCGGCGCCCCGGAGACCACGGCGCGCGCGCTGATCGCCCAAGGCCTACGCGGCGACGCACTCGATCACGCCCTCAAGAACAGGAGCGCGCGCCAATTGGCGATCTCCAGCCTGACGGAGCAGCTGCCGAACCCGGAGAACCGCATCGACCTGGATCCCGCCTTGAAGGACCACTACGGCGTCCCGCGACCGCGCATCCGCTATGCTTACGACGACTACACCCAGGCCGGTCTCGAAGCTGCGCGTGCTGCACATAACGAGATCTTCCGCCACGTGGGTACCAGCGAAATCAACCACGACAAGAGGGTTCAATCCGCCCAACACATCATGGGCACCCTGCGCATGGGCAAAGACCCTGCGCTTTCGGTCGTCGATCCTGATCTGCGCGCCCACCAGCACCGCAATCTCTTCGTGATGGGTAGCGCCGTCTTCCCGACCGGCGCGGTCGCCAATCCCACCCTGACCATCGCCGCCCTCAGCCTGCGCGCGGTCGATCCGATCCGCCGTGCCGCATCAGGCTAAGATTCATTCTACCGAGAAGGGCTCCAGCGCGCCGCCGTTGGCTGACTGCCAGTAGTAATCGCCATTCTTCAACAGGACCCGGTAGCAGCTGAGCCCGCCACGCGACCAGGTGGAGCAGTAGTTGCCGGTGTCGCCCAGGTGCCAATGGCCCCAATCGACCGCGCCGTCGACCGTGTAGGAGGTGCGCCCATCCGGGCCGAACCACTGGGTGTAGGGGGAGCCGCGCCAGGTGCCCTTGATGGTCTTGCCGCGCAGCAGGGTGACCAGCTCGTCGCCCAGGATTTCCCGCTCCTCGGCGCGCAGCTGGGCCAGCGGAACCAGCAGAAGGAGAGGAAGCAGAGCCAAGAGGCCGCGTCGCGTTGCAGTGCATTCGATCATCGCCGGTCGTCCTTGTGCCAATAGACTGGAGCATTTCCGTCAAAGAGGCCTATATCTGGGCCAATCCCCGAGGCCTTGACAGCCTAGCCTGGATATCCCACCAGGCTAGCAGAAAGCGAAAGACGTGCCATGCAAGAGGCGCCCGCACAGACGAAGACCGCCCGTACCCTCGCCAAGCCGCCGACCGTCGGCATCGTCAGCCTGGGCTGCCCCAAGGCCTTGGTCGATTCCGAGCGCATCCTGACCAAGCTGCGCTCGGAAGGCTATGCGATCAGCGGCGACTACAACGAGGCGGAGGTTGTGCTGGTCAACACCTGCGGCTTCCTGGACAGCGCCAAGGCGGAATCGCTCGGCGCCATCGGTGAAGCCATCGCCGAGAATGGCAAGGTGATCGTCACCGGCTGCCTGGGGGTGGAGGCGGAGCGCATCCGCGCCGAACACCCGCAGGTCCTGGCGATCACCGGCCCGCAGCAATACGAGGCCGTGGTCGAAGCCGTGCACGAGGCCCTGCCGCCGGAACACGAACCCTACCTGGATCTGGTGCCGCCGCAGGGTCTGCGCCTGACGCCGCGCCACTACGCCTATCTGAAGATCTCGGAGGGCTGCGACCACAAGTGCCGCTTCTGCATCATTCCGCAGCTGCGCGGCGGCCTGAAGAGCCGTCCGGCGGCTGCGGTCCTCATGGAGGCCGAGCGCCTGGCCGCGGCCGGCGTGAAGGAGCTGCTGGTGATCTCGCAGGATACCAGCGCCTATGGCCGCGACATCGGCTATGCCGAGAGCAACTGGCGTGGCCAGCCCCGCGCCGCGCGCTTCTACGACCTGGCCGAGGCCCTGGGCGAGCTCGGCATCTGGGTGCGCATGCACTACGTCTACCCCTATCCGCATGTGGACCGGGTGATGTCCTTGATGGCGGGCGGCAAGATCCTGCCCTACCTGGACATCCCCTTTCAGCACGCCAGTCCCTCTGTCTTGAAGGCCATGCGCCGCCCGGCCAATCAGGAGCGCGTCTTGGACCGCATCGCCGCCTGGCGCCGCGAGGTGCCGGATCTCACGTTGCGCTCGACCTTCATCGTCGGTTTTCCCGGCGAGACCGAGGCCGATTTCCAGTTCCTGCTGGACTGGCTGACGGAAGCGCAGGTGGATCGCCTGGGCTGCTTCCGCTATGAGCCGGTCGCGGGCGCACCGGCCAACGAACTGCCCAACCCCGTGCCGGAGCGTGTGAAGAAGGAGCGCTGGAATCGCTTGATGGCGCACCAACAGGAGATCTCGGCCGCCAAGCTGCAGGCCAAGGTCGGCAAGACGATCGAGGTGCTGATCGACGAAGCCGGGCCGGAGGGAGCGATCGGGCGCAGTGCCGCCGACGCGCCGGAAATCGACGGCCAGGTCCATCTGCCGGACTCCGGCGATCTGGCACCCGGCGACATGGTGACGGCAGAGGTCTTGGCCGCCGACGAGTACGATCTCGAAGCCAGAGTGATCGCGACATGAATCGCCGCTTCCTGCTTGCCCTTCCGCTTCTGCTGCTGACCGGCCTTGCCAAGGCCGAAGACCTGCCGCAACCGCCGGCCGGTGACTATGTCTATGCAATCGACGTCAGCGGGCGTGGCAAGGTCGGCGCGATGACGATCACGCTTAAGAGGTCCGGCGAAGAGACCCAGGCCAGGGTTCATCGCAAGATCCAGGTGAAGGTCCTCGGCATCACGGCCTATCGCAACGAAAGCACCGTCACGCAAACCCTGAAAGCGGGGAAGCTCACCGCACTTGACCGCCAGACCAACGATGACGGCGACAGGTCCTCGCTGAAAGCGACCCTGTCAGGCGACAGGCTCGACGTCAGCGACGGCAGCAAGACCTGGACGGTGGATGCCACACTGCTGCCGACCAGCCCCTGGAACCCGGACCTGCTCTCCCGAAGCGCGTTGCTGGACACCAAGACGGGCAAAGCGGTCGACATCACGACCGCGGACAAGGGCCAAGAGGAGCTGCTGGTCGCCGGTCATCGCCTCAAGGCGCGGCGTTTCGAACAGCGCGGCGGCGACAGCCGCGACCTCTGGTTCGACGACAAGGGCCGCCTGGTAAGGATGGTGCTGCACCGCGAGGGCAACACCGTCACCATGGCGTTGGAGAGCGCACCCTAGGCCGGGCGGATCGATGCATGTCAGAGAGGGCGATCCATCCAGAAGGGACGAAAGTGTTCGATGATCTGGGCATAGAGATCGCGCTTGAAGGGCACGATCAGCTCGACCGTCTGCTGCACCGGCACCCACTTCCAGGCTGAGAACTCGGGATGCTCGGTTTCCAGGTTCACCACCGAGTCACTGCCCAGAAAGGCGCCGCAGAACCATCTCTGCTTCTGCCCGAGGTACTTCCCCTTCCAGAGATTGCCCACCAGCTCGCGCGGCAGGTCGTATTGCACCCAGTCCGGCATTTCGGCCAGGATGGCCACCTGGTCCGGCGGGATCGAGGTCTCCTCCTCCAACTCGCGCAGCGCGCCGTCGCGCGGATCCTCGCCCTTGTCGAGCCCGCCCTGCGGCATCTGCCAGGCAGGGCCGGGGTTGTCGATTCGCTGCGCAACAAAGGCTTCGCGGCGATGATTGAGCAGCAGAATCGCCGCCCCTGGTCGGTACTTGCCCTTGTCCTTTGCCATCCCAATCCCCTTTAACCGTCACCTTTCGCGGGCGTCTCGATAGACCGCGAGCCGGCTTGCGGCAAGGGTTTCGGGCGCCGGCAGGGCAGAACCGCACGCGCGAAGCGAAAGTCACCTCTTGATGGCGGCGGCACTCCGCTTGCATAAGAGGTGCTGCTCCACCTTGGCGCCAGGTCGCGATGCCCCGCTTGAGTGTAGCAACAGCCATGCAGGGGTTAAAATCCCTCAAAAACTAGCTACATTTGTGCCTTCTGGGCACAGTGGGAGGGGCAGATGGACTCGCTGAACGCCATGGAGGTTTTTGTTCGGGTGGTGCAAGCGGGCAGCTTCTCGGAGGCCGCGCGCAACCTCAACTTGACACCCTCGGCAGTCTCGAAACAGGTGAGCCGGCTTGAAGATCGGCTGGGCGCACGCCTCATCAACCGCACGACGCGGCGCCTCGGGCTAACGGAAGAGGGTTCGGCCTTCTTCGAGCGCGCACAGCGCATCCTGACCGATGTCGAGGAGGCCGAGCAGGCAGTCTCGCACCTGCATGGTGCGCCGCGCGGTACCTTGAAGCTGAACGCCCCGGTGGTCTTCGGCCATGCACATATCGCGCCCTTGCTGCCGCGCTATCTGGCCCAGTATCCGGAGATGCGAATCGACCTCTCGACCAACGATCGCTACGTCGATCTGCTGGAAGAGGGCCTGGATCTGGTGATCCGCATCGGCGAGCTCAGCGACTCCAGCCTGATCGCCCGCAAGCTGGCGGTCACCCGACGCGTCGCCGTCGCCAGCGAAAGCTATCTGAAGCAGCACGGCGTGCCGACCCGTCCCGGCGACCTGGCCCATCACAACTGCCTGGTCTTCCTCTATCGCGCGGTGCGCAACATTTGGCAATTCGATGGGCCCGAGGGTGCCGAATCGGTTGAGGTCAAGGGCGACATCGAGACCAACTCCATCGAGGTCATTCTAGAGCTGCTGCTGGCCGGCCATGGTGTCGCCCTGATGCCGACCTGGCTGGTCGGCGAGTACCTGCAGAGCGGCCGCCTGACCCAGGTCTTGCACGACTACGCCGCCCCCGACGCGCAAATCTATGCCGTCTACCCGCCGGGCCGCCACCTCTCGCCCAAGGTCCGCTCCTTCGTGGATTTCCTGGTTCAGCACTTCAAGACCGACCCACTCTGGCGCGAGATGCAGTAGGCGATCAAAGGCCCGACTGGTCCAGTTTCCGCTGCCCTAGAATCTCCGCGGGGTCTGGAAGGTCGGCAAAGATGCAGCGACCGAGCCAGGCCTCGACATCGCGCGTAAGCCCCACCGGTCCCTGCGCATCGAAGACGCCAGAGCTGCGCGCAGCACGGTAATCCATCCGACCCATCCACAGCTCCGTCATGGTCTTGACCGAGGTGGTGATGAACAGGTCGACGTCCTTGCCGGGATCGACCGTACAGATATCGACACCAGCGTCACTCACGACGATCCACCAGTGCGACACCTCATCGAAATCAGCGAAGTGAAAACGCATCACGCAGCCGGTCTCCGGTAAGGCCTCGGGGCGAATGCTGCGTTCCAGATAGAGCATCAAGAGCTCGACGTCGTAGTCGCGATCCTTCAGGTTCGAGCGGGTCCAACGCATACCCCAGACGCCGATCGCCAGGAGGATTGGCAGCAGCTCCTTGCAAGACTGCGTCGGGTGATACTCATAGCCTCGCTGACCCTGAATTCCTTTGCGATAGATCAGACCTTGCTCTTCCAGACCGGCCAGGCGCTTGGAGAGAATGGTCGGCGAGATGCCACCCAGACCGCGCTGCAGCTCGCGAAAGCGATGGCTGCCCATCAAGAGTTCGCGGATGATCAGCAGGGTCCACTTCTCGCCCAGAACCTCATTCGCCTTGGCAATCGGGCAGAACTGACCAAACTCCATCAAAGATCTCCAGGTCCACTTTCTGTAGCTCGTTGCTTCGTAATCTATAGCAGCTTGCTCCGCCCTGAGGAGCATCCTTGTGCCCTTGGTTTGCCTATCTGTTCCTTCAGCCCGGATGCACCGGAGCAATGCAACAAAGGAGAGGGACATGAGTGCTAACCACCAGCAGCAGGCTGCGACGCAAACCGCCGACAAGATTCTCAAGGGTCTGCAAGCAGAGATGGGTTTCGTTCCCAATCTCTTCGAGTGCCTGCGCGACGCCCCCAACGTGCTGGCAACCTTCATGGTCATGAACCAGGTCCTGGCCCAGTCTTCACTCAGCGATACCGAGTGCGACGTGGTGTTGTTGACCGTCAGCCGCGCCAACGATTGCGCCTACTGCGTCGCCGGACACTCGACCCTGGCGACCCGCAGCGGTATGGCGCCCGACATGGTCAGAGCCCTACGAGAGGGGAAGCCGCTCGGCATGGCTAGCCTGGAGGCCTTGCGCGCCTTTGCGCAGGCACTGACGGAAGACAAGGGCCATGACTGCCAAGCGGCCTACCATCGCTTTCTCCAGGCCGGCTACAGCATCCGTCAGGCGCAAGAGGTGATCTTGGCCATCAGTCTGAAGACCTTGAGCAACACCACCGCAACACTCTTCAGACTACCGCTGGACCCGGCCTTCGAAGAGCAGCGCTGGCATCGCCTCTCGGATGCTGCCTAGAGCGTAAATTCTACCTACAACCAGACAAAATCCGTTGCCGTGAGTTGCCCGGCGGCCGTGAGGCCGTCGATGGCGACCATGGCGTCGGCCGCGCCATCGCCGGTGATGTCGATCTCCAGGGTCTCGTTGCCGGCAAAGCGCGCTTCCGAGTTGCCGCCGCCGCTGAATGCCGCGCCGTCAATGTAGGTGAAGCTGCCGACCTCCAGGCCGGTGCGGAAGCCGAGGCGGTCTTCGCCGTTCGCCCCGTTCAGGCTGACCCCGTCGAAGTCTTCGATTACCTGCGATCCCGTCGAGAGGTTGCCGCCATAGAGGAAGAGATCCGCGCCGGAACCGCCGAAGGCGCGGTCGTCCTGGGCGATGTTGATCGTATCGGCACCGCTGCCGCCTTCGAAGGTGTCGCTGCCCAGCCCGCCGAACAGGGTGTCGTCCCCCTCGCGCCCCTGGATCCGGTCGTCACCCTGATTGCCGGCCAGGCGGTTGTCGCCCGAGTTGCCCCAGATGGTATTGTCCAGGCTGTTCCCGGTGCCGTCGATGTTGCCGAAACCGCCCTGCATACGCAGGTTCTCGACGAAAGCATCGGCCGAGCCGTCCGGCAGGGTGAAGTCGGTCTCGGCCCGCACCAGATCGGTGCCGTTGCCGGCGAACTCGCGCACCACGTCGGCGCTGGTGGTCACCACCATGGTGTCGTCGCCACTGCCACCCATCAGGCCATTGCTGCCGCCCTGGCCGTTCAGGCGGTCGTCACCGCTCTTGCCCTGCAGAATGTTGTCGAAGGAGTTGCCCAGCAGGATCTCGTCGTTGGCATTGCCGACCATCTTGCCATCGCCGGCCGAGCGCACGATGAGGGCGCGCTCGATCACCACCTCGGCGGCCGTGCCAAGCGTGTAGTCGTCGGCATTGGAGCGCAGCACGTCATCGCCCTCGCCGCTGCCATCGAAGACCCGGTCGGTCTTGCTGTCGATGATGAAGGTGTCATTGCCGATCCCGCCGAAGGCCGTGTCCGTGCCCGAGGCCCCGTTCAGGCGATCCTGGCCCTGCTCTCCGAAGAGGAGGTCGCTGCCGCTGCCGCCGACCATCCGGTCGCTGGCGGTCTCGCCGCTCAAGCGATCGTCATCCTCGCCACCAAAGAGCGTGTCCTTGCCGCTGCCCCCATAGAGACTGTCGACGCCGGCCTGACCGCGCAGAGAATCGTCGCCCGGCAGACCATAAACGGTGTCGTCGCCACTCAGCGCGCGGATGTCGTCCGGGCCGTCGCCGCCGAAGATCGTGTCATTGCCGCTGGTCGCCGGGACGGTGCCTAGGATCGTCTCGACGTTGGTCACTAGAGCCCCGGCCGGGATCGTCGCACCGCCCTTCAGGATCAGGGTGTCGACACCCGAGCCGCCGTCCAGCGTATCGCCGGCGACCAGCTCCATCTGGCTGGCGATCAGGAAGACGTCGGCTCCGTCATCGCCGAAGGCCGTGTCGGCACCCAAGCCGCCGGAGATGGTGTCGTCACCGGAGCCACCGAAGAGGGAACGATCATCGCCCGCGTCGCCATAGATCCGGTCGCTGCCGCTGTACCCACGGACGCGCACATCGTTGCCACTGCCACCGAAGATCCAGTCGTCCCCCTCCACGTCAAAATCTGTCGTGCCATAGGGGGGGTAGGGGCTCACATAGATTGCTGCGTAGTCACCATCCAAAACATCTTCACCACTTCCGCCATAGACACTGTCATTTCCTCCGTCACCATTTATTCTGTCGTATCCATTACCGCCAAAAAGAGTATCTACCCCGCCACCGAGTGGGGGAAGATCAAAGGAATCGAAACTATAATCTCCATTCAGGATATCATCGCCTTCTCCACCATAAACGATATCGTTCGCGAGGCCCCCAAGCACCCGCCAATCCTTTCCATCTCCGGCATAGACAAGATCGTTGCCACTGCCGCCATTGAGATCAAATTCATCGCCATCACTGCCGAACAGCCTATCGCTACCGCTGCCACCAGAGAGACCATTCTCGCTTCCACTGCCACCATAAATCAGATCATCGCCATCGCCGCCCCAGAGGTTGGAGTCATCACCATCACCGCCATAGATACGATCGGCACCAGACAGTCCAGACAGGATGTTTTCGTCACCGGCACCTCCATAGATCTTGTCGTCACCGTCGTTACCGAACGCCGAGGAGTCGTTGCCGCTACCACCGAAGATACTATCGGCCTCAGAACCGCCAAAGAATCTTCTGTTGTCGCCACCGCCGCCGAACAGTGTGTCTGCACCAGCATCTCCGTAGAAGTCCTGGTCATTGTAGATGGCACTTCCAGCCGAGCCGCCAGCGCCCAAAATCAGGTCGTCGCCAGCGCCCCCGAAAAACCCTCTGTCGATGTCCAGTCCGCCAAAAAGCTGATCTGCTCCACTGCCGCCGAAGAAGGCTTTGTCTCTTCCATCGTCGCCATAAAGACGATCCGACCCATCATCGCCGACGAGAGACGTATCGTTGTCGGTGCCACCAAACACCAGGTCCGCACCACTGCCACCGAACAATGAGGTGTCATATCCTGATCCACCATAGAGGCTGTCGCCACCATCCCCGCCCTTGAGGTCATAATCTGCGCCCTGGGCACCGAAAACGCGGTCGTTTCCTGTGTCACCGAACAGGCCGTTGTCCTCTCCGCTCGCTCCATAGAGCCGATCTGCCTGGTCACCGCCGTAGAGGAGACTGTCGTCGCCATCGTCGCCGAAGAGCCGATCGCCGGCGCTACCGCCCACGAGGCTGACGTCATCGCCACTGCCAGCGGCAAGAGTGTCGCTGCCGGCACCGCCCCAAAGGCTGGCGTCCCCTCCGCTGCCACCGTAGAGACTGTCGTTTCCAGGATCGCCGAACAGGCGGCTGTCGTCACCATCGTCGCCGGCGATCAGATCGTTCTGGTCGCCGCCGAAGAGCCGGCCGTCAATCCCATTGCCGCCGTAGAGACTGTCGTCGCCACTGCCGCCGTAGAGACTGGAATCGTTCCCGACATCGCCGAAGAGCGAGTCGGCACCGCTGTCGCCGTTGAAGGCGAGATCGCTTCCCCTCCCGCCGTAGAGGGAGTCATCACCGCCGCTGCCGAAGAAGAAGAGATCCTTGGCGCTTCCGCCGTAGAGGCCATCGTCGCCGTCGGGACCGAAAACCCCATAGGCGCCGTCATAGTCACCCGAGAGTCCGTCGCTGCCGCTGCCCCCGAAGACCTTGTCATCACCGGCCTCACCATAGAGCCGGTCGTCGCCCTCGTCACCGAAGACGGAATCGTCGCCGATGCCGCCGAAGATCTGGCCGTCGACC
Organism: Kiloniellales bacterium; assembly: GCA_040219175.1. Taxonomy (GTDB): domain Bacteria; phylum Pseudomonadota; class Alphaproteobacteria; order Kiloniellales; family JACOMY01; genus JACOMY01. The sequence continues at coordinate 48,369 of JAVJSY010000106.1, forward strand.
CCGTCACCGCCATAGAGCGTGTCGCTGCCCTCGTCGCCATAGAGGTAGAGGTCGTCACCGCCAACCCCGAGGATCAGGTCGTCACCGCTGCCGCCCTCGAGATAAGAATCCTCCCCCTTGCCGCCATAGAGCGTGTCGTTACCCGACAGCCCGAAGAGCCGGTCGGCGGCCCCGTAGCCGAAGATGGTGTCGACGGCCGTGGTTCCGTCGAGCGAATCCGGACCCGTGGTCCCCAAGATGACAGCCAAAACGGTCTCTCCTCGCGCTATCCGGCCCGCAGAACTATCGGTGATCTTGCCAGGCGGATTGATAGGAAGCTTTTTGTTCGTCGCACACTATTGCAATAGGCGATAGCGCGCTATGCAAAATCGCGTTGCACGCGATTGCAGGCTATGCCCTGACGGCCTGGCCTGAAGAGCGAAACGACAAAGGGCCGCTCAGCGGAGCGGCCCTTTGCGGATAGCGTGCGATGGAGAGCTCGACTAGTTCAGTCGACGTCCCACTTCCTCGATCGAGGAGTCGATGAGCGCGTCGGAGCGTCCCTCGTCCAGCTTGTCGCGGATCAGGTTGGCGGTGGCGGCGACCGCGGCGTCGACGGCACCGGCCTGCACGGCACGCAGCGCATTGGCCTCGGCCTGAGCGATGCGGTCCATGGCCAGCTGCTCGCGACGCGCCAGCGTGTCTTTGAGCTCGACCAGCTGCTGCTCGCGGATCTCCTTGGCCTCGTTCCTGGCATGCGCCACGATCCGCTCGGCCTCGGCCAGGGCGTCACGCTGCTTGCGCTTGTATTCGGCCAAGGTGCGCTCGGCTTCGGCCTTGAGGCTCTCGGCCTCGTCGATGGCCTGGCGGACCTTCTGGATCTTGGCGTCGAGGCCGGCGACGATGCCGCGCCCACCCTTCCACCAGACCAGTACGATCAGGGCGACCAGTGCGACCCAGAGCCAGAAATTGGTATCGCCGAAGAGATCCATCAGGCAGCCCCTCCCGTCGCGCGTTCGACCGCGGCCTTGGTCTCGGCCTCACTGGGAGCAACGCCGATCAGCTTCTCGGTCGCCATGCCGGCAGCGGCGACCGCGATCTCTTTCAGGTTACCGCGCGCCTCGGCCTCTGCCTCGGCGATGCGGGCCTGGGCTGCCTTCACCTTCTCGTCCAGCTCGGCATTGAAGGCGGCAGACTGCGCCTCGATCTCCTTGCGGGTCGCCTCGGCGGCCTCGTGGAGCGTGCTGCTGGCCTCGGCGCGTGCCGCAGCGAGCGCTTCTTCATAGGTGGCCACGGCCTCGTCGGCCTCTTTCTTCAAAGCCTCGGCCCGGGCCAGGTCGCCCTCGATCTTGTTCTGTCGCGCATCAATGACGCCGCCCATCTTGGGCAGCACCACCTTCACGAAGGTGAGATAGAGAAGGCCGAAGACCAGCAGGAACCAGAAAATCTGGCTCGGTGCGGTCGTCATGTCGAACTGAGGCATAGCGGACTACCTGTCTTGCAACGGTAGGCGGCCGGATCCGAAGGCTGTGGTTGCCCCCGTCCGGCCGGTCACCGTCTCTGATCCTCTCAAATCCAAGCCCGCCCGCGAAGGCCGGCCCGGCTGTCTCGTCGCGAAAGGTCTTTAGGCGACGAAGAGGAGCATCAGGGAGATCAGCAGCGCGAAGAGGGCGATAGCCTCGGTCACGGCAAAGCCGATCCAGATGTTGGCGCCGATTTCGTCCTTGGAGGCCGGATTGCGGGCGATCGCGCTGAAGAAGGACGACCAAACGTTACCCACACCGATACCGGCACCGATCATGCCCATGGCGGCGAGGCCTGCACCGATCAGCTTTGCGGCTTCTGCTTCCATAACTCACTAACTCCTCTCGTACGGTGACCCAAGGATCTTTGGCCTAGGATCGCTGGATTGACGGTTGAACAGCTTGACCGGCGCGCGAGCAACGCACCCGGCCGACGCCCTAGTGCATGTGGATGGCGTCGTGCAGGTAAACGCAGGTCAGGATGGTGAAGACATAGGCTTGCAGGACGGCAACCAGCACCTCCAGTGCGGTGATGCCGACCAGGGCGATGAGCGGCAGGATACCTGCGACACCCATCAGCAGGACGAAACCGGCCAGGATTTTGAACAGCACGTGGCCGACGGTCATGTTGGCGAAGATACGAACCGAGAGGCTGATCGGCCGCGAGAGGTAGCTCACCACCTCGATCGGGATCAGGATCACCGCAGTCCATGCCGGCGCTCCCTCGGGAAAGAAGAAGCGGAAAAAGTGCGTGCCATGGCGCATGAAGCCAATCACGGTCACGGTCACGAAGATCATGATGGCCATGAAGAAGGTCACGATGATCTGGGCGGTCACGGCAAAGGAGCCCGGGATCAAGGCCAGCATGTTGGCAAAGAGGATGAAGATGAAGAGGGTGAAGATGAAGGGAAAGAAGGCCCGCCCCTCGCTGCCCACGTTATCGCGCACCATGCTCGCGACCATGTCGTAGAGGGCTTCTGCCATCACCTGCAGACGGGTCGGCACGATAGAGCCACCGCGCATGGCGAACATCAAAAAGCCACAGGACACGACCGCAGCAATCACCATCCACAGCGACGCATTGGTGAAGGAGAGATCGAGCCCGAAGATGTCGATGTTGCCGATCGGATGAATCTCGAACTGCTCCATCGGATGGAAGGGCGAGTCATGCTTGCCATGCTCGAGCGCTTCTCCGATGACGCCGCCGTCTTCACTGGTCTCAGAAGCCACTAAGGGACCTCCCCTCATAAAAAGGTCGGGGCCAGAGGTCCCGCCTTAACCGCTTTGCACCAGGCCCAGCCCCCGATCTCAGGAGGCATCGACCTTCTTCTGTCTTTCTTCTTCCTGGCGCCGCTTGCGATCCGCCTCCAGGCTCTTGGCCGTGCGCATCACATTCATCAAGGCAGCCCCGGACCCTATGAAGAAAAACAGGATCAAGAACCAGGGCGACGTACCCAGCCACATGTCGAGCGCGATGCCTATGCCCACCCCGAGCGCCAAGCCCGAGATCAGATCGATAGCCACCCGAAAACCCGCTGCCATGCCCCTACTATCGGCCGGCCGCCTTGGCTTTCTCTGCCCGCCCCTGTGACGTCGGCGCGCCGCCTCCAGACGAGTCTCTAGACTGCGTAGGTCTTCTCGATCCTTGGGATCCGACATTGCGCCCCTGCCGATCATTGCCCCACACAGCGGCCGCAACTTAGAAAGGCGGGTCTTCGCCTGTCAAGCTTGGGCGTTGCCTCTGGCATGCCAGTTTTGCCGCAGTGCGACAAAGGAACCGCGCTTTTGCCGGCAATCTCGTACAATCTCGGGCCGATTTGACCTGAATCACTCTGCGGCGCTGTCGCATCGGCTATAGACTAAGATCTAGAGGATCGGTCACTGACCCCGACCGACGGACTTGAGATCCGGCCCGCTCCTCCCCGGTCGTCCGATCAGAGCGCTTGCTTGGGCGGCCAGGACCTGCGGCGGGGCGGTGCGCGACAAGTGAGGCAGTCTCGTCGCAAGACGGAATGGACTGGGCCAGCCGAGGAGAGAGAACCATGGATCAAACGCTGGAATCGGCAAAAGAGCCGCGCCGAATCGAGATCAAACGCATCGGCACCGAGGCGCCTTGGGCCTGGCTTGCCGCCGGCTGGCGCGACCTCTCAGCCGCGCGCCCGATCGCCATCACCTACGGCCTCATCTTCTCGCTGGTCAGCGCCATCATCACCATCGGGCTCTGGGTCACGGACTATATCCAGTTCCTGCCGCCCCTGGCCGCCGGCTTCATGCTGGTCGGACCACTGCTGGCGGTCGGACTCTACGAGACGGCACGACGCCTGCACGCGGGCGAGCCAACCAGCATCGGCGCTGCGCTGATCGTCTCCACCCGCTCGCCGCTGCAGCTGGCCTTCATGGCCCTCCTGCTGATGGTCATCCTCATGTTCTGGATGCGTCTGGCGATGCTGCTCTTCGCGCTCTTCATGGGCACCAACCACGTGCCGCCGGCCGAGCTGCTGTTGACCGAACTGCTGCTGACCCAGCACGGCATCGCGCTTCTGATCGTCGGCAGTGCGGTGGGCGCGGTCATCGCCATGGTGGTCTTTGCCATATCCGTCGTCGGCATCCCCCTGTTGATGGAGCGCGACGTCGACACCTTCACCGCGATCTTCACCAGCTTTCGCGCCGTTGCGCTGAACTGGAAGCCCTGCCTGATCTGGGCCTGGCTGATCGCCCTGCTGGCGGCAGCGGGCATCGTGACCCTCTTCGTCGGCATGATCGTGACCTTCCCCCTGCTGGGTTTCGCCAGCTGGCACGCCTACAAGTCGCTGATCTCGATAGAGGGCGATGCTTAAGCAAGAAGCGGGAAGCGCCGCCCTAGGGATCTTGCCATCCTGCTGCTCACGGATGAGGAAGCGGCGATGCACGAAGAGCTTGCTAGACGGATAGACTCACTGGACTGGCCCGCGCTGACCACGCAGATCAACGGGCGTGGCTTTGCCCGCACCGGTCTCCTCCTATCGGCTGGAGAGGCGGCCGATTTGGCGGCCCTCTACGACCGGGAGGAGCTCTTCCGCCGCATCATCGTCATGCAGCGCCACGGCTACGGCGCCGGCCGCTACCGCTATTTCGACTACCCCTTGCCGGACGCGGTGCAAGAGCTACGGACCGCCTTCTACCGCCACTTGGCCCCGATCGCGCAGAGCTGGGCCGAGGCCTTGGGCCTGGAGCAACGCTACCCCGAGACCTTGGAGGCTTATCTGGCCCTCTGCCATGCCGCCGGCCAAACCAAGGCCACGCCCCTGGTCCTGCGCTATGGCCCCGGCGACTACAACCGTCTGCATCAGGATCTCTACGGCGCGCTCTCCTTCCCGATCCAGGCGGTTTTCCTGCTGAGCGACCCTGCAGGGGATTTCGAGGGCGGCGAGCTGGTCTTGAGCGAATCCCGCGCCCGCATGCAAAGCCGCGCCCAGGTGCTGCGCCCGGCGCTGGGCGAGGCCGTGCTCTTCGCCAACAGTCTTTTTCCTGTGCCCGGCCGCCGCGGGGCTGTTCGGGCACAACTACGGCACGGCGTCAGCGATCTTACAAAGGGCGAGCGCACGACCCTGGGGCTGATCTTTCACGATGCGGCGTGAGGCCGTCTCCCATCTCCGCGCTAGCGCCGTCCGGTCTCGCAGTAGCTCTTCAGCCAATCGGTCCTTGCCGCATCCTTCGCATAGAGGATCGGGAAAAAGCTCTCGTCGAGCTCGACAGAGCCGCTGCGCTGATAGCGGCGGTAGATGTAGCCGCCGGGGTCATCGGTAAAGACCGCGTCCGCAGAGATCATATGGACGCCGATCGAGCGGCGCATGCTGTCGTTGGCGAGGTTGGCTTCCGAACCATGCCAGGTCTCGCCCGCATGGATGACGCATGAGCCCGCGGGAACCTCGATGCTGACGACCTCCGGCTCTTCGACCCTGGCTGCCCGGGCGGCAAGCCGCATCGGCTTTTGATAGTCGTCCGGGTTCAGAAAGTCCGGTGGAATCTCGGTCAGGGGCCAGCGATGCGAGCCACGGACGTACTGCAAGGTCCCCGCCCCTTCGCGCGTGTCGTCCAGGGTGAACCAGCAGGTGATCGTCTTCGGCGGCGAGAGATATCCCAAGAAGGAGGTATCCTGGTGGAACGCGCCCGCCTTCGTGCCCGCCGGCTTCCACCAGATCGTATCCTGTCCGAGCTTGACCCCCGACCAACCCGTCAGCCGGGCGGCCAAGCGCCCAATGTCTTCGCTGAGCACCAGCTCGGCAATCGAGAGATCGGACTTCCAGGCGTTCGCCATATGCCGCGTCACATCCGGCAGGCTGACGCCTTCGCGCCAGTGCCATTCGTCGGGAAAGACCCCGGTGTCGAAGTCGCCCCGGAAGATGCGCGGGAAGGAGGCGCGCAAGCGCTCTACGACCCCGGCATCGAGCACATTCTCGATCACGAGAAAGCCATCGCGTGCGAAACGGTCCCGCGCAGATGGCGGGAGGTGCGAGAAGGCTGGAATGCTGATCGGCACGACGCTTGTTCCTTGCAATGCCCCTTTTCTCGATTATCCTTAGGAAAGGAAAGAAATCCATCGAATTGAATTCGGAATCCTGGCACAATCATGGACCTCGACCGCACCGACATCGAGATCATCCGGCTCTTGCAGAAGGATGTTCGGCTCTCCAACAAGCAGATCGCAGCAGCGGTCGGGATCGCGCCCTCGACCTGCCACGAGCGGCTGAAGCGGCTCTGGTCCTCCGGTGCCATCAAGGGCGCGCATCTGGACCTGGATCTGAAGGCCCTCGGCTATTCCTTGGCGGCGCTCTTTCTGATCGAGCTTGCCAAGCACGAGCGCGAGACGGTGGACAGCCTGCTGGAGAGCATCGGCCGGCTGACCGAGGTCCGCGCCGCCTTCCTGATCACCGGCCGCTACGACCTGGTCGTGCACGTCGTCGCCCGCGACATGCAGCACCTGAAGGACCAAGCCTTCGACAACTTCACCAGCCATCCAGCCGTGACGCGTATCGAGACATCGATCGTCTACGACATGCAGCAGAACGATAATCTGTTGAGCGAGGTGCGCAGTTGACCCCATAGAGAAGTGTCACTGTTGCGTCGGAGGCTTGCCCGCAACATCCTGCGAGGGACAGTGCTTGGTCACCTCCAGCGCCCAAACGAAGGCGGCGCGAATAAGTTAGGCAGAAACACGTGAGCAAGGAACCGACATACGCGGAACTCGCAGCAGCCATTGCGCGCTACGTACATTGGCACCTTTACACATGGGAGGAACGCATTGATCTCCCGCCGATACAGACCTTCGACACGATGTGCGCCAGCTACTACCAGATTCCAGCGGGGGTTCTCGAGAAGGTCGGGGTTCTGTCTCCGCTGGATGAGAGTGGTAGGCGCTTTGTGTTCACATGCGAACCGGAGGACTGTGAGGCCGTAGCTCAAGAAAATGAGAACTGCGGCTGCAGCTTCGACGCCCTGGTCGTTGCTGCGATCGAACTTATTGATTTCACAGCGCTGCCAAACAGGGAGATCTTCGAGGCGCTCGTTGCGCTGGGCGTTTGCGAGCCAGGGCCTTACTTCTACGACATAGACGAAGGACTGAACGATTTTATTGCTGTTGCACCCAGAAACCACCCAAAGAGAACTGTCCTTGCAGGTAACGCCACTTACAGGATCATTGGCGATCTAAAGTGACACAATCCTCATCCTGGTGTTAAGCACTTTGACTTGGTGTGGACGAGTAAGAAGGTGCATTATGATCGTCTGAGTCGTGATTGGGTGACACTGATAGGCTAGCGTTTCTCAGAGTCCTCATCATCCTGCAAGATCCGGTACTTGGCGCCCTCCAGGTCATCGAACTGGCCGCTGCGGAGCGCCCAGAGGAAGGCGGCGAGGCCGAGGCCGCCGAGCAGGAGGGCGGCCGGGATCAGATAGATGAGGGCATTCATTCGGCTGGCACGGCGATGGCGGCCGCCTCCCGTTTCTTCGAGGACTTGCCGCCGCGGGCGGCGCGCAGGGCGTTGGCGGTGACCACCAGGGAGGAGCAGGACATGAAGACGGCGGCCAGCAGGGGGGTGATCTCGCCGGCCATGGCGAGCGGCACGGCCACCAGGTTGTAGCCGATGGCGATGGCGAAGTTCTGCAAGACCAGGCGACGTGCCTTGCGGCCGACGGTGAGCGCTTCGGGCACCGGGGCCAAGGCCTCGCCCTGGAAGAGCAGATCGGCGGCGACCTGGCTGGCCTCGCTGGCTTGCGCCGGCGAGATCGAGGCATAGGCGGCGGCCAGTGCCGGCGCGTCGTTCAGGCCGTCGCCCACCATGGCGACGCGATGGCCGGCGGTGGTCAGGGCCTGCAGGCGAGCGCTCTTCTCGGCCGGGTTGACGCCGGCCTGCCAGGTCTCGATGCCCAGGCGCCGGGCCACGTCGGCCACCACGGCCGGGCGGTCGCCGGAGAGGATCTCCAGGGTCAGCCCCTGCGCCTTGAGGGCGGTCATGACGGCGGCCGCGTCGGGACGCAGCGCGTCGTGGAAGCGGAAGCAGACCAAGCGACCGTCGCGATGCTTCAGCCAGAGCAGGCTCTCGGCCCCCAGATCCACGTCCTCGACCCCGACATGCGCAGCCGAGCCCAGGCGCAGCTCGCCATCGGGCGCGGCGGCGATCAGGCCGGCGCCGGGAACTTCTGTGATCTCAGCTTGCAGCAGCGGCACCGGGCCGGCTGCCTTGACCAGGGCGGTGGCCAGGGGATGGCGGCTGGCGGCGGCCAGCGCGGCGGCACACTGCAGATCGCTCGACGCGACCTCGCCGCCGTTCAGCAAGACCGGCCGCCCCAGGGTCAGGGTTCCGGTCTTGTCGAAAACCAGGTGATCGACTTGGGCCAGGCGCTCCAGCGCATCGCCGCTCTTCACCAGCACGCCGGCACGCAGCAGCCGCCCGACCGCGGCGACCTGGACCGCCGGCACCGCCAGGCCGAGCGCACAGGGGCAGGTGACGATCAGGACGGCGATGGCATTCATCAGCGCCACCTGCCAGGTCAGACCCAAGCCCAGACCCAATGCAAAAGTGACCAAGGCCAGCAGGTGCACCGCGGGCGCATAGATGCGCGCTGCCCGGTCCGCCAGGCGGACATAGCGGGCCCGGCCTTGCTCCGCCGTCTCGACCAGGCGCAGCACTTCGGACAGCAAGGTGCGCTCGCCCGACGCGGTGACCCGCACCAGCAGGCTGCCGTCCAGGTTCATCGTTCCGGCGTGCACCTTGGAGCGCGGCTCGACCGTCTGCGGCAGACTCTCGCCGGTAATCGCCGAGACATCCAAGGCCGCGCGCCCCTCGAGCACCTCGCCGTCGGCCGGCAGGTGCTCGCCGGGTGCGACCTGGAAGACATCGCCGGGCTTCAGACTGCTGGCCGCCCGCCGTTCGCGCGCGCCGCAAGGCTTCACCACCAGCGCGCTGTCGACCTTGAGCGCCATCAGGTTCTCGGCAGCAGAGCGCGCCCGGCCACGCATCATGCGATCCAGCAAGCGCCCGATCAGCAGGAAGAACAGCAGGGTGACGGAGGCATCGAAGTAGGTCTCCTGGCCGCCGCGCATGGTCTCGAAGAGGCTCATGGCGGCGGCCAGAACCACGGCGAGCGAGATCGGCACGTCCATGTTGAGCCGGCCGGCACTCAGAGCCGAAACCGCCGAGCGAAAGAAAGGCCGTCCGGCGTAGGCAACGGCCGGCAGTGCGATCAGGGCCGAGACCCAGTGCAGCAGATCGCGGGTCGCCGGGCCCATATCGCCCCAGAGCCCGCTCCAAACCGAGACCGACAGCAGCATGACATTGCCGGCGGCGAAACCCGCCACGGCCAGACAGCGCAGCAGGAACCTGCGTTCCTCGGCGTCGCGCGCCTCCATGCGACCGACCTGAAAGGGCGCCAGGCGATAGCCAAGCGCGAGGACCGGGCGCAGCAGCGCCTCCAGGTTCGTGGTCTCGTCCTGCCAGACCAGGCGCAGACGTCGGGTCGTCAGATTGACCCGACCTTCCGAGAGGCCTGGCAGGTCTCTGAGCGCACCCTCGATCTTCGGCACGCAGCCTGCACACTCCAGGTTCTCGATCACCAGGACCAAGCGCTGCTGGCCGTCGGGCAGGCTCTCGACCGCTTTCTCCGAAGCCGCAGCCAGGGCCGCGACCCTGTCGGAGATGTCGGGTCCCGAGACTGCCACACAGCAGGAAGCAGCGGGTTCGACGCGCTCGGTCTCAGCCTGCTCGGCCATGACCTAGTCGATCCAAATGCGGGTGCGGGTTTCGAAAGGCGTGCCGTCGGCCGCCGCCCCGCTGATCACCAGATCCCAGTTGCCGCCGGCCGGCAGCTCCAGCGGCGCCACGTAGCGCCCAGGCGCGGCCTCGACCATGACGCGGGTCTGGTCCTGACCGTCGTGCGTCGGGCGCTGCAACAGAACCTGCAAGGTCAGGCCCCGTACCGCCGCGCCGCCGGCGTCCTTCAGGGTCAGCACCACGCTCTGCGCGTCTTGCGTCACGCGGCCTTCCCAGCCCAGTGCCTGCTGCGCGGCCGCAGCCTCCAAGCGCTCGTTGTAGGCCAGGCCATCCTGATAGGCGGTCTTGCTGGCGACCCCGGTGAAGGTATCGAGCGCCAACCAGATGAAGATCACATTGGCCACCAGCATCACGCCGAAGAAACCCAGCAGCCAATAGAGCAGATGGCGGCCGGTGAAGGGGCGCGGGCTGGCGGCAGGTTCGGCGGTAGGGTCGAGACTGGACATGGGCATCAGGGTCCTTTGAAGACCGTATCGACGGCGGTGGCCTGGCCGTTCTCGTCGGTCAGGACCAGTTCGATGTCGGTAAGCGAGCCGGAGAGCGAGGCTGCCGGGGCGGCGATGAAGATGCGGGCCGACTGCATCGAGTCTCTGGTGACGGAGACCTCTGCCCGCTCGCCGTTCCCCAAGACCGAGACTTCGGCGTCGGGAAGCCCCTCGACCGAGAGGCTGTAGAGATGCGCGCGGTCGGTCTTGTTGATCACCTTCAAGGTGTAGCCGTTGCGAATGTCGCCGTTGGAGAGCGTGACGAAGATCGGATTGCGGTCGGGCAGCAGGTTGAGATCGAGGCTGGACCGGCTGAAGAGCCCAACCAGCATGATGATGGAGACCACGAGGATGAGACCGCCGTAGAGCACCGTTCTGGGTCTGATCAGCTTCAGCTTGCGGGTCTCGCCGCGTGCTTCGGCCTCGACGCCAGGCAGGGTGTCATAGGCGATCAGCCCGCGCGGTTTGCCGATCTTGTCCATCACCGTGTCGCAGGCATCGATGCAGAGCGCACAGGAGATGCACTCCAACTGCATGCCGTCGCGGATGTCGATCCCCATCGGACAGACCGCGACGCACTGATTGCAGTCGATACAGTCGCCGCGGACCTCCAGCGCCTTGCCCTTCTTCATCGGTCCGCGCGGCTCGCCGCGGAAGTCGCGGTAGGTGACGATCAGCGAGTCTTCGTCGAAGAGGGCCGCCTGGATGCGCGGCCAGGGGCACATGTAGGTGCAGACCTGCTCGCGCATATGTCCGCCCAGCCAATAGGTGGTGAAGGTGAGCCCGCCGATGAAGGCATAGGCCACCACCGGCGCATCGAAGCTGAGCAAGTCGCCCATCAGGGTCGGCGCATCGGCGAAATAGAAGACCCAGGCGCCACCGGTCGCCATGGCGATGAAGATCCAGATCGCGTGCTTCAGGACGCGCTGGCGGATCTTGTCGAAGGTCCAGGGCTTCTTGTCCAGGCGGATGCGCGCCGCACGATCGCCCTCGACCAGACGCTCGACATAGATGAAGAGATCGGTCCAGACGGTCTGTGGACAGCTGTAGCCGCACCAGACCCGGCCGGCCAGCGCGGTCACCAGGAAGAGCGCCAAGGCCCCCAAGATCAGCAGGCCGGTCAGGAAGTAGACCTCCTGTGGCCAGATCTCCAGCCAGAAGAAATAGAAGCGACGGGTCGGCAGATCCAAGAGCACGGCCTGATCGGGCTGGCCCGGACCGCGATCCCAGCGGATCCAAGGCAGCAGATAGTAGATCGCCAGCGTGGCAATCAGGACGATCCACTTGATCTTGCGCCACTGGCCGCGCGCCATCTTGGGATAGACCTTCTCCCGCTTCTTGTAGAGCGGGGCGCGCTTTTCCTTGGAGTTGACAGCCTCGACGTCGACCGTCTCCACCGGACCCTGGTGGTCGGGATCGGCGCCCCTAGGCTCGGCCGCAGCCGCCGCAGCGGCCACGGTCTCCTCCAGCTTCAGCTTCGGCTTGACATCGGCCATGGCGTACTGCCGGCCCCCCTTGCTACTGGCTTGGTTACTGGCACGTGCCTACTGGCACTTACTTACTGGCACTTACCTACTGGCCGCCGCCAAGAGAATGGACATAGACGGTCAGGAGCTTGATGGTGTCGTCGCTCAAGCGGCCTTCCCAAGGTGGCATCATGCCCGCACGACCATAGGTCAGGCTCTCGATAATAGCCTCTCGGCTGCCGCCGTAGAGCCAGATCGCATCGGTGAGGTTCGGCGCACCCAAGGTGGTGTCGCCGATACCGCCGTCTTGGTGGCATGAGACGCACTGTGCCTCGAAGATCTCCTTGCCGGCGCTCACCATCTCTGCGTTCTCCGATCGTCCGGAGAGCGAGAGGACGTATTCGGCGACCTGCCGAATCTCCTCGCGCGAGAGGATGTCGTCCTTGCCATAGGCCATCATGATGTTCTGGCGCGAATCCAGATGCGCATTGCGGATGCCGTACTTGATGGTCTGATAGATGTCTTCCAGCGTGCCGCCCCAGATCCAGCCGTCGTCGTTCAGGTTGGGATAGCCGGGGCCGCCCTGGGCGCCCTGACCATGGCACTGCGAACAGTTGACGGCGAAGGCCGAGCGACCGCCGGCCTGCACGAAGCCGGCAAGTTCGGGATCCTTCTGGATCTGCTCCAGACTCTCGCCCGAGATCTTCTCCATGTAGGGCTTCTGTTCGGCGGCTGCCTGCTCCATCGTGCGTTCCAGCGAGGCCCGGCTGGACCAATCCAGAACGCCGTGGGTGAAGCTGTTGAACAGCGGTATCGCCGGCATCAAGATTATGTAGATGACGGCCCAGATGATCGTCAGATAGAAGACGATGATCCACCAGCGCGGCAGCGGATTGTCGAGTTCGCGAATGCCGTCCCACACGTGGCCCGTGGTGTTGACGCCGCTGATTTCGTCCTTTTCAGGCGTTCCGGCCATGGCGGTCTACTCCTCGTCCAGGGGCATCTTGGCGGCGCGGCGGAACTTCTCGCGATTGCGCGGCCAGAGGGCATAGGCAACGACGCCGGCAAAGAGCGTCATGAACAGGATGAGCCCGATCGTGGGGGCCAGCGAGGCGACTGTCTCATAGGTCATGACCGCCCTCCTATCTCAGGTTCTCAGAGGCGTCGTAGACGCTGAAGTCGACCAGGGTGCCCAGCATCTGCAGATAGGCGACCAGCGCGTCCATCTCGCTGACCACGGCCGGGTTGCCGTCGTAGTCCGCCACCACCGCCTTGGGATAGCGCTCCTCCACGTCGAAGGCGCCGTCGCTGTCGGGATCGCTCTGCGCCATCAGATCGCCCCGCGCGTTCTCGATCATCTCTTCGCTGTAGGGCACACCCAACGCGATGTAGGTGCGCATCTCCTCTTCGATGTTGTCGAACTTCAGGCGATAGCGCTGCAGGTGCCCGTAGGCCGGCATGATCGATTCCGGCACCACCGAGCGCGGGTCGATCAGATGTGCCACCTGCCACTCGTTGGAATAGCGCCCGCCGACCCGGGCCAGATCCGGCCCGGTGCGCTTGGAGCCCCACTGGAAGGGATGGTCGTACATCGATTCCGCCGCCAGCGAATAGTGGCCGTAGCGCTCCACCTCGTCGCGCAATGGTCGCACCATCTGGCTGTGGCAGTTGTAACAGCCCTCGCGGATGTAGATGTCGCGGCCCTTCAGTTCCAAGGGGCTGTAGGGGCGCACGCCCTTCACCTTCTCGATCGTGCTCTCCAGGTAGAAGAGCGGTGCGATCTCGACCAGGCCGCCGATGGCGACCGTGACCAGGATGCCCACGGTCAGGACCAGGGAGTGCTTTTCGAAGACCTCGTGCTTCAGTCCCATTGTCTGTGCCCTCCCTTACTCGGCCGGGGCCGGCTGCGTGGAGACGGCAGGCCGGGCAGCGGGTGCTACCTCTTCGGCCTGGTCGCCACGGATCGTGCGCCACATGTTGTAGGCCATGATCACCGCACCCAGCAGATAGAGCAGCCCGCCGACGGCCCGGATGATGTTGAAGGGATGCTTCACTTCGACCGTCTCGATGAAGGCGTACTCCAGGAAGCCCTGGGCGTCGTAGGCCCGCCACATCAGGCCCTCCATGATGCCCGACACCCACATCGCCGTGATGTACAGGAGGATGCCGATGGTCGCGATCCAGAAGTGCCAGTTGACCAGCTTCAAGGAGTAGAGTTGCGGACGATGCCACAAGACCGGCGTCAGATAGTAGAGCGCGGCAAAGGAGATCATCCCGACCCAGCCCAGCGCACCGGAGTGCACATGGCCGATGGTCCAGTCGGTGTAGTGGCTGAGCGAGTTCACCGCCTTGATCGACATGACCGGGCCTTCGAAGGTGCTCATGCCGTAGAAGGCGATCGCCAGCACGAACATGCGGATGATCGGATCGGTCCTAAGCTTGTCCCAGGCGCCCGAGAGCGTCATCAGGCCGTTGATCATACCGCCCCAGGACGGCATCCACAGCATCACCGAGAAGGCCATGCCCAGGGTCTGGGCCCAGTCCGGCAGCGCCGTCCAATGCAGATGGTGCGGTCCGGCCCAGATATAGAGGAAGATCAGCGACCAGAAGTGCACGATCGAGAGGCGATAGCTGTAGACCGGCCGCTCGGCGCGCTTGGGCACATAATAATACATGATGCCAAGGAAGCCGGCGGTCAGGAAGAAGCCGACGGCGTTATGGCCGTACCACCACTGGGTCAGCGCGTCCTGCACGCCGGCGAAGGCCTGCACCGACTTGGTGCCGAAGAAAGACACCGGCAGCGCCAGGTTGTTCACGATGTGCAGCATCGCCACGGTGACGATGAAGGCCAGGTAGAACCAGTTGGCGACGTAGATGTGCGGTTCCGTGCGCTTCCACAGCGTGCCCAGGAAGACCAGCAGATAGACCACCCAGACCAGGGTCAGCCAGAGGTCGGCATACCACTCCGGCTCGGCATACTCCTTGGACTGGGTCACGCCCAGGACATAGCCGGAAGCCGCGATCACGACGAAGAGGTTGTAGCCCCAGAAGACGAACCAGGCGGCATGACCGCCCGCCAGGCGTGCCTTACAGGTACGCTGCACGACGTGGAAGGAGGTCGCGATCAGGACGTTGCCGCCGAACGCGAAGATCACCGCCGAGGTATGCAGCGGCCTCAGCCGCCCGAAGGTGGTCCAGGGCAGATCCAGATTCAATGCCGGAAAGACCAGTTGCCAGGCGATGAAGTCGCCGGCCAGCAGCCCCACCACGCCCCAGAACATCGAGGCGATGACGCCGGCGCGAATGACGCCGTCCATATAGGTCACGCCGGGCCCGCGCTCGACCAGAGCCCCCTCGGGCTCGTCGAAGATATGCGAGACCAGCGCGAAGATACCGATCACCGCAGCGATCATGAAGAGGTAGCCATGGAACTCCATGGCGCCGTCCTTGGCCTTGGCCGCGAGGAAGAGGCCCATGAGCCCGCCGGCTGCGAGGAAGCCGATCAGCAGCGGACTGCCGTAAGACGGCCGCCCAGGCTCCCCTCCTGTGGTTTGCTGTTCTGACATTGTCTGTTGCCTGCCCCCTTGACTGACGGCCTAAGCGATGGCGGCCGACATCCGAACGCCCTCCAAAGGTATACCCCTAGGTTCGCCCTTAGTCTGCCAAACTGTGCCAGGAGTGTGGCAATCCGCCGACGCGCGGACATTGATTTGAATCAAGATCGCTCGGATTCTTGTGCAGTGCAGCAATGGCGGTGCGCAGACCTGTCTTCCCGGACTTCAGAGTCTCCTTGACAGCCCAGATGCCCATCACCATAGTCCCGCTCTCTCAGAAAACGCGAGCGCCCTTAGCGCTCTGCGTGCGTGTGGTTTGGGGCCGTAGCTCAGATGGGAGAGCGCCTCGTTCGCAATGAGGAGGTCAGGGGTTCGATTCCCCTCGGCTCCACCAAACCAATCAATGGCTTAGCAAGAATCTGTGAGGGGGTCGGTAGGTACGGATTGGGGTTCATCGGGCCTTCATTGTGCTGCCCTCGAATGCAAAATTGCTCATACTCTCTCTCCCTCTAGTGATACACCCGCCGCCCACGGCTCGACCGGCGTGGCGTCGGGCATGAAGTCATCCGCCTTTACGGCGCCTTTGGTGACTTGCCGAATACGGACCATTGGCGCTGGCCTCGGGAACACGGCGCCGCGAGCCCATTTGCTGACCGTCCTCTGCGAAACACCCACCTTCCGGGCGAATGTTTCTTGGGTCATTCCAGCGAGCGATAACCAATTGTTGAGCCTTGTTTTTCTCCAGTGAGTTCATTATTCCTGAATGTCAATCACTTTTGCGCGGCTGATCTCCGGAGCTGCGAGGAGTAATATTCGGCATGATGAATCGCCTCAAAGAATTGCGCTTGTCCAAAAGGGTGAGCCAGGCCAAGATCGCCGACCTATTGGGTGTAACCCAAGCGACCGTCAGCAAGATTGAGCAAGGCGCTGTCGGCCTTAACCCGGCCAAGGTGGAGAAGCTGTGCCAATTTTTTGGCGTTGAGCCAGGCCTTTTGCTTGGCATAGGTGCGCCCAGCGAAGGCCAGACACTAAATATTAATCCTGCAACCGGGAACAATAAGAAACGCATTGCCCCTTCATCGTTCCCCCGTGATATTCCAGTTATTGGAGGAACTGTCGGAGGTGCCGAGGGGGACTTTAGCATGAACGGCCAGACCGTTGATTTTGTCCGCAGGCCGCCAGCATTAGACGGAACGAAGGACGTATTTGCACTATATGTTCAAGGCGACAGCATGTCGCCATGGAAAGAGCCGGGACAGCTCATTTACCTGAATTCATCGCGACCGCCCCGGCCCGGTGACTACGTTGTGCTAGAGCTTCATTCGGAAGATGACGGGAAGCCCGGCAAGTGCTTTTTGAAACGCCTCATTCGGCGGACACCGTCCAAGATCATCGTCGGCCAGCACAACCCCAAGCGAGATGACATCGAATTTCCCTTGATCGAAATTCAGGCACTCTATCGCGTCTATGAGATTGAGGATTTACTCGGAGTATAGAATAATATTCTAAATACGACTGAAACTGGAATGAACAAACACTATCTTCTCTCCAGAACAGAAGGATAGGCGCCGTGCATACTTCATCCACACTCACCACTAACGTCGAGATTCGCGGCATCTACGGCTGCGGCTGCCTTGGTGATGTCAATTTCGAGATTGAGGCGACCGGTAGCGCGCTGGCCCGCTTGCGGCCAATCTGTGAGGGGGCCCTGGGTTCCATTTTGCCCCCCTCAAAGCCAGGTTCTCGCGATCTTCTGGGTAAATGGCCTTGTAGCGGCGGCCCTTCGTGAATGACATCAATGCTTTGGCAGGATGCGTACCCTTCACAATGAGTAGGTGAGGGCTTCGGCCCTGCCGGTTACCCGGCAAGAGCGCCTGTCGGCGGCCAGACCTTACCGTCAACTGGCTGCGTGGATCCTTCCACCACTGCTGTTCTGCGCCTTCGGGGCGCACAGGGATTTCCGGCCTACTCAAGCCCGGCGTGGGCTTCCGCCATCCGCTCTGCGGTGACCGCCTCCGCGCCTTGCAACTGCCAGGAGGCTCCCGGCACGCGCTTCCAGCCGCTGCGCTGCCAGGCGCCGTCGGCATCCTGCGACCACCACCAGTTGGCGCCGCTGAGGTCGCCGATCCAGATGTAGGAGAGCAGCACGGGCGCGCCCACAACGTCGAGCGCATGCAGGCGGTGCGACGGCGTGATCGAGTAGTCGCCGGGCTCGAGAAAAAAGGGCCGCCCGTCGGTCCCGTGGCGCAGGCTCAGCCGGCCCACGTGGCAAAAATAGACCTCGCGGGCGGCGTGGGTGTGGAGCGGATAGGAGACTCCCGGTGCCAGCAGAAACAAGCCGGAGGCCATCTCGTCGTTTCGAAAGCGGCCCTTTCTTCCAGCGAAGGGCGCAGCCAACATCCCTTCGGCCAAGAGCGGATCGATGCTGTCGTCGGCAAAGACCTGCGACCAGTCGAGATCGCGCGCCGTCGCAAGCAGGGCAGCGTCGCGCAGGCCGGACAAGGCTGTTTCGAGATGGGCCATCGCGGGATGAGCCAACGACGGCGCCGCTGCAACCCGCCCACCCGCGGTGTCGATGCTCTTCAAAGCTGCGATGAAGGCTTCGAGTTCGGCATCGCCCCGCGATTCGAGATCGGCGATCAAGGCCGTGTGATAGGCAAGCAGCGGATCCATACCCGGTCCCCCTTAAACTGTGACGAACCTTGCGGCCCACGTCATTCCTAGCCTTGGATTCCCAGGGAGTGCAACGCCTTGCGTGCAGGCAGATGGGCTTGTCTCCGGGCCCTGCCTACCGCTCTTGACCTGCGACCTCTCTCAGGGCAAGCACCGGCGGGGGGATTGGCCGGTAAAATGAGAATTTCTCATCTATTCATGAAAGACGATGCTTTGCGCTCAACGCTCCAAAAGCATAGCTAAGGTCATGAAACAGCAGAGAGCTGGCGACATCTGGGTCGCGCAGATGGCTCTGCCCAATGAGGAGAATTTCTATGATACAATCTCAGCCGTCACATGGCGCCCGCGTGCAGGGATTCTCACCGCGTGGCCTGCTTCATGCAGCCTTCGATGCGCTGCTGCGCTGGCAGGATCGTGCCAGTGGGCGCACGCAATTGGCCGGGCTGGACGAGCGTGCGCGCAAGGACATGAATCTGACCGACGCCGACATCTACAAGGAGTACGCCAAGCCGGTCTGGCGCCGCTAGAAATTCGCTTGAGCGCAACTCGAGGTCACAACGACGGCCGTCCCCCAAGGGGGCGGCCGCTTCCGCGTTCTACGATTCTACGCCCAACCCCCTCCGGTGGTTCACTTAAGTCAACCGAAAGGTCGAGGGGCTCTTGTCAGATCGGCAATCGACCGCTTCTATCAAGACCAGGCGCAGGCCTGCTTGGCGCCGTCCTCGAAACGAGACAGGGCATTCGATATGATCCGGCGCTTTCTACTCCCCTTCCTGGCGATCGCTTTGAGCGCCTGTGTGACCACGGCCGATTCCGGGAGCAGTGGCGCCTCCGGCTCCGACAAGGCCAAGGGCCCGCGCAACATCGTCGGTACCTGGGAGGTCAGTCGCGCCGATTCGATCATCACCTGCAGGCTGGTCGTCGAAGCGGGCAACAACCGCGATTCAGGCAAGGCACGTCCAGGTGGCTGCATCAACTTCGAGCGGCTGAATTTTGCGAACCGTTGGGAGTGGAAGAACGGCCGCTTCGAATTCTATGCCTTCGTGAACGAACTGGTCATGGTCGCCAAGCGCGTGGACCGCGACGAGTTCCGCGGCTATCTTCAACCAAAAGACATCAAGGTGACTATAATACGAAAGTAAACCGGCACCAGGGAAAATCCAGAGGGGAAGCATCATGAAAGCAGCCGTGCTCTACGCGCCCAACACACCCTTGGTGATCGAGGAGGTCTCGACCAAGAAGCCGGCCGCCCACGAGGTGCTGGTCAGAACCGCGATCGCCGGGCTCTGCCACTCGGACCTGCATTTTATAGAGGGGCTCTATCCCCATCCCCTGCCGGCCGTGCTGGGTCATGAGGCAGCCGGCATCGTCGAGCAGGTGGGCTCCGAGGTCACCTACGTCCAGCCGGGCGATCACGTGATCTCCTGCCTCTCCGTGTTCTGCGGGTTCTGCGCCTACTGCAACTCGGGCCGACCGGCGATCTGCTCCAACACAGAGGTCAAGATGGCACCTGGCAAGGCCCGCCGCTTGGATTGGGAGAAGCCGGAACAGCTGCACAGCTTTCTCAACCTCTCGGCCTTCGGCGAGCTCATGCTGGTGCACGAGAACGCGCTGGCGAAGATCCGCAAGGACATGCCCTTGGACCGCGCCGCCTTGATCGGCTGCGGCGTCATCACCGGCTATGGCGCGGTGGTCAATACGGCCAAGGTCTCGCCGGGAGAGACTGTCGCCGTCATCGGCTGCGGCGGGGTCGGCATGGCCGCCGTCAATGGCGCCTATATCGCCGGCGCCGGGCGCGTTATTGCCGTCGACACCAATCCGGCAAAGCTGCAACTGGCGACCAAGATGGGTGCCACGGACCTGGTCAATCCCAAGGACGGCGATGCGGTCGAGGCCGTGCGCGCGCTCACCAAGGGCGGCGTCCATCACGCCGTCGAGTGCCTGGGCCTGAAAGAGACGGTGGAGCAAGCCTTCGCAATGCTGGCCGCGGGCGGCACCGCAACCGTGGTCGGCATGGTGCCGGTCGGCCAGAAGATCGAGCTGAACGGCTACGACTTCCTGAGCGAGCGTCGCATCCAGGGCTCCCTGATGGGCTCGAACCGCTTTCGCATCGACATGCCCCGCCTGATCGAGCTTTACATGCAGGGCCGCCTGCACCTCGACGACTGGATCTCCGAGCGGATCGCCTTGGAGGAGATCAACGAAGGCTTCACGGCGATGAAGGAAGGCCGCGTCCTGCGCAGCGTCATCGACTTCGGGGTCTCGGCTTAGGGGCGGACGGCGCGGGCCGGCCAGACCGCGACGCCTCGCTAGAGCGCATTGTTCCCTCGCATGCGCTCGGATCCAATGCCCTATGCTTCTGTTTCACATAACAAATCGTCGCCGCAGGTGAGTCCACCTGCTCGGGATTTGCACTAGATGTGCAAGGCGCGGCCGGCGACGCCCAGTGCGGCTTCCTTGACCGCCTCGTTCAGGGTCGGGTGCCCGTGGAAGGAGCGCGCTAGATCCTCCGAGCTGCCGCCGAACTCCATGGCGACCACGACCTCGTGGATCAGGGTGCCGGCCTCGGGGCCGAGGATGTGGCAACCCAGGATGCGGTCGGTCTTGGCATCGGCCAGGATCTTCACGAAGCCGTCGGTCGCATTCATCGCGCGCGCGCGGCCATTGGCGGTGAAGGGGAACTTGCCGACCTTGTAGTCGACGCCGGCGGCCTTCAGCTCCTCTTCGGTCTTGCCGACCGTTGCCACCTCCGGCCAGGTGTAGACGATGCCGGGAACCGTGTCGTAATTCACATGACCGACACCACCGGCCAGCATCTCGGCCACCGCCACGCCCTCTTCCTCGGCCTTGTGCGCCAGCATCGGCCCGGCGATCACGTCACCGACGGCATAGATTCCCTCGACCGAGGTGCGCCAGTGATCGTCGGTTGCGATCCGACCGCGGCTATCCAGCTCGACCCCGACGGCGTCCAGGCCCAGCCCTTCGGTCCGCGGCTTGCGGCCGACCGCAACCAGCAGGACAGCGGTCTCCATCTCTGTCGCATCGCCACCGTCGGCGGGCTCGAGGGTCAGCTTAACCCCTGAGTCTCCTGCCGTGGCGCCGGTCACCTTGGTCTTGAACTTGAAGGTCATGCCCTGCTTCTTCAGGGTGCGCTGAAAATGCTTGGAGATCTCCTGGTCCATCGCCGGGACCAGGCGATCCAAGAACTCCACCACGGTCACCTTGCTGCCCAGGCGCTGCCAGACCGAGCCCAGTTCCAGGCCGATGTAGCCACCGCCGATCACCACCATGGTCTCCGGCACCTCTTCGATATCGAGCGCACCGGTGGAGGAGACGATGCGCTCCTCGTCCACCTCGATGCCCGGCAGGTCGATGGAATCCGAACCGGTGGCGATCACGATGCTCTTGGTCTCGTAGGTCTTGCCGCCGACATCGACCTTGCCGGGGGCCGCTATCTTCGCGGCGCCCTTCAGCCAGGTGACCTTGTTCTTCTTGAAGAGGAACTCCACACCCTTGACGTTGGCATCGACCACCTTGTCCTTGTGGTCCAGCATCTCGTCCAAATCCAACGAGACGCCCTCGACCTTGATGCCGAAGCCGGAGAGCGAATGCATGGCCTCCTCATACTTCTCGGAGGCCTGCAGCAAAGCCTTGGAGGGAATGCAGCCGACATTGAGGCAGGTCCCGCCCAGAGTCTCGCGTTCCTCCGCGCAGGCCACCTTGAGACCCAGTTGGGCCGCGCGAATGGCGCAGACATAGCCGCCCGGACCGGCACCGATAACGATCAGATCGAAGCTCTCGTCGGCCATCAACTTTTTCCCTCCTAATCTTTGCCTCTGGTATCGAGGCGGAAGCTTAGCCCAAGCACTCCAACCACCCAATAGGATAGTCGCAGCGACGGCCGAGGTGCCGAGCGCAAAGAGGAGAGCGCCGCCGCATAACCGCTGGCGGCAGCACGCAGTCTGCGCTAGAAGGACGGCCATGCTGATCCCTGCTTTCTTTCGCTCCCTTGCGCAGCTCACCGACCCGAAGATCCTGAAGATCCTTCTCAAGGCTCTGCTGGTCGCAATTGTGATTTTCATCGCCTCGACCCTGCTGGTCTGGGGCCTGACCAGCCTCATTCCCTCGACCGGCGATTCGGCAGTGGACTCCTGGCTGGACCCGCTGATCAACCTCTCGGTGCCGGTGGCCATGCTGTTTGCCGGCTACTTCGTGTTTCCGGCCCTGGTCACCATCGGAATCTCCTTCTTCCTCGACGACGTGATGGATGCGGTCGAGAGCAAGCATTACCCCAAGCGCCCGGCCAGCCGGCAGGTCAGCACCGTCGAAGACGTATGGATCGGCGGTCGCCTGTTGATCTTAATGGTGGTCATCAACATCGCGATCCTGCCGCTCTATATTCTGCTGCTGGTGACCGGGATCGGTGCGCCGCTGCTCTACCTCGGCGTCAACGCCTATCTGCTGGGCCGCGAGTATTTCGAGATCGTGTCGATCCGCCACATGACCAAGGCAGAGACCGACGGCAAGCGCAAGGAGTTCAGCCTCTTGACCTTTCTCGCCGGCCTGATCATCGCTGGCCTCTTCTTCGTGCCGATCGTAAACCTGCTGGCCCCGATCCTGGGTGTTGCCCTGATGACCCACGTGGTGCAGCGCCGCGCCTTGCCGCCGCAGAGGAACTAGTGGTGCAAACCACACGGATGGGAACCAACCCACAGGGGTTCACCAAAAGGC
>JAVJSY010000107.1:0-4190 GCA_040219175.1 Kiloniellales bacterium
GGTCGATGGCGTCACCGCCGCCAACCTGCTGACGACAACGGACTTTGTTTGGCTGTAACCCTCTGGAAAGCAAGGAGAGCGCCGGGCCGCTTTGGCCCGGCAATCGACAGAATCTTTACTGTCCCCAGCGAATGCGCCATAACAGCGCAGGCGAGAGACACAGGTGGTGACGACTCTCCCCAAAAGGGGCGGCGTGTAGCGCCCAAAGACCACCGCGGCTGAGAGGACGGTCATGGCACGCGAACCACACCTTTGGCAGTCGCTGGGGCGGGTTAACAAATCCCAAACCGGCACCAGCGGCAACGATCAGACCGACGCCCAGGTGGTCGGCCTGGCGAATGGCAACATGCTGGTCGTCTATACCGACGACACCAACAGCGTCGACAGCGCCAACGGCACTGATGTCATCGGCCAACTTTACGGTCCCGAAGGCAAACCCATCGGCGACAACTTCCAGCTTAACACCCTGCGCAGCGCGCATGACGAGGGCAATGCCGAGGTCGCGGCCTTGTCCGACGGCGGCTTCGTGGTGGTCTACGAGGATGTGGACAGCTTCGGCACCACGCTGATCTGGGAACGCTTCGACGATGCCGGTGCCATGCAAGATCGTGGCGTTCTGCAGGCCGATCCCGGCGGCAGCGACCTGGTCTCCAACCCGCAGGTCGCCGTCTTCGACGATGACAGTTTCGTCGTCACCTATACCCGCACCACGGCCGGCAACAGCGACGTGCGCGCCCGCGTGGTCAGCGACACCGGCACGGTCGGCAGCGAGTTCACCATCCGCGCCGACCCCGACGACCCGCGCGACGCCGCCGTCGCGGTCCTGAGCAACGGCAACCTGGTGTCCGCCTATGTCGAGGACGACAGCGGCGAGGCCAAGCTGGAGTATGCGATCTACAGCTCCGCCGGCGCCTTGGTCCGCAACGCCAACATCGTCAGCACCGGCAGCGCCAACGAGACACCGCAGGTCGTCGCCCTGGAGACCAGCGGTTTCGCGGTTGTCTGGAGCGACCGCAGCGACCCGACCGACGGCAATATCTTCGGACGGGTCTTCAACAACTCCGGCACCGACCTGGCCGGCCAAATCACCATCCAGGACAGTTCGGCCGATGCCACCGACCCGACCGTCGCGGCGCTGAAGGACGGCGGCTTTGCCGTCGTCTACACCGACAAGGACAAGGACGCGCTGATCGCCCAATCCTTCGACTCGCTCGGCACCACGCAAGGCGGAGCCACGCTGATCGAGACCGCGCCACCCAGCCCGGAAGCATCCGACATCGGCGTGCTGAGCGACGGCCGCTTCCTGGCGGCCTGGGAGGCCTTCGACGGCGGCTCCAGCGGTTTCGACATCACTGCCGAGATCTGGGACCCGCGCGACTTCAGCTTTGCCGGCACCAGCGGGAACGATGTCCTGACCGCACGCCGCACCGGCTCTTCGACCATCAATGGAATGAGCGGCGACGACACCATCCTGGGCACCAGCCGCTTTTCCCGCCTCTACGGCGGCGAGGGCGCAGACAGCGTCTTCGGTAGATCCGGCACCGATGTCATTCGCGACGAAGACGGGCTCAGCAACGACCGCCTGGATGGAGGCAGCGGCAACGATACTGTCGATATGCGCCGCAACACAGGCTTAGACACTCTGGTCGTGGTCGATCTGTCAGCCGGTTTCGCCACCGTCTTCGGCGGCAGCGGCGATCTGATCTTCGGCGTCGAGAACCTACTGGTTGGTGGAGAAGCCAGTCTTCTCGGCACCAGCGGCAACAATCGCCTCTCCTCAGGAGCTTCCGCCGATGGCAACTACATTGCCGGCAGGTCCGGCGACGACACCCTGTTCGGCTATGGCGGCGTGGATTCCTTCTACGGTGGTGCGGGCCAAGACACGCTCTCCGACTTTGGTAACAGCGATGACAGGTTCGACGGCGGCGAAGGCGACGATTTTCTAGACCTGGGCGATGGCGACGACACCGGACACGGCGCTGCCGCCAATGATGTCATCGTTGGCGAATCCGGTGCTGACACGCTCTTTGGCGGAGGGGGCGGCGATACAATCCTCGGTGGGGGCGACGAAGACCGTCTCTATGGTGACGGCGGCAACGATAGCCTCTTCGGCGGCAATGAAGATGACCTTGTTTATGGAGATAAAGGCAACGATAGTCTCTTTGGAGACTCCGGCAGCGATTTTCTGCAAGGCGGTGACGGCGACGATGTTGCGTTCGGTGGCCGCGGTGGAAATGATCTTTTTGGCGGCAGTGGAAATGATACCCTGAATGCCACAACCGGGGCCGATCGGCTTAGCGGCGGCAGTGGGGACGATATCCTCACCTTCACCCTGTATGGCAGCGACACCGGCGAAGGCGACGATGGCAATGATACTATCTTTGGCGGCACTGGAAGGGGCTTCTTCGACGGTGGAAGCGGGGCCGATCTTCTCTTTGGCGACCATGGCGACGATACCCTATTGCTCTTGAGCGGTGTCGACTCCGCTTTCGGCGGCTCCGGCGCCGATAGGATTTTCGCCTTGGCCAACTCGCTTACCAACGGCGATCGCATAGACGGCGGCTCCGGCAGCGACCGACTTGATGTTGTTGCAGCGACAGAAACCCCGACCCTCGCTGCCATCACCAACGTCGAGACCATCGCCTTCTACGGAACCACGGGGGCCGATTCCGTGACCGGCCTGCTGGAAACGGGGCTGGAACGATTCTTCGGGGCGGCAGGCGATGACGATTTGCGCGGCTTCAGCGGCATCGATCGCTTCTATGGCGGCGAAGGCGACGACGCCATGCGCGGTTTCTCCGCCGACGACAGCATCTACGATCGTTCCGGCGGCAAAGACACGCTGTTCGGCGGTGATGGCAATGACATCTTGGAAGCCGGCGACGGGCGCGATCAGATGGTGGGCGGAAGCGGCAGCGATATTCTCTACGGAGACGAGTCCGCAGACCGACTGAACGGCGGCTCTGGGGTCGATACGGCCTACGGCGGCGTGGGCAACGACACCTTCATCATCGACACCCAGTCAGACATCCTGGTCGAGGTTGTGGGCGGCGGCCCGCAGGACGTGCTGCGCAGCGGACTCCCGGACTACACCCTCTCCAACGACGCGAAGATTGAGCGCGGCAACGTCATTCAGTCCGCCGGTGCCGCCTCCTTTACCGGGAACAACGAAGACAACACGGTGTTGGGCAACACGGCGGCAAACCAGTTCAACGGCGGCAGTGGCGACGACGTTCTCAATGGCTTCGGCGGCAGCGACCTGCTGATCGGAGGTAGCGGCCAAGACACCTTCGTCGTCGACACGCTCGGCGACCTGGTCTTCGAACTGGCCGACGGCGGCCACGACCTCGTTCGCGCCCTGTCGGACTATACTCTGGGCGTCGGGGTGGAAGACCTGCGCATGCAAGGCAAATTCGGCAACATCGATGGGACAGGCAACGCTCAAGACAACTCCCTGCAGGGCAACACCGGCGACAATGCCCTTTTCGGCGCAGAGGGCGACGACAGCATCTGGGGCCGCGACGGCATGGACAGCCTCTACGGCGACAGCGGTGCCGACACCCTGGAGCTGGAGAACGACGATAGCGCCTTCGGCGGCAGCGGCGCCGACTGGATGCTCTTCGATGGCGACGAGACCGGCAACGGCGCCGGCTCCGGCGGCCCGCTGATCGCCGATTTCCAAGGCTCGATCCTGAACGGTGGCAGCGGCCTGGACCGTCTGGTCTTTGCCACGGGCCTGGAGAGCGGCAGCTTCGAGTACCGTGCCGGCAAGGCCCTCGACGGCAGTGGCAACAGCGAAGCCAGGCACGACGGGAAAGGCCAGATCCAGGTCGACAGCGACGGCGACGGCAGCGTCGACATCGTCTTCCGCATGGGCGGCATGAGTGCGGCCGGCCAGCTCACAGCCAGCGACTTCATCTGGCTCTAGCCCGAACGGGCTTCTTATCCCAGGACAGGCCTTTTGCGGTAAGCCTTTGCTCAAAGAGGATTTATTCTGTTCAGAACAGGGCTTCACAGCAGGGGCCGCCTTCGGCATACTCCCGCTCCTATAGCTGAGGAGGAGCGTTTTTATGACCACCACCCCGACCCTTTGGAAATCTCTGGGCAAGGTGAACACGGGCGATGTCGGCCCGACTGGCGATTTTCAGTTCGATCCCGTCGTCACCGGCTTGGCCAACGGCAACTTCCTG
>JAVJSY010000108.1:0-14687 GCA_040219175.1 Kiloniellales bacterium
GGTCTGGAAGCGGTCGACGACTTGATTGCCGATCTGGATCAAGCGCTTGCCAGTCAGTGATCGCGGTCGGCTCTATGTTTCAAACCTGTATAGCAGGATGATGCCAAGTCGCTTCGATTTGACATCATCCTGCTATAGCCGTCGCGTTGGTGGCTCTTTGCCCCCTCAACCGCGCCTGACCGCTATCCAACGGTCATAAGCCCGTTGTCCGATTTGTGATCTTGCTGCGCCATCTCTGCCCCTTTTCTGCCGGAAACATCGCCCTCTATAGTGCCGGAAAACATCGCTACAGGAGGTGTCATGCGTTTCCTGGCTGTTCATCCCGGTCCCTTGATGTACACCAAGATTTTCCTGCGCTTGGAGCCCTTGGGACTTGAGGTGGTCGCCGAGGCGGTGCGTCAGGCTGGTCACCAGGTAAAGCTGATCGATCTGCAGGTCGACGATCATGCCTATTACCACAAGGTCGTGGCCGACTGGCGCCCCGATGTCATCGCCTTTTCCTGCAACTATCTGGCCAATCTGCCGGAAATCGTCGACCTCGCCAAAGCGACGCGTGCAGCCCTGCCGAACTGCTACATCCTGGTCGGCGGGCATTCCGCCTCCTTCGTCGCCGAGGAGTTCCTGGAGCATGGTGCCGGCGCCATCGATTGCGTGCTGCGCGGCGAAGGCGAAGCGGTGATCGACCAGGTCTTGGAGGCGGTCGAGCACGATCCGGCCGCGGTTGCCGGGCTGCCCGGGGCGGTCACCCTGGAGGGCCGGGGGCCGGCACCGGTCTTCGTCAAGAACCTGGATGATCTCAGACCGGCGCGAGACCTGGTGCGCAAACGCAAGAAGTACTTCATCGGCTTGCTGGACCCGGCGGCCTCCATCGAGTTCTCGCGCGGTTGTCCCTGGGACTGCAATTTCTGCAGCGCCTGGACCTTCTATGGCCGCACCTATCGCCAGGTCAGCCCCGAGGTTGCCGTCGAAGAACTGAGCCGCGTCAAGGAGCCGGGCATCTTCATCGTCGACGATGTGGCCTTTATCCAGTCCAACCACGGCATGGCGATCGGCGAGGCCATCGCCAGGGCCGGCATCAAGAAGGAGTATTATCTGGAGACCCGCGGCGATGTCCTGCTGCGCAATAAAGAGGTCTTCACGTTCTGGCGCGACTTGGGTGTGCAGTATCTCTTCTTGGGTTTGGAAGCCATCGATCAGGAGGGACTGAAAAAATACCGCAAGCGCGTCTCCATCGATAAGAACTTCGAGGCCCTGGAGTTCGCCCGCTCTTTGGGCATGACGGTGGCGATCAACATCATCGCCGATCCCGACTGGGACGAGGCGCGCTTTCGTACCGTGCGCGAGTGGATCCTGGAGGTGCCGGAGGTGGTGAACGTCTCCGTAGCCACGCCCTATCCTGGAACCGAGCTGTGGCATACCGACGGCCGCCGCTTGATCACGCGCGACTATCGTCTGTTCGATATTCAGCATGCCGTGGTGCCGACCAGGCTGCCGCTCGAGCGCTTCTATGCCGAACTGGTGAAGACACAGCAGGTCTTGAACAAGAAGCACCTGCGCTGGCAGGCGATCAAAGACTATCTGCCGATTTTGGCCAATCGGCTGGCGCGGGGGCAAACCAACTTTTTCAACATGCTGTGGAAGTTCAACTCCGTCTACGCGACGGACCTCTTGATGGCCGATCACGCCAAGCCGGTGCCCTATGCCATTCCCGAGCCGCCCGCCGTTCAGGCCAAGCTGGATCCCAAAGCGCTCTATGTCCACGCCGCGCGCGGTCGACGTGGTCGCCAGATCGACGACGCCACCGAAAGCTTCGTCGATTCGTCGCGAATGGGAGCGGCGTGAGAGCTACCCCGCTGGCTCCTACCCCGCTGGCTCCTCTGGGCACTTGGCGTCTATCCACTCGTCGAGCGCGGCCTTGGAGCCGCGGCCGAAGGCGCCGTCGATCTTGCCCTTGTAGTAGCCGGCCTTGCGCAGGCGGCGCTGAAAGTCCTTGGCGTCGGGTGCACCCAGCTTCAGTGCCTCGTCGAAGTCGGCACGGGCATTCTCTTCCGCCCCGTCGCGGCAAAGGATCCAGCCTCGCGTGTCGTGGATGTGGCCGTTGCCGGGAGAGAGGGTGATCGCCTTGTTGGCGTCGGGCAGGGCCTTGGTCAGCTCGCCCATGTTGAAGTAAGCCCAGGCGCGGTCATTGTAGGCCGGACCGTCCTTTGGAGCCTCGCTCAGCAGGCGGTCGAGATAGTCTACGGCCTTCTTCCAATCGTCATCGCCCATGGCGGCGTCGGCCATGGCAGTCAGAGCGATGCGGTTCTTGGGCTCCTTTTCCAGGACGGCCTCGAAATCCTTGAAGGCAGCCGCCTTGTTACCGGCCTGGAATTCGAGGATGCCGCGGCTCTCCAGGGCCTCGGTCATGGTGGGGTCCAGCTTCAACGCGGTGTTGAAGTCGGCCAGCGCCTTGTCGTGCTCGCCCAGCTCCATCCGGACCACGCCGCGGCTATAGTGCGTGCCGGCGCTCTTGGGCTCCAGCGCGACGGCCTTGTCGTAGTCCTCCAGCGCCTTCTTGTGCTCCCCCAAGGCCTCATAGGCATTGCCGCGGTTCTGATAGACCAGCGGCGCGTTGGGGGCCAGGACGGCGGCGGTGTTGAAGTCGCGGATCGCCCGCTCGTGCTCGCCCATGGCGTTCAGCAGGACACCGCGATTGACGTAGGCGGTCTCGTACTTGGGGTCGACCTCGATCGCCTTGGCGTAGTCGGCCAAAGCCTTCTCGGGCTCTTTCAGGTGCTCGTAGGCGATGGCGCGGTTGTAGTAGACGCTGGCATCGTCCGGGTTCAGCTTGATCGATTCGGCATAGTCGGCAAGCGCGTCCTTGCTGCGGCGCATCTGATCCAGCGCATTGGCGCGGTTCAGATAGATTAGCGCCAGGGTCTTATCGACTGCCGCCCCGGACTCGATCAGCGCCGTGCAGTCCTTGTAGCGCACCTCGGGGTTGGGTTCGCGCGCGCAGCCGAGAAGCTGCTGTCCGCGCGTGGTGGGGACAGCCTCGTCGCTCTCCTGAGCGCCAAGCGGCGCAACGGAGGCGAAGAACAGCAGAAGCAGTGCCAGAATCGCGATCGCGGGCATGGTCGGGTCTCGAACTCCTTCAGTCGGCCTGGAGGTACCAGGCGTATTCGGTCGGCGAGAGCTGCTCATAGAACTCGTCCATCTCGGCTCTCTTGGTGGTTACATAGGCTTCCACGTAGTCGGCGCCAAAGTAATCCTGCAGCACCGGTGAGGCCTGCATCACGTCGAGCGCGCGGTAGGGGCGATTGGGGATCGCCGGATCGACCTCCATGCCCAGGTTGCCCGTGCTGGGCGGGCCGGGGTCGATCTTCTGCTGGATGCCGTGATGCATGGAGGCCAGAATGCCGGCCAGTGCCAGGTAGGGATTGGCATCGGCGCCGGCGATGCGGTGTTCGATCCGACGCGAGGCGGCGTCGCCCATCGGCACCCGGACGGCGGCCGAGCGGTTCTCGATGCCCCAGCAGCGGCTGACCGGCACGAAGTTGTTGGCCCGGTAGCGGCGAAAGCCGTTCGGGCTGGGTGCAAAAAGCGCCATCGAGGCCGGCATCATCTCCAGGCAGCCGCCGATGGCATGGCGCAGCAGCGCGTTCGGGCCGCCGGCACCGTCGTCCAGGACGTTACGGCCTTCCGTGTCGATCAGGCTGATGTGGGCATGCAGGCCGCTGCCTGATTCCTCGGGAAAGGGCTTGGGGGCGAAGGTCGCCTGCAGGTCGTGGCGGCGAGCGCAGCCCTTGACCACACGCTTCAGCAGGACGGCATGGTCGGCCGCCAGCAGCGGGTCTGCGACATGGTCCAGATTGATCTCGAACTGACCGGGCGCGTACTCCGTGGTGATCGCGCCATAGGGGATCTCTTGGACATCGCAAGCCGCCGTGATGTCGGCCAGCAGCCCGGCAAAGGCCTCCAACTCGGTGATGCTATAGACCTGGGTCGCGGTCTCGCGCTGCTTGCTGCGCGGCGAGATCGGCGGCCGCGGCGCGCCGAGGCGCGTGCGCTTCTTGTCGATCAGATAGAACTCCAGTTCCAGGGCGACGACTGGGGTCAGCCCCATATCGGTGAAGCGCTGGACGACGCGGGCGAGCACGTTGCGCGGGTCGATCCAGGAGGGCTCGCCTTGCGGGTTCCGCATGGTCATGTAGACCTGCGCCAGCGGCCGCTCCGCCCAGCGCACCGGCTTC
Organism: Kiloniellales bacterium; assembly: GCA_040219175.1. Taxonomy (GTDB): domain Bacteria; phylum Pseudomonadota; class Alphaproteobacteria; order Kiloniellales; family JACOMY01; genus JACOMY01. The sequence continues at coordinate 4,233 of JAVJSY010000108.1, forward strand.
AACATGCCCGGAACCGGCACCAGCAGGTGGTCGGGGTCGCCGTCGGAGATGCCCATGCCCAACGGGTCGTGCGTGCTGCCGGTGACCGACAGCAGGAAGACCGAGGCCGGGATGGTGATCCCCTTGGTCATTATCTTGTTCAGATCCTCGATCGGGTAGCGCTTGCCGCGGATGATGCCGCAGAGGTCGGCGAAGATGCCGTCGACGAACTCGATTTCGGGGTGAGCTGCGATGAAGGCATCGGCAGCTTCACTGGTCGTACTCAACATAACGGGCTCACTGGATTGCGATTCTTACACGTCGTGGAGGCCCGCCCATATCGCGCCAGGCCGGCCCCGCCGGTCAAGCCACTTCAGGCCAGGATAGAGAGACCTCCATTGCGGCAAAAGCGCGGCTGATCGGCGGCCTTTTGTCATCGCGTTGACGCCGCGCTCTGCTATAGAGCCGCCTGGTCGGGCTCTGATGGTGCCCGACAAGGAGGGAAAGACAAGCATGGCAGTCTTCGAAGACGCGAAGGGGCTTAGCCCCAGCGGCGACCCCTGGCTCTTCACGCCGGGGCCGCTGACCACCTCTTTGGAAGTGAAGCAGGCAGCTCTCCACGATCTGGGTTCGCGCGACCGGCGGTTCCTAGCGGTGAACGATCGGGTGATGCAGCGGATCCTGGATCTGGCCGGTGCCGGCGACACGCACGCCTGCGTCCCCGTTCAGGGCAGCGGCACCTTTGCCGTGGAGGCCATGCTGACCTCGCTTCTGCCGGCGACCGGCAAGCTTCTGGTCCTTGAGAACGGGGCCTATGGCGCACGCATGACGGCGATCTGCAAGGCCGCCGGCCTCTCGCACAGCACGCTCACCTGGGACGAGGTGGAGCCGGTGCAGCCGTCGCTGGTCGCAGAGGCCCTGGCCGCCGATCCCGACATCACCCATGTGGCCGTCGTCTGGTGCGAGACCACGACGGGACTGCTCAACCCCTTGGCCGAGCTTGCCGCTGTCGTGGCCACAGCCGGCCGCAAGCTCTTGGTCGACGCCATGAGCGCCTTTGGCGCCCTGCCGATCGATGCGGCAGAGATCCCCTTCGAGGCCTTGGCGGCCTCCAGCAACAAGGGGCTGCAGGGTATTCCGGGCCTTGGTTTCTGCCTGGTCGAGACGGGCGCGCTGGCCGCAGCGGAAGGCAACGCCGTCTCCCTCTCCTTGGATCTGCATGGCCAATGGAAGGCGCTGGGGAAGACCGGACAGTGGCGTTTCACGCCGCCGGTGCAGGTGATCCTGGCGCTCGATCGGGCGCTGGAGGAACTGCGCCAGGAAGGTGGCGTCGCGGGTCGCTTTCGGCGCTATTCCGACAACTGCCGTCGCCTGACCCTGGGCCTGCGCGCCCTGGGCTTCCGGACTCTGCTGCCCGATCGCCTGCAGGCGCCGGTCATCGTGACCCTGCTGCCGCCGGCCGATGGCGCCTTCGACTTCGGCCGCTTCTACGACGCCCTGGCGGCCCGCGGCCTCTTGATCTATCCCGGCAAGCTGACGCAGCAGGATTCCTTCCGGATCGGCTGCATCGGCGATGTGGGCACCCAGCAGATCGACCTCCTCCTGGCTGCGATCAAAGAAATCATGGCCTCAGTGGTCGATAAAAGACAGTAAAACTCTGGAAACACGGATATCCAGAGAGACAGACACGAAAGGAACCCACTCCCCATGTCCTATCGCTATCAGCGCCGCTACACCGGTCCGGTTCAAGCCGTGGTCTTCGATTGGGCCGGAACCCTGGTCGACTATGGCTCCCTGGCACCGCTCGCCGCCTTCCTCAAGGTCTTCGAGGCCGAGGGCGTGCCGGTCTCCTTGGCCGAGGCGCGCGCCCCCATGGGCATCGAAAAGCGCACCCACATCGCCACCATGCTGGGCGAGGCCGATCTGGCCCAGCGCTGGGCGAAGGCCAAGGGCGCGGCGCACGGCGAGGCCGATATCGACCGACTCTTCGCGGCCTTCCTGCCGGCCCAGATCGACGCCATCCGCGAGAATGCCGCCGTCATCCCCGGAGTCCTGGAGGCGGTGCAGGCGCTGCGCGCGCGCGGCATCAAGGTGGGTTCCAACAGTGGCTACAATGCCGAGATGCTGGCCGTCGTGGTGGCCGAGGCGAAGAAGCAGGGTCTGGAGCCCGACCATGTGCTCTGCAGCTCCGACGTCGCCAAGGGGCGGCCCGGTCCCGCCATGGCGCTGATGAACGCAGCCGCACTCTCCGTCACCTCTGTGGCCGCTTGTGTGAAGGTCGACGATACCGTCGCCGGCGTCGAAGAGGGTCTGAATGCCGGCTTCTGGGCCGTCGGCCTTTCGACCTCGGGCAACGAGACCGGGCTTGGCCTCGCCGACTGGCAGGCGCTCTCGGCCGACCGGCAGGAGGCCTACCGCCAGGGTGCCAAGCAGCGCCTCTTCAAGGCTGGCGCGCACTACGTCATCGACAGCTCCGCCGACCTGATCCCGGTGATCGACGACATCGAACGGCGTCTGGCGGCGGGAGAGACTCCTTAACGCACAGGCAACTGATCGGTGCCGGCTGCCGTCTCTATTGCTCCGAAAGGAGTAGGCAAACCGGCATCAACTCAACAGATGCAAGAATAATCTTATCAAAATGATAAGATTAAGACGAAACTTGGTATAGAGCGATTTCTCTTTTGCGTGGTTCGCCACGCCCCGGCGGTGCTAGGCTCCGCTGGAACAGAAGCAAGGGGGCTAGCAGTATGGCGACGATCACCGGGTCGGATTTACCCGATTCCCTTCTCGGCACCTCGCTTGCCGATGTCATTTTGGGGCTCTCGGCCAATGACACCCTGTCGGGTGCTGGTGGCGACGATAGGCTCTTCGGGGCCTCGGGCGCCGACCGTCTAGACGGCGATAGCGGCAACGATATCGTTTACGGCGGCGATGGTAACGATACCCTGGACGAGTACGGGGCGTCATCGGACGGCGCCGATCGCTTCTACGGCGGCAGTGGCGTCGATCTTGCTTTCGGAGGCGAGGGCCTCGACAGACTCTTCGGTGACTCTGCCGCAGACACCCTGATCGGCGAAACCGGCGGCGACTACCTCTATGGCGGCGCTGGAAAGGATCAGCTGGAAGGCTTCAGTGGCGCCGACCTGATCTTCGGCGAGGATGACGCGGACCTGATCTTTGGCGACTCCGGTAAGGACAACCTAAGGGGAGGCAGTGGTCAGGACTCCATCTCTGGCGGCCGAGACGGAGACCTTGTTTACGGTGGTTCCGGCAACGACAACGGGTTGCAAGGTGGCGATGGAGACGATGACGTCTATGGCGGACAGGGTGGCGATCGATCGCTGTTCGGCGGCTTGGGCGCCGACACGCTCAGCGGCGACAGGGGAGTAGACCGGTACGTCTTCGGGGAGAGCGGCGCCGATATCCTCTATGGCGGCAGCAGTACCGACCGCTCGCTCTACGGCGGCTCGGGTGACGACAGCCTTGATGGCGATGAGGGCGACGACAGCGCGCTCTTTGGTGGCCGTGGCAGTGACACAGTGTCCGGCGGATCGGGCTCCGACACCGCTTTGCACGGTAACAGTGGATCGGACCTGGTCGGCGGCGACAGCGGCGCGGACAGCCAACTCTTCGGTGACTCCGGCAGCGACACCGTTCTCGGCGGTGACGGCGAGGATCGCCTCTTGTATGGAGCCGAGGGAGCCGACAGCGTTCTGGGCGGATCGGGAGCCGACTATCAGCTTTTTGGCGGCCAGGGCGACGATAGCCTTGCAGGCGAGGCAGATACCGACAGCTACCTCTTCGGCGACAGCGGCGAAGACAGGATCTTTGGCGGTGCCGGAGCGGACCGCGCGCTCTATGGCGGGTCCGGGGTTGATTTCGTCTTTGGTGGGGCTGGGAACGATCAGGCTTTCGGTGACGAGGCTGACGACAGGCTCTACGGCGGCAGCAGCGGCGACACGCTCTATGGAGAGTCCGGTGAGGATAACCTAAAGGGCGGGAGGCAGAACGATCGCCTCTATGGGGGCAGCGACGACGATTACGTCCGAGGCGATGAAGGGAGCGACAGGCTCTTCGGCGGCGATGGCGAGGATGCCTTGAATGCCGGAGAAAGTGCGGATTTCGTTCTACCTGCCGGCAACGACAGACTCTACGGCGGCAGCGGAAATGATCGCCTCAATGGGATAGTCAATCCGAGCTTTTCGTCCGCTTCCATCATCAATAGGTTCTTCGGCGGCTCGGCCGATGACCGGATCCAGGTCTATGGCGGAACAAACCATATCTATGGCGATGCTGGAAGTGATTCCATCATTGGTGGCAGCGGTGTAGACAGCATCTACGCTGGCTCGGGCGACGACAGAGATGTGTCTGGCGGGGGCGAGGATGACACGCTGCACCTCGGATCGGGGGCTGATGCCACGGCTTATGGCGGGGATGGCAAGGATGGCATTTTCGGCGGCGATGGTGACGACAATTCCTTTAATGGTGGTAGCGGGAACGACAGTCTCTACGGCGGCTCCGGCGGCGATGATTTTATCCTGGGCGGCAGCGGCGAGGACCGGATCTTCGGCGGCAGCGGCAGGGACACGATCCTCGATGGTGAGGACGGCGACGACGAAGTGCGCGGCGGCGATGGTTCCGACTTTCTGGAAGGCGGGTCCGGAGTGGATGCTCTGCGGGGCGATAACGGGGACGACTTCGCCTTCGGCGAGACCGGCGGTGATACCCTCTTCGGCGGTGCGGGAGCGGACAGACTCACCGGCGGTGCCGGCGGTGACCAGATGGTCGGCGGCACCGGCGTCGACACCCTCTTCGGCGACAATGGGCAGGACCGTCTGAACGGCGCTTCGGGCGTCGACACGGCCTACGGTGGGCTCGGCAACGACACCTTCATCATCGACACCAAGCCGGACCGGGTCTTCGACGGCACCGGCGGCGGCGAGGACGTGCTGCGCTCCAATGCCGACAACTACACGCTCGGCACCGCGGCCGAGGTGATGATCGACCGGGTGATCATCGTGCGCTCCGCCGGCGACGGCCGCATGGTGGGCAACAGCAACGACGACCTTCTGCTGGGCAATTCCTTCGACAATGTGCTGGTTGGCAAGAGCGGCAATGACCGCCTGAACGCCAACGGCGGCACCAATACCATGACCGGCGGCAGTGGCGACGACACCTTCGTGGTGGTCTCGTCTGCCGACGTCGTCCGCGAGTTCTCTGGCCAGGGTGTCGATCTGGTGCGCGCCGAGGCCAGCTACACCCTGCCCGACGGCTCGGCGAGCGCCTTCGTCGAGAACCTGAGGATGGAGGGCGGTTTCGGCAACATCGACGGTGTGGGCAACAGCCTGGACAATACCCTCGAGGGCAACACGGGCGACAACCGCCTGGCCGGCAACCAGGGCAGCGACCGTGTGATCGGCGGCGCGGGCGACGATACCCTCTTCGGCGGAGCGGACGGCGACCGTCTGGAGGGGGAGAGTGGTGCCGACACCCTCTTCGTCGGCCAGAGCGACGTGCTCTTCGGCGGCTCCGGCCTGGACGAATTCCGCTTCAGCGGTGCCCTGCTCGGCTTCGGTGGATCGGGCGGTCCGATCATCCGCGACTTCAGCGGGCAGCTGGCAAACGGCGGCAGCGCTGACGACACGCTGATCTTTGCCACCGACCTGGAGGTCGGCAGCTTCACCTATATCGAGGGGGCGGCCTTTTCCGGCGGCGGCAACTCGGAAGCCCGCTTTGCCGGCAACCGCCAGATCCAGGTCGATCAGGATGGGGATGGAAACGTAGACCAGGCCTTCCTCCTGGACGGGGTCACAGCCGCCAACCTGCTGACCGCCACGGACTTCGTCTGGCTCTGAATGGCTCTGAATGTTTCGGGTCGCGCGCGTTTGACGATCCATGGCCTTGCCCTGGCACTCTGGTCCAAGCGGTGTTAGTTTGGGTCGAGACATTGGCAGGGGGCATGCAGTATGGCGACCATTACCGGTACCGACTTACCTGACACTCTGCTTGGCACATCGGTTGCCGACATCATCCTTGGCCTTTCCGCCGACGATACCCTGACAGGTGGAGGCGGCGAAGACACCCTATTCGGGGCCTCGGGCAACGATACTCTGAATGGCAGCTCGGGCGACGATAGGCTCGAAGGTGCAGACGGCGACGATGTCTTTGACGAGTACTCTGCTGCTGCCAATGGTGAGGACCGCTTCTTCGGCGGCAGCGGCTCGGATCGCGGTTTCGGTGGCCTCGACGACGATCGTCTATACGGCGGCAGAGGTGTCGATTCCCTCTTTGGTGACAGCGGTTACGACTATCTCGTCGGCGGGGAGGGCGCGGACCTCCTGGAAGGCTTCAGCGGTGGAGATCGCTTCTACGGCGGCGATGGCGCGGATTTCAATTTTGGCGGTGCCGGCAAAGATATCATCTTTGGCGCCTCCGGCGCCGACCTGATCCAGGGAGGTGGGGATAATGACTATCTAAACGGCAAGTCCGGTAACGACACCAGCCTCTTCGGCGGTGACGGTGACGACGGCGTTTACGGTGGTCTGGGAGGCGACAGGCTGCTCGAAGGTGGCCTGGGTGACGATAGTCTTTTCGGCGAACGTGGCCTTGACCGATCCTTCTATGGTGGCAGCGGGCTCGATAGCCTCTATGGCGGCAGCAGCTCGGATCGCTCGCTCTTCGGTGGGTCGGGCAACGACCGCATCCTTGGCGATGAGGGCAATGACCTCTCGCTTTTTGGCGGGCTGGGCGACGACACGATCCTCGGCAATGATGGTAGAGACTATATACTTGACGGCGGGGATGGTGCTGACAGCCTCTACGGCGGGTCCGGGATCGACCTTTTCCTGAGGGGAGGGAGCGGCAGCGACAGCATCTTTGGCGGCACCGAGGGCGATGCCTATCTCTACGGCGCATCCGGGAGCGATCGGATCTTTGGTGGCGATGGCGCGGACTCCTATCTCGTCGCAAGCAGTGGCGACGACAGCATAGAGGGCGGCAGCGGCGGAGACTCTGCGCTTTTCGGCGGGCTCGGCACGGATCTGGTCTTCGCCGGCAGTGGCTCCGACCAGAGCGTCTTCGGTGGTGGTGGTGACGACAGCCTCTATGGCGGTGAGGGCGACGACCTTGACCTCTACGGTGACTCTGGCAAAGATCGCTTGTTTGGAGGCAGCGGCGGCGATCAGCTTTTCGGCGGTCGCGACGACGACAATATGTACGGCGAGTCCGGGGACGATCGCCTGTACGGAGGATCGGGCGGAGATCGTCAAGAAGGTGACGGCGAGAACGATACCCTGTTCGGCGGATCGGGCAAAGACCTGCTCGAGGGCGGTTCGGGCGATGACATAGCCTACGGTGGCTTGGGAGACGACCGTCTGCTTGGATCTAATGTGGCCGACTTCATAGCGCAGACCGGGAATGACACGCTCTTTGGCGACAGCGGCGACGATAGGATCGGTTACAACTATGATTCCATCGGGGTTGGCCTGAATTTCTCCGGTAACTACTTCGGAGGCTCCGGGGACGACACCATAGACGTCGGTGCTGGAGAGGACTTTCTCTATGGCGGTGATGGAGTCGATAGACTCTCCGGCGGCAAACGCAGTGACAGCCTCTTCGGCGGCTCCGGCGCGGACACCAGCCTCTTCGGCGGGTCCGGCGACGACCGTATTGACGGCGATAGCGGGGCCGATAGAAGGCTGGATGGAGGCACAGGCAACGACTCCGTCTTCGGCGGAGCCGGCAGCGATATCCTGCGCGGTGACGAGGGAGACGACAGCCTCTTCGGCGGCGACGACGCAGATTCCTACTTGAACGGCGATAATGGGGACGACCTCGTTTATGGCGGTAGTGGCAACGATTTCTTTTTGCTTGGCGACCGCATTTTCTTCCAAGGATCCGGCGATGATAGGGTCTATGGCGGCACCGGAAATGACCGGAATTTGAGCGGGGGCAGCGGCACCGACCTTGTCTTCGGCGGCCTTGGCGCCGATTACATCGTGAGCGGATATGGCGTCAACAAGGCCTATGGCGCCAGCGGCAGCGACACGATCAATGGCGGCGAGCTCGTCGACGGGATCGCATCCGGATTGGGTGACAACCTGAACTACGGCGGATCTGGCATGGACCGGCTAATCGGTTCTTACGGCAAGGATTCTTTCTTTGGCGGTGCGGGAGTCGACAGCGGCGCCGGGGGATTGGGCGATGACCTGCTGTCCGGCGATAGCGGCGACGATGTCTCCCTGATTGGCGATAACGGGAACGACAGGATCTTTGGCGGCAGCGGCGACGACACGAGTCTCGACGGCGAGGATGGTGACGACGAGGTGCGTGGCGGCGATGGGTCTGATTTTTTGGTAGGCGGATCCGGAGATGACGCGCTGCGGGGCGATAGTGGCGATGATTTCTTGTTTGGCGAAAGCGGCGGGGATACCCTCTTCGGTGCGACAGGGTCGGACAACCTCACTGGCAGCGCTCGCGGTGACCGGATGGTCGGCGGAAGCGGTGTCGATACCCTCTTCGGCGACAACGGACAGGACCGTCTGAATGGCGCCTCGGGGGTAGACACCGCCTACGGTGGACTTGGCAACGACACCTTCATCGTCGACACCAAGCCAGACCGAATCTTCGACGGCGCCGGCGGGGGCGAGGACGTGCTGCGCTCCAATGCCGACAACTACACGCTCGGCACCGCGGCCGAGGTGATGATCGACCGGGTGATCATCGTGCGCTCCGCCGGCGACGGCCGCATGGTGGGCAACGCCAACGACGACCTTCTGCTAGGAAACTCCTTCGATAACGTCCTGACCGGCAAGAGCGGTAATGATCGTCTGAACGCCAACGGCGGCACCAACACCATGACCGGCGGCAGTGGCGACGACACCTTCGTGGTGGTCTCGTCTGCCGATGTGGTCCGCGAGTTCTCGGGCCAAGGGGTCGATCTGGTGCGCGCCGAGGTCAGCTACACCCTGCCCAACGGCTCGGCGACCGCCTTCGTCGAGAACCTGCGGATGGAGGGCGGTTTCGGCAACATCGACGGTGTGGGCAACAGCCTGGACAATACCCTCGAGGGCAACACGGGCAATAACCGCTTGGCCGGCAACCAGGGCAGCGACCGCGTGATCGGTGGGGATGGTAACGATACCCTCTTCGGCGGCGCGGACGGCGACCGTCTGGAGGGCGAGAGTGGTGCCGACACCCTCTTCGTCGGCCAGAGCGACGTGCTCTTCGGCGGTTCCGGCCTCGACGACTTCCACTTCAGCGGTGCCCTGCTTGGCTTCGGTGGATCGGGTGGGCCGATCATCCGCGACTTCAGCGGGCAGTTGGCGAACGGCGGCAGTGCGGATGACCTGCTGTTCTTTGCCACCGGCCTGGAGGTCGGCAACTTCGCCTACATCGGAGGGGCGGCCTTTTCCGGCGGCGGCAACTCGGAAGCCCGCTTCGCTGGCGTTCGCCAGATTCAAGTTGATCAGGATGGGGATGGCAATGTCGACCAGGCCTTCCTCATGGACGGGGTCACAGCCGCCAACCTGCTGACCGCCACGGACTTCGTCTGGCTTTAGTCGTTTGAGCTCTGCTGCCTATCCCTTGCCTTGAGCGATGCCCCGGCGCCCTTGCTGATCCCGTGAGGGTTCGAACGGCGGGCGCCACAGTCCACAAAGACCGGCGCCCGCTTGCTATTCCTATTAGAGCCAGACGAAGTCTGTCGAGGTCAGAAGACCGGCGTTGCTGACCCCGTCGACCAGGAAGGCCTGATCGACGTTGCCATCGCCGTCTTCGTCGACCTGGATCTGGCGGTTGCCGGCAAAGCGGACCTCCGAGTTGCCACCACCGGAGAAGGCGGCCCCGCCTATGTAGGCGAAACTGCCGACTTCCAGGCCGGTCGCGTAGACCAGCTTGTCCTCGCCGTTGGCGCCATTGGCGGACACGCCGTCGAAGTCGCGGATGACCGGGCCGCCGGAGCCGCCAAAGCCCAGATTGGCGCCATTGAAGCGGAATTCGTCCGCTCCCGCTCCACCGAAGGCGGCGTCATCCTGGCCGATGGCGAGGGTGTCGGCACCGCTGTCGCCATCCATGCGATCGCCGCCCGCACCGCCGAAGAGCGTGTCATCGCCGTCACCGCCGATGATGTGATCGACGCCCTGGTTGCCGGCCAGGCGGTTATCGCCGGTGTTGCCCAGAACCGTGTTGTCCAGGCTGTTGCCGGTCCCGTCGATGTTGCCGAAGCCCTGCTGCATGCGAAGAGTCTCGATAAAGGCGCTGGCAGAGCCGGTGGGCAGGGTGTAGTCGGTTTCGGCGCGCACCAGGTCGGTGCCCTCGCCGGCGAACTCCCGCACCACATCGGTCGCGGTATCGACGACGAAGGTATCATTGCCCGAACCGCCGACACCGGTGTCGCTGCCCTCGTTGCCGTTCAGGATGTCGTCGCCCGAAAGCCCGCTCAGGACATTGGAGAAAGTGTTGCCGAGGATGGTGTTG
>JAVJSY010000109.1:0-29946 GCA_040219175.1 Kiloniellales bacterium
CCGCGCGATCGTTTCGAACTTTGCATCGCAATACACCAGAAATTGTGGCCTCAGGCATCGCTTTCTGGCATTATCCAATACTTCGACCCGCTTCGGAATCCCCCAATTCCAATGACTTCTCACTTTCTCAGGGCGGACTAAAAACAGATGCAATGAGTCTTCATCTCTGCCGTGTGGTATTAGACCTCTGGCCGGACCTCTTGGACCGCGTCGGACGGGTTGGGCCTGTCACCTCGATGCTGCAGCTTGCCGATCTGGTGCGTCACCACCAGGCCCAGGATCGCCATGATCGCCACACTGGGGATCTGCAAGAGGTAAATCGGACTGAGGAGACCGACCAGGGCGCCTGCGAAAGGCACGAAGACGGCGCCGACGATGGCGCCGGTGACGCCAGCGGCCAGCAGCGCGGCGATGAGAGAGCGCAGATAACCCAGCGCGCCTGGATGTCCGAACTGCCGAAAGCTGAGCAGGGCGGGCAGGAGCGATGCTGCGATGCTGGTGCCGATGATCTGCAGGTGCTCGTGCTCCTCCTCTACGCGCACCTGGGCTGCGACCAGACCGGCGAGCAGGCTTGCCGTTACCACGATCGCCAGGAACGTCACGGCACCTGCTTGCTTCTTGGTCATGCCTGGAGCTCCTTGGTCGGCGGAGGCGCCGGTGCCTAACCGCAGCTCTCGGCCAGGCGTTTGCGTCTGCGCTTCGACCAGTCGGAGATAATCTTCGCCACCAGATGGTCATAAGAGATGCGGGCCAGCCAGTGGATGCCGGGGCGGGTGATCAGCCAGGCGGCCCAGCCATAGCCGGGCAGGCGGCGCCAGAGGGCGGCGAAGGCATCGACGCCGATCAGGATGCGCCCCTCCTCGTCCTGTGCGATCAGGCGCCGTTCTGCCTGTTCCAGCGTGACACCCATGGCCGCCAGGCGTTCCGGCTCGGCCATGATGTCGGACCAGTCCAGGGTCTTGAGGCCAAGCTTCTCGGCCCGGCGTTGATAGGTCGACATCTCGTGTCGGCAGACCGGGCAAGAGCCGTTGTAGAAAGTCGTGAGACGTCCGGCGTTCGCTTCCTGTTGTTCGCTCATCGCGCTTCATCCATTTCTGTCATGACAGAAATTTATGTCGCGTCTGGCCGATTTCCAGGCCCCTAGATCACTCAAGGGTGCGTCATGCTGTCGTCAGAGCTTAAGCGACGGCCCAGACCAGCAGGCCGGCGACGGCGGCAAAGCCGAGGTACTTGTGGGCCTTGTAGAGCGGCTTGTTCCAGGCCTTGAAGCGCCGCATGACCCGGCGATAGTAGAAGATCGGCGGGAAGATGAAGTTGAGCGCGCCGACCTTCTCCTTGCTGGGGTCGTTCACCGAGGTGGTGGCGCGCACGAAGATCTTTTCGACCAGATAGGCAAAGGCCTCGATCGGCTTGAAGGTGAGCGGGCGCTTCACGTCGGCGAAGAGGATGATGCGCGGCACATCCGTCTTGTTCTCGGCCGTGTGGATATAGGTCTCGTCGAAGAGCACGGACTTGCCGTCGCGCCAGCTGTAGGTCTCGCCGTCGACTGTTATGTTGCAGGCATCGTCGTTCGGCGTGACCAGGCCGAGGTGGTAGCGCAGCGAGCCGGCATAGGGATCGCGATGCCGGGGCAGCTTGCCGTCCGGGGGCAGCAAGGTGAACATGGCGCCGCGGATGTCCGGCATGCTCTCCAAGAGCTTGACCGTGTGCGGGCAATGCTCAAGCGCGCTGGGCATCATGTCGCCGTACCACTTGAGGTAAAAGCGATTCCAGCCGTTCTTCATGAAGGAATAGAAGGCCAGGTCGTACTTGGGATGCACAGGCTCCGGCAGCACCTCGCTGAAGATCATCTTGGCTTCTTCGCGGATCTTCTCCCAGTCGGCGTCAAGGCGCTGCAGGCTGTCGAAGCCGGCCGGGTCGAGATAGGGCCGGTTCGGCACTGCCGAGAAGATGTAGAAGAGGCAGTTGATCGGCGCCATGAAGGAGGAGTGATCGGCGAACTGGCGCAGCAAGCCATGGCGCACCTTGCCGCGGCGCTGGATGTAGATGTTGCACGCGATGAAGATCGCGACGATGACGGCCAGGGTGATCATTGGCTGCTGGGTCCCTTCGTCGGCCGGCCGGAGGGCAGGCGCACGACGTCACCCCCTTTCTTGTGCTCTGGCCAGCGTCGGTCAAGCACTGCGCGCACATAGGAGGCTTGAGCCGCCTACATCGCGGCTTGATTCGACGCCACTTGCCGCTAGGAAAACCAAAGGTTACATTTTCCCGCGGCCGGCTGGGAAGCCAGCTTTCGGGAGAGTTATATTGGGGAGCGCGCCTCTTCCTGCGAACGAGCGAGAGCGTTTGAACGCGCTTAAACGCTTGCAGGTTCTTGATAGTCCCGCCGAAGAGGCCTTCGACGAGATCACGGCCTGCGTGGCGCAACAGATCGAAGCGCCGATCGCCGTGATAACGCTGCTCGACGACAAGCGGCAGTGGTTCAAGTCCTGCTATGGCCTGGATATCGCCGAGACCTCGCGCGATGTCGCATTCTGTGCGCATGCGCTCGCCAGCGTGGAGCCTCTGATCGTCGAGGACACCACGGTCGATGGGCGCTTTGCCGACAACCCCTTGGTGACCATGACGGAGGGGCTGAGAAGTTACTGCGGTGCGCCCTTGGTGCTGCCGGGTGGCGTGGTTCTGGGCACGCTTTGCGTCGTCGACGTCACGCCGCGGCGCTTTGCACCGGAGCATGTCGGCCTGTTGACCAGCCTGGCGCGGGTCGTGGTCCAGCTGTTGCAGCTGCGGCTGGCGGCAAAGCAGGTCTGGGAGCAGGAGCGTGCGAGTACCTTGGCCGCCAAGAGCGAGACGGCCGAACGCAAGGCGGAACTGAGAGCCAGCGAGGAACGTCTGCGCGATGTCTCGGAGAACCTGCCGGGCCTGGTCTATCAGTTCCAGATCGACGGCGATGGCCGGCAGAGCATCCCCTACGTCAGCGGTACCGTCTCCAAGATCCTGGGGTTGGCTGCCCGAGACGTGGTGCGCGATGCGAGCCTTCTCAGGTCTCAAGTCCATCCCGACGACATAGAGAGCTTCGATCGTTCCATCGCCGAGGCCCGCGATCGGCTGGATAGCTGGCACTGGGAAGGCCGCTTGCTGCGCGCCGATGGCGCCTTCGGTTGGTTTCGCGGCTCGTCCTCAAAGCGGGTACTGGATTGCGGCGGGGTTCTTTGGAACTGCCTGCTGCTGGACATTACCGAATGGAGACAGGTGGAGGAACGCCTGCGCCAGTCGCAGAAAATGGAGGCGATTGGCCAGCTGACAGGCGGTGTCGCACATGATTTCAACAATCTGCTGGCCGTGGTTCAGGGCAATGCCGAGATGTTGGCAGACCGCCTCGGCGAGAACGACACGGCCGTTCGCGCAATTCTTCGGGTCAGCGAGCGCGGCTCGCAACTGACGCAGCGTTTGCTTGCTTTCTCGAGACAGCAGTCGCTCAATCCCAAGACCGTCGATTTGGCGGCCCTGATCTGTGGGATGACCGAATGGCTCCGGCGTCTCTTGGGTTCCAATATCGTCATCTCGGCCTGTGCCGAGCCCGACCTCTGGGCCGCTGTCGTCGATCCCTTTGAGGTCGAGAACGTCGTCTTGAATCTGGCGCTCAATGCGCGCGATGCGATGCCGTCGGGCGGGCAGCTGTGCATCACCTTGAACAACACGACCTTGTCGCCCGACTCTGCGCCCGACTCTGCGCCCGACTCTACGCCCGACTTTGCGCCCGACTTTGCGCCCGACGCTGCCGATGTGCGCTCCGGCGACTTTGTCAGACTAAGCGTGCGCGACTGCGGCATAGGAATGTCGCAGGCCGTCAAGGCGCGGGCCTTCGAGCCCTTCTTTACGACTAAGGCGGTTGGCGAGGGCAGCGGCCTGGGGCTGTCTATGGCCTATGGCTTCGCACGTCAGTCCGGCGGTCATATCGTCATCGACAGTGAAGAGTGTACGGGCACCGAAGTTACGCTCTATCTGCCCAAGGCAGAGAGCGCTGACGCAGTGCCTGTTGCGAAGACGGCTGCCACGCCCGGTGCCGGGCGCGGCGAGCGGATCTTGCTGTTGGAGGACAACGACGATGTCCGCCAAATGGTCGAGCGTATGCTGATCGCTTCCGGCTATCGGGTCACAGCTGTCGCCGATGTAGCCTCCGCGCGGCGGGCACTGGAAGCGGTCGAGGAATTCAAGCTTCTCTTGAGCGACATCATGCTGCCAGGCGAAGTGGATGGTCTCAGGTTTGCCGCAGAAGCGACACAGCGTTATCCCGCGCTCAAAGTGGTCTTTGTATCCGGCTATGCTGCCGATGCGCTGAATGGCAAGCGCGCTGTCCCACCGGGCGCGACGGTCCTGAGAAAGCCCTTCCAGCAGCGCACGTTGAGCCGGGCTCTCAGGGATGCTTTGGACAAGACGGTTCCTGTCGGCTAGAGGCGCTTGGAGCTTGGCTTGCAGCCTTGTTCGGCGGTTATACCGAGCGGCTGAGATCGGGCTCATGCCCGCTCTATAAGCGTTCAGACGCCAGGCAGGCTCATCCTCGCTTCGCTGCGGGCGCGCAGTCGCGCTTGCCAACCCGCGCCGCGTTTCACTCAACGTCGATTGGTATTACTCTCCTTCGTGTCGTCACCGGCAATCTGTGTCCCCAATGCACCGTGACAGATACAGCCAAATTGCCGTCACTCGATCGGGGTGCGCGCCATGCAGTCATATGAATTTGCATGGTAAGAAATACTTTTTATTGCTGTTCACAGAGTTCTCGTACCGATTCAAACTGTGATAACTGTCAGTCAATCCGGGCTTTGGCTGGGTCTTGGGCTGGGTCTTGGATTGAAAATTCCTTGTCGCTCTCAATAAACTTTGTGACAGTTGCATATGGCAATCCTAATGAAACAAAAACCTATAGGGAGGTAGGGATGGCTGGCGGCGCTAAACTGAGCGTAAACACTGTCTTCGTTGCGGCGATGGCGTGTACGGCGGGGATCGGCATCTGGGGCTTGATCGACCCCGATGCCATGACCGGCGCCATGTTGGGCTTTACCAACTTTACTCTGACCGGCGTCAGTTGGGCTTGGCTCTTCATTTGTACGTCCTTTCTGCTGCTCTCGCTGGTGATGGCCTTCGGGCCCTATGGCAAGATTCGCTTGGGCAAGGACGATGAGGAGCCGGAGTTTTCGACCGCCTCTTGGATCGCGATGCTGTTTGCCGGCGGCATGGGCTCCGGCTTGCTGCTTTGGGGTCCGGCAGAGCCGATGTACCACTATGTCTTCCCGCCGGGTATGGAGGGCAGCACGGCGGCTTCGGCGCGCCAATCCCTTGTCATCACCAACCTGCATTGGGGTTTGCACGCTTGGTCGATTTACGCCGTCTGCGCCCTGGTGATCGCCTATTTTACCTTCCGACGCGGTCAACCCTCGATGATCTCGACGCCGATCAAGGCGCTGTTCAGCGGCAAGACCGGCGAGAATGTCGGCAAGGTCGCGGACGTGCTGGCGGTGCTCTCGGTGGTCTTCGGCCTCGCCGGGTCTTTGGCCATGGGAACCTTGGCGGTGCGCTCCGGCTCCTTCTACGCCTTCGGCACCGACGAGAGCGTGAATACGGCGCTCATCATCCTGGGCATCCTCTTCGTCTGCTACATGCTCTCGGCGACCACGGGCGTCGACAAGGGCATCAAAATTCTCTCGAACATCAACATGGTGATCGCCATCCTCATCATGCTGATCGTGCTGTTTGCCGGCCCGACCCGCTTCCTGTTGGAGACCTTTATCGATTCGATCGGGAACTACTTTTCGGGCTTGTTAACCATGTCCTTCAAGCTCTTCCCCTTTGAAGACCTTGGCGGTTGGAGTGCCGGTTGGACCCTGACCTACCTGATATGGTGGATCGCGTGGGGGCCATTCATCGGTATCTTCGTGGCCCGCATCTCCAAGGGGCGCACCATTCGCGAGTTCTGCATAGGCGTGGTCTTCGTGCCGACCCTCTTCTCGATGCTCTGGTTCGCCGTCTTCGGCGGTGCCGGCTTCTATATCGAGATGTTCGGCGGCGGCGGCCTGCAAGAGATCATCTTCGAGGATGCGACCAAGGCACTCTTTGCCTTCCTCGCCTACTTCCCCGGCGGAGAGATCCTGAACACGCTCGCTGTCGTGCTGATGTTCATCTTCCTGGTGACCTCGGCCGACTCCGGCACCTTCGTGCTGTCGATGATGACCACCGACGGCAACCTGAACCCGCCGGTGATCCAGAAGATGGTTTGGGGCACTCTGATTGCAGCACTGACCGTGGGAACGCTCTTCTCCGAGTCGGTGGCTGTCGCCAAGGCCATGGCCATCACCGGTGCGATCCCCTTCACCGTCATCGTCCTGCTGCAGATCGTCGGCTTCATGCGCGAGATCAAGAAGGAGGTGGCTGAACCGAAACCGATCGAGGCACGCGGCGAGACCGTGGGCCATCGTAGTAACTGATCTGGAAGGGAGGGAACGTACCATGTTTAGATATGCACTTCTCGCTCTTCTCGCCGTCACGCTCGCCGCTTGCGGCGAGGGCGAACAGCGGATCAAGATCGGGGCCAAGAACTTCGGCGAGAGCCGGGTTCTGGCGCACATGATGGCGGCAGTCGCCGCCGAGCAGGGCCTGCCGGTGGCCGGTGTCGTCGACTATCCTAGCACCCAGGCGGTGATGGAGGCCCTGAAGCGCGGCGATATCGATGCCTATCCCGACTACAACGGGACCGGCTTGGTCATGCTGGGTCAGAACCCCACCGCCGACGGCGATGCGGCGACCCAGCGGGTGAAGCAGCTCTATGAACCGCTCGGCTTCTCCTGGCGGGAGAAGTTCGGTTTTGCCAACAACTACGGTCTGGCCATGCGGCCGGAACGGGCGGCGGAGCTGGGCATTAGCACCATGTCCGAGCTGGTGTCGCACGCCCCGGAACTGATCCTCGGTGTCGAAGACGACTTCCAGACCCGGCCGTTGGACGGCCTGCTGGCGATGAATCAGCGCTACGATCTGGAGTTTGCGGCCACCGAAGTCTTACCGCTCAGCGACCGTGGTCTGCTCTATAACCAGTTGCTGGACGGCAAGCTGGACGTTGTCGAGGTCTACACCACAGACGGGCAGATTTCCGACTACGATCTGGTCATTCTGAAGGACGACTTGGCGTTCTTCCCGGTCTATGACGCCAGCCCGGTGGCGCGCGCAGCATCGCTCTCGACCCATCAGGGCTTTGGCCCGGCACTCGACTCGCTGGCCGGCAAGATCGACAGCGACACCATGCAGGAACTCAACCGCAAGGTGGATATTGAGGGACGCTCGCCGCAAGCGGTCGCCCGCGATGCCCTGGCTCGCATGGGCATCATCCAGGCCGGAGCCGTGCAGACGGAGGAGCCGCTGCTGATCGCAGCTGCGCCTTCCGTGGGCGAGGGTGCTGCTGCCTCGGCCGCACTGCGCGCGGCACGTTCGGCCTTCACCGGGCAGGACATCCAGATCGCGCCCAGCCTCGACCCCTTGGGCGAGGTGGCGGCTGGCAATGCAAGGTTGGCCCTGGTGGGTGCCGATGCCTTCTTCGATCTCTCAGGCCCGGCGCCGACGCGCGACAATCGCTTCGAGGCGGTGGCTGCGGTCGACCAGAATCTGATCCACCTGGTGGTGGCGCAGTTCGGTCCGACCAGTTTGCAGGACGCGACCAGCATCGTCGTCGGACCCGAGGGGTCGGTCTCGCAGCGGATCGCCAGCCTGCTGAAGGAGGGGATGGGGCTCTCTGCCAGTATCGATACCGGCGAGTCGGGCACGGCCGAAGCCCTCTTGGGCAGGATCAGCGACGAGGGAGGCAATGTTGCCGTCGTCTTCGCTCCGGAAGGCGATCGGGCGCTGATCGATGCCTTTGCCAAGGGCAGCTATCGCTTGCTCAACATCAGCGGTTGGAGCGATGGCGCCAATCTGGTGCGCTTCCCCTTCCTGCGTGAATCGCGGATCGGGGCGGGGGTCTATCGCGGCCAGCTTGGTCCGGTCGATACCCTGAGCGCGCAGTTGGTCCTGGCGGGGCCGGCTCCCCAGAAGGGCGATGCCGTTGGCAACCAGGGGCCCAGCGCCATTGCCGTGGGCTTGACGCCGATTTCCGGCACGGCGGTGAAGGCGATCAATGCCTCGATCACGGGTGCGCCCCTGATCGACCCGACCCTGCCACAGGCGGCCGTGCTGACGCCGGAGCTTCCGGCTCCCCCGGCAGAGATGAACCCTTCGCCCTATGTTTCTATCCTGAGCCTTGCCGTTTCCATCCTTCTCGTTTGGCTGGCTTGGCTCTATATGCGACCGGAATACCGATGAGCGGAGGACAGAGGTCATGACGACAAACATCTTGGCACCGGTCGATCTGATGGATCTGGAGACCAGCAAGAAGGTCTTGGATTCAGCCGTGGCGCAAACGCAGATGTCCGAAGGGCATCTCACCGTGATGACGGTCGTGCCGGACATCATTGCCGGCCTGGATTGGCGCTACGCCATTCGCGGGGAGACCGGCGGGTCTGGCGACCTGGATATGTCGAAGATCGTCCAGGAAGCCTTGGAGCGACTGAACAAGGTCGTCTCCGACCTGACGCCCGAGGGGATGAAGGTCACCACCTTGGCAAGGCGGGGCTCGGTCTACGAACAGGTCTTGAACGTGGCCGAGGAGATCAAGGCCGATCAGATCGTCATGGGCGCCCATCGCCCGGGTTTGTCTGATTTCCTGCTTGGCCCCAACACGGCCCGGGTGGTGCGCCATGCCACCTGCTCGGTCAACGTGGTGCGCCTCTGATCGCCAGCGCACCAGCGCAAAACAAGGGCGGGGCCTTCGGGTCCCGCCTTTTTTGCGCCTCTCGGCGGGTCCCACTACCCTGACGCGCCGCGGTTTCGCGGCGGCGGGAGCCTCTCGATCTCTTCTATGCAGTGGGCAGATCATTGCAGTGGGCAGATCATTCGGCGGCTGCCGATCGCCCGGTGGCTCCACCCCGCTGGCGACGGACCAAGCGGGCGTAGAGACCGCCCTTCGCCAAGAGTTCGGCGTGGCTGCCCTGTTCCATCACCCGGCCGCGCTGCAGCACCAGAATCGAGTGGGCGTTGCGCACCGTCGAGAGGCGGTGCGCGATGACCAGGGTGGTGCGGCCCTGCTGCAGGCGATCGAGCGCGCCGCGCACCAAGTGCTCGTTAACGGCATCGAGGTGCGAGGTGGCCTCGTCGAGGATGAGCAGCGGCGCGTCCTTCAAGAAGGCACGGGCGATGGCCACGCGCTGACGCTGCCCGCCGGAGAGCGAGGCACCGCGCTCGCCGACCGGCGTGGCCAGGCCCTCGGGCAGACGGGCGATCAGGTCGTCCAGGGCGGCGTGGCTGACCGCTGCTCTTAGCTCTTCGGCAGAGGCATCGGGCTTGGCCATGCGGATGTTGGCCTCGAGCGTGTCGTTGAAGAGATAGGTGTCCTGGGCCACCAGCGCGACGCGCTCGCGCAGGCCGTCCAGGGTGAAGTCGCGCAGGTCGTGGCCGTCCAGCAGGATGCGACCGGCCTGCGGATCCCAGAAGCGCATGACCAGATGGGCCAGGGTGGACTTGCCGGCGCCGGAAGAGCCGACCAGGGCCAAGGTCTCTCCGGGTGGAATCTGGAATGAGACCTCCTGCAGCACGCTCTCGCTGCTGCGCGGGTAGCGGAAGTCTACCTCTTCGACAGACAGACTGGCACCGCTGGGCAGGGCCGGGTCGCGTGCCACGCCGGGGCCGTCGCTGACTGCCGGCGTCAGGCTATGGACGGCATGAATGCGCCGCGTTGCGCCAAGCGTGTCGGCCAGCTGCCGGCCGATCTGGGCGATCTCGGAGACCGGCAGGAAGGCGGCCAGAGCCAGCAGGGTCAGCAGTGGCAGCAGGCCCGGATCCACTTCGCCCTGCACTGTGCGCAGCCCGCCCACGGTGACCACCGCCAGACCGCCGAGGCCGGTCAGCACCTCCAACAGGGAGGACTGCAGCGTCAGCTCGCGGAAGAAGGGCAGGCGCAGGCGTAGATGTCTTTCGGTCAGACCATCCAGCGCGTCCGCTCTTGCGCGGACCTGGCCGTTGGCGACGACCTCGCCCAGTCCCTGGACGGAATCCACGGCGTGCGCGGCCAACTCCCCTGCTGCCTCGCGGGCTTGCGAGCCCAGGCGATCGACCCGGCCGCGCAGCAGCCAGGGGCTGATTGCAACCGCCAGCAGGAAGGGCAGCAGCGCCACCGGCAACCAGGGATCGGCCCAGCCCAAGGTGATCAGAACCAGGGCCGGGACCAGCAGGGCCACGAAGGCCGGGGTCACGGTATGGGCGAAGAAGTACTCCACCAGCTCGATATCCTGGGTCGCGATACCCATCAGATCGCCACTGCGCTGACGGGTCAGGAAGGCCGGTGCCAGGCGGTCCAGTTGATCGAAGAGGGCGACCCGCATCTCAGCCAGCAGGCGGAAGGCGACATCGTGCGCCAGCCAGGACTCCGCCCAGTGCAGGATGCCGGCCAGCGGTGCGGCCAGGAACAGCCAGGGCAACAGCGCGGTGAAGTCTCGCCCCTCTTTCAGGTCAAGCACGATCAGCGCACTGATCGCGCCGACTGCGATGAAGGCCAGGACGCGAAGGACACCGAAGACGAAGGTCGCGGTCATGCGCCAGCGCCAAGGCAGGATCATGCCGAAGAGCAGCAGGACCAGCTTGCCCCAGCCCAGCCCCTCGGCGGCGACGATGCCCTCGCGGGGTGCATCGGCCGCGGGTGCTTCTCTTTGGCTCGGCGCTTCCGGCCCGGCGTCTGGCTGTTCGACGACATCGTCAAGCAACAGGTCGTCGGCAGGGGTTTCGCCTTCGCGGGCCTGCTCGGCCATCAGACTGGCATAGACACCGCCCTTGGCCATGAGCGCAGCATGCGGTCCTTCCTCGACCAGGCGGCCATGGTCCAGGACCAGGATGCGGTCGCAATCGACCACGCTGGAGAGGCGGTGGGCGAGCACCAGGGTGGTGCGGTTCTGCGTCAGGCGATCAAGGGCTGCCTGGATGATCGCCTCATTCTCGGCGTCGACGGCCGAGAGGGCTTCGTCCAGGATCAGGATGGGGGCATCGCGCAGCACGGCGCGAGCAATCGCCACGCGCTGGCGCTGACCGCCCGAGAGCAGCACGCCCTTCTCGCCGATCTGGGTGTCATAGCCCTGCGGCAGACTGATCGCAAAGTCGTGGATGTTGGCCGCACGCGCCGCAGCCTCTATCGCGGCCCGGTCGGCGTCGGGCCTGCCCATGGCGATGTTATCGGCCAGGCTGCCGTGGAAGAGGAAGGCATCCTGCTGCACGACGGCAAAGCGCGCACGAAGGTCGGCCAGCGAAAGGTCTCGCAGATCGCGCCCGCCGGTCCGGACGCTGCCGCTGCCGGGGTCGTAGAAGCGCAGCAGCAGGCGGACCAGGGTGGTCTTGCCGGTGCCCGAGGGACCGACGACGCCGACCCGCTCGCCCGGTCTGATGTGGAAGCTGAGGCCTTCGTGGCTGCTGCGCTGAGCGCCCGGATAGGTAAAGCTGACATCCTCGAAGGTCAGGCTGGGCTCCAGCTCGTCGAGCTTGCCGTCCCAGCGCTTACTCTCGGGCGCCTCGGCCACAGCCGGCTCGGCGTCGAAGAGCCGATAGAGGCCCTGCGCTGCCGAGAGGCCGACCATGCCCTGATGCAGCACGTTGCGCAGGTCGCGCAGCGGCCGGAAGATCTCGATACCGACCATCAGCAGGATCAGCAGCGCGGACAGCGACATGGAGCCCGCTTCGACCCGGAAGGCGCCCAGGGTCAGCGCCGCCGCGGCACCGATGGCGATGGAGGCATCGGTAATGCCTCGCGAAAGCGTATTGGTGGCCAGCACCCAGAGGGTCGTGCGGGAAAGGTGCTCGGCGCGTTGGGCCAAGCGCGCTCGCCGCTCACGCGAGCGACCGAAGGCCTTCAGCGTCGCCAGACCCTGGATCGAGTCCAGAAGGTCGGAGGCGAAGTCGCCATAGGCCACCTGCCGGGTCTTGGCGTTCCGCCAGTCGAGATTGTGCCAGGCAGCCGGCGCCACCAGCGCGATGACCGCAAAGACCAGCATCACCAAAGCGACCGGCAGGTCGAGCCAGGCGACGAAGAGGAAGATCGCCGGCGGCGTCAGCAGGGAGATCAGGAACTGCGGCAGATAGGTACCGAAATAGGTCTCCAGCTGCTCGATCCCATCGACCATCGTCAAGGTCAGCTCGCCCGAGCGCTGGCTGGCGACATAGCCCGGACCCAGTTCTGCGACCTTTTCGAACAACAGCCGGCGCAGGCGCTTCTGCACCCGGGCAGCGGTGCGATGGGCCACCATGGCGCGCCACTGCTCTAGAAAGCCGCGCAGGATCATGACCAGGGCAACACCGGCGATCGGCAGCAGCAGGTCGCGGGTATCGGCGCCGGCAAAGATGGCCGCGATCAGCCAGCCCAGCAGGGCCAGTCGGGCGACCCCGCAGACCACCGCTGCCATGCCGACGGCGACGGCATAGACGATGCGCCAGCGAAGACCCTTGGTGAAGGCCCAAAGACGCGGTTCCAAAAGCATGACGTTCCGGCTCCTCGATAGGAACGATTCTCAATCTCGATTGGTAACCTAGCGTCGAACACCAGCGAACGTCTGCTGACGATTATGAGTGCCTGCTGTAGAAAAATGTACAGGCAAAGGGGCGCCAGCGCTGGTAAGCTGGATCAATGAGTGGTGATTGGGACAACCTGCGCGTTTTCCTGGCTTTGGTCGAGGAGGGCAACCTCACGGCAGCGGCAAAGCGGTTGCGGGTTAGCCATCCGACCGTGGCGCGGCGCATCAAGGCCTTGGAAGAGGCCATGGGTTTCCCCCTGTTCGAGCGCCTGCCCGAGGGCTTCCAGCCGACCCATCAGGCGCTGGATCTGCTGGAGGAAGCCCGGCAGATGGAGCAGGCAGCCCAAGCGATAGAGCGCCGGGCTGCCGGTCTTGGTAACACGCATCTGGGTAGCGTTCGCATTTCCGTTGACGAGACCATGGCGGACTTTCTGGGGCGCCACCTCAAGGTGCTCAGGGAAAACAACCGCTGCATCGAGTTCGAGATTGCGGTCAACCATATCTCGGCCAACCTGTCACGGCGCGAGGCCGACCTTTCGATCCGGCCGCAGGTGCCAGAGCTGGCAAGCGTGGTTCGCCGCAAGCTAGGCAATTTTGCTTATGCGGTCTACGGCACCGAGGCGCTTGCCGCGCAAGGCGTGGGCAGCGACGAGGCCTTGAGGGCGCTGCCCTGGGTCGGTTTCGACGAGAATCATAGCTACATGCCGGGCCAGGCCTGGCAACTCGCCCTCCTGGGCGAACGCCGCGCCGAGGTCAGGACCAATAACGGCATGGTGCTGGCCCGCGCGATCCGCGATGGCAACGGCGTCGGCGTGCTGCCCTGCTTTTTCGGCGATAGCGACCCCGCTCTCAGGCGTCTGACGCCACCAATCGAGACCGCGACGCACTGGTTGCTGGTGCATGCCGACCTGCGCCAGGTTCCGCGCGTACGCATCGTCATCGATGCGCTGGTAGAGCTGTTCCAAGCCAAGCGTGCAGAGAGCGAGGGCATGACGATCGCTCCTGTGCAGCCCCTGCGCCGGAGCGCGTGAGGCACGTTGGAGGCCGCTGCCTCCAGGGTCCGTCTGCTAACCGCGTTGAGCCTCAATTCGGTCTGGCGTAGACCGCTTCGCGTCTGCGGCGCGGACGCTTGCCGACCAGTTCGGCCAGAAGGATGACACTGCAGCAGGTGCCCATCAGGATGACGGAGAGGGCGGCGGCGGCAGGAAAGTCGGACCCGGTCTCGGAGATCTTGGAATAGAGCACCAAGGGCAAGATGTTCACCTGCGTGCCGACCAAGGCAAGTGCTGTGCCATAGGCGCCGATGGCGACCGCGGCGGTCAGGCAGAAGGCGGCGACCAGGCTGG
The DNA here is from genome assembly GCA_040219175.1 of Kiloniellales bacterium. Taxonomy (GTDB): domain Bacteria; phylum Pseudomonadota; class Alphaproteobacteria; order Kiloniellales; family JACOMY01; genus JACOMY01. The sequence goes on from JAVJSY010000109.1 coordinate 13,973, forward strand.
GCAGGATCTGCGGCAAGAGGATGTCGATCTGCGCGCGCGCCAGGCTGGCGCCGAGCGATCGCGCGGCTGCGATCTGGTTAAGATCGAAGTTCGTCAGCGCCGGTAGCACCACCAGCACGACACGGGGAATGAGATAGTAGCTGTAGGCCAGACCCAGGCCGACCGGCGAGTAGATGAAGGCGCCGATCACCGCAGGATCGAAGCCGATCTCGGCCAGCAAGAGGGTGACGAAGCCAGCACGCCCGAACACCAAAATGAAACCATAGGCAACGATCAGACCGGAGAAGGTGAGGGGCAGCGAGATGACGAAGAGATAGATGGTGCGGGCGCGCTCGCTCAGCCGCGCCAGGTGCATGGCGACCATGGTGCCGACGATGAGAGAGGCCAGCGGTGCCGAAATTCCCAGCACCAGGGTGCCCTTGACACCCTTCCAGAAGACCGGATCGGCGAAGACTCGCCCGAAGGCGGCACCGCCGTCTTCCGCTGCTTCTCCCACCAAGACGGAGAGCGGCAGCAGGAAAAAAAGCAGGAGGACGACCAGCCCCGGGGTGGCAAAGGCAAGGCGTAGGCCGGCCGGTAGCATGGTCGTCCTCCTGGACGCTTACTGGGACGCTTACTGGGACGCTTACAGGGTCGCTTACTGGGCCGGTTACTGGGCCAGCACGGCCTCGGCCCAGGCCTTGTCGATTTCAGCCTTCATGTTCTTGGCCTTGGCGACATCCAGGGGCCTTAGCTGCGGGGCCGGCGGCATCTTGGCCGCGACCTCTTCCGGCAGGGCGACGCCCGGCACGGAGGGCCTGACGAAGCCGTCGGCGAAGCGGGCCTGGCCCTGGTCGGTCATGATGAAGTTGAGCCAGAGCTTGCCGGCGTTGGGGTTGGGGCCGTCCTTCACCAGGCTGATGGCATAGGGGGCGGCGGCCGAGGCCTCTTCCGGCATCACCACGGCCACGGCATCGCCCATGCCGTCGGTGTACTTGGCCTTCAAGCCGTCGTTCTCGTAGCCGATCCAGATCGGGATCTCGCCCTTCAGGAACTGGGCGTAGGGAGTGGTTCCCACGACGCGCAGAACATTCCCGTCGGCGTGCAGCTTGGCCAGATAGTCGACGCCCGGCTTAACATTGTCCATGTCGCCGCCATTGGCGAAGGTGGCGGCGAAGACCACGACCTGCCCCTGCCCGGTGGAGCGCGGATCGAGATAGACGATGGCGTTCTTGTACTCCGGCTTGGCCAGATCGGCCCAGCTCTTCGGCACCTCCTTGACCAGCTTGGTGTTGACCAGGAAGGCGACGTTCAGGGTGTGGATGGTGAACCACTTGCCATCCTTGTCTTTGAAGGCGGCCGGCAGCTTGTCGAAGTTCACCGGCTCGAAGCCGGTCACCACGCCCTTCTCGGCGGCGTCCAAGGCGGAGCCGGCGAAGTAGTAGGCGGTATCGGCCTGCGGGCGATTGCGCGACTTCTCCAGGGCCACCACCGTGGCAGCCGAACCCAGGTCGTTATAGACCATCTGGATCTCCGGATAGCGCTTGGTGAAGGCCTTGAACTGGGCTTTCCAGTTCGCCCAGGTCGGGCCGGTGTCGAAGGAGACCACCAGGCCTTCTTCCGCGGCCGCCTCGTAGAGCGCCTTTTCGCCGTCGTAGAGTTCTGGACCCTCCTGGGCCAGGGCGAGTGTAGGCAGGACCAGGGCTGCCGTCGCTGCCAAAGCAAACAAACGAATCATAACCGTTTCTCCTCTTTGATGAGAATGTCGGGGTGAAGGGGAACCGGAGTGCGATCCGGTCTTGGGTGAAAAGTGCACATGCGCCGGCCGTCCTCAGGTTCCGCGCGCCGTGCGGGCGGTCAGTGCGCCTGCCGCAGAGGCCGCCAGCGCTAGCGCCAGCAGGACCACGGTCGCCGCACAGGCAAAGCCGGTGGCGCCGTAGAAGGCCTGCAGCAAGAGAACCGGGTAGGTGCGATTGAGAAAGCCGGCGACCAGGTTCGAGAGTTGAAACTCGCCGATCGAAATCGCCGCGACGGTGATCAGGCCGGTCATGAGGCTGTGACGAAGGCCGGGCAGGACGATATCGAAGAGGCGATGGCGCAGATCGGCACCCAGACTGGCGGCGGCTTGCTCCAGCTCGTCAAGACCGAGGCTGGCCAGATCGGCCAGCAGCACGTTCAGCAGATAGGGCAGGGTCAGCACCACATGACCCGCCACCAGCAGCCAGGTGGAGCCGAGAAAGGGCAGCCAGTCGCTCGAGAAGATCAGGATGAAGCCAAAGGCCAGCACCAGCTCCGGCACCGCGATCGGCAGCAGCGAGAGCACGCGGGCGGCCACCTTGACCCCGGCTCTGGCAGCGGTGTGGATGGCGTAGGCGAGTGGGATACCGATCAAGGCGTTTACCAGACAGGTCGCCAGCACCACGATCAGGCTGGTCTGAAAGGCGCGTCTGAAGCTCGGATCCTCTGCCAGCTCTTGATACCAGCTGCCGGTGAATCCGCTGGGCAGAAGCGTGTTCGTCCAGCGCTCACCGAAAGAGCCGACCAAGAGCAAGGCAATCGGCGCGGCCAGATAGACAAGATAGGCGAGTGTGACGGCACGCACGCGGAGGCTCCGTTCGCTTCATCACGTTCGAGAGAAATTTTACATATCATCCATTCGTGATCGTTTTATTACACATTACCAGCAGTGTAAAGAAGGTCACCTCTCCAACGCAAAAAGCCGGAGCGCGACGCGATCGAGCGCCTGGTCAATGTCCTCGAGATAGACGGCCCCTTGGACCTGCGGCGCATCGTTCAATCCGATCACCAGGCGCTTGAAGTGCAGGCCCAGCGCCATTTCTGAGAGTGTCCCATATTCACCGCCTATGGCGATCAGGGCGAAGGCTGCGCGGGCGATGATGGCATTTCTGGCAACGCCCACCCCGGTCGCCAAAGGCAGGGCCACATAGTCGTTCGCGCTCTGCCACTCATCGTCGGGCAGGATGCCGATGGGTAGGCCACCGGCGTCGAGATGTCCACGACTGGCGGCCTCCATGACGCCGCCACGCCCGCCGGTGATCATCGTCATGCCCAGTTCGGCCAAGCGTCGGCCCAAGGCCTCCGCCAGGTTTCGCTGTTGCTCCGAAGCGGCCTTGGGTCCGATCACCGCGAGCGGGACGCGGCGCACTCTGGGCTGTGCAAAAAGCCACGCCAAGGCGTCCTGGGGACTGGCGGCAATAGAGCCGTCGGGCACGCGGTTCTCACCCCAGACCAAGTTCCATGGATCGAAGCTGCGGGCCTGGGAAATCAGTTGGCTGCGGTCTGCATTGAAGGCGAGCATTGTTTGGGTTCCGCAGATTGGTCTGCAAGGGGTTTTCAGACTCACACACAATTATGTAAGTTTTCTGACGTCTTCTTGTCCAGCTCTATCGGGGCTGACGCGCCAGGTGCCGAGGAGCGACTATGGATCCGGTGATTCTCAAGGAAAGATCTGCAGAAGGTGAGGGCGGTGGAATGAGCCAGCGCCAGTCGCGTCTGCTCGAGATCGTGCTGGCACGCGGCTTTGCCAGCCTGGAAGACCTGGCTGCGGTTTTTCAGGTGTCGACGCAAACCATCCGTCGCGACGTGATCCGCTTGGACGCGGCCGGTCTCCTGCAGCGCTTTCATGGCGGCGTCGGGGCGCCAGACGATCGGGTAAGGGTCGGATATCGCCACAAGCAGGTGATGGCGATCGATTCGAAGCTGCGCATCGGCGCGCTGGCGGCCGGGCTGGTGCCCGACGGCGCCGCCATCTATCTGGACGTCGGTACCACCATCGAGGCCTTGGCGCGCGAGCTCTTGGGCAAGCCCTTGCGGGTGGTCTTCACCAACAATATGCCCGCCGCCCTGCTGTTGGGTGGCGATCAGTCCGTCGAGGTCTATGTCGCCGGCGGTCAGGTGCGCGGTGCCGACGGATCCTTGGTTGGCGATGCGGCCGCCAAAGCAATGAGTGGGATCGCCGTGGACATCGCCTTCATTGGCTGTTCGGGTTTTGCCGAGGATGGCAGCCCCATGGACTTCGACCCGCAGAAGGTGGCGATCAAGTCGGCAGTCCTGGCCAACGCGCGCCGCGCGGTCTTGCTGGCAGACAGCTCCAAGTTCCTACGCTCGGCCCTGGTCAAGATCGCAGCACCGCAGAGCTTCTCCACGCTGGTAACCGACGCCCCGCCACCGACCCCGCTCGCCGGGTCTCTGGCAGCCGCTGGGGTCGCAGTCGAGATCGCAGCCCTATCCGAGTAGGCTAGACCAAAAAGGGATAAGCATTCTCGTGCTTCAGAAGCGCGATCTTGGTCTCGACTCCGCCGCGGGCGGAAAAGCCGCCAAGACCATTGGCTGAGAGCACGCGGTGGCAGGGGATGACGATCGGGATCGGATTGGCCCCGCAGGCGGCGCCAACCGGCTGGCCATAGGTGTCGAGATCCTTGGCGATCTCGCCATAGGTCCTGGTCTGGCCGAAGGGGATGGCGATGAGGGCCTGCATCACCGCCTGCTGGAACTCGCCGCCTGCCGGGGACAGGGGCAGGTCGAAGACCGTCAGCTCCCCGGCGAAGTAGGCGCGGATCTGCTCTGCCGCGCGCTGGAGGAGAGGCGTGCTCGGCGCCGTCTCACCTTGCGTCCAGTCAATCTCGACGATCGCGCCATCGTGTTCAACCAGGCCGATACAGCCGATCGGCGTTGCCAGGCTGGCTCTATTCATCTCTCGCGTCCTCCTTGGCGCCCATGACGCATCGGCGGCTGTTTGTGTCGATTGCAGCCCTCCGGTCGCAGCTGCATCCGTCTAGATAGCGAGCATGGTCTTTGCTCTGCTCAAACACGGCCTCACCGGCCAGTATTCGCCGCGACCCGACTTTCGTTTCGCGACGGACCTCAAGCCCTCCTACGATGTCGTCATCATCGGGGCGGGAGGGCACGGATTGGCAACAGCCTATTACCTCTCGCATTACCACGGCATCACCTCTGTTTGCGTGATCGACAAGGGTTACCTCGCCGGCGGCAATACGGCGCGCAATACCGCGGTGATCCGATCCAACTACATCACACCGGAGTCGGTGCGCTTCTACAAGCAGAGCGTGGATATGTTCCAGACGCTCTCCGAAGAGCTCGACTACAACATGCTCTATACCCAGCGCGGACAGCTGACCCTGGCGCATTCCGACGCCACCGTGCGGACCTTCCGCATGCGCGCCGAGGTCGGCAAGCACTGCGGCACCAACATCGAGCTGGTGGACCGCAAGCAGATCCGCGAGATCGTCCCCAATCTGCACATGCCCGAAGACCATCGCTATCCGATCCTTGCCGGGCTGTGGCATCCCGATGGCGGCACCGGCCGACACGATGCGGTGGCCTGGGGCTATGCTGCACGGGCTATGGAAAAGGGTGTCGAGGTGCACCAAAGGACCGAAGCGGTCGGGCTTGTAAAAGAGGGCGACCGCGTGGTCGGGGTCGAAACCAGCCGTGGGACGATCCGCGCCGGCAACATCATCCAGGCTGTCGCCGGCCACTCCAGCATTGTCTCCAAGATGGCCGGCTTCCGGCTGCCGATCCGCAGCTTCCCGCTGCAGGCCATGGTGACCCAGCCCTTGAAGCCCTTCCTCAACCCGCTGGTCTCCTCCTCGGCGCTGCACGCCTATGTCTCGCAGACCTCGCGCGGCGAGCTGGTGATCGGCGGCGGCTCTGACCCCTACGAGCTCTACTCCACACGCTCGACCCTGGATTTGAAGGAGAGCCTGATCGGGCACACGCTCGAGCTCTTCCCCTTCCTTGCCACGGTGCGCCTGCTTAGGCAGTGGGCCGGCATCACCGACATGACGCCGGACTACAGCCCGATCATGGGCGAGAGCCCCTTGCGCAACTACTGGCTGGACGCCGGCTGGGGCACCTGGGGCTTCAAGGCGACACCGATCACCGGCCTGACCATGGCCGAGTGCATTGCCAAGGAGAAGCAGCCGGCGCTGCTGGAGCCCTTCCGGCTCAGCCGTTTCAAGACCTTCGACCTGGTCAACGAGATGGGCGCCACGGCGGCCAGTCACTAGAGGGGTATGCTGCCATGAAAATCCTGACCTGCCCCTTGAACGGGCCCCGCAACATCTCCGAGTTCGCCTGTGGCGGCGAGGTGATCCCGCAACCCGATCCGCGCGACCTGGACGATTCGGCCTGGGCCGATCACGTCTTCCTGTCGAACAACACCCTGGGCGTGGTGCGCGAGTGGTGGTGCCACACGGCCAGCAGCTACTGGTTCATTGCCGAGCGCAACACCGCGACCGACGAGATCCTGCGCACCTATCCGGCAAGCGAGCTCTTCAAAGAGCGCGTCGACTTTGACCCCCGTGAGGAGACCGCCTGATGTCGAGCGCAGCCACCACGAAAGACAGCGCTACAAAGTCTGGGGCCAATTCTGGGGCCAAGTCTGGAACGGTGCAGGGCGGCAATCGCCTGACCGCGCCGGCCGGCATCTGGATCGACCACGGCAAGCCCGTCAGCTTCACGTTCGAGGGCCAGTCCTATCAAGGTCTGGCCGGCGACACGATCGCCTCTGCGCTTGCCGCCAACGATGTCTGGCTGCTGTCGCGCTCTTTCAAGTATCACCGCCCACGCGGCGTGCTGACCATGGCCGGCCAGGATGCCAACACCCTGGTGCAGCTTCCCGGAGAGCCGAACATCCTGGCCGATCGCAAGGCGATCAGCGAGGGCCTGACGGTGACCGGGCAGAATTACACCGGTAGCTTGAAGAAGGACCAGGATCGCCATCTGGACCGTTTCGGCCGCTTCATGCCGGTGGGTTTCTATTATCGGACCTTCAACAGTCCGCGCTTCGACCGCTATTGGGAGCCGCTGATTCGCAAGAAGGCCGGGCTCGGCCGGGTCGATCCGCAAGCCGAGCATGGCTACTTCGACAAGGCCTATCTCTTCTACGATCTGGTCGTGGTCGGCGGCGGTCCGGCCGGCATGAAGGCAGCGATTCAGGCTGCGCGCGCCGGGGCCGAAGTGCTGCTGGTCGAGGAAAATCCGCAACTTGGCGGTGCGCTGTCCTACGCCCGCTTCGATGCCGATGCGGCAAGCGGGCTGCGTCGTCGCGAGGCCCTGGTGGCAGAGGTCGAGGCGACGCAGGGTCTGGACGTCATGACCGATGCGCTCTGCAACGGCTGGTTCGCCGACCACTATCTGCCGGTGATCAAGGGCAATCGCCTCTACAAGGTCAGAGCCAAACAGCTGGTGCTGGCGCAGGGCTCCATCGAGCAGCCGGCACAGTTCCGCAACAACGATCTGCCGGGCGTCATGCTGGGCTCTGCCGCACAGCGCCTGATTCGCCTTTACGGCGTCCGTCCGGGACGCCGGGCCGTGGTGCTGGCCGGCAACGACCACGCCTATGGCGTGGCGCTGGACCTGGCGGACTGCGGTGTCGAGGTGGCAGCCGTGGTGGAGCTGCGCGATGGTCCGGGCGCTGGACCGCTGGCAGCAGCAGCACAGGACCGCGGGTTCAAGATCCAGGCCGGGCATTGTATCCAAGAAGCGGTTGCGAGACGTGACGGCCTGCACCTGGGGTCTGTGCGCGTGTCCCGGCTGAACGGACCGGGGGACTACGACCACGGCAGCGTCGGCATCGATTGCGATCTGCTGGCCATGTCGGTCGGCTACACGCCGACCTATCAGTTGGCTCTGCAGGCGGGCGGCCGTCTGTCCTACGACGACGCGGCGGCGCACTTCACCATCGCCAATCTACCGGCCGGCATGAGCCTGGCCGGCTCGCTGAACTCCTCCTACGACCTCGACGCGGTCGAAGCCGAGGGCGCGGCCGGCGGTTGGAAGGCGGCCCAGGCCTTGGGCCTCGATGCCGGAGAGGCACCGGTGGTTCCCGACGATCGGGGCGCGGCCGGCATCAACCACCCCTGGCCGATCTTCAAGCATCGCCGCGGCAAAGACTTCGTCGATTTCGACGAGGATCTGCAGATCAAGGACATCCAGAACGCGGTTGCCGAGGGCTACAACGAGCTGGAACTGGTCAAGCGCTTCTCGACCGTCGGCATGGGACCCAGCCAGGGGCGCCATTCGGCGCTGGCCACGGCCCGCCTGATGGCCAAGGCGACCGGGCGCAGCGTGTCCGAGACCGGCGTCACCACGGCCCGCCCGCCCTTCTCGGCCGAGACCCTGGGCGTGCTGGGCGGCCGTGTCTTCGAACCGGAGCGCTTCACCCCCATGCATCATCGCCATAAGGCGCTGGGGGCGGTGATGATGACGGCGGGCCTCTGGTGGCGCCCGGCCTACTACGGGGATCGAAGTGCGCGCGAGGAGACCATCCTGAAGGAAGTGCGCAACGTGCGCTCTAACGTCGGTCTGATCGATGTCTCGACCCTGGGCGGGCTTGAGATCCGCGGACCCGATGCGGCCGAATTCATGAATCGGCTTTACACCTTTGCCTACAAGAAGCAGCCGGTCGGCCGCTCGCGCTACCTCTTGATGACCAACGAGCAGGGCGTGGTGATTGATGACGGTGTGGCCTGCCGCTTCAGCGAAGACCACTACTACGTCACAGCCACCACCAGCGGCGTCGATCGGGTCTACCGGCAGATGCTGTGGTGGAACGCGCAGTGGCGCTTGGAGGTGGATGTGTCCCATGTCACCGCCGGCTATGCCGCGGTGAACATTGCCGGGCCCAAGTCCCGCGTCGTGGTGGAGAAGCTGGAAAGCGACATCGACTTCTCGGCCGAGGCCTTCCCCTATATGGGCTTGAGAGAAGGCCAGATCGCCGGCATTCCCGCGCGCTTCCTTCGGGTCGGCTTCGTCGGCGAGCTGGGCTACGAGATCCATGTGCCGGCAGGCTACGGCGAGGCACTTTGGAGCCTGCTGCTGGAGACCGGTGAGGCAGAGGGGATCAAGCCCTTCGGCGTCGAGGCGCAGCGCGTGCTGCGCCTGGAGAAGGGGCACATCATCATCGGCCAGGACACCGATGCCATGACCACGCCGGACGAGGTCGACATGACCTGGGCGGTGTCCAAGAAGAAGCCTTTCTTTGTCGGCAAGCGTTCCATTGAGCTGCGGCGCCGGCACCCCTCCAAGCGACGCCTGGTCGGCTTCACCCTGCCCAAGGACCAGCCGATCCCGCTGGAGAGCAACATTCTGCTGAGCGAGGCGGGCGAGATGGTCGGCTTCGTCACCTCGGCCGCGCTCTCGGAAGCCATGGGTGCGATCGTCGGGCTCGCCTATGCGCCGGCCGACACCGAGGTGGGCGACAGCCTGCGGATCAAGCGCAGCAACGGTCGCCTGCTGGAAGCCACGGCCTGCAAACCGCACTTCTACGACCCGGACAACAAGCGTCAGGAGATGTGAGCAACATGACCGCAGTCCTCCAACTTCGCCGCTCTTTCGCGCACCAGCGTGTGCTGGCTGCCGGCGCGCGCTTCGACGAGCTCGGACTCTCCACCGTGGCGGTCAGCTACCGCACGGCCGGCGATGAAGTGGCGACGGCCAAACGTATGGGCCTGGCCGACCTCTCGCCCCTTCCTCGCTTCGGCTTCAAGGGTGTAGGCACTTGCAAGTGGCTGAAAACTAAAGGGATCGTGGTTCCCGCTGCGCCCAACCAGGCAGCGCCGCAAGAGGATGGCGGTCTGGCACTGCGTCTGGCCGACGAAGAGCTCTTTCTGCTGGGAGGCCTGCAGCAGGGAGCAGAGGATCCGGCTGCCTTGGAGGATGCCTGGAAAAGGGCACGAAGCAAGCAGCGCGGCTATCCGCTGCCCCGGCAAGAGACCCATGCTTGGTTCCTGGTGACCGGCGACAAGAGCGATTCCATGCTGGCAAAGCTTTGCGGTGTCGACCTGCGTCCGGCCAAGTTTGCCGATCTCTCGATCGCGCAGACCTCCTTCGCCCGCATGTCGGCCTCGATCTGCCGCCAGGACATGGAGGGCACGCTTGCCTATCACCTTCTCTTCGACTCCGCCTCAGCTTGCTATGTCTGGGATTGCCTGATCGACGCCATGGCCGAGTTTCAGGGCGGCCCGGTCGGCCTCGACGCGGTTCGCGGTCTCTCGTCTTCCTAGGCGGTGCCGCTACCGGTCGGAAATATGTCATTGGATGGCGGATTTGGGCACTCGTGCTGTCGTCCTTGAGATATTGCCACCGTCATGCGGCGACTAGTGTGCTTCCGCCGTAGCCTGCTGCGACTTTCAATCAAGCGACCGACCGTCCTGACGAGGGGACCATAATGCCCAAGAGCGATATCGAGATTGCCCGCGAAGCGACCATGAAGCCGATCCATGAAATCGGTTCCAAGGTCGACATCCCGAACGATGCCCTGCTGAACTATGGGCCTTACAAAGCCAAGGTCTCCTTGGAATACATCCGCAGCCTGGAAGACCGGCCGCGCGGCAAGCTGATCCTGGTGACGGCGATCAACCCCACGCCTGCGGGCGAGGGCAAGACCACCACCACGGTCGGCCTGGGCGACGGTCTGAACCGCATCGGCAAGAAGGCCATGATCTGCCTGCGCGAGCCCTCGCTGGGCCCCTGCTTCGGCGTCAAGGGCGGTGCTGCCGGCGGCGGTTACGCACAGGTCGTGCCGATGGAGGACATCAACCTGCACTTCACCGGTGACTTCCACGCCATCGGTGCTGCGCACAACCTGCTGTCGGCGCTGGTCGATAACCACATCTACTGGGGCAACCAGCTGGGCATCGATGCGCGCCGCGTCGCCTGGCGCCGCGTCGTCGACATGAACGACCGCTCGCTGCGCCAGATCAACTCCTCGCTCGGCGGCGTCGCCAACGGCTTCCCCCGCGAGGACGGCTTCGACATCGTCGTCGCCTCCGAGATCATGGCCATCTTCTGCCTGTCGCGTAATTTGAAGGATCTGACCGAGCGTCTGGGCAAGATCGTCGTCGCCTACACCCGCGAGAAGAAGGCGGTGACCGCGGCCGAGCTCTCCGCGCCCGGCGCCATGGCCGTGCTGCTGAAAGATGCGCTGGCCCCGAACCTGGTGCAGACCCTGGAGAACAACCCGGCCTTCATCCACGGTGGCCCCTTCGCCAACATCGCACACGGCTGCAATACCGTGATCGCCACCGAGACAGCGCTGAAGCTGGCCGACTATGTGGTGACCGAGGCCGGCTTCGGTGCCGATCTGGGTGCCGAGAAGTTCTTCGACATCAAGTGCCGCAAGGCCGGTCTGAAGCCGGATGCCGCGGTGATCGTCGCCACCATCCGTGCGCTGAAGATGCACGGCGGTGTGGCCAAGGAGGATCTGGGCTCCGAGAACATCGAGGCGGTGAAGAAGGGCTGCGAGAACCTGGCCCGTCACATCAAGAACGTGAAGTCCTTCGGCGTGCCGGTGGTGGTTGCCATCAACCGCTTCATCACCGATACCGACGCCGAGGTGGAAGCCGTCCGAGAGGTCGCCGGTCAGCTGGGCGCGACTGCCATCCGCTGCAACCACTGGGCCGAGGGCGGTAAGGGCACCGAGGATCTGGCGCAGCACGTCGTCGGCATGATCGAGAAGGAGACCAGCAACTTCGCGCCGGTCTACGAGGACGCCATGCCGCTGTGGGACAAGGTCAAGACCATCGCCACCAAGCTCTACGGCGCTGCGGATATTCAGGGCGACAAGGCCGTCCGGACCCGCTTCAAGGAGCTGCAGGATCAGGGCTACGGCCACTTTCCGGTCTGCATGGCCAAGACCCAGTACTCCTTCTCGACCGATCCGAACCTGAAGGGTGCGCCCTCGGGCCACACGGTCGCGGTTCGCGAGGTGCGCCTGTCTGCCGGTGCCGAGTTCATCGTGGTGGTCTGCGGCGACATCATGACCATGCCGGGCCTGCCCCGCGTGCCGGCCGCCAACAAGATCTACCTGAACGATGCCGGTGAGATCGAAGGCCTCTTCTAGTGGTGCAACCCAGAGGGATGGTTCCCATCCCTCTGGATAAGCTGCCCCACCAGCTCAACACGTTAGTGGGCCGATTCACCGAACGCTTGGGATCCAAGCGTTCGGATCGGACCACTGGAGCCTAGACATTTTCCCAGCGTTGGCTGGGGCTTTGTAACTGAGAAGGCGTCCGACCCTGGCGGTCGGGCGCCTTCATTCTTGTGCGGGTTGGCTTGATACAAGCCTTTGAGGTCCTGAAACCTGGCCTATGCCGAGAGCCTGGATGCCGACCCGATCAGCAGCTGCGGTGGACGTCTTGCTGTAAGCCTGGAGGTACTTTGCGCTCTCAAAGGCATTGAGCGTCTGACGTCTCTCGTGCCGGTCAAAAAAAACGGGCGGGCCCTTGAGAAGGTCCGCCCGAGGCGAAGGAGAGAGGCGTTGGTAGACTCTTAGACCAGGGGCGGCCCACCCGGCCCCGGTGGGTGGCCCCCAGGGTGTGCGAGGCCACCGACCATGGCATGGACGGCTGCTGCGACAGGACCCGGTGCCGGACCCGGCCCAAAGGCATGTGGCCCAAAGGCATGTGGCCCAAAACCACCGTGTGGCGGTGGTGGAGCGGCCATGGCCGGCGCTATTGGAAGTGCGACCGCCAAGGCGACAGCGGCAACGATGGTGGCGATTCTCTTCTTAGGCATAATCGTTCCAATCTTGGTTGGCAGTGGCTCTATCTCTAGCCTTTGCGGTGATTTTCCCTTTCTGCATTCGTTTAAAAGGTGGTGAGACCGGCGTCGGGTGTAAACGAGGCAGCTGGGATCGATGGCGGATACTGGCATGCAGGTTCGACAAGCGAAGCGGTATTTCGCCCTCTGCCTGACAAGAAGGCGTCGCATTCGGCAGTCCGGTTGGAACGGTCTGCCCTGGCCAGCCCGCTACCTGCGCCCTGTGGGCGGGAGAAGCACTGACTAGACCTCATTTTTTACAAGAATGGTGGTCTTGATAACTATGCAGGACGAGCAGGCGCGATCAGGTGGACTCACCTGTAGGTGGACTCACCTGTTTGCGTGAATCTGCCCTATGTTTGGAAGCTGTATAGCAGGATGATGTCAAGTCGGGTCAATTTGACATCATCCTGCTGTTAAGCGCCGGGACGGCCGCAGCGGTCAGGTGAAGAGAGCGTCGAAGTCGAAAACGCCGTTGTCGAAGTGAAACAGCTCGACCGCGGCGACCGTCATGTCGGTGACGCCGCCAGGCGCGATCTCGGTGATGGTGCCCTCGAGACTGCCCGTCTTCTGGAAGTCGTACTCGCTCGAATCACCGCGCAACAGCAGCGTGTCCAGATCGTCTCCGCCGTCGACCATGCCGGTCCCACTATGTAGATCCAGGATGTCGTTGCCGTCTCCACCCTTGATGATGGCGTCCTTGATTCCGGCCGACGCGCCGCGCGCCACGACCTCGTCATTGCCGTCGCCCAGCCGGACCGTATAGTTGTCGAACCCCTCCGAGGTTTGCTGGTCGACGGGGCGTATGCCGTCCGGGTTGGCGATCGCGACCTTGGCGCCAATCCCGACGACCCGGTCGTTCCCGTCGCCGGTGCTGACGACGTTCACATCGCTCAGATTGAAGAAGCCGTCGCCGTAGGCCGCCAGCAGGTCCTCGCCGGAGAGGCTCGACTTCCCGAACACGAAGTCATCGCCCTCCCCGGTGACGACATTGGTGTCGTCGAAACCGTCGGAGTCGCTGAGGTCGCTGCCCGGTCCGCCGGTCAGCTGCACGCGTCCGATGACAACGTCGTCTCCCTTGCCGCTACTGACGGAGGAGCTGTCGAAACCGTCGGCCCGCACCAGCTCCGTATCGCTGTCGCCCCAGAGCTTCGCCTTGGCGACCACCCTGTCGTCGCCGCCGGCGGTCAAGATCGTCGTGCCATCCACAGCGTCGAAGAAGTTCGCCTGACCGCCGCGGCCCACAAGCGCCGAGGTCTCGGCGATGACGCTATCGTGGCCGCCACCGGTGTTGACGTAACTGTCGAGGAACCCGTTGGTTTCGCTGCCGTCGCCCGTCTCGCCGATCAGGGCCAGAGCCTTGGCAACCACCGCGTCGGCCCCGCTGCCGGTCCAGATGTTGCTGCTCTCGATCCCGTTGCCCGAAGCGGCACCCTCGTCTCCCGGGATCACCATCGTGGCACCCTTGACCAAGTCCTTGTCCGAGCCGGTGTCGATGTCGCTGTGGGCGATGCCGCCTGCGATCCCTTGCCCAAGGCCAGAAAGGCCACCGATGGTCGTGCCCAGCCCGATGACGCTGTCCCGCCCATCCCCTGTCATGATCTCCGAACCGGCGATTCCGAAGCCCGCGGGCGCAAACAAGGAAAGCGCCAGTCCGGCGCCCAAGATTGTGTCGTCGCCATCGGCGCTTTCGACGGACAGCGATTCCAGCCCCACCGCGAGGGCAGGCTGCACACCGAACGACACATCCAGGTCCAAACCGATGATGACCTCGTCCTGCGCGGCGGGGCCGTTCTGCAAGGCTGCTTCGGTGGACTGCGCGCCTGGCAGAAGCGAACGAAAATCGCTTGCCAGATCGGCGACCGAAGACAGTCCTCCTCCCAAAAGCTTCAAAAGTGTCATGTCATCCCCTCCCAATTCTTGACCTGTTGTGCTTGGTGTCGTCTGCGTGTCTCCTCAAGTCTCTCGACCTCCGTAGAGGTCGCCGTCGCAGACGATTCCTGCATGCCTTATAGAAACGAGAATGCGTCAAATGCTGCAATCCCTGTGCCAAGAGTGCAAAACGCGCGGAAAAGAATCAATAGTCTTCGATTGAGAGGTCACCGGCTCCTCGCGCAGAGATCTCGGCAAGGCGCGGTCTAGGGCCTGTTGAGAACTAGGATCCTCAAATTGTTGTCGTTGTGATTCAAGGCTCCAAACGAGGAGACATGAATGGACGAGAGCAGGTTCATCATCACGGATCGTCAGTGGGAGAAGATGGAGGCCCATTGTTTGGGCCGGAAGTGTGATCCTGGTCGGACAGGAAGCGATCCGCGGCGGTTTCTGGAAGCGGTTTTCTGGATTGCCCGGACGGGTGCGCAATGGCACGGCCTACCGCCGGAGTTCGGCAAGTGGAACACGGTCTAGAGCAGATCGCGACCAGTTGGAATCACCTGTTCGCGAGACTCTGCTCTATGTTTCAAACCTGTATAGCAGGATGATGTCAAATCGCTTCGATTTGACATCATCCTGCTATAGCGTCGCTTCCGAGACTGGGCGCGCGC
Organism: Kiloniellales bacterium; assembly: GCA_040219175.1. GTDB lineage: Bacteria > Pseudomonadota > Alphaproteobacteria > Kiloniellales > JACOMY01 > JACOMY01. Next base: position 29,080 of record JAVJSY010000109.1, read on the forward strand.
TGGGGTTTTTGATCGCATGTTCAAGGCCTTATCGGATGAGCCCGACATGGAAGTGGCGATAATCGATGGTACTATAGTGAAGATTCACCGCCACGGGCAGGGCTCAAAAGGGGGGCTCTCAGTCAGGCTATAGGCAAGTCCAAGGGAGGCTGGACCACCAAGATCCTTGCTCTAACCGATGCGCTCGGCAGCCTCGCGCGCTTCGAGCTCTTGCCTGGCAACCGCGACGATACAGTCGGCGTCGCGGCCTTGATCCAAGGGCTCGAGTTCGATGCGTTGCTGGCGGACAAGGCTTTCGACAGCAACTGGATCATTGAGGAGATGAATGAGCGTGGCACGCTCATCTGCATCTCGCAGCGTCCGCATCGCCCGGCGCTGCGACAAATCCGATAACAGCTTCAGCGCCATGATCTAGGCTTGCGCCGCACTCATCAATTCACACTGAATCTCAACAAACTCTAGCCTGGATATCTCACCAGGATAGGGTCGTCATGGGCGATACAAGCCGACAGACTAGGAAAGGTGCGCAGCGCGATGCCGTCGGCATCGGGCAAGCGCTTTGACGCAGTCTGTCGGCTTGTATCGCCCACCCTTCGGGTCGCGTCGGGCGGGCCGCCCGCCGTGTCGAAGGCCTCAAGCGTAGCACAAGGCTACGCTTCTCGACCTTCTCCTAGCGGATCGGACTCCCCCCGACGCGATGACGGCCCTATCCTGGTGAGATATCCAGGCTAGGAGCCTGTCCGAGAATTTGCCAGATTTAGGTGGCGGCGTGCGGCGGGATTTGATTCAAGATCTGCATGAAGAAGACGTTCCGTCCCTGGCAGGTCGATCAGAGCCTGCTGCTGCCGCCGTCGGTGCATGAGTTCG